>NZ_JAIXWA010000074.1 GCF_027482425.1 Flavobacterium sp.
GCGGGAGTGTACAATGTGATTTTAACCCAAGGAACGAATGTGAAAACACTTCGCGTGGTGAAACGTTAATTCCAAAGATTACCTTCATAAATTAGGCCGCTCAATGAGCGGCCTTTTTTATTGCTATATTTTTTGTTGTTTTAGAAATTAGTTTGTCGTATTGAAGGCACAAAAAAAAAGAGCTGTTTAAAAACAACTCCTTTTTTTATCTGTATAATTCTTTATGCTTTTCTTTTATTTCCTTTTAAAAGATAATATCCATACACCAAAGCTACAAACGTCAACATATATAACTTTGTATCTATAGGGGCAGGGGCAGGGTCATTACCCTCTAAGCCACCGTCACCTTCATCTCCAGGTTCTTGGGCAAAAGTAGTCATAGTATTAAATAAAACTATTCCTAAAACGGTTAAATAAACTAACTTATTTTTCATCTTTTCAGATTTTGATGGCACAAAGATAGAATCATTTTTTAAAATACATCTAAAATAGGCAAAAAATCGTTTAAAACGGACTAAGTAGCGATTAAAGTAATCCTTTAGTTATTCAGATTCCGATGTGAAAAATAATTTCACACTAGGATATTTACTTTGTGTCATTTGTATCGTAAAATCAGAATCAGCTAAAAACACTAATTGTCCGTATTTGTCCTGCGCTAGAAATTTTTGTTTGATGCGTTTAAATTCGGCAAACTCCTCATTTTTAGCATCTTCGGGTTTCACCCAACATGCTTTATGAACCGGGAAGTTCTCGTACGAACATTTGGCACCGTATTCATGTTCCAAACGGTATTGAATAACTTCATATTGTAAGGCTCCAACTGTTCCAATAACTTTACGGTTATTCATTTCCAACGTAAACAACTGCGCTACCCCCTCATCCATTAACTGGTCGATCCCTTTTTCTAATTGTTTTGCCTTCATGGGGTCGGCATTGTTGATGTAACGAAAATGCTCAGGCGAAAAACTTGGAATTCCTTTGAAATTCATCATTTCACCTTCTGTCAATGTATCGCCAATCTTGAAGTTCCCGGTATCATGTAAGCCCACGATATCCCCTGGATAGGAGATATCTATAATTTCTTTTCGTTCAGCAAAAAAAGCATTTGGACTCGAAAATTTCAATGTTTTTTCCAGCCGAACATGGGTGTAGGGTTTGTTGCGTTCAAAGGTGCCCGATACAATCTTCACAAAAGCCAATCGGTCTCGATGCTTTGGGTCCATATTGGCATGAATTTTAAACACAAATCCCGATAACTTTTCTTCATCGGGTTGCACCAATCGTGTATCAGATTCTTTAGGTCTTGGACTCGGTGCAATTTCAATAAAACAGTCCAACAACTCACGCACGCCAAAGTTGTTGAGCGCGGATCCAAAGAAGACAGGTTGCAAATTTCCTTCGAGATAGGCCTCACGATTGAATTCGGGATAGACTTCTTGAATCAGTTCCAGTTCGTCACGTAATTTGGCAGCCGCTTTTTCACCAACCACCTGATCGAGTTCGTTGCTTTTTATGTCGTTTATTTCAATAACATCTTCTATATTTTTACGGCTATCGCCACTGAATAGATTGATATTCTTTTCCCACAAATTATAAATCCCTTGAAAATCATAACCCATTCCAATTGGAAAACTCATTGGGGTAACTTGAAGTCCGAGTTTTTTCTCAACTTCATCCATCAAATCAAAGGCATCTTTACCTTCACGATCCAATTTATTGATGAACACTATAATCGGGATTTTACGCATGCGACATACGGAAACCAATTTTTCTGTTTGTTCTTCAACTCCTTTTGCCACATCAATGACCACGATTACACTGTCTACTGCGGTTAGCGTTCGAAAGGTATCCTCCGCAAAATCTTTGTGCCCGGGGGTATCTAGAATGTTAATTTTTTTATCCTTATAGTTAAAAGCTAAAACCGAAGTAGCCACAGAGATTCCTCTTTGGCGCTCAATTTCCATAAAGTCACTGGTGGCTCCTTTTTTTATTTTATTGCTTTTCACTGCTCCAGCCTCTTGAATAGCTCCTCCAAAAAGTAAAAGTTTTTCGGTTAGGGTTGTTTTCCCTGCATCAGGGTGAGAAATAATCCCAAACGTTCGTCTACGCGCTATTTCCTGTGTAAAATTCATAACTTTAAAATTGGCAGCAAAAATAGTGTTTCTTTGCCAAAACGTTATGCAAACCAAGTGGAAAAACACCCTTGAAATAGTGTTAATAAATTTTTGTTAATAGTCGGGTACAACCTTGTGTAATAGTGCTGTTTTGTTACTTTTGTTGATTCTAATTTACGCTCTTAAGCGCTTACAAAAAATAATAATTTCTATGATGCGAATGAAAATAAGCTCTCTACTATTGGTGTTTTTTGCCGTTTTATCGGTACATTCTCAGCAGCAAAATACAGCCAAAGAAGTTCTTTTTACTATTAATGAACAACCGTATTACACTGACGAGTTCTTACGTGTATACCGTAAGAATTTAGATTTGGTAAAAGATGAGTCTCAAAAAGATTTGAATCAATATTTGGACTTATACATCGGATATAAGTTGAAAGTGAACAAGGCTTTTAAATTAGGATTGCAACAAGGAAGTGCCTATCAAAACGAATTAAAGTCATACCGTACGCAACTTTCGAAGACCTATTTAATGGATTCAAAAGTTACGCAAGCTTTGATGGATGAAGGGTATGAGCGCTTGCAAAAAGAAGTTAATGCTTCTCATATTTTATTGATGGTAGATGAAAACGCGGCCCCTGCCGATACCCTAGCTACTTATCAAAAAGCAATGGCCATTCGTGATCGTATTGTCAAAGGAGGTGAGGATTTTGGTGCGGTGGCTGAGGAAACTTCTCAGGATCCTTCTGCGAAAGAAAACAAAGGGAATTTAGGCTATTTTACCGCCTTTCGAATGGTTTATGCCTTCGAAAACGGGGCGTACAAAACATCTTTGGGTAAAGTATCCTTGCCGGTACGCTCTCGTTTTGGGTATCACTTGATCAAAGTAAACGATATTCGAAATAACCGTGGAGAAATTTCGGTTTCCCATATTATGGTACTCAAACCGAAAGAGGGAGAGGATCCCTTAAAAGCCAAAACTAAAATCGATGAGATTTATCAAAAAATACAACAAGGTGAAAGTTTCGAGGAGTTGGCTAAACAATTATCTGAAGACAAATCATCCTCAACCAAAGGCGGTCTGTTGAATAAATTTGCTTCGGGTCAGTTGAGTTCTGAATTTTTTGAAAATGAAGCATTTTCTTTGAGTAAAGAGCAGCCGTTGTCCAAGCCATTTGAAACCGCATACGGTTGGCATATCGTTAAATTCAACGAAAAGTATCCGTTACGCAGTAAAGATGAAATGAAGGCTGAGTTGGAAACAAAAATAGCGCGTGATGATCGCTCGCGTAAAATAAGCGATGCTTTAGCGGTAAAATTACGTCAAAAGTACCCGATGAAGCGGGATAATAAATTATATAAAGAACTGGTCAAAACCCTTGATGATAGTTTTTATAAAGGGGAGTGGAAAATGCCTGCCGATTTGACAAAGTATCAAGGTGCGCTTTTTACCGTGGGGACAAAAGCAATTACTGGGGGCAACTTTTTGGACTACCTCTACACACAACAAAAAAATGCGGCTGGGTTGAAGCCTGTGACGAAGTTGGCCGACTATTATTTTGATCGTTTTGCGGATGAACAGCGTGCCACTTATAACAACGAGAATTTAGAAAATGACCATCCCGAATTTGCGGCAATTATGAATGAATACCGTGATGGATTACTCTTATTTGATTTGATGGAAAAAGAGATTTGGCAACGATCCAAAACGGATACTATAGGGCTAACCGCTTTTTACGAAAACAACAAGCAGAAATATGTTTGGAAAACGCGTTATGATGCGGAAGTATTTTCTTCTACACAACCCGATGTAATAAAAAAAGTCATGGGGATGTTAAAAAAAGGAGCCACTGCACAAGCGATTAAAGACAAGTTCAATACGGCCGATAAGTTAAATGTAATGATGTATGATGGGATTTATGAAGATGGGGTTGATGCCCTTCCCAAAAATGTGAGTCCCGATCTTAAAGTAACCGAAGTCTCTCAAAAAGGAGAATATTATTATGTAACACGCATCCGAAAAGTCATTCCTGCGGGGATTAAGACGTTGGAAGAATGTAAAGGCCGCGTGACCAACGAATACCAACAATACCTCGAGCAAAATTGGATTAATGAACTGAAGAAAGAGTTTACCATTAAGGTGAATAATGACGTTTTTGAACGGGTAAAACAACAAATAAAGAAATAAACATCCATGAATAATACTCTTTCCTTCTTTCGAATCCTCAGTGTTTTCCTTTTTTCAGTAGTAGCTATGTCTGCTCAGGAAATTATACCCGAAAAGCAGCCTGAAAAACCTACAGAAAAACAAATTCGAAAAAAACGTATCGATGGTATTGTCGCCACAGTGGGTGATTATAATATTTTGGATTCTGAAATTGACAAGACCTATCTTGAAATTGAGAGTCAAGGGCAATCCACCAAGGATATTACCCGCTGTCAGATTCTTGGGAAATTGATGGAAGAAAAATTGTATGCACATCAAGCCATTCAAGATTCTATTCAAGTGAAAGATGAAGATGTCAAAGAACGGATGAATCAACAAATTGACTACATGGTTGAACAGTTAAAATCCATGGATGCGGTGGTCAAATACTTTAAGAAAGACAATGAAGATGAGTTCCGTACCGAATTGTTTGACATTCTTAAGCAGCAACAGTTGGCTTCAGAAATGACTAAAAAAATTGTAAGTGCTGTTGAAATTACTCCAGAAGAAACCCGCACCTTTTTCAAAAGTCTTTCCAAAGATGATCTGCCTCTTATTGGCGCTGAAGTTGAAGTCGCACGAATTGTCATCAATCCCAAAGTAAGTGACGAAGAGAAAAAGGTGGTCATTGATCGCTTGAAGGAAATTAAAAACGAAGTCCTCAACGGAGCAAGTTTTACTACCAAAGCTGTTTTATATACAGAAGATCCAGGATCACGTTCGACGGGAGGGTATTATAAAATGAATAAAAAGACACCTTTTGTCAAAGAGTTTAAAGATGTAGCCTTCTCACTTCAGGAAGGGGAAATTTCGGAGCCTTTTGAAACTGAATTTGGATACCATATCATTTTCTTGGAAAAAATTCGCGGTCAAGATTTAGAGATTCGCCATATTTTATTAAAACCCAAAGTAACGAGTGCTTCGCTCAAAGAGGCGCGTGAAAAAGCAGAGTTAGTGCGGAAGCGTATTGCCGATAAAGAGCTGACTTTTGAGGAAGCGGCTCGTAAGTTTTCGGATGAAAAAGAGACGCGTGCCAACGGTGGCGTTTTAATCAATCCCAAAACGCAAGATACCCACTTTGAATTGACCAAAATGGATCCCGAAATGTACGGACAAGTGTCCAATTTGAAGGGGGGCGAAATGACACAAGTATTATTTGACGATGACGGACGCAACGGAAAACGTTACATCATTATGTCAGTTACTTCCAAAATGGAGGAGCATTTGGCTGATTTTAGTAAAGATTACACGAAGATTCGTGAGCTTGCGCTAAAAGAAAAGCAGTTAAAAGCGATCGCCAAGTGGTTTGATGAAAAAATCAAAGAAACGTATATCAAAATCAATGCGGAATACCGCGACTGTAAATTCACCAACAATTGGTTAAAACAATAATTTAAACGCATTCCTATGTCAGATGTAACGGCTATTCAAAATCTTGTCGAAAAACGGAATCAGTTAAAAACCGAAATTGGAAAAGCGATTGTCGGCCAAGATGCTGTTGTTGATCAAATTTTACTTAGTATCTTTTCAGGGGGGCATGCTTTACTCGTTGGGGTTCCCGGTTTGGCCAAAACATTAATGGTGAATACCATCGCTCAGGCGTTGGGCTTGCATTTTAAACGGATACAATTTACACCCGATTTGATGCCTTCTGATATTTTAGGAAGTGAAATTTTGGATGAAAACCGACAATTTAAGTTTATCAAAGGTCCTGTTTTCTCCAATATTATTTTGGCAGATGAAATTAACCGAACCCCACCCAAGACGCAAGCGGCACTTTTAGAAGCGATGCAAGAGCGTGCGGTAACTATTGCGGGGGTTAACCATAAATTGGACTTGCCCTATTTTGTGTTGGCAACCCAAAATCCCATCGAGCAAGAAGGAACCTATCCTTTGCCTGAGGCGCAATTGGACCGATTTATGTTTGCGATCAAACTAGAATATCCCACTTTTGAGGAAGAAGTTCAAGTGGTTAAGTCCACCACCAACGACCAAAAGCCCGAAATCAATGCCTTATTTACCGCTCAAGAGATTATCGATTTTCAACAATTAATTCGCCGTATTCCTGTGGCGGATAATGTGATTGAGTATGCGGTGAGTTTGGTCAATAAAACCCGCCCCGGTGGCACTATGGCCGACGCCTATGTGAAGAATTATTTGGATTGGGGCGCAGGTCCTCGGGCTTCTCAAAATTTAATCTTAGCGGCCAAAGCCCATGCCGCATTTCAAGGAAAGTTTTCCCCTGATCGTGAGAATGTTCAAGCGGTGGCAGAAGGTATTTTACGTCACCGTATCATTAAGAATTATAAAGCCGATGCGGAGGGAATTACTGAAGAAATGATTATTCAAAAACTGTTGTAATGGGACGAAAGTTCGTTGCATTGATTCCAGAATTCCTGCTTTTTGGAGTGGCTCTTTTTTGGTTTCTAGAGCATTACTTGGGTTCTGGAACCGTTTATTATCCTGCCTTGCTAGTCGGACTCATTATAGGCATCAGTATTTTTTGGAAAAAGCGCATGCTTCAATTTCTTCTAGCGGGTAGTGCTTTCGTTTTCTCAGGCTATTACACCTATGTGTTTTTTCAAATTTGGACCAATCGTTCGGAGGGGCAAGGTTTGAATGCAATGCTCTATTTTATATTAATTCTTGTTTTAATCACTTTGTTTTCGGGTCTTTCCTTGGTTTATAAAGCCCTAAAAAAGGAAATGAATTTATAACGGTTCTTCTTCACTCTATTTTTTTAGTTAAAAAAATCAACTTATTTTAATTTTTATTTCAATTATTCCCTTTTTAATAAAAATCATATAGCAATACTATGGTTTTAGCAAATTATTTCTTCCGATAAAGATATTTGATTAAAAATTTTTTAAAGAATATCGATTTCGTAAATTTGCGTTGCAAACAAATAAACCTTTATGTATGGCTTTTGATATTGAAATGATAAAAAAGGTGTATGCCAACATGCCGCAACGTGTGGATAAAGCACGTGAATTGGTAGGTCGTCCGCTTACACTTTCGGAAAAGATTTTATATGCTCACTTATGGGAAGGAACTCCTTCGCAAGCTTTTTCAAGAGGAAAAGATTATGTTGATTTTGCACCAGACCGGGTAGCCTGTCAAGATGCAACCGCACAAATGGCATTGTTACAATTCATGCATGCAGGGAAATCAAAAGTAGCCGTTCCAACAACGGTTCACTGTGACCACTTGATCCAAGCCAAAGTGGGTGCAAAAACGGACTTAGCGGTAGCCAATTCTCAATCCAAAGAAGTATTTGATTTCTTATCTTCCGTTTCAAATAAATACGGTATCGGATTCTGGAAGCCAGGTTCGGGAATTATTCACCAGATCGTTTTAGAAAATTATGCTTTTCCAGGCGGTATGATGATTGGTACCGATTCACATACGGTAAATGCAGGAGGTTTAGGAATGTTGGCTATTGGTGTAGGAGGTGCTGATGCCGTAGATGTAATGTCAGGCATGTCTTGGGAATTGAAGTTCCCTAAATTGATCGGGGTAAAACTTACCGGTAAATTGAACGGTTGGACCGCTCCTAAAGATGTAATTTTGAAAGTGGCCGATATTCTAACGGTAAAAGGTGGAACGGGAGCTATTGTTGAATATTTCGGCGAAGGAGCCTTAGCAATGTCTTGTACAGGTAAAGGAACTATTTGTAATATGGGTGCCGAAATCGGAGCTACTACTTCGACTTTTGGATATGATGATTCAATGCGTCGTTATTTGATTGCTACGGGTCGCCAAGATGTAGTTGATGCTGCCGATCAAGTAGCTTCGTATTTGACAGCCGATCCTGAAGTATATGCTAATCCTGAGTCGTATTTCGACCAATTGATAGAAATTAATCTTTCGGAATTAGAGCCCCATATCAACGGACCCTTCACGCCCGATCGCGGAACACCTGTTTCAAAAATGAAAGATGAGGCCGCTAAAAATGGTTGGCCATTGAAAGTAGAGTGGGGGTTAATTGGATCTTGTACGAACTCTTCTTACGAAGATATGTCACGTGCTGTTTCTATTGTTGAACAAGCTGTGGCGAATAATGTTACTCCAAAAGCCGAGTTTGGTATTAATCCAGGTTCAGAGCAGATTCGTTTTACAATCGAGCGTGATGGTATTTTGGCTGCTTTTGAAAAAATGGGAACCAAAGTATTTACGAATGCGTGTGGTCCTTGTATCGGTCAGTGGGATCGTGAAGGTGCTGATAAAGGCGAGAAAAACACCATTGTGCATTCGTTCAACCGTAACTTTTCTAAACGTGCCGATGGAAATCCAAACACCCATGCTTTCGTAACTTCACCTGAGATGGTGGCGGCATTGGCTATTTCAGGTCGTTTGGACTTTAATCCGATTACCGATACGTTATTGAATGATAACGGAGAAGCGATTAAATTAAATCCACCTGTGGGTGATGAATTACCCAACCGTGGTTTTGATGTAGAGGATGCAGGATACCAAGCGCCTGCGTCTGACGGAAGTGCTGTTGAAGTTGTGGTTTCGCCTACTTCAGAGCGTTTACAATTATTGGATCCCTTTACTCCTTGGAATGGACAAAACATTACAGGAGCTAAGTTGTTGATTAAAGCGTTTGGAAAATGTACCACCGACCACATTTCGATGGCGGGTCCTTGGTTGCGTTTCCGTGGTCACTTGGATAATATTTCTAATAATATGTTAATTGGTGCTGAAAATGCTTTCAATGGAAAAGCAAATTCTGTGAAAAATCAGTTAACTGGCGCCTATGATGAAGTGCCAAAAGTACAACGTGCATACAAAGCTGCCGGTATTCCATCGATTGTAGTTGGAGACCAAAACTATGGTGAGGGATCATCGCGTGAACATGCAGCTATGGAACCAAGACACTTAGGGGTTTCGGCTGTTTTGGTAAAATCATTTGCTCGAATTCACGAAACCAATCTTAAGAAGCAAGGGATGTTGGCGCTAACTTTTGCCAACGAAGCTGATTACGATAAAATCCTAGAAGACGATACATTCAACTTTGTGGACTTGACAGCATTCGCGCCAGGAAAGCCCTTATCAATTGAAGTGGTTCATGCTGATGGGTCTAAAGAAACGATCTTGGCTAATCACAGTTACAATGAGGGTCAAATCGAATGGTTTAAAGCGGGTTCAGCCTTGAATCTTATTGCTGCCGCTGGGAAAGCCTAAACGGTTAGTAATACATTTGCAATAAAAAAACGCCCCTTGCACAAGGGGCGTTTTTCGTAATAACCTAAAACAAAATATAATATGAGCATTATTGTTCAATGGCAATAGCACTTTGTGCTCTACTCGTGGGGACGTCGGGACGAACGGGTCTATACACCTCGGTTATTCCATTGCTCCGTACTACAGTATCATAATGAAATTCCACAGATGTCAACCGATCGATTTCTTTGATGATACAACTCCCCGATACTTTAGCGCCCTCAACTTCAAGCGTAATCCAAGCTCCAGAGATGGGTTTGTTTTGGGTAAAGTATTGAAACATCGCTTTGGAAATAGGTTCCACCAAATCTGCTCGAGCATGAAATGTACTTACAATTACAGTATGACCACTTTGGTAACGAACGATATATTCCATACCATTTTTGCCATAAGCATAAGGTTTGATTGTGTTCCCTTGTGCAAAACGTTGTCCCATACTCATCATCCCCATAATAAGAATGATAATGTATCGCATAGATTCGTAGGTTAAGTTACAATTCGATTTGGGGCTGAATTGTTAAACGTGTTCACATTCTTGAATCAAGTATACGAACAAAATCGATAAAAGTAAAATAAAATCGATAAAAAGTAATTATTGTATATAAATGTAATAAAATACTTACTTTATATTTTGCTGTAATAAAAAACTCCCCGCTTGGAGGAGTTTAAAAAAATATGTAGACTATTTTTTAATCTTGATACATTCGGTGCACTTCGATGATGCCATTTGGCCATTCGATTTTCTCAAAGTGAAACTCGACTGCCGTAAGTTTTCCTTTTTTAATTACTACACATTTACCCGTTACTTTTGCATTTTCTCCTTCAATAGTTACTGTTACAGGTTCGGAAACATGATTGCGTAAATTATCCCAATAATAGTGGAAAACCTTTTGTGCAATGTCTTCTTTGATGCTGAGTTTTGAATTGTACGTGCTCACTATAATGGTCTCTTTGGATGATGTGGCTATCAATTCCATGCCATTATAGCCGTACCGATACATTTTAACGCTATGCTCATTACCTGAGTTTTGTGCTGTTGCCAATGAAGCAAACAACAGCAGCATTAGGGTGGTGCATTGTTTCATACATTAGTAGTTTGGGGTCTATCTAAAAGCGAATGTAAGAAAATTTATAAAAAAAGAAACAACAATGCGTTGAATTGTAGTATTTTTCGGATTATTTCAAAAAAAAGTCCAGTGCTTAAGGAGCACTGGACTTTTTTTTACGAATTAATAACTATTAATAGTACGTATAGCGTCGTACTTTAGAAATGTATTTTGCTAGGCGTATAACCTGATGACTGTATCCATATTCGTTGTCATACCACACATACAACACAATATTTTTTCCATCTCCTGAAACGATTGTAGCGTTGCTGTCATAAATTGATGGGGCTGAAGTGCCTACAATATCAGAAGACACCAATTCGTTATTGAGCGAGTATTTAATTTGCTCCACTAATTCGCCTTCTAAGGCATACTTCCGCATGATATTGTTGACTTCTTCAACGGTAGTGGTTTTTCCCACTTCCAAATTCAATACGACCAACGAGCCATTGGGCACGGGAACGCGAATCGCATTGGAAGTCAGTTTTTCAGCCAAACTCGGTAAGGCTTTTGCGACAGCACTTCCTGCTCCCGTTTCGGTAATCACCATATTGAGAGCCGCTGCTCTTCCGCGACGGTATTTTTTGTGCATGTTATCTACCAAATTCTGATCGTTGGTGTAGGCATGTATTGTTTCTAAATGTCCTTTCACTACACCAAGGGTATCTTCAATGGCTTTCAAAACGGGTGTGATTGCATTAGTGGTACACGACGCTGCGGAATAAATTTTAACTTCATCCGGATTGTAATCGTTGTGATTTACTCCGTGAACAATATTGGGCACACCTTTTCCAGGCGCTGTAAGCAATACTTTTTCAACGCCTTTGGATATCAAATGTCTTTTTAACGCTTCCTCTGTAGTAAACGCCCCCGTATTATCAATGACTAAAGCATCTTCAATCCCGAATTGGGTATAATCAATTTCCTCGGGACCTGAGGCTGTGATGATATGTACCGTTGTTCCATTGATAACAAGTGCATTATTATCGATATCGGCAGAAACAGATCCTTCAAAATCGCCATGTACTGAGTCATAACGCAACAATGAAGCTCTTTTTTCCAACGACTGCGCATCGTTGCGATCACGGGTTACGATGGCGCGTAAACGCAATTGCTCGCCTTTACCAATTTTACTCATCATTTCTCGAGCGAGTAAACGACCAATACGGCCAAAACCATACAACACCACATCTTTAGGTTTGATTTCCTGTGATTTTTTGGAGTCTTTTAGACGATCAATCACAAAAGCACGTGGATCGTGAACGGTATTAGTCTCTAAATGAAATTCGAAAGTAAGCTTCCCAATGTCAATTCGCGATGGCGGTAAATCAAGATTAGATAAGGCTTTTGCAATTTCAACAGTATCAAAAACATTAATCGGTTTTTGAATGAATTCCCCCGCATATTCATGCAAGTTCATTACATCGCTAACATTTCGATTCAACAAAGGATTGCGGAAGAAGATTAACTCTATGGATTTATCATACCATAAATCACTCACAATTTTGATGATGTCGATGGCTGCTTTTCTTCGGTCAACTTGAAAAGCAAGTTCCTTTTCGTACTGTTGGTTTGTTGTCATGATTGAAAAGATAAAGTGGAGTTGTGTTTTTTTGAATTTGGTGCAAAAGTAATTAACGATAACGTTTTCGTAAAATTATTTGAAACATTTTTTTCAAAAAAAATAGCCACCCGTACATTCGAATGGCTATTGTTTTGTCTTCGAGATTTTTGTTAAATAATAAAGCGTAAAATCTGACCATTTTTGGTAAGTAAACGGATACTAGCGCCTTCGCGGTCATCTTTGTTTCCGAGCATTTTGGATACTGCCTCTACATCGGCCGCGTTCGTATTATCAATACTCAAAATAATACTACCAATCAGTTCGTCTTTGTACGGTAGTAATCGCTCATTGGTCACATTTTTAATCCGCACTCCCGATTCAATGTTGTATCTTTTTTTATCGGCTGCCGATAGATTTTCCAATTCCAAACCTCTAAATTCTGTATTGATTACATCGTTTTTAACTAAGGTAACTGGAATAACCTTTGTTTGACCTTCTCGAATAACCGTAACATTGATTTTGTCGTTGGGTCGTTTGGTATTCAAATAACCCGTCAACTCAGGATACGTAGTTATCTTTTGGTTGTCCAATTTTACAATAACATCGCCTTTTTTGATGCCTGCTTTGGACGCCCCCGAATTTTCAATCACATTGGTAATGTAATAACCTTCTGTTTGCTTGATGCCCAACTCTTTGGCACGAACCCCATTCAGTTCATTTCCAACGGCGCCCAAAACACCGCGTTGTACATTCCCAAATTCCATGATGTCTTCAATGATTTTTCGGGTAATGTTGGAAGGTACGGCAAAAGAGTATCCCGCATAACTTCCTGTAGGGGACGAAATCATCGTATTGATTCCAATCAACTCGCCACGCGTATTGACCAAAGCACCGCCACTATTTCCAGGATTCACCGCAGCATCTGTTTGAATAAAGGATTGAATGCCATTGGTGTCCAAATTACGCGCTTTTGCCGATACAATACCCGCTGTTACGGTTGAGGTTAGATTGTACGGATTTCCTACCGCCAACACCCATTCCCCTACACGAACTTGATCTGAATCAGCAAAGGTAGCATAGGGGAGTTTCTCATCGGCATCAATTTTTAACAAAGCGATGTCCATTTTAGAATCGGTTCCAATTAACTTCGCCTTGTATACCTTTTTATTGTTTAAGGTCACCTCAAGTTGATTGGCGTCTTTGATGACATGGTTATTGGTCACAATATAACCATCTTGCGAAATAATTACGCCCGAACCGGTGCCGATTTGCTCTTGTTGAATGCCGCCGCGCGAGCCATAAAAAAATTCACGAATCGGGTCGTAAACAGTACGAACCGAAACATTTTTAACGTGAACTACGGTATGTACCGCTTGATCGGCAGCCGATGTGAAATCTATATTTTCAGCTCCCAAGGCCACATTTCGTGCTCCATATTGAGGCGCCATAGTCACAATCGAATTCCCATTGCGATTGGATTCAAAAAATAGTTTATACCCTACCAAAGTGGTCGCTCCACTAAAAAAGGCTAGGAATAATAACACACTATATCGTTTCATACATCAAATTTTTATATACAATTTAACCTCAAAATTATAAAATTATTACGTGGTCATTTTTCCTTTAACGCTCGTTTAACATTGTTTGGCGTGCCTTTAATATTTGTAACTTTGTACTTTAGGTTCGTATAAAAATGACTATTCCCTTTTACAAATACCACGGCACAGGAAACGACTTTATAATGATTGACAACCGTCAACTCACGTTTCCCAAAAATGATACCAAAACCATCCAATATATGTGCGACCGTCGCTTTGGCATTGGAGCCGATGGGTTGATTCTGTTAGAAAGTGAAAATTTGACCGACTCGTCTGCCGAAAAGGTCGATTTTAAAATGGTGTATTACAATGCCGACGGACAAGAGAGTAGCATGTGTGGAAACGGAGGGCGTTGTTTGACCGCTTTTGCCAAAAAGTTGGGCATTATACAAGAGAAAGCTACTTTTTTGGCTGTTGATGGTTTGCATCATGCAACGATTTCCGATTCAGATGTGGTCTCACTACAAATGATAGATGTAAACGAAATTTCGTTTCAACCCGATTATGTTTTTCTCAACACGGGTTCGCCGCATCATGTAACCTTGGTCGACGATTTGAATCAGCTTGATGTAAAAAAAGAAGGGGCAGCCATTCGGTATTCAAAATTGTACGGACAGGCGGGCAGTAATGTCAATTTTGTGCAACCATTGAGCGATAATCATTTTCGATTGCGAACCTATGAACGGGGAGTAGAAGATGAAACGCTGTCTTGCGGAACGGGTGCTACAGCCGTTGCCATTGCCATGCAAGCGCTGGGAAAAACGAATGCCTTTTGGATTGATTTAGAAGTAGAAGGAGGGAAGCTACAAGTTTCCTTTACGGTAGTGGATGGAAAATACACCCAAGTGCATTTAATCGGACCGGCTGCTTTTGTTTTTGAAGGAAAAATAGAACTCTGATGCAAACATTACGCGGACATTCAGTTTATCTACGTGCCTTAGAGCCTGAGGATTTAGAATTTTTATATGCTATTGAAAATGACGAATCCATTTGGGAGGTGAGTCATACCCTCACGCCCTATAGTCGGTTTTTGATTCGGCAATATTTAGAAAACGCGCATCAAGATATTTTTGAAGTCAAACAGCTTCGTTTAGCCATTTGTTTGCAGGAATCGGAGACGGCTATTGGCTTGATTGATCTTTTCGATTTTGACCCAGTGCATCGACGTGCAGGAATTGGCATCCTTATCAAAAATGAAGATGATCGCGGTAAGGGCCTAGGAAAAGAAGCCTTGGAGTTATTGATCAAGTATGCTTTTCATTACCTACAATTGCATCAAGTCTATGCAAATATTAGCGTAGAAAATACCGCAAGCATAGCTCTTTTTACTACATTTGGCTTTCAAAAAATTGGCCTGAAAAAAGATTGGATTTATCGAAACGGGCAGTATTTGGATGAAGCACTTTATCAATTGATTCAAAACAAAAACAACGAACATGTTTGCGAATAAGAAAAAACTACTTTACATCCTTGGAGGTTTGGCTTTGCTTATAGGAATAGCGGGTTACCTGCGTTTTTTTGCTTCCAATACTACTTTCAATGAAAATGAGAAATGGGTTACTATTCCTACAGGGTCTACCTTTGAAG
Source organism: Flavobacterium sp. (assembly GCF_027482425.1). Lineage (GTDB taxonomy): Bacteria > Bacteroidota > Bacteroidia > Flavobacteriales > Flavobacteriaceae > Flavobacterium. Next base: position 15,402 of record NZ_JAIXWA010000074.1, read on the forward strand.
ATGTCAAAAAAATAATGGCGCCCTACATCAACGGTATGGGCGGTTTTGAAAATATGGCGGCGCTTCGTCGTTACGACAAAAATGTGAAGCCCGGCCGGTTTTTATTGGAGAAAGGAATGGGGAACTTCGGTTTGGTGGCCGCTTTACGTCACAACAGACCCGTAAAACTAACCTTCAACAACCAAGAACGTTTGGAGGATTTGTGTGTGCGTTTTAGTCAGCAGATTGAACCCGATACGACCCAACTTATGAAGGTGTTTCGGGATAGTGTATTTTTAAAAGAAAATGGTTTTACCAAAGAAAATGTGATGGCGATGTTCATTCCCAATTCGTATGAATTTTATTGGAATGTTTCGGCGGAGAAATTTCGCGATAAAATGCTCCAAGAATACAAGCGTTTTTGGAATGCCGATCGGGTAGCTAAGGCTGAAAAACTTGGGATGTCTCCAGTTGAAGTGATTACGCTTGCCTCCATTGTACACAAAGAAACCGTTAAAAAAGATGAACGTCCTCGCGTTGCTGGTGCCTATTTGAATCGTCTTAATCAAGGAATGCCATTGCAAGCGGATCCCACAGTTATTTATGCGTTGAAGTTACAGTCCAATGATTTTACGCAAGTGATTAAAAGGGTTTTATTTGCCGATTTATCGTTAGACTCACCCTACAATACCTATGTGTTTCCAGGATTACCTCCTGGCCCGATTGCCATGCCTGACATCTCCGCCATTGATGCGGTCTTACATCCTGAAAAACACAATTTTATCTTCTTCTGTGCAAGTGTCGATCGTTTTGGTTATCATGAATTTGCGTCTTCCTATGCAGAGCATCAAGTCAATGCAAAACGTTACGCCGACTGGATTAATTCAACGGGTACAATTCGCTAGGAATGTTTCGGTGGTTGCTTTTATTTATTGGACTCTTTTCAGGGAGTCTTTATGCACAACAGGAACCGTTTTCATTTCTAAAACCATCGGACACCTTACATATTCCGCGTAGAAATGCCGTTGTTCTTTCTACCGCTGGATTAGCAACGTCGGCATTGGTTGGTCTCCATCAATTATGGTACAAAGCGTATCCCCAATCGCAATTTCATTTCATAAATGACAATGATGATTGGCTACAAATGGATAAAGCAGGTCATGTGTTTTCCTGTTACCATTTAAGTCGATTGGGCGCCGAATCGTTTCGCTGGGCAGGCATGTCGTCCAAAAGTCAGTTGCTCTATGGTTCTGCCTCCGCTTTAGCTTTTATGACGGTTGTGGAGGTTTTTGATGGGTTTTCTGCCGAATGGGGTGCCTCCTGGGGTGATGTTATTGCCAATACGTCAGGAACGGCTTTGTATGTGGGGCAAGAATTGCTGTGGAAGGAGCAGCGAATTGTTCCCAAGTTTTCCTTCCAACAAACCCATTTTGCGTCGCAACGCCCCACTATTTTAGGAGCAAGTTTTCAAGAGCAACTGCTCAAAGATTATAATGGACAAACGTACTGGTTGTCGTTTACGCTAGCCGATTTTTTTAAATCCACAAAAATTCCACCTTGGCTTAACATTGCCTTTGGATATGGAGCCGACGGAATGCTCGCCGGACGGAGTGAGTCAGTAGCGCTTTTAGAAGGAGCCAATGATATGCGTCAGCGGCAGTTTTATCTTAGTTTGGATATTAATCTAACCAAAATACGCACAAATAATAGACTTTTAAAGACCCTTTTTTCACTCTTTAATGTGGTGAAAATTCCAGCGCCAACCCTTGAATATCAAGCCTCCGGAAAGTGGATTGGGCATTGGATTTACTTTTAAGGATTAATTAACTGCCTGATATTCAAGTTTTATATTAAAAAAGTTCATATATTTGCCCCCGCTAATCAAGTGGTGACAGGGCTTGGAAAACACACTTTATGATCAGAAAATGGACGTATTACCTTACCATTTTACTTGTTATTGGATTTATTAGTTCCGCATTTAAACCGCTCGATGTTGAAGAACACGATTGGTTTCACATTAGTGAAGACGAGGAGTTGTTGTATCAATATCCTTCTTTAAACCCCTCAGATTATACCCACAATGCCATCCCTTTTACGGGAAAATATTTTATTGGTTTCCGTGAAGCACTTGCTTTTAAGGAATCACAAGGCAATTACCGAAAGGTAAATTCTAAAGGATTTATGGGAAAATATCAATTTGGGAAACAAACATTAGCCGCTATTGGGGTTCATAATCCTTCTGTATTTATGCGTAGTCCTGAAATGCAGGAAAAAGCCTTTGTAGTCTTATTGAAAAAACACAAATGGATATTGCAAGAGGAAATCAAATACTATCGTGGAAAAACCATTGATGGGGTCTATATTACCGAGTCAGGTATTTTAGCGGCAGCTCATTTGGGAGGGCCAGGTTCGGTACGTCGTTTCTTAGAATCGCAAGGGAAACGCAAATGCCGCGATGGCTATGGAACCTCGGTGAAGACTTATATGAAACGGTTTGCAGGATATGAAACTCACCAGATTAAAGCCGAGAAAAATCCGAAAGTAGATTAAAAAACAAACCTCCAAAAGGGAGGTTTTTTTATGTGTTTTTATGAAGTATGAATAACGTCGGTCGTTTGTCTAAGTCTACTTTACTTCGTTTCCAGTCCGCGATTCGTAAAGTTTTGATGTATTCGGTAGGAAGCGTAATATCAGTTGCTACACAAAGTAAGGTGTTGGGATGCAAGGTTTGTATTAAATCTTCCATGAGTTTGTTGTTTCGATACGGTGTTTCGATAAACAATTGCGACTGATTGCGTTCCAGAGAAAGACGTTCCCAGTTTTTTAAGGTAGTTTTCTTTTCACTTTTATCAATCGGTAAATACCCGTTGAAAGCAAAACTTTGGCCATTCATACCACTGGACATTAAAGCAAGTAAAATTGAGGATGGTCCCACCAAGGGAATCACTTGTATGCCTAATTCATGCGCTAATTTCACGATTACCGCCCCTGGATCTGCTACGCCTGGGCAACCGGCTTCACTCATCAAACCTACGGATATTCCTTCCAAACAAGGTTGAATCATGCTGCGGTGTTCTTGAACTTCAGTATGTTTGTTTAAGGTGCGAAGGTGTAAAGAAGGTTGCGATTTTTCAGGGGCAATTTTTTTGATAAATCGCCGGGCTGTTTTCTCGTTTTCAACCACATAATGATCTAAGGTTTCTATTACCCGTTGTACCGTGAAAGGCAATACTTCCATGGGGTTGTTGTCGCCGAGGGGAATAGGGATGAGGTAGAGTTTGCCTTTGGGATTTGATTCCATTAGCTCGATTTTTCCAATAAACGTTGCGCAATAATGTCTGTGGCTTCGTCAAGCATTTCATACACCATATCGAAACCATTTTGCAAACCGTAGTACGGATCGGGAACATCGACATTGTCGCCGGGAAACAAGGTGTTGAGAATCAAATCGACTTTTTGTTTGTGGGATTCGTTTTTTGCCAAGGCAATCACATCGTCGTAATTGGAATTGTCCATAACGAAAATAAAATCAAAGATGTCAAAGTCGCGAGAGGTAAATTGTCGGGCGCGTTGTTGCGCAATAGAGATCCCATTTTTCTCAGCAGTGGCTATGGATCGCGCATCGGGTTGACGTCCCACATGATAATTTCCCGTACCCGCCGAGTCCACGAAGAATAGATCTTGCGGTAATTTAGAGGCTAAAAGACCCTCTGCTAATGGAGAACGACAGATGTTTCCTAAGCAAACCATCAAAATTTTTACGGACATGATACTAGGCTAAGAGTTTCGCACAAAAGTACGAAACCCAACTACAACGACAACTTTTTGTTGATATCTTCCACAAACTTTTTAAACTGTTTGTCGGTAGCCACAAGGTTGTCGACTGTTTTACAGGCATGTAAAACCGTAGCGTGATCGCGATCTCCGATTTGAGCTCCAATGTTAGCTAACGAAGCCTTAGTAAATTTTTTAGCAAAAAACATGGCTAATTGGCGCGCTTGCACCACGTGACGTTTACGTGTTTTGGACTGTAACGTGTCAATGTCGAGTTGGAAATAATCGGAAACTACTTTTTGGATATAGTCGATAGAAATCTCGCGTTTCACATTTTTCACAAACTTCTCTACAATGCTTTTCGCCAAGTCGAGGGTAACCTCTTTTTTGTTGAAAGACGATTGTGCGATGAGTGAAATAATGGCCCCTTCCAATTCACGTACGTTGGATTTAATATTTTGGGCAACGTATTCCACGATCTCATTGGGCATTTCTACGCCGTCGCGGTATAAAATGTTGCGCAAAATCGAAACACGCGTTTCATAATCGGGTTGGTGAAGCTCTGCAGAGAGTCCCCACTTAAATCGCGACAACAAGCGTTGCTCAATATCTTGCATATCGACAGGCGCCTTGTCCGAAGTCAAAATCACTTGTTTGCCATTCTGGTGCAAGTAGTTGAAAATATGGAAAAACACATCTTGTGTTCCCGATTTACCCGATAAAAATTGAACATCATCAATGATTAAAACATCAATTAATTGATAAAAATGGATAAAATCATTACGGTTGTTCTTTTTTACCGAATCAATATATTGTTGGGTGAACACTTCGGCCGAAATGTATAATACTGTTTTTTCTGGATACTTGTCCTTGATTTCTACGCCAATCGCATGGGCCAAATGGGTTTTTCCCAATCCAACACCACCGAAAATTAACAAGGGATTGAAAGATGTTCCCCCAGGTTTGTTGGCAACTGCCAAACCAGCCGAGCGCGCCAAACGATTGGAATCGCCCTCCAAAAAGTTGTCAAAACTGTAATTCGGATTTAATTGCGACTCGATTTTTACATTGCGAATGCCCGGAATCACAAACGGATTTTTGAGTTCAGGATTCAAGTTTTTATACGGAGCATCCACATTCTGCGATTTAATCGGGCTGCGGTGAGCGCTAGGCAACTGTTCTGTAAACGGCTGTTTGTTGCCGTAGGTGTTTTCCATCTTAATTTTATACAGTAACTTTGCGTTTTTCCCAAGCTCACGGGTAAGGGCAACTTTTAACAGCTTTACATAGTGTTCCTCTAGCCATTCGTAAAAGAATTTACTAGGAACTTGAATGTACAACGCATTATCAGTAAGTTCAACGGATTTGATCGGTTCAAACCAAGTTTTGTAAGCTTGCTCTTGAATATTGTCCTTGATAAAAGACAGACAATTTTCCCATACTGATTGCGCAGTTTTACTCATAAATCTGTTAAAATTAATACTTTAGTTAAAGGTTCTGTTGCTGAGGAAAAGTGGGAAAATATTCCCTGATTTTGGGTTAACAAATATGTGAACAATTTTGGTTAAAAAAAAATTAAAGCCTATTGATTTTTTGAAAATATTGTTGTAAAGAAAATTGAAATCATAGATTAACAGCATAAAAATATAGATGAAATTAAACGAAATACAAATTCGCGTTCGTTACAGTGAAACCGATCAAATGGGCGTAGTATATCATGGGAGTTATGTCCCGTATTTTGAAATCGGTCGCGTGGAATGGCTTAGAAATCAAGGGATTTCTTATAAAGCACTGGAAGAGAGCGGTGTGGCTTTGCCCATTGTTTCCATGCACATTAACTATAAAAAACCAGCGCGCTACGACGATCTTCTCACAGTCATTACGCGATTACGGCAATATAAAGGAGTGAAGATTGAATTTGATTGCGAAATTCGCAGTGAATCCGATGAGTTATTAACAACTGCACATTTTATCTTGGTTTTTGTTGATGTGAAAACGGGTCGTCCCGTGGTGCCACCCGCCGAAGTTTTGGCTATTATTGAACCCATTTCTTAATCGATCAATTCCCATAAAATTTCATGCCAAGCCGCAAGCGCTCCCTGTAATTTTTCAACATTCTTTTTACGGGTTGCTACAATTAGTTCACATTGCAATGCATGCGACTGATGGATAATTGATAATTGCTGTTCTTTGACCAAACGCATGACTTTGTTGAGCATCGGATAGTCGAAACTAATTTTAAATTGAACATCAATTGTGCGTTCTTCAATACGTGCCGTTTCCAAGGCGAGTTGTGCTGTCGTTCGGTACGCTGCGATGAGTCCCCCAACGCCCAATTTAATGCCCCCATAATACCGAACCACCACAACCAAAACATTGGTAAGATCAAACGACAACAACTGTCCATAAATAGGCATCCCAGCTGAGTTAGAAGGTTCTCCATCATCGTTGGCGCGATACTGTATTGTCTCTGCTCCCAATTGATACGCATAACAAAAATGAACCGCTCCCACATGTTCCTTTCGAAGCCGTTCCAAATGCATTTTTACGTCTGCTTCAGTTGCAACGGGAAACGCATAGCCCAAAAACTTACTCTGTTTTTCTTTAAAAAGAACCGGTATAGTCGACGCGGCAATAGTACGATAGGTATCCTTCAAAGATCAAAAAAATTTAGACCGTAAAAATAATAAGATTCTTTCGATTTTGGGCGTTACCTCCGGCCCGGGCTTTCGGGAGTCGCTGCCCTCGTGCCTTAGGCGAGCTCCAACATTCCCTCATTCCCTAACGCGGGTTATGTGCAAATGAAGCAATTTGTAAATGAGTCAATGAGGTAATGAGGCAGTGTGTAAAAGTGGAATGGGTTTAATGAAGTGTAAACATTAATAAAAAAGAAATTTTTTAATGTTTAAAATCCAATGTCTAGTCACTAGTCACTAATCACTAATCACTAATCCCTACAACGGAAACTCCTTATGCTGAAACAACTCGGTCACATCTTCTTGACCTACTTGTAAGTTCCATACATACAATCCCAGGGCTTCTGCGGCGTCGGTATTGACCTTTTTGTCATCGATAAACAAAGTGCGTTTGGGCGACAGGTCATATTTGTTCAGGATATGCGTAAATATTTCGGGTTCGGGTTTGCGCATGCCCATTTCGTAGGAATAGAACACCTTTTCAAAACAATTGTAAAAATCGGTGTAAAAAGACATCCCCACTTTATGTTCAAACCGACTGATGTGAATTTCATCGGTATTGGTCAGCAAAAACAACCGGTACTTTTTTGAAATCATTTGTAAAAACTCCAATCGTTCCAAAGGAAATTCCCCAATAATCGTATTCCAAGCTTCTCGAATTTCCAACAAAGTGGCTTTGGGAATGAAGCGCTGAAAGGATTCCAAAAACTGCTGTTCGGTGATTTTTCCTTTTTCAAACAAATCATTTTGTGCAATTAAGTCGTCATTGGGTGCGTCTAACCCTAGTTTTTTAAATGCTTCAATTTGCGCTTCTTTCTCCAAATTGATGAAGATATCGCCAAAGTCAAAAATGATTGCGTTAATCATAACGGTAATACCAATTTAGGTTATTGTCCTCTATTTTTTCACTTCGAGCGGAATGGGCTTCAAAACGTGGTGCAGGGATGCCTTGACCCCATAGTTCCGCACTTTCAAAAACCCGAGCTTCATCCCATACCCCCGCATCAATAAAAAGCTGTAGGGTTTTTGAACCCCCTTCTATTATTATTGATTGCAGTCCTTTTTGGTATAAAATTCTAGCAATTTGTTGGGGGAGTGAACTATCAAATATACAATTTTGATACGCAACTCGGTTGTCCAACAAACTTTTTTTAGCCTCCGTGATCACCAAAGTAGGTTGTGTTCCATCCATAATGCGATAGGAACGGTCGATTTTTCCCTCGCGATCCAAAACGATACGAGTCGGAGCATTTCCATGCCAGTCACGGGTGTCCAACTGTGGATTGTCATCCAATACCGTTTTAGTTCCCACCAAAATCGCTTGCTCTTCACTGCGCCATTGATGCACTTTTTGGCGGGCATAGGTATTCGAAATCCAAACGGGCTTTTGGGTCTCTTTTTGCAAAGGCGCTATAAAACCGTCGGCCGTTTGAGCCCACTTCAATATAATATAGGGACGCTGCTCGTTGTGAAAGGTAAAAAAACGACGATTCAGCCATTGGCATTCGCGTTCCAACACCCCTACCACCACAGTTCGTCCTGCTTCACGGAGTTTTTGAATCCCACGACCCGCCACGGCTGCAAAAGGATCTACAGTCCCCACCACCACGGTCGGGATCCCTTTTTCCAAAATTAAATCACTACAAGGAGGCGTTTTTCCAAAGTGACTACACGGTTCCAAACTCACATAAATTGTAGCTTCCTTCAAGAGTTTCGGATTTTTAACCGACCGTACCGCCATCACTTCGGCATGAGGTTCACCTGCTTTGCGATGCCAACCTTCGCCAATAATCCTGTCGTTATGCACAATCACGCTGCCCACCATTGGATTCGGATAGGTGGTCCCCACGCCATTTTCTGCCAATTGCAAGCACCGTTGCATGTATTTTTCATGTATCTTCACCCCACAAAAATACGATTACCCCGCAAATGAAATCCATATCGATACGTAAAATTCAACCCGACGATAACGCACCTATTGCGAACGTGATTCGTGCCGTTTTTGAACAGGAAGGTTATCCACGCACCGGAACTGCCTACGCCGATCCACAGTTGGATTACTTATTCGAATCGTATCAAGCTCCCAAGTCCGTGTACTTTGTTATAGAATCCGAAGGCCGTATACTGGGCGGTGGCGGAATAGCCCCTCTCGATGAAGGAGCCTTGGAGACTTGCGAATTGCAAAAAATGTATTTCCTTCCTGAAGTTCGCGGTAAAGGCGTGGGCCAACAAATGATTCAACAATGTTTAGAAGCGGCGGCTCAACGGGGCTTTCAATACTGTTATTTAGAAACGCTACCCCAAATGAAAGCTGCTCAACACGTATACCAAAAAATGGGATTTACCTATTTGGATGCACCCATGGGAAGTACCGGCCACATCAGCTGTCCTGTATGGATGATAAAATCACTTTAATTATGGAATTACGTCAATTGAAAGCACAATTTGAAGCGCAACTGAGTTTGCTGTATGATGCTGAAGAAGCGCGTCGTTTCTTTGAATTATTGCTCGAAGCTTATGAGTCTAAAAAACGTATTGATTTGGTGCTAACTCCCGATTTAACTACAACGCAACCCGAACGTTGGCAAGCGGCATTCCAAGCCTTACAACAGTTTGAACCCATACAGTATATTATTGGAACCACCTTTTTTTATGATTTACAATTTGAAGTGACGCCCGCTACTTTAATTCCGCGTCCCGAAACGGAGGAACTAGTGGCATGGATACTCAATGATGCCCCCAATTGTACCAGCGCAATACTCGATATCGGTACGGGAACTGGGTGTATTCCTATTGCCATTGCCAAAAATCGTCCGAAGGCAAGCGTCGCAGCCATTGATATTTCTTCCGAAGCATTGGCCATTGCCCAACGAAACGCCAAGTACAATGCGGTAAACGTGCAGTTCATGCATGAAAATGCTTTGGATTCTACTGCCATGGCGACTCGATTCAACAATCAATTTTTTGATATTATTGTGTCCAATCCTCCTTATGTTCGGCAGTTGGAAAAACACGAGATTCAACCTAATGTATTAAAACACGAACCCCATTTGGCCTTATTTGTCGAAGATGAAGATGCCTTATTATTTTACCGTCATATTGGACAGTTTGCGCTCAACCATTTAAAAAAAGGAGGGAAGCTATACTTTGAAATAAATCAATACTTAGGAGTCGAAACCAAGCAACTTATGGAGCAACTCGGATTTACGTCGGTTATCTTACGTAAGGATTTGTTTGGAAATGATCGGATGCTGCGTTGCGAACGCTGACTATTCGTAACGAAGCGCCTCTACTGGATCGAGTTTGGAGGCTTTCAAAGCCGGATACAATCCGGAAACAATCGCTACAATAAAGCTGGTAATAAAGGCTGCAATCATGGCCATCCATGGAATCGTAAATGCAAAATCAAAGAAGGAAGCAAAAAGATAGCCAATTCCTATACCCAAAAGCATTCCTACTAATCCACCCAACTGCCCAATGACAAGGGTTTCCATAAAAAATTGCCAGGCAATCGTACTTCGTTTGGCCCCAAGCGATTTCCGTACGCCAATTTCACGCGTACGCTCGGTGACCGAAACAATCATGATGTTCATCAAGGCAATCGACGATCCCAAAATGGTCACCAAACCAATCACAAAAGCCGAGATATTCAAGGTTCCTGTCGTCTCAGCAATACGTTGCACCAAATCATCACTGCGTGAAATTCCAAAATTATTGTCCTCCACCGGATTCAAATGACGTACACGTCGCATCGTTAAACGCGCGTGGTCAATGGCCGCATCCAAAATTTCTTGGCGCATTACCATCGTACTCAAGGTATAATTGATATTAGGTGCCGAAAACAGCGATCGGGCGATCTGTATCGGGATCATCACGCGTTGGTCCTGATTGTTGCCAAACGTAGACCCTTTTTCTTTGAGAATCCCAATGACGCGAAACTTAGCCCCGCGAATGGTAATGATTTTGTCAATCGGATTGGTCACGTCTTTCAGTAACCCTTCTTTCACAAAATCATTGCCTAGCAAGCATACATATGCATTGTTGGTGATATCAAAAACATTGAAATTCCGTCCTTGAATCACTTCCGAACCCGTGTTGGGAACATAAAACTCATCCACACCCAAAACCGAAATGGCTGGCTCGGTTTTTTCGTTTTCATATTTCACCTCCGCCTTGGCTGTCGCTGTAAAATAAATAGACGTTTGGGTTGCTGGATAGTCGTATTTTTCTTTAAAAGCTTTGGCATTGGGGTAGGAGATGATCGGATTTATTTTCTCGATTTCACCGCCACCACGCCGTCGCGAAGTAAATTCGTATTGGTTGATATTAAACGTATTCGATCCCATGGCGGCAAATTTCGAATTCAATGTATTGTCCAAAGCGGCCACCACGGTCAAAATGCCCACTAAAGCCATAATCCCTAAGGCAATGATCAAAATCGTCAGCACGGTGCGTAACAATTGCGAGCGAATAGCCCCCAATGCAATCTTTATATTTTCGCGAAAAACTCCATTCATGGTATTCCATAAGTAGACGAGGCTGCCATTTTGTTACAGGAATGATTCAGATTTTTTGGGCGTTGGCCGGGCTTTTGGCAGTCGCTGCCCTCGTTACCTCGGGCGAGCTTCAACAATGCCGCAATCCCTAACGCATCGGTGCCCCGATGAGCATTCCCAAAAATGTTGAAACAGTCCTTGGTTTACGTTTGCGAAATGTCCGATATTTGCAACGGTTTCTATGAAAATAACCTACCCTTATGGCACAAAAACCTGGACTTCCCACGGGAACACGCGATCTTTCATCCAATGAAGTGACCAAACGCAATTACATTATGAATGTCATGCGACGTCATTTTGAATGTTTTGGTTACCAACCCATTGAAACACCTTCGTTTGAAAATGCATCAACCCTTATGGGCAAATATGGCGACGAAGGCGATCGCTTGATTTTTAAAATTCTCAACAGCGGAAATTATTTCTACGATAAAAATCGAATTCAACTCCCCGAATCTTTAGAGGCTTTACTATCGAATTCGGCAGAAACTATTTCGCTCGAGCAACGGGTAGAACTCAATCAGTTTACCGCCAAAATTTCCGATAAGGCCTTGCGTTATGACTTAACCGTGCCTTTTGCGCGCTATGTGGTCATGCACCAAAACGAGTTGGCATTACCCTTCAAGCGATACCAAATCCAACCCGTATGGCGTGCTGATAAACCGCAAAAAGGACGTTTTCGCGAGTTTTACCAATGCGATGCCGATGTGGTAGGTTCGACCTCCTTGTGGCAAGAAGTAGAGTTGTTGCAACTGTATGATGCGGTATTTCACGATTTGGGTTTGCAAGGGGTGACCTTAAAACTCAACAACCGCAAAGTGTTGTCGGGAATTGCCGAAGTGATCGGCGCTTCCGATAAATTGATTGATTTTACGGTAGCTCTAGACAAATTAGATAAAATAGGAGAGACCGGAGTGAAAGACGAGATGTTGGCCAAGGGTATTCCCGCCGCTGCGCTCGATAAAGTACAACCGCTGTTCTCGTTTACGGGTACATTTTCGGAGAAATTGACCCAACTAGAAACGCTATTACAAATGTCTGAAATTGGATTAAAAGGCGTAGAGGAGCTGCGTTTTATTGGCGAACAAGTTGAAAAGTTAGGATTACAGCAAGCTACATTAGAATTGGATGTAACCTTGGCCCGTGGTTTAAACTATTATACCGGTGCTATTGTTGAGGTGGCCGCTCCCAAAGGGGTTCAAATGGGTTCCATCGGTGGTGGTGGTCGCTATGACGATTTGACTGGAATTTTCGGATTGAAAAATGTCAGTGGCGTTGGGATTTCTTTTGGGTTAGACCGAATTTATTTGGTCTTGGAAGAATTGAATCTCTTTCCAGAAACGCTTCGTACGGCTCCCCATTTTTTATTTTTAAACTTAGGCAACAAGGAGGTCGAAGAAGCGATGCACGCCATTACCGCTTTGCGTCGACAAGGAATTAGTGCTGAACTATATCCGGATGCAGCCAAGTGGGATAAGCAATTCAAATATGCTGAAAAGCGCGGAGTTCTTTATGTCATTCGATCGATTGAAAATGCGATATATTCCGTTAAAAATATAGCTACGGGAGAAGTGTTAGCCTGTTCATGGGAGCAACTTACGACTTTATAAACCGCATTATCTTTATATTAAAAATCACGTTGTATTGACGTGATTTTTTTATTTTAAAATGGAAAAGCCACACTGATCAGGTGTGGCTTTTCGCGTCGTCAAATCAAAATTGTTTAAACCCTAATTAAAAACAATCTTTTTCGAGGTGGTTCCTTGGTCTGAAATGGCTTTGGCAATGTACGTTCCTGCGCTGATTCCGCGAACAGGAATTTGGATTTGGGTTTGATCTTGTCCCGTCACCTTGTATGACATTACTTCTTGTCCCAGCATATTATAAAGGACCACAGTATGTATTGTAGCGTCTACTACATAATTTTTAATTGTCAATTGTGTGTTGTTGTTGGTATAAACCATTTGCACTCCATTTTGTAGCGCATGATCATCGGTATTTAAAGCTGTGGTGTTTTTGAAGGTCAACACAAAACGATTATCCGTATTGCCTTGTGGCACTTCCACTACAAAGGGTTGGTCGGTAATGTCATGGAAAACACCATCTTGATTGTCCAAGATATAATAACGTTGGGTAGTAGGTAGATTCTCAACTGCATCAATCATAAATTTGATTTCACCCGTTACATAGGCTTTTACTCCCAGAGGATACATCGTATTGATATCAAAATAATCCACTCCTTGTATCACCAAACGTTTGTTGTGGGCTACAAAATATACATCGTTGTTTTGGTTGTCAATAGTTTCAGCGTCATACCCATAATCATAATCATGAGAAGCTAAATCTTCCATAAAACCTAGTAAGATATTACGGTGGTAATTGTCTTTGGAGGTCATTCCCAAACGCAAACGTGCGTATTGATCGGCTACAACGGTGTCTTCTTCATTATTTCCAACATAGTTTTGCGTTGCATTTCCATGACGGAATAATGTATTGGAAGTTGCATTGTCCTCTCTTATGAAAGTACGGTGACTATTTTGGAAGGTAATATTTCCACCTGTTGTCGATCCTGCCACAAAGAAACCTTGTCCTACAGGAATAATTCTTCCTGGAATTTTGGTACTTGTACCAACTCCATTGATGCCTGCAGGTGCTAAAGGCCCAACACCCCCCGTCATATTGCGTACTGAATATCCTCCTTGATAACCTGTTAAGTTGTGGGTGTTATTACTTCCGGCATGTTCCCAGAAATAAAGCGTTCCCGTTGTGCTACTACTGTTGGTTGATATAAACAAATTAGCATCAATAGCCGAAGGATACGGGTTTCCTGTTAGATTTAAATTACTTGGTGCAATAGGAATTGTAATGGTTCCATTATTGGGTTTCCCTACAAAGGTTAGGTTTTGATTTGCACTTACCGCGCCACTTCCTTTTAAGGTAAATCCTTCTCCGGTATTCAATGATCCGTTGGCACCTACCGATTGCCAGTTGGCATAACTATTAGTTAGGTTTTGAAACTTGAATATCCAGTAGTTACTTAGGGTAATCGGTGCTGTAGGTGAGCCATTTAAGCCATTGGTCCATGTAATATTTTGTGGGGTAGCCGTGGTCCCGTCTTTCAATATACTGTTTACGGTAAAAGTACCGTTGTTGAAAGTGGTATTGATAGCGCTCACCGGCGAACTCCAATAATTGTAATTAAATTGATTGCTCGTTCCTTGTTGGTCGCGTTCAATGGCACCGGCACTAGTAACATCTAGTTCACTTGCATTGGTTTGAATCAATTGCGAGCGTCCTTCTAAATCCAAAACGCCATCAATTTTTAAATACCAAGCATTTTGCAAACGCGTATCGTTGTTCATGGTCATACGTACTCCGGGATTGATGACCATTCCAAGGTCAGTACTATTGGTAGTCTCTGTGATATTGTGTCGCACATCCACGATATTCCAATCAAAATTGAGTACATCATTACCATTAATATCGCGAGAAGGGTCATTAACAGCTGTCGCTAAACTTCCAGAACGAATGGTCACATAGGGCATAGGAGCTTCTTGTGGTGCAACAGCTTTTACATTGAATAAGCGTAAACCTGATCCTGTGTCTATGGTTGGTGTTGTATAGTTGTCGGCAATATCCCCACGATAAGTATCCATTCGATAGTAACGAAGCAAAGTGGCATAGTTGAGTGATCCTACATTTAAAGGGATAAATGTTCCACGAACTTGTGAACTATTGTTAAAAATTTCTTGGTTGATGATGCGTTGGAATTGGGAAGTGGATAAGTTGGTGTTAAATACCCTTACTTCATCCATTTTTCCAAAGAAAAACATATTGCTTGCTCCTGGATTTCTACCCAAAGTCAAATTGCTCGTATCGGCATTGATGGAGCCTGAAACACTGAAGGTTTGGGGGTCGCCATTCACAAAAATAGTTAAGGTGCCAGCGCCCAATGTAATACCTACATGATACCAACGACTTGTGTCTAAAGTTGCAACATTAGTATACGCATAAGCATTTCCGTTAATAACCACTTGTAATTGTCGGGTAGCACTCACTCGAATGTAACAGTTATTTTGACCTACAACTACCCCTGTTCCAGAGAAAGCAGGATTTAAGGATATCCATGCCATTAAGGTTAGGTTAGATAGACCCCCTAAAATTGGCGTGTCTTCTGCAAAATCATTTCGTCCATCAAAAGATAAATACAGCTTTTGGTCCAAATTGCGCGGTGAACCCCAAAGACTAGAGTTAGTGTCGAAAGTATCTATAAGACCATCCGTATCGCCATCGGCCCATCCATCAATTCGGCCATCAATATTGGTATCTAAAGAGGCATAAATTCCATGGGTGATATCAAATACACTATCTGCATTAGAGTCCAATTGCAAATAGTCCCCGACTCCATTATTGTCAGTATCTTGGGCATACGCTTTGGCACTTACCCCAAATCCGGTTAGATTATCATGGATGTCCATGATTCCATCCCCATCGGCATCGGTATAATCTCCACTTCCATTGCCGTCGATATCACCATCTCCAAAAAGGATGCCCGCTTCATCGGTGTCAAATAGTGAGTCGTTATCGCTATCCAAATCAATATAGTTAGGTACTGAATCGCCATCTGAATTTAATACCACATAGGTACTGCCTGAAATCATTGATTCAATGTAATCGTTAATTCCATTGTTGTTAGCATCCATCCATCGGGCAGAGTCTGTTTTGTCCATAGTCCCTGTTTGGTTACTCAAATTATGGAATCGATTTTCTTCAATATCAGGAATACCATCATTGTCGGAATCTAAATCATTCAAATCAGCTACTCCATCTCCGTCGGAGTCAATACAAGTTTGGTTAATAGTAATTAGAATATCGTCAATGAAGTTTCCTACCGATTGATCGCCAGAAGCGGTTGGACCCGCTTGGAAAGTTAAAACAATTTGGCGCATGCCCGATGGAATAATGTAGGTCCCCGAGTAGGTTGCCCATGAGGTGTTTCCCGAAACCATTGTAACAATGGGTGAAGAGGCTAGGGCATTGGCCAACGAAGAGCCAAATTTCACGAAAGCCGTATCAGTTCCGCTTCGACCACGGTGACGAATTGACCAGTTAATTGTTCCACCCGCGCCATTCAAACAAAAAGTTTGGTATAGTACACCAGGGACATTGGCATTTAACTCCGCAAATTGATTTCCAGCTGCAGCAGGTACACCGTTAAATCCGGTACTCCATATTTCTATCACATTTTCAGCACTGGTTTGCCATCCTGTTACATTAGCAGTGGGTACAAAAGAAAATGAGTTGGCAGCTATAACAGGCGTCTCAAAACTCCCATTTTGAAAAGGGTCCATAGTGCAGGCTCTACATTCATCAATATCGCGAATGCCATCATTATCGTCATCTAAATCACTTCCAGCATCGATTATGTCTCCATCAGCATCGTTCATTCCGTTTCCTTGAATATTATAACTAAAGGAAGTAAAGTTTGGGTCGTTCGTGTTGAACGTTACAGTTGCGTTGCGAACTCCAAAAGCGCTAGGGTTGAACGTAATTGTAAATGTTGTACTATTCCCGCTATTCACTATTGTGGTTGGTGCTGTTGTTACTGAAAAATCACCGGCATTCACTCCAGTAATAGTCAACCCTGAAATGATTAGTCCAGCTTGACTCGCTGTATTCTGAATGGTGTAGGTTCGGCTTAGAGTTCCATTTACTATATCGGTACTACCAAAAAAAGTATGATTGGCAATGGCAGGGATACTAGCCCCATTAGCAATTACATTTCCATTTCCTCGTACAACCAAATTTGGGGTCGCATAGGTAATTCGTATTTGTCCGTTGCCACCATTTCCACCCCGGTAAGAAGCATTATCATTACTTCCACCGCCACCGCCACCGGGTATAGCGCCATCACTTCCATTATCATCTGTTGATCCAGCACCACCAGCACCACCGCTGTTAGCCCCGTTTCCTCCATTTCCTCCGCCACTACCTGAACCTGCAGCACCATTATTACCGTTAGATGTGGCTTGGTTACCGAAACTACTCGATGCTAATCCACGGTTGGATGGAGCAGTTGTTGTATTGTTATTTCCTCTGCCTCCTCCATTGCCGAGAGTTCCTGAAGTATTATTGGTAGGTACAGCATTAGTTCCTGTAGCATTGAACCAAGAATTTTGACCATTCCCCGCATTTGCAGTAGAATTTGCTAGTGCACCCGCGCCACCGCTTCCTACAAAATAGAAATAGGTAGTATTTGGAGTTACGGTGTGAACCCCTCGGGCATAAGCACCTCCGCCACCACCTGTACCTCCATTGGTACTAGAGCTGTTGCTATTTCCACCACCACCACCTGCACCCCAGGATTCTATTGTTACCGAAGTAACCCCTGGTGGTACGGTAAAAGACCCGCTACCAGTGGTGTTAATAATATCTGTTCTAGTCTGTGCTATCACTAGTGTTGTGACTAGTAATGCTATCAAAAGGGTTAACCTTTTAAACGTCAGGAATAGTATTGTTTTCATGACAGTAGACGTTAGTTTTTTGTTTTCATTTTGATTTGACACCACAAATATAGAAACGGCTTTCTAAATTATCGATAAAAAGCATTAAAAATCGATAAAAAGCATTTAAATGAAAAATAAATAATAAAATTCTTACAAATAAAAATGAATTTCTGTTTTTAACTTTTCATCGACGTAAGGAGAGTAAATAATTGAGAGTTGCGTGGTTATATCCAAAAAAAAACAGCCTGATGAAATCAGACTGTTAATAAAATCCAGTAGCGAGAGGGAGATTTGAACTCCCGACCTCAGGGTTATGAAAATAATTAAACCTTTGAAATCCTCAATAATTACGGCACACATTATTGGATATTGTTCGTTTTTATCACTTTTCCTTACTCTATTTCCTTACTCCGGTTTTTAAGTAAAAGTGTTTTTATAATATTTTTAATGGTTTAACAATTAAAATTATTTAAGAACAGGTTTAGTATTATTTATTGTTTTTATTCTTCTCACATTGAATAATTGCACCAGCAGCACCCGCATATATTTTGTAGCATTTGTCCCATTTTCTATACTCTTCATTAGTCATACCTGTATATGAATTAGGATTGTCTTTTTTCAAAAGTAAATCTACACAATCACAAGCACCTTGTTTTTCTTTATTATCAGCCATAGCTCCTATAATTAACAATAGAAATAAAACGCCAAAAATACTAACACTTTTTTTTTGTTTTGGGCTTGCGCCAGACCACCATCTTGTTATTGAATTTCCATTTTCTTTGTTTTCCATATCTTATATATATTTAATTTACTTTTTTTAATGGTTCTGTTCTTAATGTTTCCCCAAATTGAACATAAACTAATTTGTCTCCGGATTCTAAATAATATGTATTCGGATTATTACATCCATTGACACAAATTTGAACCACATTATGTTTTCCCTCTTCAAAATAGATTTCATATTTTAAGCCATCAGATTTGGGAAGATTTTTATAACCGCCTTTTTTGTCATATGTATAGCATAGGTTGTCTGAACTAAAAAAAGTGTAAGTGCTAACACTTCCCAACCCCATTTCAGATAAATCATAGGGATGTTCCCATTCGGTGTTACGAATCAAATCCATTCCTTCCTGTGCGGAACTAATTTTATTTTTACAACTAAAAAATAAGAATGTAAAACATAAAAAGAATATTTTCATTATTTTATTTACCATAACTACTGAAAAAAGTGTTTGTTGAGTTTGATAATTTATTGTCTTCTAATGTGTATTGCCCTGCAATATTTCTATTGAAATCACATCCACTATTGTTAGGGTTTATAGTAATTTTGTTACCTTGAAAAGTCCAAGTTCCCTCTCCTTGACAACCTCTTGCAAAATCATCTCGTGAAGCTTTTTGAAATGTTTCATATTGTCCGTTCATTTGAAATTGAATATAGATATATCCTGAATTATATAATTTGCCTTCTAAAGTTTCTCCGGATTTTTGACAAGATATTGTTAAAAAAACAATACAAAAAAATAGACATAGTTTTTTCATAAAAAATTTATTTAGAATTGATTGCAATATACACTTTATTGTAAAAAAACTAAAAAAAAATTAAATTTTTTGAAATCTTCAACAATTAAGGCATTCAATATTGGATAATGATATTTTTATTTACATCACTATAAATTCAAATAATGGAAATATTTTTGACTTGTTTAGGAGTAGTTTTTGGTTTGTAATATTTATAAATAAAACCAAAATGAAAAAACAAAAAAACTCCAACCTATCTTTTACGATAAACATAAAAGATTACAATAACAACGAGGATATTATTAACTACCTAATTAAAGCAATAACCACTTCGTTAGAACTTAATGACGATAATAAGTTTCTGTCTGATATGAAGGATGCCAATGAAATAAATTTATCATTAAAGAAAAACTTAAAGATAAAGATTAAGGATTGCGGGTGTGGTCAGTAACTACTCAATATTCTCAATTCTTTGAATTTTGGGATTTTTTTCTAAAAAGTCCTCAAACCTTATATATGATTGTGCTGAATACACACCTGATTGCTCTATTCCAAAATATTTACATTGGGCACAATATGCTATCAAACCCGATGTTCCAAGACCACTAAAGATATCCATAACCGAGTCCCCCTTATCGGTTGTTGATAAAATACAAATCATTGGAATCTCAAAATCAAACAAAGCATTGTGGAGGAGTGTCAGTCCTTTACTTGAAAGTAACTTTTTTAGATAGGAATTATTGATTACATTGGTTTCAATCAAACTATTAACCATACCGGCTCCGTCATTCTCATTTCTTTCATCCTTGTTAGTTTCATAGAAAAATACATTCCTGAATTTTCTTTTTTTATCTTTATTTCCATAGGTAATTCGTCCTAAAAATTCGTCTGCTTCATTAAACCAATTATCTCTCCACTTATATTTTTTAGCATCAAGAACAAAATGAAATATATGTTCCATAGATGGTTGAAATAAATTGTTATTGTCGTATGGAGGGTTATTCTTGAACCAAATCACCTTCTGTGCAGTAATTAAATGTTCTTTCTCAAGGGCTAACAATAGTTTCTCCGGGACATTTAAGTAATTTCCATTTTTTCGGACATCCATAATGTTAATCCATATACTACCGGTGGGTTTTAATGTTCTTATACATTCTCTAACATATACAACCATTTTGTCTATGTATTCTTTGATTGTATCTTCTTGTCCTAATTGTTTAAGATTACTTTTTTTAACTCCCTTTTTTACACTCTTTCCATCTTCCGAATATGTTCTGATGGAATTTGGATAGGGTGGTGACGAACAGACACAATCAATTGTTTGGTCTTCAACAATATCAGATAAGTCCTCACAACTTCTTGTATATATCTTAAATGAATCGTGATTATTTAATTTAAGTTTTTTTACTTTTTTTTCATTCTTCTTTTCACCAACAATATTTTTTAGATAAGTTTCAATTGCGGAAATAGATTTTGATTTATTTAATTCTTCTAATTTTTCCCAAGCAGAATCATCATCTATTTTGTTGTCCAATTCTTTTACTAACTTAAAGGATGTCAATACTCTTTTTATTGTGCTACCTTTACAATTGGTGTTAGCTAATAACTCATCTCTTTTTTGTTTTCCTTCTTTATCTCCTTTACCTCTACTAATATTATAATACTCCCCGATTATCATATACTCTTTCGCTACCTGAATCTCTGTTTTTGTTCTTTGAAGTTGTAGTGAAACAATCATATACTCGGTCACCTCATAATCCTCAATATCTTCTATTAAGACAGGAATGGTGTCAAAACGAGTGGAAAATTTAGCACAATAATATCTTCTGTTACCGGATATAATAAGACCTGATTTTGTTATTTTTATTGGTTGGTCAATACCTCTTTCTTCAATGTTTTTATATAATTGAATGTCTTCAAACTTTTGCAACGAAAATTTGCCGTAAAACTCCTCTATGAATGGATTTGGGCGAACTTCTGAAATTTGTTTTATTTCTAATCTCATAATCTATTCAAAATATGTTGGGTAGAATTTAATTAGTTCATCTCTTGCGATTTTTTTGGCATCCTCCAATAATCTTTCGTCATTTATGTCTTTGTATTGACTAACAGAGTTTATGACGAATTTTATTCGTCTTTTCACCGCTTTGTCACCGGGAACAACAAACACACTTCCCACATAAACATTTTCCTCCTGTATGTCACTTAATGAAATATCAATCTTCGGTTCGTAAAATGGTTGAAGTATTTTATATGCCGGGTCAAGTTCGTTTAGAACCAACTCAAGTTCTTTAATTTTGTTTATAATAACTTCCCTATCTTTTTTTAAGGTTTGAAAACCCTCTTCGTTAAGTGTAACCAATAAACCCATAATTGTATTTTTAATAATCCTCGCAATTTAGCAAAAAAATATAAAGGTTCAATTGGTCTTTTTTAAGTCATTGATATTATGTTATTTATGTTTAGTTCACCCCAACACCTCATAAAAATATCTCTTCTCCTTTGAGTTATATATTGCACCACCCTTTTCATAAGTCAAGTCATACTCTTTGAGGTAAATTCGTCCCTCTTTATATGAATTGGGGTCACATATAAGTTCAAGTTTGTCTACAATGTCCTCTGCAACGAGCATATCTTCTGCACAATCAATTAAAAAGTGTGTGTGGTAGTATTTGTCTTCCGTATTCTTTTCAATTGCATAGAATAGAGTTAATTGATTCTTTTCCATCTGTAAGTTTTTAAGTTCACCAAATAAATGTCTCATCTTATTTTTTAGGTCATCTACATTTGAACTTCCGGGCACTACATCTCCAAAATAACTCCAATAATGATTTCTAACCCATTTAATTGTTTGGTTATGTTCCTTTTTACTCAATCGTCTTCTTTTTCTAAATAATTCATCTAACACAGAATGATGTATGTAACGAGTTGGTGAACCTGATTTAGATGTTATAAATTTAGTTTTGGTGGGGTCAATATTTTTAATTCTTTGTTTGTAAGTTGATGATGAAATAGGATATAATTTTAATATTTCAATCTTTGTATACCATTCATTAGTTAGCATAATAAATCTATCTTTAATTATTAAAGTTTATTTGATACAAAATGACTTTGAGATACTATTTGTAAAGGATTTTTAATCTTAATGATTAAAATAACCGACCACTTTATGATGACTATCTCGTATGAAGTATTTCTCTCTTTACAATAAGTAGATGATTAAGATAAAAAAGTCAAATAATTAAAAGTTTTTTTTGTATTATATTTGTCTTTTTAGTATTACAATTATGACTTTACATCAATATATTGAAACCATAAATCAACGATTTAGGTTAGGAAATGCAACGGAGCATACATTTCGTGGTGATTTACAGCACTTGTTAGAATCTTTAGTTACCGATATTCGTGCGACTAACGAACCTAAAAGACAATCTTGTGGTGCACCCGATTATATTATCACTCGTGGCGATATACCTGTTGGATTTATTGAAGCTAAAGATGTTGGTGACAAAGACCTTGAAGGAAAAAAGAAAACCGGTAATCAAGAACAATTTGACCGATATAAAACAGGTCTTGCTAACTTGATTATAACCGATTATATAGATTTTCATTTTTATAGAGATGGTATTTTTACAACTAAAATATCCATTGGTAAAGTTGAAAATGGTTCTATCGTTCCACAACCTGAAAACTATGACCAATTTACCCAATTGTTTAAGAATTTTTGTGAAACTATTTCACAATCTATAAAGTCCCCAACACGACTTGCGGAGATGATGGCGGGTAAGGCTCGTTTAATGGCTGACATTATTGAAAAGTCATTGAATGAGGATGATGAAAATGAAAATTTGTCAAATTTGAAAAGACAAATGTTATCTTTTCAAAAGATGTTGATATCTGATATTGATAATAAATCCTTCTCTGACCTATATTCACAAACAATTGCCTATGGAATGTTTGCGGCTCGTTACCACGACCCAACACTACAAAACTTTTCAAGGGAAGAAGCGGTCAAGTTAATTCCAAAGAGTAACCCATTTTTAAGAAAGTTATTTAAGGATATTGCCGATGAAGATTTAGATACAAGGTTGGTATGGATAATTGATGAATTAGTGAATGTTTTTCTTGCTTCTGATGTTGCTACCATTATGAAAAACTTTGGTAAGTCAACCAAACAAGAAGACCCCGTAGTTCACTTTTATGAAACATTCTTGGGGGCATACAATCCAGCACTTCGCAAAGCAAGAGGGGTTTGGTATACACCTCAACCGGTAGTTAATTTTATTGTGCGTGCTGTGGATGATATACTAAAAACAGAATTTGATTTACCGGAAGGATTGGCTGATTCAAGTAAGAAGAAAATCAAAGTTAATTATCAAGGGAAACAAATTGAAAAAGAAGTTCACAAGGTTCAGATATTAGACCCTGCAACCGGAACAGGAACTTTTCTTGCGGAGACCATCAAACATATTCATAAGAAGTATGAAGGTATGCAAGGGATTTGGAGTAAGTATGTGGAGGATGATTTGATTCCTCGTGTCAACGGATTTGAGTTGTTGATGGCATCCTATGCGATGGCACATCTAAAATTAGATATGTTGTTAACCGAAACAGGTTATGTTCCAACAAAAGACCAACGACTACGAGTTTTTCTTACCAACTCATTAGAAGAACCACACCCTGATTCAGGAACTTTATGGGGAAATTTACTTTCTGATGAAGCAGACCAAGCCAATGAGGTAAAAAGGGACACACCTGTTATGTGTATTATTGGGAATCCACCTTATAGTGGAGAAAGTGCTAATAAGGGAGAGTGGATTATGAAGTTGATGGAAGATTATAAAAAAGAGCCGGGTGGAGTTCAAAAACTTCAGGAAAGAAACCCAAAATGGATAAATGATGACTATGTAAAGTTTTTAAGATATGGACAACATTACATTGAAAAAAACGGACAAGGAGTTTTGGCATTTATTAACCCACACGGGTTTTTAGATAATCCTACTTTTAGAGGGATGCGTTGGAACTTACTTAAAACCTATGATAAGATATACACAATAGACCTTCACGGAAATAGCAAGAAAAAAGAAACCGCACCTGACGGAAGTCCTGATGTAAATGTATTTGATATTATGCAGGGAGTTTCTATAAACTTGTTTGTAAAAACCGGAAAGAAAAAACCAAGTGAATTAGGGAAAGTATTTCATTTTGATTTATATGGCAAACGAGAGTTCAAATATAATTTATTGACTGAAAACACTATTGGCTCAATAAAATATAAAGAACTTCCCAATGTTTCTCCTAATTTTTTCTTTGTTAATAAAGATTTTGAGGCTCAGAATCAGTATTCTAAAGGTTTTTTAATTAGCGATTTATTTTCCATAAATAATGTAGGAATAGCAACGGCTAAAGATGCGATTTTAATAAATTACAAAAAAGATGATTTAATTTCAAATGTTGAAAATTTCTACTCAATTGAAGCCGATAAATCATTGATAAAATCAATTTCTTATCGTTTGTTTGACGATAGGTATATTTACTACGATATGAAAATTGTTGAACGAGCAAGAGAAAAAATTATGTATAATTTTCTCAAAGGAGAGAATTTGGGATTGTCACTTTGTAAACAATTCAAAACAGGAGATAATTATTTTCACGCCTTTATATCTAATAAAATAATAGAAAGTTCGTATGTTTCTAATAGAACAAGTGAAATAACCTCAACTTTTCCATTATACAAATACCCCGACAAAAACGGACAACAAACCATAGACATATCATCAGAAAGAACTCCTAATCTTAATACTGATATTGTTAAAGAAATATCCGGAAAAATTGGGTTAACCTTTACTACCGAGAAAGAGATGACCAAAGATACTTTTGCTCCAATTGATATTTTGGATTACATCTATGCTGTATTACATTGTCCAACCTACCGAGAGAAATATAAGGAGTTTCTAAAAATAGATTTTCCGCGAGTTCCCTATCCAAAAAATAAAGATACATTTTGGAAATTGGTTAAGTTGGGTGGTGAGATTAGACAAATCCATTTATTAGAAAGTGCGGTGGTGGACAAACCAATCTCCAAATATCCACACACCGGAACTAATGTTGTCGGTAAAACCAAATATGAAAATAGTAATGTTTACATCAACGAAACACAATGTTTTGAGGATGTCCCGGAAGTTGCGTGGAACTTTTATATTGGAGGTTATCAACCGGCACAAAAATGGTTAAAAGACCGAAAAGATAGAGAACTTCAAATAGACGACATAAGACATTATATGAAGATTATCGTTGCGTTAACCGAGACCGACAGATTGATGAAAGAAATTGATAAAATTGAAATTGAGTAAAAATTATGGAAGATATTTTTAGACCAAGTAGTTTAACCATTAAACAATTATTCGGGAATACGGATAGTTTATATCAAATACCAAGATACCAAAGACCCTATTCTTGGGGTGATGACCAACTTGAAAAGTTATGGGATGATTTATTGGAAGCTAAAGAGAATGACCCAAATTATTTTTTGGGTTCGGTAATTACTGCTAAATCGGAGGACAGCACAAGTTATTTAGATATTGTAGATGGTCAACAAAGGTTAACAACATTAACCATCTTACTTTGCGTTTACAGAGATTTGTTCCCAAACATAAATGAAGATTTATTAGATTCTGACCCATTTGCTATTGACAATAAAGTTATAGGTAGTTCAATTAGATTTAATGATAGATTTGAAAGATTGAGGTTACGCACCCATTCTAACCATCAAAGTGATTTTGATTCTATTGTATTAAATGGTGACACCACCAATCTAAAAAAACCAACAAAACAAGATTTAAGAAAGGACGAACCAAAACATAAGTTTATAAATACAGCACATTTCTTTACCAACAAATTAAAAGATTTAGGTAAAGATGATGCGGGTGGATTGATAAATTATCTTTTTAATAGTGTAAAAATTATTAGGATTGATTGTCAGTCAGTGGCATTTGCTATTAAATTATTTCAAGTCCTAAACGATAGAGGATTGGATTTGTCCAATGCGGACTTAATTAAGAGTTTCTTAATAGGTCAGATTCAAAAAAAATATATTGGTGACGGAGAATTGAAAAAGCAGAAGGAAGACCAATTTATGGACGATTGGAAGGTATGTGAAAACTATTCAAATGATACCCAGACATCTTTGAACGATTTGTTTGTAATGTATGAATATTAC
>NZ_JAIXWA010000065.1 GCF_027482425.1 Flavobacterium sp.
GATACTGAGGGTGGTTTGGCCAACAGTTGTGACCCGCTGCTTTTAACAGGGGTATCCATTATTGACTATCCGCATTATTTCACGCCCAACGGCGATGGTATCAACGAAACGTGGAATATTGTAGGATTAAGTAGTCAGATAAACGCAAAAATTTATATATTTGACCGCCAAGGTAAACTCTTGAAACAAATCAGTCCCACGGCAGCAGGATGGGATGGCACCTACAACGGTGCTTTGATGCCTGCCACCGACTACTGGTTCTTGGTAGAGTACTTTGAAGGGAATACCGCAAAAGAATTTAAAGCCCATTTCTCATTAAAACGATAATACAATGAAATTGAGACAATTGTTCCTTATAATAGGACTATTAATTGCAAAATCTACTAGTGCCCAGGAAATTTTACCTGTGTATTCCGATTACCTCTCTGACAACTATTTTTTGTTGCACCCATCCATGGCGGGGGCTGCAAATTGTGCTAAATTACGAATGACAGGTCGTCAACAATGGTTTGGACAAGAAGATGCACCTGCACTTCAAACCTTAAGTTTTAATGGCAGTTTGTCAGATCGCGACGGGATGGGGATTATTTTAATTAATGACCGCAACGGCTACCATTCACAAAAAGGATTTCGTTTAGCTTATGCACACCACATCATGTTCTCAAGAGATAATGTCGATTTAAATCAGTTATCTTTTGGTATTAATGCAGGTTTTGCTCAAAGTTTGCTAGACGAAACTTCTTTTTTAGAAAACAATCCAACGTATGATCCAATTATTGATGGGACTATAGTTCAAAAAGCTTCTTATTTCAATGTAGATATTGGAGCTTCCTATAATTTCTTGGACTTTTACGCCCATTTAACGGTAAAGAATGCGGTAGCAAGTAATCGTAGATTGTACACTGATCGAGAACCTACCAATTTACGTCGATTAATCTTCAACATGGGATATACCTTTGGTGATTCAGAGACAATCCAATGGGAGCCCTCATTTATGTTGCAACACGTTTTTCAAACCAAAGAAACTACGTTAGATTTAAACATAAAAGCGTATAAAAATTTAGACTTTGGTAAATTATGGGGAGGTATTTCCTATCGTAGAAGTTTGGATGGTGCTGAATATATTGAAGGAATCAATTCTAGTTTAGTAGTAAACGATCAGCAATTGCAATATATTACACCGATTGTGGGGGTTAATTATAAAAACTTTATGTTATCCTATACATACTCTCATTTGTTAGGTAATATACGATTTGACAACGGTGGTTTTCATCAAATTACTTTAGGGATTAACTTATTCTGTAAAGCTGAAAAATACCACTGTAACTGTCCAGCAGTTAACTAACTTTTTTACAATAAATATCCCGATTCGTCGGGATTCTTTTTTATGAAAATTATTAAAGCGGTTCGAGGGAACTATCCCGTAATCCCTGAAGATTGTTTTATTGCAGAAAATGCAACTATTGTTGGAGAAGTTACTCTGGGAGCTTCATGCAGTGTTTGGTTTAATGCAGTAATACGCGGGGATGTTCATTCAATTTCAATTGGAAATAAAGTTAATATTCAAGATGGTGCGGTCATTCATGCCACGTATGAAAAGCATAAAACAGTCGTAGGAAATAATGTGTCAATTGGACATAACGCGATTGTTCACGGATGTACTATTGAAGATAATGTGCTGATTGGAATGGGAGCCATTGTCATGGATGGATGTGTAATAAAGTCAAACTCAATTATTGCAGCGGGTTCGGTACTTACTCAAAATACCATTGTTGAATCCGGGACAATTTATGCGGGTGTACCTGCCAAAAAGGTCAAAGCGCTTAATGCTTCTGAGTTTGCAGGTGAAATCGAACGTATATCTAATAATTACGTAATGTATTCGGGATGGTTGAAAAATTCTGAGGACCTTTAGTTTGGTAAAAGCAATCGTGCATTTTCAAGTACTCGAGGGTTAATTAGTATAATACTGAATACTCCCAAAACAATCAAAAACTTTAATATAAGGTGTAAAATTAAGTAGTCTTGTTTGCGTTGGGATAGTGGTATGCGAAGAGCGAAAGCAATAAGAGCTAATGCAGCACCATAAAAGTAAAAATCCATATATCCAACATCATAGACATCGATTAAAAAAAATAAAGGAATTATTGTGGATATCACGAGACCCATTACAACTTGATGGGCAATTTTTTCACCATATTTTACAGGAATTGTTTGGTATCCATTGGCTAAGTCACCTTGGATGTTTTCCAAATCTTTAATGATTTCTCGAATTAAAATTAGTATACCAAGAAACGATGCATGAGCTACAATTTCGGGATAGAAATTTTTGTAGTAAAGTAAAATAGCAAAAAACGGTAAAATGGCTAAAACAGCGGCCGTTAAATTTCCAATAATTGCCAATCGTTTGAGTTTGTGAGAATAAAACCAAATAAGAAAAATATAAGCCGAAAAATAAAGTACTGCTCGGAAAGAAACAAAAAAGGCAATTAATGCCACAAAAAAGTTCAAACTAAAATAAACTGTTAGCTTTGTTTTTTGACTCACCAAGCGGTCGAGCTTCGACTTTTGTGGGCGATTGATTAAATCTTTGTTGCTGTCGTAAAAATTATTGATAATATAGCCTGAGGCAATTGTTAGCGCAGAAGCCAAAATGATTACAAACAAATTCGGATCCAAGAGTACACTCAATGCCCGCTTTTCGGGTGCAAAAATAAAAATAGCAGAGAGGTATTGTGCTAAAACAACTACAGGTATATTGTATCCGCGAACTACAGAAAACATACTAATGATTTTCATCATCGTAAGTTTAGTTTGTCGACGGACCATACCTCTTAAAATTGATACACTACTTCAATTTTGTAATCTTTGAGGGACAGTTGTGCTTTTTCTAAATCTTGAGTAAAGCCCAAAATATATCCGCCACCACCCGATCCACAAAGTTTTAAGTAGTAATCGTCCGTTTCTAACCCTTTTCGCCAAATGCCATGAAATTCTTCAGGAATCATTGGTTTGAAATGATCTAATACGACATTGGAAAGTTTCTTTGTATTGGTAAACAATGATTTGAAATCGCCCCCTAAAAAGTTTTCTACACAAGCATCCGTATATTTCACGAACTGATTTTTTAACATTTTACGAAAGCCTTGGTCTTTTAAGCTTTCCATAAAAATATTAACCATTGGAGCTGTTTCTCCTACAATTCCTGAGTCTAAGAGAAACACAGCTCCTTTACCTTCCGTGCTTTGCGATGGAATGCCAGTCGCTTCAATATGATCTTTAGAATTGATTAATATGGGAATGCTTAAATAACTATTCAAAGGGTCTAGTCCCGAACTTTTTCCATGGAAAAAAGATTCCATTTGTGAGAAAATTGTCTTGAGTTGTAACAACTTTTCCCGCGTAAGGTTTTCTAAAACCGTAATTTTTTCTTTAGCATATTTATCGTAAATCGCGGCTACTAAAGCACCACTACTTCCTACACCATAGCCTTGCGGGATACTGGAATCAAAATACATCCCGGCAGCAATATCGGCTTGTAAGGCCTCTATTTGAAATTGAACTAATTCAGGTTGCTCTTGTTGCAAACGAATTAAATAGTCCGCAAATTTTTGAAGGCTGGCATTCGATTGTTGGGCTTCTTTTGAAGGGTCGCCCTCAATTTTTAAAGCACCATTGTAAAAGTTGTAGGGAATCGATAAACCTTTGGAGTCTTTGA
Source organism: Flavobacterium sp. (assembly GCF_027482425.1). Taxonomy (GTDB): domain Bacteria; phylum Bacteroidota; class Bacteroidia; order Flavobacteriales; family Flavobacteriaceae; genus Flavobacterium. The sequence continues at coordinate 3,719 of NZ_JAIXWA010000065.1, forward strand.
TGATTCCATATTCACCGAATAATAAAATTTTAGAATAGAATAAGGGTCCTTTCATAGCTTTACAATTCAGTTACGGAGTTAAATTTTGCGCACCGTTTCCAATAGTGTCACAAATATACTGTTCCTTTTGACAATAGCCAACTAATTCGTTCTTAATAAATTGTAAAACAGCAGCTTTATCGTTTTCGGGATATAAAACATGTACATTGGCACCTGCATCCAATGTAAAACACACCGGAATTGAGGTGGCTTGGCGAAAAGTCCAAATACGATTAATAATCTCCAACGTATTGGGCTTCATTAATATAAAGTAAGGGGTTGACGTCATCATCATGGCATGCAACGTCAGGGCTTCACTTTCGGTAATGCGAATGAAGGCATCAATATCTCCCGTTTTTAGTGCTTCGACGAGAAGACTTAAATTTTGTGGGGCTTGCGCAAATCGTTCAGCGGCAAAAGGGTGCCCATGCATTAAATCGTGGCCTACGGTGCTTGATACCTGCTTTTCTCCCTTATCTACAAGCAATATGGTATCTTGGTAATTTTGAAAAATAGGATGAATAGGTTCTTCAAAAGAGATCCCATAATCATGTGTACTTCCTTTGATTTGATTATGTTCGCCCCAAACGACTATTGAGCCTTTTAAACTTCGACAAGCACTTCCCGAACCAAGTCGCGCCAAGAAAGAGGCTTTTTCCCAAAAATAACTATCCTCCATAGCAGGGTGTAACAGCCGTTCCAGACTCATAACATTGACAGCTAATGCGGCCATACCGGAAGCGGATGAGGCAATGCCCGAGCTATGTGGAAACGTATTTTGGGAGTCTATAGTGAAATGAAAATCGGTGATATAACTGCAATAGGGGAGAATTCGTTCAAAAAACTGCTGTATCTTGGGATGAAACGACGGTTTGGGTTCCCCTTCAAATTTGAATTCAAAAGAAATAGTTCCCTTTTCGGTTTTGGGATCAAAATCCAATTGGGTGATCGTTTTACACTGATTTAAGGTGAAACTTAATGAAGCGTTGGCGGGAATTTGATTTTCTTTTTTGCCCCAGTATTTAACTAAAGCAATGTTGCTGGGAGCCGACCATCGAAAAGAACCGCTACATAATTCGGGAGTACTTCCTTTAAACGTAAAATCAGTGGTAATGTGCATGCGCTTTTTTTCACAAAGATAAAAAGAAATTCAGGGGTACATTCGGCTTTAGTATCTTTGTAACAAAAAAGAATATGCAACGATTTTTACGCATCAGTGTAGCCGTGATGACTTGTTTGGCAGTGGGTTATCTTTCAGGGATGGCCACAAAACAGGGAATTGTAGAGTGGTATCCCACCTTAAACAAGCCGTTTTTTAATCCGCCCAATTGGGTTTTTGCACCTGTTTGGAGCCTCTTATACATTGGAATGGGGGTGGCTGCTGGTTTAGTTTGGACACAAATGGAGAAAAATGAAGCGCTGGTTAAACGTGCTCTTTTCTTTTTTACCATACAATTGGCTCTAAATGCTCTTTGGTCGTTTTTGTTTTTTTCTTTGTGGAATCCGCTTGTTGCCTTGCTCGAAATCATCTTATTGGATTTGATGATATATGAAACCTATATTCAATTTAAAAAAATTAACCGCTGGGCTGGATTTTTATTAATTCCTTACCTTGCTTGGGTTGGTTTTGCTACCCTCCTCAATGGAGCCATTTGGTGGTTAAATCGATAAAAAAAAGCCGTTCAAATGGAACGGCTTTTATTATTGAAAAATAATTAGGTTACTTTTTAATCAGTTTTTGGGTAAAATGTTGTCCGCTTACAGATTCAATTTCAACAAAATAAACACCTTGCGGTAAAGTAGAAATATCCATACTATGATTCGCAGCATTGATCTGTCTTGAAGACAACATCGTTTTGCCTAATACATCATAGATGCGAATAGCCTCCAGGGCTGTACCATTGGCATTTGCTTCAAAAGTTAGGATATTCGAAGCGGGATTAGGATACATCACAAAGGCCACCCATTCTTGTTCGTTCACCCCAAGAGGAGCTGTGAATTTAGTCGTCCAAGTATTTGTTATAATTGCTGGATTCGAGTCAAAGTAAATCGAAGCAGTGTTTGGCACAATGGTTCCCACCTGGAATCCTGGATTCAATTTGATGCGGAAGGTTACATATCCTTGACTGGCTTGCGGACTCACTATTTCAGGGACCAGTTGAATGTTGGTGAACAACCATTCCACATGCGTGCCTTCGCGTGTCATCACATAATTGTGACTTGAGCTAACCATTCGAATACTTTCAGCATCCAATAAAGCATCTAAATCATCCTCTATGCGAACATCAATTGCGTTGGCCGTTCCCATGTTTTGGAAACGAATGGTGTAGAATAAATAGTCGTCAGCGGTAAATGAATTGAACGGAATTTTATCCCCATGTGATTCCATTTTATCATTAGGATCCCATGAATTTACCACAATTTGCGATAAGCTAGCCGTATTGTTTCCAGCATTGATATCATTGCCAGAAACTACTGTAGCCGTTGCTGTTAGTATATCATTCATGTTGACCGTAGGCGTCGTAGGGACACTTAGCGTAACCATAAAGGCAATGGTTTGGTTGGGCGCAAGATTGGTATACGCGTACGTAAAACCATTGGCATTGACCGTTGTTCCGGCAGGTGAAATAGTGGTTACGGTTACAGGCGTCGGTTTGTTATAGGTTAACGTTCCACTCGCTGGAGCAATGCCTAGATTTTTAATGATTACGCGCTGCATATACGAAAGTCCAGGTCTAGGAGGTGCACCTATTGGCGAGATACTTACTTCTACATCACTAAACGGTTGCGTATTTGTAATGGGGAAATAAAAGATCTGTGTGCCACCGTTGGCAGGAATATTTACATCATTTACGGTAAAGCCGTTGCCCGAAAAATAAGGTAACGCTTCGGGTAAAATTTGATAGCTAACATCATACGTGTTTGATGGATTGGTATCATAAATGGAATACATCCCTGTCGGGGCATAGACCAACATATCTGTTCCAGAGTTGTTTTGTTGAATCACAAAGTTTCCACTCGGGAAGTTCGGTTCGCCTTGATCTTGCACGCCATTCGTATTGGTGTCCACAAAAGCAATGACTACAATTTTTGGAAGGTCAGGAGCACAACTTACATTGGCTACCCATCCGGCAGCATTCACAGAGCCATCACTTACAAAGCGGAAGGTCAAACAACCATCGGGACTGCTTGAAGTAAAAGGCCCCGGAATTACTGTTCCCCAATAACCACCAGCTAAACCACCTGGTACATTAGCAGCTCCATTGGCGCTGGGAATCATGGGGGCTGCTATTGAGCTTCCATTGAAAACATACATGGCATCCCAATTCGCCTCCGTAGTAAAGGCTGTAAAAGTTACGGTTACTAGGTCACCTGCATTGGCAGGACAGATCGTATAAGTAACATTTGCATTGTTAGCATAGTTGCCGTTTGCTCCCCCGTTGTCCGTAAATGTACCGCCGCATTCGGGAGGTGCAATTAGGGTTGTAATAGTTGGAGTGAAGTCACAAATACTTACATCATTAGGACCACAAACCGTACGAACATAGATACGGTAACAGGTGTTGGGCGTTAGTCCTGTTGCATTAAAAGTTGGTGTTGAAACCAAAATACCGCCTGTAGTTGAAGTCGTAGGCGCTGGAGCAGTACAAGGCAAAACAAATACTTCCCACTGTGTGTCAGTTAGCAAAGCAGGCGTCCAACTTACAGTCATAGACGTTTGTGTTACATTGGAAACAACCGTATTGGCGGGTTTCAAACAAGTTGGTGCAGGACCACAAGTGACATTTGCTACCCATCCAGGAGCCGTTACAGAGCCGTCACTTACAAAGCGGAATGTTAGACAACCATCGGGGGAAGAAGAGGTGAATGAAGGAAGGCCTGTTCCCGTTAAAGTGCCCCAGTAACCACCCGCTAAGCCTCCTGGAACATTTCCTGCTCCATTGGCACTTGGAATTTGAGGCGCGTTTACTGAATTTCCGTTGTAAACATACAATGCGTCATATACTGCTTCCAGCGAGAAGGTCGTAAAGGTTACGGTTACAATTTCCCCAGGATTAGTTGGGCATATAGTTGTAGTCGAATTGGTGGAATTAGCATAACTCGCGTTTGGACCACCTGCGTCTGTAAAGAGGCCTCCGCAAGTTGGAAGCGCTTGAAGCGTTGTAATTGATGCGTTTGAAATTGTCCAAGCACTACTATTGCTTGGGCTACAAACGGCACGCACAAATAGATTGTAACACGTACTTGGATTAAGTCCTGTTAAAGTAAACGGGTTACTCGTAACAAGGGTTGCAGGAAAATTGGGAGTAGGCGCAGTAACTCCACAAGGCACGGCAACTACTTCCCATTGGGTAGCATTTTGAGCGGTATTGGCCCAATTGACAACGACACTAGTTGAAGTGACATTTGAACCTACCACTGCGGTTGGGGCACTACAAGTTGAAGGAGCCGCACAGGTTACATTGGCTACCCAACCCGATTGATTGACCACATTATCACTTACAAATCGGAAGGTCAAACAACCATCATTTGCACTCGAGGTAAAAGGCCCTGGTATTGTTGTTCCCCAAAATGCTCCCGGTAATCCGCCAGGAATGCTGTTTCCATTGTTTCCGCTAGAAATTTGTGGTGCCGAGGTGCTGTTTCCATTGAAAACATACAATCCGTCCCAACTTGTTTCTATACTAAAACTAGTAAAGGCAACCGTAACGACTTGCCCAGGCGTTGAGGGGCAGATAACATACGTGTTGTTGGAGTTGTTGGCATAATTGGCATTTGCGCCACCATTATCCACAAATAACTCACCACAGTTGGGAGAAACTACAGGGGATTGCGTGGTTTGAAAATAGGTGCCTGCCGACCAAGCAGAGGTGCTATTACTACATAACGAACGAATAAAGAAATTGTATTGAGTGTTGGGCGTTAAACCTGATGCCAAAAAAGGACTTAAAGAAATCACCGTTCCTGTGGTATTGGCTGTCGGCAATCCTGCCGATTGTGGTAAAACAACTACCTCCCATTGTAAGGCACTTCCTTGTGCTGTCCAAGCAAAAGCGGCTCCCGTTGATGTAATCGTTGAAACGCTAAAGTTGGTGGGTAATACACAAGTTTGTGAGGCGTTAATAACAAATGTCACCGGAATGGACCAGTCGCTTAAAGTACCCATACATAACGTGCGGATAAATGCATTATAGGTCCCCGGTTGCAACGTAGTTACGTAAGTAGGTGAAGTCACCAAAACCCCTTGAGAATTCGGGGTTGGTCCCGTTCCCGCAGGAAGAATTAGTACTTCCCATTGACCGACATTATTGTTGGGGTCTATCCAGGATAACGTGACCTGTCCAGCGACACTGGTGTTGGGTGTAATTTGTGTTGGGGGTAAACAATTGGGTTGCATGCATTCCACCAAGCCCATCCATCCTGATGCCGTTCCCGTAACATCAGAAATAAACTGTATGCTAAGCGCACCTGAAGGATCGCTGGCAACAAAAGTAAGTTGCTCATTGGTTACATCAGAAATTTCAGCCAAAATGGGATAATTAGGGGATGGCCCATCATAAATCGTAAGCACATCTCCAGGTGCAATAGTTAACGAAGAAAGCGACAAGATAACCGTTTGCCCAGGAAAGGTAGGGGTAAAAACCGAAATACTGTTTTCATTCGATCCATAGTCGCCGTTGGGACCACCAGAATCATAGAAAGTTTCGCCGCAGGTGTAGGTATTTTGTGCGATTAATGCAATTGGGGCTACCAGTATGGCGAATAACGCCCATAGTAGTTGTTTTTTCATAATTGGTTAGGTTTAAACTAATCAAATATACGGTGATTTTTAAATAATTAACTATTGTAAATGATTAAATTGTATTTATGATTAAGAATTTGGAAAAATAAATAGTAAAATAGTATCATAATTTCAATTGTTCGCAATGATAAATCCGCCCGTCCACGCATTTTGAAAGTTAAATCCTCCTGTAATGGCATCGATGTTTAACACTTCACCGGCAAAGTAAAGGTGGGGCAACAATTTGCTTTCCATGGTTTTGAAATTCACTTCTTTCAAATCAATGCCTCCCGCCGTCACAAATTCCTCTTTAAATGTACTTTTTCCATTGACTTGAAATTGGCCGTGTGTGAGTTGTTCAGCCAATTGTTGTAGTTGCTTGTTGGTTACATCGGCCCATTTTTGTTCATCTTCAATTCCAGCGGCTTTCACCAAATTGTCCCAAAGTCGGTTGGGCAGATCTACAGGAGCTCTTCGGGCTACAATTTTTTTGGATTGCTCCATTCGAATCGTTTTTAGCAAAGCTATACAGGATTCCCGATCTTCCTCAGGTAGCCAATTGATAGCCACTGTAAATTGGTATTTCTTTTCAGCTAAAATGCGTGCGCCCCAGGCTGATAACCGTAAAATTCCTGGGCCACTCATTCCCCAATGGGTAATCAATAATGGCCCCGAGGCTTCGAGTTTTGTGCTCGCTACCGATACCGTAGCAGGCGTCGATAACCCCATAAGGTCTTTGATGCGACGATCTTTGATATTAAAAGTAAAAAGCGACGGTACCGCCTCAACGATAGTATGCCCTAATTGCGAAAGTATTTCCCAAATTTTAGGGTTGCTACCTGTAGTTATCACCACTTTTTCAGCGGAATACTGTTCCGTTTGGGTTTCTATTTTCCAATAATTTTCTCCTTGAAATATCGATTGGACACTTTGTTGGGTGAGGACTTGAATTCCCAATTGCTGGGTGGCTTTTAGAAAACAATCAATGATGGTTTCCGATGAATCTGTGGTGGGAAACATACGGCCGTCTTCTTCAATTTTTAAGGGAACACCATGGTTCTCAAACCAAGCTATCGTATCTCCCGAACAGAATTGGTTAAAAGGCCCCAATAGTTCTTTTTCACCTCGAGGATAATTTTTCACCAAATCAGTAGGCACAAAGCAAGCATGGGTAACATTACAACGCCCGCCACCGGAGACACGAACTTTAGACAATACTTCCTTGCCGCGTTCTAAAATCGCCACTTTTAAATGCTGATGTTTTTCAACCAAATTGATGGCCGTAAAAAATCCAGCAGCGCCACCACCCACTAAGATTATATCAAAGTGCTTCATAAACGATCGGGGAAATCTGAAATGATACCATCAACTTTCCACGCTTTTAACGTTTTTATTTTCTCTGGGTCGTTTACGGTCCAAGGGAAAACTTTACTGCCGTGGTGTTGTATCGATTTCACCGCTTCAAAAGTAAGTAAATTATGGTCGGGATGCAGACTGAATGCACCAATCTTTTGGGCAAACTGAAGCGCAACTTCAAGGTTTACTTCGGTCAAAACACCCAATCGGTAGGTAGGGTGCTGTACTCTAATTTCGTCAAGTATATCCCATTCAAATGCCGATATAATAAAATCAGAATTAGTTAATTTTTTCTTGCGAATACGCTTTTTAAGGAGATAAAGTACAGGGTCAACGGCTGCTTTTTCTTTGATTTCAATGTTGAGCAAACAACGGTTGGCTACTAGGTTGCAAACCTCTTCGAGTGTGGGAATGCCCCATTGTTGCAAAACATCACTGGTGCTATGTTTTACTAAACCCGTTTCAAACGTTGTACGGTCTAGGGTGGCATCGTGAATCACCATAGCTTGTTGGTCAAGACTCACACGAACGTCGAGTTCGATACCCTCAACCCCGAGGGCTAACGCTTTTTCAAACGAAGCCAAGGTGTTTTCAGGAGCGTACCCACATGCCCCGCGATGTCCAATGCGCCACATCAACGAACTAAAGCATTGGTGCGACGAAAGGCTTCTTCATCTTTATAATCCAACCAAGCCTGCCCTTTTCGTTTACGCATCCAGTTGTCGTAATTACGGCGAAGAAATACATTGGTAATCGCTTCTGCAAGGTTGCCAGGTTTGTGTGCCAAAGAGCGAAGACTTAGAGAGAACCCAGGCGTCAGGTATTTCATGTAATGCCACCAACCTTCGGGCATATACAACATTTCCCCGTGTTTGAGTTGGGTGATGTAGGGTTTGACTTTTTGTAAGGCTGGAAATCTTTCGAAATCAGGCTGGTCAAAATCTATATCTTCATTGCAAATCCAAGAATAGGGGAGTCGGTACATGAATTTGGATTCCCGTGGATCGACCAGCACGCATTGTTTTTCACCATTAAAATGAAAATGAAAAATATTGGCGAGGTCAATATCATAATGCATAAACACTTTCGAATCTTCGCCCCCAAAAAACACTAAAGGAATTCCTTTAAACAGTCGAACACCAAAGTCAGGCCACTTAATATCGCTTTTCAAATGGGGAGCGTCTTTGAATAAATTGTACAAAAATATGCGTAAATCCGTCGGCCCTTTTTCCATGATGTCCAAGTATTCATTCATAGTCATGGTAAAATCAGGCTCGTTGACTTTTTTGGTGTAATCGGTTTTTCTGCTATCGTACAAGGGAACTGTCGTGTGTCCCGCTTCTTGACGGATGTAGGCCAAATTCCATTTTGAAAAGGCAGGCCAGTCCTCAATTTGGTTCGTGATGACAACGGGTTTTTGTTTGGTGTAGTAATTTTTTAAAAACTCCTCTTTGGTTAACTTTTCAACCCGTTCTATTTCAATATATTCAAATCCCATAGGCGTTCGGATTATAATACAGCACAAAGTTATCGAAATGTAAAATCGAAACTCTTAACGAAATGTGAATTTTACCCACAAAAAAAACCGACTAAAAAGTCGGCTTTCCTTAGATCTTCTCCAAAAGGAGTATCATGTAATCGGTAGTCAATGTGATTTTTCCATCGGTAACGGTAGCTATTTTACCAGAGTAGGCATCGCGTAAGCGTGTTCCATTTGGGAATTGTTGCCCCACAGCAATAGTTTTGGTGCCGGTATTTAGTTGTAAGCCTACTACTACGCGGTCTTCAAACGACTCTTTTTGAAAACTACGACTAAATACATAGGGTACAGCCGTAATTTGTTGGTGAACTCCAGCACCAATCGCGGGATGGGCTCGTCGGAAACGGCCAAGTTTTTGCCAATGCTCTAACACCGCCTGACGGTAAACATCGGTGGCCATTTCTTTCCAATTCATAAATGATCGTAACGTAGCATCTCCCTGAGTACCTGGAATATCGAGCGAACGAACACTTTCATCGCCATAATATACCTGAGCGATACCCGGCGCTAAAAGTAATTTTGTTCCACTTTCAAACGGACGAACTCGTTTTTTATCAAAGGGCCAACTGTCGTCGTGTGATGAAACATAGTTCATGACCGTGTGTCCTTTTAAATCATTTTGCAAAAGCGCATTATACTTGGAAAAGAGGGGCTCAAAATCCATATTGGCTTCGTTGCGAAAATCAAAGTTGATTAAACCGTCAAAGCCATTTGCAAAGTAATTTACTTTTCTATCGCCATAGTCATAGTATTGTTTTCCCCCGATGTAATAGCCATAGACTTCTCCCACCATAAAAAAGGAGTTGTTGTCTAAGACTTTTTTGGGGTTATTTTTTTTAAAAGTGACAAACGCTTGGTCGCATACTTTTTTGAAATCAGCCCAAACATCCTCGGTCGTGTGCTTGGCGGTATCCACCCGGTAGCCGTCGATACCAAAATCAGTAATGTAATCCGCGAGCCATTTCATGATGTAATACCGAGGCGCTCTGGGATATCCCGTTTGTTTGAAAAAAGCATCCAACTCGTTCATTTCTTGCTCATAGCGTCCTTCTTTTTTCCATTTTTCAACCAAAAAAGGAGGTAATTCGACATTGGCTTTGCTTTCCGTTTTTACATCGGGAAGGTTTTCTACCAAAGTACAATTGATGTTGGAATCGTACGAATTGTATTGGCATTTCGGTCCTGTTCGCACCCAATCGTTTGGAAATACAGTATCTTCGAAAGTGACAGGTCCGGTATGATTTATCACGGCATCCAAAATGATTCGAATACCGCGGGCATGAGCTTTGGTTACCAATTCGGCCAAGTCTTTTCGGGTGCCAAAATTGGGGTCAAGTGCGGTCCAGTCTCTTGTCCAATACCCATGAAAACCATAGGAAAATCCGGTGCCTTCATCAACACCATCATGGATTTGCTCTACAATAGGCGTCATCCAAATCGCATTGATACCTAATTTGTCAAAATACCCTTCGTCAATTTTTTGAATTACCCCACGTAAATCGCCGCCTTCAAAACCCCGTAACTTACCCGTTGGTTTTGTGCGGTTGTATTGTTTATCATTGGTGCGATCGCCATTGTTAAAACGGTCGGTCAGTAGAAAATAAACATTGGCACTTTCCCAATAAAAGGGCATTTTCGGTGCGGCAGGGTTGGTTCGGTTTTGGGCCAATGTTAAGGCGTTAGCCCCAACCAAAAGGGCAAGAGTGAAAAGGATTTTTTTCATAGTTAGCGTACAATCGTTATACTCGTTTTACTTTGATTATGTTGGTACAAGAACGTGAGTTTCTTGGTTTTTGCCTCCCATTGAAAAGGGATCGCCAGGCCGTTTTGGGTTACTTTTTTGGGTTTAAGAGTCACATTGTAAACTGTAATGGTTCCCTTTTTTTCAGAAATGTTCGGGGCTGAAGTGGTTTCGTTTTGCGAAAAAGTAAGTACAATTTTTTTGTCGTCTGTATTCAAACTGGCGTGAAGCAATTCATGGTTTTGGGATAGGTTATTTGCGTTAGGTGTCGTGCCATCGTCAAAATACAACGTGCGTTCAGACATTCCTTTTCCGTCAACATAAGCGATAAAGTTAAGTACGTTGTTGTGGTATAAAGTCGTGTTTTGCACCACTTCGGTCATTGGTACTAAAGTGTTTGCGCGAACAAAGGTTGGAATGTGCTCTTCGGTAACTTTTACCGTTGCTTTTTTACCGCCAGAAAACTTTTTATGCGTGTAAAAATCATACCAGTTGGCTGTTTTAGGAAAATAAACTTCGGTTTGGGTTATGCCGGGATGTACAATGGGTTTGATCAAAAAATCATTTCCCCACAAATACGTATCTGCCACGGTTTGTAGCGATTCATTTTTGGGTTCTTCAAAAAACAACGGACGCATTAAAGGCATCCCTGTAGTGCTATTTTCATAGGCTAAGGTATAATTGTAGGGTAACAACTGATACCGCAGTTCGACTGATTTTTTGGCTTTGGCTTTCGTCACAATATCTTTACGTGCCACTTCTGAAGCCACCTCGTCTTGGGCATGAGGTCGGAAAATTGGATTAAACACACCGTACTGCAACCAGCGGAGATACAATTCGTTATCAAAATAATCGCCGGCAAATCCCCCAAGGTCGCTATGCATATAGCCTAGGCCTTGTATACCCATTTGAAGGGCAATTTCCATCTGACTCTGAAGGCCGCCCCACGTGCGATTAACGTCGCCACTCCAAGGAATCATTCCGAAGCGTTGTGATCCTGAATATCCTGCTCGCATTAAAATAAAAGGACGTTGTTTTGGGAAATCGTTTTGGTACCCTTCTGCGATAAGTTGCGCCCAACGGTGGCCATAAATGTTGTGCACTTCATCGGCTTTTCCTGCTGCCGTCATCACTCCAGAGGGGAATACTTCGGGTTCGCCCAAATCGCCCCAAATACCGCCCATACCTTGGCTAATCAAACGTTTGTACACAGCCCAAAACCATTTTTTACCTTCGGGTTTAAAGACATCGACAATCCCCGTGTTTCCAAAATAAAAGTCCCAAACCGCAGGAGTTCCATTCTTACGAGTAGCCAATACTTTATTATCGACGGTTTCTTGCCATTTTTGGGAGGTAGTTAAAATGAAGGGTTCGGTGATGAGTACCGTTTTTACTCCTTTGGCATTTAAGTCGGCCATCATTTTCTCCGGTTCGGGAAAGGTGTCCTTGTCCCAATCCAAATTCCCCATAGTACCTTTGATGGTTTTACCAAACCAATACAAATCAAGGATGATGGCATCTACGGGAATTTTATCATTTTCAAATTTTTGAATAGTTCTATCTACTTCTTCCTGAGAGCGGTAGCCGAAGCGTGAGGCAAAATTTCCAAAGGCCCAGCGGGGTGGTAGGGGTTGTCGGCCTGTGAGTGTGGTGAAGTTTTGAATCAATTCTGGCCAACTTCCGCCTACGACAACTTGGTACGTTTTACGTCCCGAAATCGTTTCATACTGTAGGCTATTGTTTTTTTGACTATCCAAATCCAAATGCCCGATGGCGGGATTATCAAAATGAACTAGGTATTGTTTGGAAGATAGTACCACAGGGATACAGAAATTCATCAATTCGGCTCGCGTTTCATATCCATAATGCGCGCGATTGTAGAGTGCCAATCGGTTCCCACGACGGTTCATGCCCAGCGCACGAGCACCGCCTCCATAGAGTTTTTCGTCAGGAGTTAGGTTGAAATCCAATACTTCGGTTGAATCGTTCCTTACATAGCCCAAACGTTCCGAGAGAATCCGTTCGTGGGTTGGGGTGAGGTATTGAATTTGAAACGGTTGTTTGGTAATCACTACTTTAATGTGCGGGGTGTTGAGGTTGAGTTCATTCCCCGAATCGGTAGCTGTATATTTTGGGTTATGTGATGACAATAGGGTTGCATGCGAGGCCGCATTGAACGTTTCTCCGTTGGGGATGAACGAGGTTTCAATGATTTGGTCGCTGAGTACTTTGATTTGATAACGGCCGTCGGTTACTCCAATATCAAGGCCAGCGGTAGAAGATTTGAAGTCTGTGAATTTTCGATTCGGATTTTGAGCCCAAGTCAGACTTACGGTCAAAAAGAAGAAAAGTGTCTTTTTCATACGTTAGTTTTTAGCCCCGACCTGCCTAAAACGACAGGCAAGTAGAGCGGGAAATAGCTCCCCATTAGTCTAATTCCAAAATGAATCCCGATTTCGGTTCGATTTCGATTGGTTTACGAATATCGAATGATTTTTGGGTTAAAATATCTTTTCCTTGCGCATATTTTGCAAGGTTTTCGGCAAATCGTTCCGGACTTACCGTTTGTTTTTCGTTGCTGTTATTGACAAGCACCATCACGCTTTCTTGGTCGTTATGTCGGAAATAAACATAGACGTTATTTTCGGGAACATAGTGTGTGGTTTTTCCGGTATGGATGACTTTTTTGGTTTTTCGCCAATTGAACAATTGCGAGGTGATGGCAAAATACTTCTGTTGTTCAGGGGTGCGACCCGCCTGGGTAAATGCGTTTAGCGTATCGCCGGGCCAACCGCCAGGGAAATCTCTACGGATATCGCCATCGCCTTTGTTTTTATCGCCGGTCATCCCGATTTCGGAGCCATAATATAACTGTGGAATGCCGCGCATAGTGGCAAGGAGCATTAGGGTGAGTTTGTATTTTTCAAATTCGGGGTAGAATTGATTGAGTCGTTGTGTATCGTGATTTTCAGCAAAAATGAGAAGATTGTTGATGTCGGGATACAAAAAGTCGCTGGCAAGACTGTTGTAAACCCGAACGATTCCTTTTTGCCAATCGCTTTTGTCTTCATGTAGGACTCCTTCGTTGAGAATGCTTTGGAGCATAAAATCCATCACGGACGGCAAGTAGGAATTGTAACTTTGAATTGCGGCTACTTTACTGTCTTTTTGCCAGTAGGCAATTTGTGCGGTGCTATACAACCAAGCTTCCCCAACAATGTTGAAATGGGGATATTCGTCCATAATGGCTTTGGTCCATTTGGCGATAGCGTTTTTGTCGGCATAAGGATAGGTATCCACACGGAACCCGTCAAGGTCGGCATACTCAATCCACCACAAGGCATTTTGAATCAAGTAATTCAGCACCAAAGGATTCGACTGATTCAGGTCGGGCATCGACTTGACAAACCAACCGTCCATACAGATTTTGGCATCCAAAGCCGAAGCATTGGGATCAAATTGCGTGGTCATTCGGTAAGACGTTTGTTTATACCCTGGGAATTGGTGAATCCAATCATAGGTGGGTAAATCGTCCATCATCCAGTGCTTGTAGCCCCAGTGGTTGGTGACATAATCTTTGATGAGTTTCATGTTGCGTTTGTGCAATTCGTTGCTCAAGCGTACATAATCTTCATTGGTGCCGAAGCGTTCGTCGATTTTGTACACATCCGATTGACCGTAGGTATGATAGGATCCTTTTTCGTCGTTGTCTTCACAAAGTGGCGTAGGCCAAATGGTGGTGGCACCGAGTTCTTTGATGTAATCCAAATGTTGGATGATTCCAGCGATGTCTCCTCCATGGCGTCCGTCTTTATTGGCGCGATCGGCTTTTTCGATGAGGTTGTGCGAGGAGTCGTTGTTGGGATTACCATTGGCAAAACGATCGGACATGATGAGGTAGATCATATCAGAGCTGTCAAATCCTTTGCGTAAGGCAGAATCTTTTTTACGGGCTTTGAGGGTATAATTTTGGGTAAAGGATTTTTTACCGTTTTTAAAAGTAAATACGAAAGTTCCGGGTGCTGCATTTTGGGTGTCGATAGTGACAAAAAGGTAATTGGGATTTTCGGTTTTTTGTACGTTTTTGATGATGAGGTTGGCAGCACTCACTTCATTCTGGGCGATATTTTTACCGTAGAACATGATTTGCACTTCGGAACGCTTCATGTCACTGTACCAGAATGGGGGTTCGATACGCGTGATTTGTGCGAAGCTTTGTACCCAAGTAAATAAGCAAAGCAGTATTAGGCAATATCTTTTTTTAAATTGTTGATTTGAAATGAAATGTGGTGCCATTTGTTTTCTTTTTTTGTGTAAAAATAAGAAGTCGCAAAGCAGGTAAACTTTGCGACTTTTTGTTTTAGGGTGCTTTATTATACGGTTACTAACCCATTGGGTTCAACGAGAACTTCTTTTCCAAAGACGTACACGCAAATGGGTTTGTTACCTTCTAGTGCAAATTGGGTTTCGTTTTGACCAATACTCACTTTCAAAATTTGATTTCTGAAATTGATTTTGAACGAATACGCTTCCCATTGCGCAGGAATACGCGGTTCAAAATGTAATGCATTGTCGCGCACACGCATTCCGCCGAATCCTTCAACGATGCTCATCCAAGTACCTGCCATGGAAGTAATGTGTAAGCCTTCTTCTACTTCTTTATTGTAATCATCTAAGTCCAAACGCGAAGTACGTAAATAGAACGTATATGCTTGTTCCATACGACCTAAAACGGCGGCTTGAATCGAGTGAACACAAGGAGAAAGTGAACTTTCATGAACGGTAAAGGGCTCGTAGAAGTCAAAGTGTTTTACCAATTGTTCTTTTGAAAAATGATCTTCAAAGAAATAAAATCCTTGAAGCGTATCGGCTTGTTTGATGTAGGGCGAACGCAAGATGCGGTCCCAAGACCATTTCTGGTTGATAGGGCGCTGACTCTTGTCAAGGTCGGCTACAGTGATGAGTTCTTTGTCTAAGAAACCGTCTTGCTGTAAAAACACACCATGTTCTTCTGAATAGGGGAAATACATATTGTCGGCCACTTTTTGCATGGCGGCACGTTCTTCTTCACCCAATTGAATTTTAGCCATGATGCGACTGTAATCGACTGGATATTCTGCTTTAACACGGTCGGTTTGTTCCAACGCATAATCGATACACCATTTGGCAATGTAGTTGGTGTACCAGTTGTTGTTGACGTTGTTTTCGTATTCATTCGGCCCCGTTACACCTAAAATCACGTATTGATTACGGTAGGTTGAGAAGGTCGAACGTTGGTGCCAAAAGCGCGCAATGCCAAGTAATACTTCCAATCCTTTTTCGGGGATATAACTGTAATCACCCGTAAAACGGTAGTAGTTGAAAATGGCAAAAGCGATGGCGCCGTTGCGGTGAATTTCTTCAAAGGTAATTTCCCATTCGTTATGACATTCTTCGCCATTCATGGTAACCATAGGGTAGAGGGCAGCTCCGTTTTTGAAACCGAGTTTACCCGCATTTTCAATGGCACGATCAAGTTGGTTGTAGCGGTAGGCTAATAAATTACGGGCGACTTGTTGGTCTTTGGTCGCCATGTAAAACGGAATACAGTAGGCTTCGGTATCCCAGTAGGTTGACCCGCCATATTTTTCACCGGTAAATCCTTTGGGGCCGATATTTAAGCGCGAATCTTTCCCTAAATAGGTTTGATTCAGTTGGAAAATATTGAAACGAATACCTTGTTGAGCTTTTACGTCACCCTCGATGGTGATATCGCTCATTTCCCAAATGCGCGCCCAAGCTTCTTTTTGAAGCGCTTCATAAGATTCAAAGCCCTGCGTCAAAGCTTGATTGATCACTTTTTCAGCGGCAACTTGGGTATTGTCATGGTTCATAGAAACTGTGTACCCTCCAATTTTTTGGATGGCAGCGTGTTGACCCTGAGCGCAAGATATTTTGTACGAAAAGGCGACCTGATCGATTGTTTGCGAAATGGTAGGTGTTAGATTTTGTCTTTCGTCATTCACTAGGATGCAGTTGTGCATAAAAGTGGTAGCGGTAAAATGTGTTTTAAACGTACGCGCCGTTACAAATCCTCGGTTATCGTGATAGTGAACATCTAAAGGTTCCCAGAATTTTTCTTCCCAGTTGGCATCTTCGTTATGCACGCCCGCATCCAAATACGGTTGGAACACGATATCTGCATGTGTGTTGAGCGGCGTGATTTGGTAATGGATGAATCCGGCTTCGTCCAGATCAAGTGAAAGAAAACGACGTACTTCAACGGCGATTTCCGTTCCATTTTGAAGCACAGCTTGAAACGTACGGGTATAAATCCCTTCCTTCATGTTGAGTTCACGTCGGAAGTTAGATACGGATTGGCATGTGGCTAAATCCAAATTCTCACCATTGATTTCAATGTTAATTCCGATCCAATTGGGTGCATTTAAAACTTTGGCAAAATATTCGGGATAACCGTTTTTCCACCAACCCACTTTGGTTTTGTCGGGGTAATATACACCAGCAATATAACTTCCTTGAAATGTTTTTCCAGAATAGTACTCTTCAAAATTAGCGCGTTGGCCCATAGCACCATTTCCGATGCTAAACAAACTTTCCGATGATTTTACGCGTTCGGCATCAAATCCTTCTTCAATAATACACCAGTTGTCTGGTTTGATATAATCCTGATTCATTGTATTGGTTTTTAATTAAGGTTTTGGGTAGAAACCCTAATAATCTTCTATTTTCTATGTTAGGAGCGATTCAATAAAAGAAGGCTCAATAAAGGTAAAGTCTTTGAAATGGTAGTGGGCTTCTTTTAATATAGCGGGATCTCCAATACCGATGCTGGTCATGTGGGCGATGTTTGCCGCTTGAATTCCGGCTACACTATCTTCAAAAACAATTGAATTTTCATTGGTCACGCCAAGTAAGCTAGCGGCACGAACGAAAACTTCGGGATCGGGTTTGGCGTTGGTCACGTCATTCCCGTCTACAATCGCATCGAAAAAAGCCATAATATTGACTTTTTCAAGAATTGGTCGCGCATTTTTACTGGCCGACCCTAAAGCAATTAAGTGCCCTTTGCTTCGAATGAATTCCAAAACAGGAAGCACTCCAGGTAAGATTTCATCCTCATCCATATTTTCGATGTAGGACAAATAATCTTGGTTTTTTTTAATGAGCCAACGCTCCTTTTCTTCATCGGTGGCGGTCAAATTCCCAAGCCCTAAAATAATCTCAAGGGAACGGACACGACTTACTCCTTTTAGTTCTTCGTTGTGCTCAGGCGTAAATTCGATTCCGAGTTCTTGGGCTAGTTTTTGCCATGCGAGAAAATGGTATTTCGCCGTATCGACAATAACACCGTCAAGGTCAAAGATGAAGGCTTTTTTACTCATTGATGTTTATTTTACTGCTTGTCGTTACGGTTAGTGTTAAAAATCCTGCTAAAATCATAGATACACCTCCGATGATTAAAGCATAAATGGGTTCGTTATTAAAAAATGTTTTAACCAAAAACCCTAAAATCGTTCCGGCTACAATTTGAGGAATTACCACAAAAAAGTTGAAAACGCCCATATAATAGCCCATTTTTTGTGCGGGTAATGCACCTGAAAGCATTGCATAAGGTATGGAAAGAATACTAGCCCATGCGATTCCAACACCAATCATGGCAAGCAGTAATCCTACTTTGTCGGAAAGAAAATAAATGGAGATTAGACCAAATCCACCAAAAACGAGTGCAAGCATGTGGGTAAATTTGTTGCTGGTTCGTTTAGCTAATACGGGGAGTAAAAAAGCGATAGCGGCTGCTACCCCATTGTATACGGTAAACATAATAGAAACCCAATCTGCAGCATCATTGTATAATTTTGATTTCGTATCTGTGGTTCCAAACACATGACCTGTGACAGCGTTGGTGGTGTAAATCCACATAGAAAACAACGCAAACCAAGAGAAAAATTGAACCCATGCCAATTGTTTCATGGTTTTGGGCATATTGAGTAAATCGGTAATAATGGTCGTAAATCCGTTGTTGACTTGTTTTTTACGTAGTAAGGAAACTAACATAAAAAGCACACCTGTAGTCAGGATTCCAATCGATAGAATATAAAGCTCTTTGTGGCTGTCTTTGGTAGATTTGTTTAAATCATGCACAAAATACGTTAGCAATGATCCCACAATCGTTAGAATAAATCCAATGGATAATTGCCTTGACTCGCTGCACGTTTTTTCGCTAGTAGTATCACTTTGGTTTTCACTACTTTTTTCAAAGGCATGTAATTCTTCGGGACTGTATTCTTTGGAGCGAATTACTGTCCAAAGCACAGCGAGTAGAAAAACAATTCCGCCAATGTAGAAGGACCATTTTACTGAGGGAGGAATAATACCTTCAGGAGCGGTATTTGCTACATCAAACCAATTGGTGAAAATGTAGGGAAGGGCCGAACCAACTACGGCGCCCAATCCTATGAAAAAGCTCTGCATGGAGAAGCCCAAAGTGCGTTGCTCTTCCGATAAATTATCCCCCACAAAAGCCCGAAAAGGTTCCATTGAAATGTTGATGGAGGAGTCCATAATCCATAAGGTCCCAATCGCGACCCAAAGCGATGGAGAATTGGGCATAAAAATTAAGGCGATGGAGGAAAGAATTGCTCCCACCAAAAAATAGGGTCTGCGACGGCCTAAACGCGTCCAAGTTCGGTCTGAAAAATAACCCACAATGGGTTGAATAATTAAACCCGTGAGCGGTGCAGCCAACCAATAAAGACCTATTTTGTCTACTTCGGCACCTAGCGTGTCAAAAATTCGTGAGGTATTGGCATTTTGCAGAGCAAATCCAAACTGTATCCCAAGAAATCCAAAACTCATGTTCCAAATTTCCCAGAAACCTAACTTACGCTTTTCCATTATCGTGTAATGTATTGATTACTAAAACGATAAGCATAAAAAGCTTATCAAAACTTACTTAATTTTCGAAGTGCAAGTAAGCGTTTGATGTGGTAAAGATAGCAAAGTTTTGAAAATCGTAATTTCAAGCCGCTCTTTTTTAAGAAAAAAGACGAACGAAAACGTTTTTTGTTGAAAAAAATAAAAAAAATTAGCGGGTTGATTCGCGTTCCACTAATTCGGTTTCGATGACTTCCGTTTTGTACTGTTCTTCGATTTCCATTTCTTCATTTTCAAGTCGCTCGATAAGCATTTTGGCTGCTTTTTCACCCATTTTCACGCCATTTTGGCTCACGGTAGAAATGCTGGGTGTAGAATATTTGGAGATGATACCGTCGGTAAATCCAATGATGGAAATATCGTTTGGAATTTGAAGTCCTAACTTCCCAGTTATTTTGATGGCGGTTACTGCAAAAATTTCATTGACGGCAAAAATGGCCTCGGGTTGCTGTTCCCGCAGTAAGGTTTCAATTTGTGAATCAAAATTGTCGGTGTCTTCAATTTTTAAAATCAAGTTTTGGTCAATTTTCAAATCGTGGTCCATCATGGCTTTGGTGTAGCCATCGGTGCGTAATTTGCCTACACTTACGTAATCTACAGTGGTAATTAGCGCTATTTTTTTATAGCCTTTATTGATGAAAAAACACGTAGCGTTGTAGGCTGCTAGGTTGTCATCAATGATTACTTTATCACACAAAATATCGTTGGTTACCCGATCAAACATGACCACAGGCATTCCTTGATTGATGACTTCGGTGATATGGTGAAAGTCTCTTCTTTGCTGTGTTTCTTTAGAAAGCGACATGATAAAACCATCAATACTTCCGCCCGCTAACATCTCCATGTTAATGACCTCTTTATCAAACGATTCGTCCGACAAACAGACCAAAACGTTGTAGCCATTTTCGTTGGCAACATGTTCCACACCGCTAATTACAGTAGCAAAAAAATGATGGATAATCTCAGGAATAATGATACAAATTGTTTTTGTTTTTTTATTCTTAAGACTTAGTGCGATATTATTGGGTTTGTAGTTATATAATTTGGCGAAAGCTTGTACTTTCTGTCGGGTGTCTTCGCTGATTTCAGGACTGTCGCGTAACGATTTAGAAACGGTTGAAATAGATACATCCAATTCTTTAGCAATTTGCTTTAGCGTTACTTTTCTTTTCATATCAATTTTTTAAATGTTGTTTATTTGCGAATAAAGGTAGCTTAAATTTTTTAGTCTATTATTTTTATTCTTAATTTTATGGTGCATTCTGAAAGTTTTCAACACGAAAACGTTTTCGAAAGGTGTATATTTAGGGGTTATTTTTTTAAACTAAAAATTATCCTAAATTTAACGCTTCGAAGTGCAAGTACAAGCAAAAAACAAATTATTAACCTAAACAAAATGTATGAAAACAATTTATAACAAGTTGTTGTTTTTCTTGCTCCTTTTGCCGCTTTCCGTTTTGGCTCAAGCGACATTGGAAGGTAAGGTTGTGGATTCTAAATCCAACCAACCCCTTCCGGGAGTTAACGTGGTAGTCCAAGGCACGCAGTCGGGGGTTTCCACAGACCTTGATGGTAATTTTAAAATCGGTAAACTCAAAAATGGAGATGTTTTAGTCTTCTCGTTTGTTGGTTATAAAAATCAATCCATCGAATTTAAAGGTCAAAAAAATGTATCCGTTTCCTTAGAAGAAGATTCAAGCACACTTCAAGAAGTAGTGGTGCAAGTAGGTTACGGTTCTGTTAAGAAAAAGGATGCCACAGGTGCGGTATCTGTTTTAGGAGTGAAAGACTTCAACAAAGGGGCTATGGTGTCTACCGACAACCTTCTTCAAGGTCGTGTTGCGGGGGTTACTATCAATGCTGGCGGTGGAGCTCCTGGAACAAATCCTGTGATTCGTATTCGTGGGGGTTCGTCGCTTAATGCTTCTAACGACCCATTGATTGTAGTCGATAACTTTCCTATATCGAATGCTACCAATACGGGGTCTACGTCGTTTTTAGCGTCTTTAAACCCAAATGATATTGAAAGTATTTCGGTGTTGAAAGATGCTTCGGCTACCGCGATTTACGGTTCACGTGCTTCCAACGGGGTGATTTTGATCACTACTAAAAAAGGAGGTAAAAAATTAACTGTGGATTTTAATTCACAATACGGTTCAGGTTCGCTTGTACGCAAAGTTAATGTGTTCAATGGTAACGAATTCCGTAATTTAGTAGCGGCTCAGTTTCCTGGGGAAGTGGGTAAATTAGGGACTGCAAATACCGATTGGCAAGATGAAATCTACAGAAGAACGGACTTTATTGATTCCAACTTGTCTTTGCGTGGTAACTTATTTGGAAAAGTGCCTTCTCGTTTATCGATAGGGAATACGTATCAAGAAGGATTACGTTTAACGAATAAATTTAACCGTAATACCATCTCTACTACTTTAATGCCAAGTTTCTTTAATGATCATTTGAAAATTCGTGTGAATGCCAACTATACCATGGAGAACAACCGTTTTGCTGATGGGGTAGAGGGTTCAGCCATTACATTTGACCCAACGCAGCCTGTATATGATGCGGCTTCTCCTTTTGGAGGTTTCTTTGAATACCGCAATGGGAACTTGTTGACACCAAACGTGCAACGCAACCCTGTGGCGCAACTGATGATGACTTATGACACGGGTTCAAACCACCGTATCTTTGGTAATGTGGAAACCGAATATAAGTTTCATTTCTTTCCAAGCATGAAAGCGGTTGTGAATGTTGGTTTTGATGAATCCAACGGAGAGCGTACTCGACTAGTAGGGTCTAATGCAGCTTCTGGGCCTAGCAACAACAATATTCCATATGGGACTAATGAGTTTGCTGAGCGAACTATTCGTACGAAGTTATTTGATTCGTATTTATCTTACACCAAAAAAATCAATGATTTAAACATTGATGCGCAAGCGGGGTATTCGTACCAGATTTATGAATCCTCTCAATTCTTCACACGTAACGTTTTACAGCCCAACTACGCGTCGATTGGTGCTGAGAATGATATTGAGACCGATAACGTATTGATTGGTTTCTTCGCGCGTGCCGTTTTGAATTATAAGGACAAATATTTACTTACCGCTAACTTCCGACGTGATGGGTCTTCTCGTTTTGCCGAGTCTAATCGCTGGTTAAATACACCTGGTTTGGCTTTTGCTTGGAAGTTAAAAGAAGATTTCTTCCAATCCTATAGCAAACTTTCTGATTTGAAATTGCGTTTAGGTTGGGGGATCACCGGTCAGCAAAACATTGACGATGTTGAAGCAAGAAATTATTATTTACAGCAATTTGCAGTGGGTAACAATACCAATCAAATTTTCTTCGGAAACAATACAGTTCCTATTGCTATCTCTAGACCTTTCAACCCTGATTTAAAATGGGAGCAAACCACAACGTATAACGTTGGTTTGGATTACGGCTTCTTTAATAACCGTTTGAATGGTGCTATTGATGTTTTCTACAAGAAAACCGATGATTTGTTATCTCGCGTGGCTTTCGCCGATGGTTCTAACTTCACTAACGTAGGATGGGCTAACATTGGAAGCTTCACGACCAAAGGGGTTGAAGTAGCTGTTAACTATGATGTTATCAAAGGAAACAACACCAATTGGAATTTAGCTTTTAACGTGTCTACATTTGAGCGTACTATTGAAACATTATCTTCAGGTTTTGACGTTTTGTATGGGGATGCTGGAGCTGGAACAGGAAGTACGGCTTTAATTAACCGTGTTGATTATACACCTGGATCTTTCTACGTTTACAAGCAATTGTATGATGGAGCAGGACGTCCGATTGAAGGGGCTTATGCCGACTTAAATGGTGATGGTATCAGAGAAACTAGAAGCTTAGCGAACTACAGTATTAACTATGGTCCTAAGTTTGATGGTCAACCTATTTTAAACTGGGATAACCGTATCATTCCTTATTCTGCACAACCTAATAACTATGCTGGTTTATTCCCAACAGCACAGAACTCAAGCATCAACGTTGCGGTTTCAAAAGCAACTGATAATGCGAGCATTCGTTTCTCTTTAACTAGACAAGCAAACGAAGGTATTAGTATGAATTCTGGTAGTGAAAAAAATACCATGAACTTGAATACAAGTTTCAGACTATCTCCTA
>NZ_JAIXWA010000005.1 GCF_027482425.1 Flavobacterium sp.
CTTTTACCCCATACGCCTCGTAAAAAGCAGTGTTGGGTTTGTACGAAACGCACAAGTCATGCGTAGCGTCAATAATCGCTTTGTTGAATTCAAAAATAGGATCATCGGTTTGAAGTAAATGGGGCGGAATCTTGTCGATGTCCACATCCAAACCTATGCATAAAAACGATTTCTTTTGTCGAATTTGCGTTACCAATGCTTTAGTTTCCATATTGCAATTTTGTTATAAAAAAAGCCCAACGAAACGGTTGGACTTGAGATTAAAATACTTCGCTTTCTTTTAGTTTTTCGGTATTGGCGACCAACTGCAATTCGTCAATAAACTTTTGAATATTACCATTAAGTACGCCATCCATGTCAAAAATATCCATGCCAATACGGTGATCGGTTACCCGTCCTTGGGGAAAATTATAGGTACGAATCTTGGCCGAACGGTCGCCCGAACTCACTTGGGAATTTCGCTTTTTGGCATCTTCCTCTTGCTTTTTGGCCAGTTCCATTTCATAGAGACGGGAACGTAATACCGAAAGTGCTTTGTCTTTATTTTTATGTTGCGATTTTTCGTCTTGACATTGTGCTACCAATCCCGTAGGAATGTGTGTCATACGCACCGCCGACTTGGTGGTGTTTACGGATTGACCTCCGGGACCTGATGAACAAAACAAGTCGATGCGAACGTCATTCATGTCGATATGCACATCAAATTCTTCAGCTTCGGGCAATACCATAACGGTAGCCGCTGAAGTGTGCACCCGCCCTTGGGTTTCTGTTTTCGGTACTCGTTGCACGCGATGTACTCCCGCTTCAAACTTTAAAGTGCCGTATACATCCTCACCAGATACTTCGAAAATGACTTCCTTGAATCCGCCGGACGTTCCTTCATTAAAATCAACTACTGAAGTTCGCCAGCCTTTATTTTCACAGTATTTCGTATACATTCGACACAAATCGCCTGCGAAAAGAGACGCTTCATCTCCACCAGTACCGGCGCGAATTTCAACCATTACATTTTTGGCATCTTCAGGATCTTTGGGGATCAACATAAACTTGATTTCCTCCTCCAACTGTGGCAATCGTTCTTTGGCTTCATCGAGTTGCATCTTGGCCATCTCTACCATTTCAGCATCCGAACCATCGGCGAGGATCTCATTGGCTTCGGCAATATTATCGGTCAATCGAACGTATTCATCGCGTTTTTCAACCAACGCTTTCAAGTTTTTATACTCTTGATTCAATTGTACGTAACGCTTCTGATCGGCAATGACATCCGGTTGAATAATCAAATCGGACACCTCGTCGAACCGTTGTTTCACATATTGCAAACGCTCTAACATAATGTACTATTCCTTTTTTTGGATTGCAAAAATACAATAATTTGCGAATGGAATTGCAATTATTTCACGAGGCTAATTCGACTTTGACCCATGAATCATGATAATTTTTGTAGTATTGTAAAAAATAAATCATGAAGCAGGTTGCCTTTCTTTTCTTCCCTCTTTTCTTTTTTTGGGGTTGTCAAAAAGACACTGAAAGTCCCGATTGGCTGTTAGGTTCCTGGCACAATACCACAACAAGCATGGATGCGCAGGAACATTGGAAAAAAATGGAGGCTACTGTATTTGAAGCGGAGAGTTTTATTCTTGTCCAAAAAGATACTGTTTTTTATGAGCATGTCGATTTGAAAAAAACAAGTAAAGGATGGGATTATATTGTTTCGGTTCGCGATCAAAACAAAGAAAAACCAGTATGCTTTTCGTCAACCTATATCGGAACAGATTCGTTGGTGTTTGAAAATTCTAAACATGACTTTCCGAATCGTATTGTGTATAAAAAAATAAAGGCCGATAGTCTTGTTGCTACTATCTTTGGCATGCAAAATGGGAAGGCTACCTCGGAGATCTTTCCTTTTAAAAAAATGAAACCATGAAAAAAATGATGTTTTGCCTCTTGGGGATTGGTCTTTTGACCTTTTCTTGCAAAAAATATGATGCGTTGGGACGTGAAATTCAATTTGAAGAGCGTTACAAAGCGTCATTTTTGGAGGGAAATTGGACCCTAACCGATTCGTTGGGTGTGATGGAAATGCAATGGAAAGAAGCCGATGACAGCACGTATACGGGAACCTGCATATTTATTCATGGTGAAAAAAAAGACACCTTGCATCGGGAACAATTGGAGCTGCAACAACGCAAAAACTACCTGATTTACACTACTATGGTTCAGGGTGAAAAAGGAGAAACACCCATTGCTTTTCAAATGACGCAAGATGCAGATAGCACGCTAACTTTTGAAAATCCAGACAATGATTATCCGAAAAAAGTTGTCTATCGTTTATTGCGCAACGGAAAACTTCAGCAAACCGAAAGCGGTCAAATTCGAAAAAAGGCGCTAACGCAAACGTATGTTTGGTCGAAGGCGGCATCGCCAAAGGAAAATTAATTCGAAGATTCGCTTTTCAAAACCCAAAAAAAATCCTGAAACTCAATAGCTCAGGATTTTTTTTTACGTTTTGGCCTCAATTTTTAGTGCTAAAGACTAACTGTTTTTGACCGGAATATTGGCTAAAATTTCGAGTAAATAGCTCCAAAACTTTTGAGAAGACGATATGCTAGCACGTTCGTCGGGACTGTGTGCGCCGTGAATGGTGGGACCGAAAGAAATCATATCCATGTTGGGATAATTCGTGCCAAGAATTCCACATTCCAATCCAGCATGACACGCGACAACCCGCGGTTTTTCTCCGTTTTGTTTTTCATAAATAGCGACCAAAACCTCCAATATTTCCGAATTTACATTGGGCGTCCACCCAGGATAACTTCCCGCAAACGTCACTTCACAACCGATTAATTCAAAGGCTGAACGAAGGGCATTGGCCAAATCAAACTTAGCGGTTTCTACAGAAGAGCGGGTTAAACACTGCACCGATAGCTGTCCCTCTTTCACCACTACGCGCGCAATATTATTGGATGTTTCTACCAAATCAGCCATATCGGCACTCATTCGATACACGCCGTTGTGGGCTGTATAAAGGGCACGTAACAATCCTTCTTGCACGCCTAAATCCATTATTTTTTTGGGAAGGGGTGTCTTTTCAATACTCACTTGAAGTTGAGGCTCGGTAGTTTTGTATTCCGCTTTAATCTCGTTGATACGTTCTTGCATTTCAAAAGCAAAAACCTCGTCATACATTGAAGCGATAATCACTTGCGCCACACTTTCTCTTGGAATAGCATTGCGCAAACTTCCTCCGTTGATTTCAGCGATTTGCAAACCAAAATTTTCAAATCCATCAAACAACAAACGATTCATGATTTTATTGGCGTTACCCAAGCCTTTATGAATATCCATGCCCGAGTGACCTCCTTGCAACCCTTTTACTGTTATAGTGTACCCAAGGGAGCCTTCGGGAACGTCTTCTTCATTGTAGGAACGAATCGCCGTTACATCCACGCCCCCAGCGCATCCGATATCAATTTCATCGTCTTCTTCGGTATCGAGATTTAATAAAATTTCCCCTTGAAGAATCCCTCCTTTTAAGTTCAAAGCCCCAGTCATTCCTGTTTCTTCATCAATGGTAAAGAGCGCTTCAATCGCGGGATGGGGAATATCTTTGCTTTCTAAAATGGCCATTATAGCCGCTACGCCCAAGCCATTATCCGCACCCAGCGTGGTCCCTTTGGCACGCACCCAATCGCCATCGACATACATTTGGATACCTTGCGAATTGAAATCAAAATCGGTATCGTTATTTTTTTGGTGCACCATATCCAAATGCGCTTGCATCACAATCGGCTTTCGGTTTTCCATCCCTGGAGTAGCTGGCTTTCGGATAAACACGTTACGGATTTCATCTTCAAAAGTTTCTAATCCTAAACGCGTTCCAAAATTTTTCATGAATTCAATCACGCGCTCTTCTTTTTTGGAAGGACGGGGTACCGCATTTAAATCGGCAAATTTATTCCAAAGGGGTTTGGGTTCTAATTGACGTACGTCTTGACTCATAGTGTAAAAATTATTTTTAATGCCATTACAGCGTTTCAAAAATACAAAGAATGTTGGGTGTAGCCTAAGATTACCGTACATTTACCCTAAAAAAAAGGTGAACCTACGAACGTACTGGGGATGGTATGCCGTGATCTTGCAACTGCTCCTTTTATCTATTCTTGGACAATTCCCAGAGGTGATTGAATGCTATTACAGTCAGGGCATCTATCGGTATATCGATGCATTTTGGCGTTTCTGTTTGGGTCGTATTCCTTTTTCGGTTGGCGATGTTTTTTACCTATTGCTTATCCTTAAAATTGTTTGGTCCTTGAGTTGTTGGAAAAAAACAACCCTTTCGCAAAAATGGATTTCCTTAGGGCAATGGGGTGCAGTCGTTTTGATGATATTCCAACTCAGTTGGGGATTGAACTATCATCGGCAAAAACTCACCGATACGTGGAACCTCAATACGCAATACACGCAAGAGGAATTGGTAACCTTTACCCGTCAACTTAGGGATGAAACGCATCGTATTCATTTGCAAATCATCCAAGATCCCCAAAAAAGCGTACGTGTTCCTTACCGCACGGATTCTCTTTTTATTTTGGCTCACGAAGGATACCAAGCGCTTCAGAAACGGCATCCCGACATCAACTACGAACAACTTTCAGTCAAAAAAAGTTTGTTGAGCACCCCGCTATCGTACATGGGCTTTTCGGGATATTTTAATCCGTTTACCCATGAAGCTCAGGTAAACGCTTTACTACCCTCGTATACTTTAGGGAATGTCATTTGTCATGAAATGGCGCATCAAACGGGCATTGCCAGTGAGAGTGAGTGCAATTTTATTGGATTCTTGGCCGGATATTATCATACAAACCCTTATTTTCGGTATAGTGTTTGTACCGCGGCGCTACGGTATTGTTTAGGAACACTTCAGATAACACAACCCAAACGATTCCAAACACTGTATGATTCATTACATGAAGGTGTAAAAGCCAATTTTAGAGAAAGTAAACAGTTTTGGAAAAACTATGACACACCTATCCATAAAGGCTTTCATGGTTTTTATGACCATTTCCTAAAAGTAAACCAGCAGTCCGACGGAATGGCGGGGTATAGTAACTATGTGGGGTTGTTGATTGGGTATCAAAAGAAAGCCTTTTTCCTAAATAGTATATAAATAAATCATTTTACTCAAAGGTTTTTTTATAAAAGCCACACTTTTCAAAAATCAAAATCTGAGGAACTGAAACTTTACAAAAATATACTTCAAAGGCAATTGTACTATAAATTTGAAATTTAGCATCGTAATTGTAACAAAAAAGAACATCCCATCACTAATACTTCCATGAATGAATCGATAGAAACATCATTTGTAAAACAACTCACGGACCACCAAAACATCGTCCACAAAATTTGTCGCCTCTACACCAACAATGAGGAGGCACACAATGATTTGTTTCAAGAAATCACGATTCAACTCTGGAAAGCTTTTCCAAAATTTAGAGGGGAAGCCAAATTTTCGACTTGGGCTTATCGCGTGGCATTGAATACGGCAATTACCTTGTATCGAAAAAATACACGAACCGTAGCCACCGTTGACTTTGAAAAAGCCAGCTATTTTATCAAGCAAGAGGATTACAATCCCGAAGAAGAAGAACAATTAAAGTTAATGTATCAAGCGATTCACCAGTTAAACGACATTGAAAAAGCATTGATTTACATGTACTTGGAAGACAAAGATTACAGCGAAATTTCGGAAACACTCGGAATTAGCGAAGTCAATGCGCGTGTGAAAATGAACCGAATTAAAGGAAAATTAAAAAAAATATTAAATCCGTAACGAATGATGAATGAACTGGATTTATTAAAAAAGGATTGGCAAAAACAAGCAAAGCCCTTTCGACAATTACAAGAGTCGGATATCGCTTCGATGATACATAAGCGATCTTCTTCGATTGTAAAATGGATATTGATAATTAGCATATTGGAGGTAAGCCTTTGGACAGCGATTAGTTTATTTTTTAACACTGACGAAGTAATGGTAAAAAATCATACGGAATATATGATTCCTTACTTCAAAATCATTACCTATGTTAATTATGTGGTGATAGCGGCGTTTATCTATGCTTTCTATGTCAATTATAAAAATATTTCAACCTTACGTTCGACCAAAAAATTGATGCAAGACATCCTTAAAACGCGACGAACCGTGAAATACTATGTATGGTACAACCTAATCATGATTGGATTGAGTGCTATCGCTGGGTTTGCATTGGCTTTTGTCGCCAATCCGCAAATGCAAAAAATTAGCCACAACCCTAAAGCCATGGTGATCACGATCATTATTTTAGTCATTTTCTTACTGGCATTCTTTGGCATTGCAGCCTTGTTTTACTACCTCATTTATGGTACGTTAATGAAACGTTTGTTCCGAAATTATAACGAATTGAAAAAAATTGATTTGTAATGAAAAAATTAGCGCTACTTCT
Source organism: Flavobacterium sp. (assembly GCF_027482425.1). Taxonomy (GTDB): domain Bacteria; phylum Bacteroidota; class Bacteroidia; order Flavobacteriales; family Flavobacteriaceae; genus Flavobacterium. The sequence goes on from NZ_JAIXWA010000005.1 coordinate 6,480, forward strand.
CAGTGTATTGTGCTCGGTGTGGACTTATGCACAAACCCCCAAAACATTGCTTTGGAAAGTTTCTGGGAATGGATTAACCCAACCCTCGTATGTGTTTGGGACCATTCATATTACCTGTGATGCAACGTTAAAACCTAAGGTATTGGAAGCCTTGGAGAAAACACAACAACTTTGTTTAGAATTAGACATGGACGATCCAAGCCTTCAAATGGTCATGATGGCGGGGATAAACATGAAAAATGGTCAGCGGTTGGATTCCTTGCTTTCTGCCAAAGACTTTGCAACGGTTGATACGTTTTTAAAGAAACACTTGGGGTATTCTGCTAAAGTGGTGAATACCATGAAACCTTTTATGGTCACTGCCATGTTGTACCCAAAAATGTTAACCTGCCCCATGCAATCGGTGGAACAAGAATTAATGAAAGTAGCTAAAAGTCAGAACGAAGCGATCATCGGACTCGAGAAAGTGTTGGAACAAATGGCCGTTTTTGATGCCATTCCCTATAAAGAACAAGCCCATGAATTGGTAAAATTGGCCGAAAAAGGAATCGAATTCAATGGCTCAGAAACCGAAAAAATGTTGGCCTGTTACGCCAAAGAAGACCTTGATGCGTTGATGGAATTATTCAAAAGTTCAGAAACTCAATTTTACTCCCAATTCGAAGAAGAACTTCTCAACAAACGCAACCGAAACTGGCAATCACGATTACCCAAAATTATGGCTGAAAAGCCCACGTTTATAGGCGTAGGTGCTGCTCATTTACCCGGGAAAGAAGGTGTTTTACAGTTGCTCAGAGATTTAGGCTATACCGTTGAACCCGTAATGTAGAATCTTACCAGCGGCGTAATTCATTTAACCGCTCCTGTTCTTCTAAAACTTCGGCTGGAATGACTTTTAAAAAGGAAGGATGCTGCTCAATGGCATATTCAATTTTTTCTACAATCTCCTCGATGGATTCACGCTCATAATCAATGTCAAGCGGGGGTTTAATGGTGAAGGATTGCAAAATATTCTTCTTTTTGATCCGCAATCCCTTTTTATCAAAAGAACGTCTGAATCCATCGATCACGATAGGCACCACTAATGGTTTGTGCTGTTTTATGATATGGGCAGTCCCTTTACGAACGGGTTTAAACGACTTAGTAGTCCCTTGAGGAAAAGTGATGACCCAACCATCGGCCAAAGCTTTCATAATATTTTCTGTATCGTTGGGATTGACCGCTTTCTTTTCATCAATATCTTTCCCGCCCGAACGCCAAGTGCGCTCTACCGTTATCGCTCCCGCATAAGCCAATATTTTTGGCAATAATCCTGAACGCATGGTTTCGCCTGCAGCTACATAGTATAAATTCAGTTTGGGATTCCATAAATAACCCACATTACGAATGTTGTTCTGACGTCCACTCAAACTAGCATTAAAGACGTGAAACATCGCAACGACATCGGCAAAATAGGTTTGATGATTGGAAATAAACAATACATTTTGTTCCGGCAACTGACGTAAAATGTCAGAACCTTCAATTTGTAGCTCATTGAATCCGCGATAACGACGATGCGTAATGACACCTGCAATACGGATAAGCCATTTTTTTAAAAATAAGATATGTCCAAACGGATTGCGTTTAAATAAATTCATAGCGCCAAAATGGGAGCTAAAGATACGAAGAATTATACGGACAACAAGGCCTTAAAACTGTCTTTCAATTCACTAACCATCATGGCTGTCGCTCCCCAAATAATTTGATTTTCAATTTGAAATGCAGGCACTTCAATAGATTTTGAATACGATGTAGACAAACGCATTGATGTTAAATTTGCATCTTCCAATAAATGCGTCAATGGAAATTCTAAAATTTCAGACACTTCCTCTACTTGTTGCACAAAATTGGGACGTTCATATCCGTAAGCAAGAAAAGGGAAGACTTGAAAATTACTGGGTGGAATGTATACCGAAGTTATCGGTTTGATCAGAGAAACCTGTTCGGGTAAAATCCCTACCTCCTCCTGAGCTTCCCGTAAAGCAGTGTGCCACAAAGAAGTATCTTCCGATTCGACTTTACCTCCAGGAAAAGCAATCTGTCCCGAGTGTACACCTGGATATTCATTTCGACGAATAAATACGGCATGCATAACATTCTTTATGGGATAAAAATAAATTAACACAGCCGCTTGACGTGCATTTTCAGGAATGTTTCCAGCATACAGCGCACGAAGACGTTCCTCGGGCACTACTTTCGCATGGGCTGAAAGCGCCGGCAACGGTTGCTGTTGAAGAAAAGGAACTAAAGCTTGAAAAGTGGTAAACGTCATAACACGTAATAATGTTTAAATTTACCAAAAAAAACGGCATGTATAGTAAGGAAGAAAAACAACTTTTAAAACGTGAATTTTGGGCTACATTTGGCGCTAACTATCCACGAAAATGGATGCTGTATGACACTCAAATTAAAGATGTTAGTTTCAAATTCTATGTTGATAATCGTATAGCACGTGTGCAATTGGATATCGAACCCCGTGATGCTGAAAAACGAAAAATATACTATGAAAAAATAGAATCCTTACAAACCCTGTTGCAAGAAGAACATGTTCCAAACGCCCTTTTTGCAAGACATATAGAATTAGAAAACGGAAAAACTATTAGTCGTATTTGGGTCGAACTTGAGGACGTTACTATGAATCGAAGAGACGATTGGGACCGTATTCATCACTTCTTCGCCACCCAAATGAACGCCTTCGAGGATTTTTTTAAAGAATACGAGGACTATATCCGCGACCTCGATCTAAACACCTAACCGAATCAATAACTCATAATTCATAATTTAAAATTCATAATTATTAGTTGTGCGTGCCCCTCCGGGTCGGGCAATC
>NZ_JAIXWA010000022.1 GCF_027482425.1 Flavobacterium sp.
TAGGCGCCAATATCGGAATGATTTTCATGATGGCGGTCGAACAAGAATACGACGAATTGAATATGGCCATCAAACTGTTCCAAAACACCATGATGCGTTGCCGTTACTCTTCGATACCCGTTATTGTTGCGCCGCATGGTATGACATTGGGTGGTGGATGTGAAATGACCTTACATGCCGACCGGGTAGTAGCTGCTGCAGAAACCTATATTGGTTTGGTGGAATTTGGTGTTGGAGTAATCCCTGGAGGTGGCGGTTCAAAAGAAATGACGTTACGTGCAGCCGACCTATTCCATAAAAACGATGTGGAATTGAATGTGTTGCAGGAATATTTCTTGACTATTGGAATGGCCAAAGTGGCTACTTCTGCGTATGAAGCGTTTGACCTTGGACTCTTACAAAAAGGTAAAGATATTGTGGTAGTAAACCGTGATCGTCAAATTGCCACTGCGAAACAAATTGCCTTGCAAATGGCCGAACAAGGATATACACAACCCGTGCAACGCAAAGACATTAAAGTGCTTGGAAAACAAGCGCTTGGAATGTTCTTGGTGGGAACCGATCAAATGGTAGCTGGGCAATACATCTCGGAACACGACCGCAAAATTGCGAATAAACTGGCCTATGTGATGGCTGGTGGGGATTTGTCTGAACCAACTTTGGTCTCTGAACAGTATTTGTTGGATATCGAACGGGAAGCGTTTTTGAGTTTGTGTACCGAACGCAAAACGTTGGAGCGTATTCAGTTTATGTTGACCAAAGGGAAACCACTACGTAATTAATAATCTAAATGTTGAATTATAAATTTTAAATGACCGTAACAAATCATTTATAATTTACCATTCAAAATTCATAATAACAATGAAGACAGCCTATATCGTAAAAGGATACCGCACCGCAGTAGGGAAAGCCCCGAAAGGATTATTCCGATTCAAACGTCCGGATGAATTGGCGGCGGAAACCATAGAATATTTAATGCAACAACTACCCGATTTCGATCGTGCGCGCATCGATGATGTGATGGTGGGTAACGCCATGCCAGAGGCCGAACAAGGTCTCAATATGGGACGATTAATCTCCTTAATGGGATTAAAAGTTACCGATGTTCCTGGGGTAACCGTCAATCGGTACTGTGCTTCGGGCGTAGAAACCATCAGTATGGCGGTAGCGAAAATTCAGAGTGGCATGGCCGACTGTATCATCGCGGGTGGAGCCGAAAGTATGAGCTACATACCAATGGGGGGCTACAAACCTACCCCCGATTACAAAGTCGCAGCCGCAGGTCATGAAGATTATTATTGGGGCATGGGACTCACGGCTGAAGCCGTAGCAAAACAGTTCAATGTTTCACGCGAAGACCAAGATGCTTTTGCCTTTGCTTCGCACCAAAAAGCGATCAAAGCCCAGCAAAAAGGCCGGTTTACGAATCAAATTGTACCCATAACCGTTGAACATACCTTCATTAACGAAGGGGGTAAAAAAGAAACCAAAAACTATACGGTAACTCAAGACGAAGGGCCAAGAGCCGACACTAATTTGGAAGCCCTTGCCAAATTACGCCCCGTTTTTGCCGCTGATGGTAGTGTAACCGCAGGAAATGCCTCGCAAATGAGTGATGGTGCCGCTTTTGTAATGATTATGAGCGAAGCCTTGGTTAAAGAACTCAATTTAGAACCCATCGCACGCATGGTGAGTTATGCCGCGGCGGGTGTTGAACCCCGAATTATGGGTATCGGTCCGGTGAAAGCGATTCCGAAAGCCTTGCAACAAGCCGGATTGCATTTGAAAGATATCGACTTAATTGAACTGAACGAAGCTTTTGCTTCCCAGTCGTTGGCTGTGATTCGCGAATTGGATATTAATCCAGAAATCGTCAATGTCAACGGAGGCGCGATTGCTTTGGGTCACCCCCTAGGTTGTACCGGTGCCAAACTTTCGGTCCAACTCTTTGACGAAATGAAACAACGCGGCAGCAAGTACGGCATCGTGTCGATGTGTGTGGGCACGGGACAAGGAGCTGCGGGAATCTATGAATTATTATAAATTAGAAATTAGAAATTTTGAATGTAAGCCATAAATAATGAGAACAAGCCATGAAAGAAAATATAATTGCCAAAAAGACCTTTGTTTTTGCTTTGACAATGATTGATTTGTATTTGGAATTAAAAAGAGAAAATGAATTTATTCTTTCTAAACAAATTATTCGATCAGGGACAAGCATTGGTGCAAATGTAGAAGAAGCTATTGCGGCTCAATCTAAAAGAGATTTTATTAGTAAAATTAGTATTGCAGCAAAAGAAGCGAGAGAAACTAAGTATTGGTTACGTTTAGTTCAGGAATCTAAAATTTCAAACCTAGATGTAATCAAACCACTGGAAGAAATAGAACACATTATAAATATCCTGACGAAGATTGTCAAAACAAGTCAGCAATCGGAGTCCAAAATTTAAAATTTAAAATATAGAATTTAAAATATAAAATCATGGCAGATATCACTAGAGGTGGTCAATTCCTCGTAAAAGAAACCCCGTGTGAGAATATCTTCACTCCTGAAGATTTTTCAGAAGAACAAATCATGATGCGCGATGCTGTAAAGGAATTCGTGGACAAAGAAATTTGGGCGAATAAAGTGCGCTTCGAGCAAAAAGACTATGCCTTTACCGAAGAGGTAATGCGCAAAGCCGGAGAAATGGGCTTTTTAAGCGTAGCCGTTCCTGCCGAATACGGAGGCATGGGTATGGGATTTGTCGATACCTGTTTGGTGTGTGACTATATTTCGGGAGCTACAGGTTCGTTTTCTACCGCTTTTGGCGCACATACCGGAATCGGGACGATGCCCATTACCTTGTATGGAACGGATGAGCAAAAGAAAAAATATGTTCCTAAATTGGCTTCTGGCGAATGGTTTGGTGCGTATTGCTTAACAGAGCCTGGAGCGGGTTCGGATGCCAATTCAGGAAAAACGAAAGCGGAATTAACGGCTGACGGGAAACATTACAAAATTACGGGACAGAAAATGTGGATTTCCAATGCGGGATTCTGTTCGCTGTTCATTGTTTTTGCCCGTATTGAAGACGATAAGAACATCACTGGATTTATTGTCGAAAATGACCCTAATAACGGGATTTCATTAGGGGAAGAAGAGCATAAATTAGGGATTCGCTCCTCCTCTACCCGTCAAGTTTTCTTTAATGAAACCTTGGTGCCCGTTGAAAATATGTTGGCCGGTCGTGGTGAAGGCTTCAAAATCGCCATGAATGCCTTGAATGTAGGTCGTATCAAATTGGCCGCGGCTTGTCTTGATGCGCAACGTCGTTTGGCCAACAATGCGGTAGGCTATGCCAACGAGCGTTTCCAATTTAACGTTCCGATTGCTTCATTTGGTGCGATTCGTCAAAAATTAGCCAACATGGCCACTTCAGCTTTTGCTGGAGAAAGTGCGACTTATCGTGCCGCATACGATATTCAAAACCGTATTGCCATTCGTGAAAGCGAAGGCGCTTCTCATCAAGAAGCCGAATTGAAAGGCGTTGAAGAATTTGCTATCGAATGTTCGATTCTAAAAGTTGCCGTTTCTGAAGATGCTCAAAACTGTGCTGACGAAGGAATCCAAGTTTATGGTGGTATGGGATTCTCGGAAGATACGCCCATGGAAAGTGCGTGGCGTGATGCCCGTATTGCCCGTATCTATGAAGGAACCAACGAAATCAACCGCATGCTTTCGGTAGGAATGTTGATCAAAAAAGCGATGAAAGGTCATGTGGATTTGATTACGCCTGCCATGAAAGTGCAAGAAGAATTAATGGGCATTCCATCCTTTGACACGCCTGATTATTCAGAATTGTTTAGCGAAGAAAAAGAAATCATTGGCAAATTGAAAAAAGCCTTTTTGATGGTGGCGGGGGCAGCCGTTCAAAAATACGGTCCCGATTTAGAGAAACACCAGCAACTATTGATGGCCGCTTCCGATATGTTGATTGAAATCTATATGGCTGAAAGTACCGTATTGCGCGTAGAGAAAATGGCAAAGAAAAACGGAGCTGACACGTGTAAAGAACAGATTGCAATGGCGCAATTGTATTTGTACAATGCTGTTGATACAGTGTATACCAAAGGAAAAGAAGGAATCATTTCTTTTGCTGAAGGCGATGAACAACGCATGATGTTAATGGGCTTACGTCGTTTCACCAAATACACCAACATGCCCAATGTAGTGGCGTTACGAGAAACTATTGCCGAAAAATTAATTGCCGCCAACGGCTATTGTTTTTAATATAATTAGTTACGTTAAATTGTTTGAAAACCGTCTTTCTTTGGAGAGGCGGTTTTTTTTTTTTTTTTTTTAACGAAGAACATGGAGGGAATTAATATCTTTGAAATAAAAAAAGATGAAAATCACGATACTTCGCTCGTTGGTATTAATAAGCTTACTATTTTCATGTAAGTCATCAACCGAACCCGACAAAACCGTAACAATAGCTTTGCAACCCAAAAGTAAAAGTACAGTTGCGGGATCAGCTCTTTTTACCGAAAAAAAAGGAACCGTTCTGTTGAAAGTGACCCTCAGCGGACTCCAACCGGGGGTGCATGCTATTCATATCCATGAAAAAGCCGATTGTTCGTCGGCAGATGCCACTTCGGCGGGAGGCCATTGGAATCCAACGTTTTCCAAACACGGGAAATGGGGTGAAGGCGACTATCATAAAGGAGATATTGGCAATTTTACCGCGGATATCCAAGGGAATGCTACCGTTGAATTTGCCACCGATCAATGGTGTATTGGCTGTGGAGACCCGAATAAAGATATCCTCAACAAAGGCTTAATTGTTCATGAAAAAGCCGACGATTTTGTATCGCAACCTACCGGAAATGCGGGTGGTCGCGTGGCTTGTGCAGGAATAATAAAATAAGTCTCAAAAATCGACTGCTATATAATTCGCCTATTTCAAATGCTTTCCCAAATGCAATGGCCAAATGATTAACCCTTCGGTACACGGTTGGATTGAAAAGTATTTCACTGAAGTGTCCCCACCACACTTGAGCGAAAACCTCACTGCGGAAGATTGGTACGAGGAACTGCGAGAAACGGGTTTCATTTACGGACACACCCTACAATTGCCAGGTATTCCCACAGAGACCAATATTCTTTGGTCGACAGAGGAACGTTCCAAAATTGCGCTTCTGTACGCCTTGCTTGCCGTGTATCAATTTACCACAAAACAACAAGATCAAATCGATTTTACCCAAAGGGCCAGTGCGTTTTACCAAGAAATGTCACCTGCTGGAATTGGTCAATTATGGAAAAATCTACTCCCCGCTTCACCTTCACAAAAGCTCGAAAGTTTTATCGATGGTCGAGTACAAACGAATAAAGATATTTTTCGTAAAAACTTTTCCCATATCGTAACCAATGCGCTACTATTTGTCGATGTCCTTGCGTTTCGGCATTTCCTCCTCAAAGGAAGTATCCCCGATAAGTATTTGAAGCGCATCGAGGAAACTTTAATGGGACTTGTTTCGTTGGCGTTACGCGTTAAGGGGGAAAAAACAGTGCATGATGATTTGTTGATCAAACTTTTTGACGCCTCGGTGCGGTATACCAAATTTTCAAAAATCAACATCACAGGAATTCATCAACTACCTTTTGAAGAATTTAAAGACCCGCTTGAATCCTATTATTTTCTCGATATGGTTTCTTTAGCCTTGTGGAATGATGGAAAGATTGAAAATGAAGAAAAGTATTTTGTGTATGCCTTGGGACAGTATTTACAAGTAGAGGATTCCTTTACCGAAACGGCCTTGGCTTTTACCCATCAATTTATCAGTACGCATCGTTCGGAAATGCATTATTTTAACTATTCGCATCCGGTGAAGCACTTCTATGATCAAACGGCACAAAGCGTCATTTTTTTGATTAAACGGAACAAGAAACGGCTGACGAAAGAAATTCGGGAAAGCAAGGAACTTATGCAATTGTTGGCCCAATCTACGCAACGCGATTTGGATGCCGAAGAAAAAAAGAAAATCAAAAAACAACTCTTGGATGTGTGTAAAACCATCCCTTCGTTAACAATTTTTTTGTTGCCCGGCGGTAGTTTGCTGCTCCCGTTGTTGATAAAATTTATTCCGCAGCTCCTTCCCTCGGCTTTTAATGAAAACTTGGAGGATTAAAACTTCAAACGGTAGACTTCATCCAAATCGACGTTGGATGTCAAATTAACATCCAAATCGGTTACATATCCTGAATTAAGTCCATAGACCCAACCATGAAGGGTCAAATCCTGCCCGTTTCGCCAAGCGGCTTGTACAATAGACGTTTTGGCCAAATCAAAAACCTGCTCTTGCACATTGATTTCCACAAAACGATTAAACCGTTCTTCCTCATCGACAATGGCATTGAGATAGTCCTCATGCATGCGATAAACATCTTTAATGTGGCGAATCCAATTGTCTATAATTCCAATCGATTGGTTGCCCATAGACGCTTTTATTCCTCCGCAACCGTAATGTCCACAGACCAAAATATGTTTCACTTTCAACACATTGACGGCATAATCCAAAACACTCAACATATTCATATCGGTATGCACCACCATATTGGCGATATTACGATGAACAAATACTTCACCCGGTTTTGCCCCAATAATTTCATTGGCAGGCACCCGACTATCCGAACAACCGATCCAAAGTAAAGGCGGCTGTTGTCCTTTGGATAAATCCTTGAAGTAATCGGGATCTAAGGCTAACTGGGTTTCTACCCACTTTTTGTTGTTATCTAAAATCTTTTTATAAAAATCTTGACTCATGAGTAAGGTTGGTTAGTTTGGTTGCGTTGTTACGATTCTTTTTTCTTGATGACAGGTTCCATTCGACGTCGTAATACATTGTAGCGTTGTTCGATAGTCACAAAATTCTGGTCTTCAAAATTCTCAATATCGTAATGTTCTTTAAATCCTATTAATTTTAATTTAATGTGGCGACTGGGTGCAATGACATCCCGAAACTCTTTTATCAAATCCTGCACATCGTGGGCAATGTATACCGTTTGCGACGCATCAATTACCACATGAGCGCCCTCGGGAAGTTGGCGCAACGTCGTTTTGATTGATGTTTTGTTGAGAAAAGAAACTTCCTGTGCCAAATCAATATGAATAATATCGCCCGGTTGGTAATCGGTGGCACGAAAAACATACGACCGTTTCATATTGCCCCAAATGATAAAAAGAACATTGATGAGCAATCCCAGCGCAACTCCTTTTAACAAATCGGTAAAAACCACTCCGATAAAAGTCGCTACAAAGGGAATGTATTGAAATTTTCCACGGTGGTAAAAATGCAAAAACATCTTGGGATTGGCCAATTTGTAACCGACCAACAACAATACCGCCGCGAGCGTCGCTTTGGGAATCCAGTTCAAGATATGAGGAATGGTCACCGCGCAAAGTAATAACAACAACCCATGAATGATGGCAGCCATTTTGGTTTTAGCACCAGCTGCTTGATTGGCCGAAGTTCGCACCACTACCGATGTCATAGGTAAACCACCTAGTAAACCACTTACGATATTTCCAACGCCTTGCGCTTTTAATTCCAAATTGGTATTGGTAAATCGTTTTTCGGTATCCATTCGATCTGCCGCTTCAATACACAACAAGGTTTCGATCGAAGCGACAATGGTTATCGTAAAGGCAATCATCCATAATTTGGGGTGACTCAATTGGGTAAAATCAGGAAAAATAAACGTCTTTTTCCATGCGTCAAAAGAATCGGGAACAGGAAGTTGTACCAAATGATCCATTTGTAAGGCCCAAGGATGGTGGATGTTATTCCAGTAGCTGTTAAGAAGTATTCCCATCAATACGGCAATCAGAGCGGGTGGTACGAAGGATATTTTTTGTACAGCCTTAATTTTAGGCCAAGCGATTAAAATCACTAGGGATAACAATGTAATCCATAGCGCTCCGGGTTCAATATGCTGATTTAATGCCCAAAGTTCGCTCAATGTATTTTGCCCGTCGTTTTGCAAAAAAGCTTCATCCCCTTCAAAATCAGGATCGTAACCAAAAGCGTGTGGCAATTGTTTGAGAAAAATAATAACACCGATACCTGCTAACATCCCTTCAATAACATTGTTAGGGAAATAGTTGGAAAGGGTTCCCGCTTTTAGATATCCTAAAATAACTTGAAAAATACCGGCTATAACGACCGCTGCAAAAAATAAGGGCAAGGACCCCAAATCGTGAATCGCAGCAAAAACGATGGCGGTGAGACCCGCCGCTGGCCCCGAAACACTTAAATGGGAATTGCTAATAGTAGCCACCACAATGCCGCCTACTACGCCTGAAATTATGCCTGAAAATAAGGGTGCTCCACTAGCTAAGGCAATACCTAAACACAACGGTAAAGCAACCAAGAACACCACCAAACCTGCGGCAAAATCGGACTTTAAATGGGCGAATAGTGAAGTGGTTTTAGACATATGCACGATTAACAAGCGAAAGGGTTGAGGAATATAGAATCGTTGTTAACCGTTTCATGAAAAACGAAAGGGCTTGATTGAACCAGTATATTTTCATGCGCATGTTGTGAATGCAGCGCACCAACGCTGTGGGAAATCCCAACTGCATTAACTGAAAAAGTCTAAAAGCAAAGTCAAAGCGAATCACTAAACAAAAATAGCCATTCCGAAAGAATACGAAAGACTATTTTGAAAAATTAAACATGACTTAAATTTCTCGCTCCAACCAAGCGCTCAACATCCAAATGGTTTTTTCCTGTTCAACGATAAAATCACTCATCATACTGCTTGTACCCACGTCACTGATAGCATCGGCCAGTTTTTAAATCACCCGTTCCATTACCAATAATTGAGGTAAACTCTCCAATAGTAACGCAATGGCCGCTTCATCACTCGAAATATTACGCCCCACAGGCAATTGATTTTGTAACGTATAGTCCTCAAAGGTATGCAAAGGCGTACTTCCTAAAGTGAGTACTCGTTCGGAAATCAAATCAATTTTCAACCGGCTATCGTTGGAGGGTGCTTCAAATGTTAGATACATATCAAAAAAAGTTACCCAAGAATGTTCCAATGTAAGCCGCTTATTTTTTGATAATACACTTAAAATTAGTGAGTAAGCAATTCAGCTTAGACGCAATGATTTCGGTTTCTTTGTGGGGCAAACCCAAGCTGTTTTGTTTTATAAAGGGGTATTTATGTAAGAATAGAATTTGTGTAAAAAAAGATGTGCTGTTTTGTTTGTTAAAAGTATCTCCTTTTATAGGCGAATAAATATAAGTTAAATTGATAGTTTTTATATTTGCATCAAATTTCATTATAAATGACCATCACACAATTGCACTATGTGCTCGCAGTAGCGGAATACCGAAACTTTACGTTGGCGGCCGAAAAATGTTTTGTAACCCAACCGACGTTGAGTATGCAGATTCAAAAGATTGAAGAAGAATTGGGCGTACTGATTTTTGACCGCAGTAAAAAACCGATTCAACTCACCGAAATTGGACAGAAAATTGTGCATCAAGCTAAAAATATCGTCAATGAAGCCGATCGAATTCAAGATATCGTAGACCAGCAAAAAGGTTTCGTAGGGGGCGAATTCCGTTTAGGAATCATTCCAACCATCATGCCAACACTATTGCCTATGTTTTTGACCAATTTTATCAAAAAATACCCCAAAGTGCAGCTGATTATTGAGGAATTGAATACGGAAGATATCATTTTCAAACTCAATAACGGTCACTTGGATGCGGCTATTGCAGCTACCCCATTACACGAAGAAAAAATCAAAGAAATCGTATTGTATTTTGAACCCTTTGTGGCGTACATACCTGAACATCATAACCATTTTGCCAAAAAAGAGATTCAAATTGAGGACTTGGATGTGGATGAGTTACTCTTGTTGCAAGATGGACATTGTTTTCGGGATAGTGTGTTGAATTTGTGCAAACGAAATGCTGACGATAAACGGGCGCATTTTCAATTGGAGAGCGGCAGCTTTGAAACGTTGATCAAACTGGCAGACGAAGGTTTAGGTACAACCTTACTCCCGTATTTGCACACTTTGGACCTAAAGGAAAGTGATCAAGCTAAATTGAGGCACTTTGTCGAACCCAAACCGGCGCGTGAGGTGAGTCTAATTTACCCCAAAAACGAATTGAAAATTCACCTTATCGATGCCCTTCGCACTTCGATTTCGGGGGTTGTTCGCGGCGCTATTGCCTTTCAAAATGTACAAATCGTAAGTCCCAAACCCACAAAATAAAAAAAGGTGTCTCAACAGACACCTTTTTGATCAAAGGGAACCTCGGTCAGACATTGCCTGAGTTCTGGTCGGTTATCGGTATAAAATTGCAGCCACTTGTGCAGCAATTCAATTTCGTAAGGCAATAAATTACTTGCGGCCTTTTTTAACTTTCTTTTGAAACGTTCGGGACTGAGGCTTACACGCTCCAATTCTGATTTCGTGTAATCGTAAATCAATCTGGGCATAGCATTTAGGGTTTAAAAGGTTAAGTTACTGATAGATTGGGATAGTAAAAGTAACTTGTTCTTTTGAATTGACCAAACATTTTTCAAAAAAAATATCGTTGAAATACTTTTTTTGTCGTTAAAAAGCATTTACGAGCAAATATTATATATTTTTCTTACAAATAAATAATTGGTTATAAAAAAAGGGAGCCGTTTAAACTCCCTTTAGTTTTATCCGTTAATACTCCGTATACATTGGCGTAATTCCGGTTTACCTTCCGTAAATCGAAGGACCCATTCGGTGAGTTCTTCGAGTTCGTAAGGCAATAAAACCCGAACCGCTTTTTCTAATTCTTTACAAAAAAGGGTTGCATCAAAGCTGACACGCTCGAGCACCGATTTTGTAAATTCATAAATAGCTCTTGGCATAGTCTGACAATTTATGGGTTAGACTTCAGATAGCGTTGGGGTAAGAACGTGTACAAATCAGAAATTCGTATATCAAATTTATTAAATTTTTGTCAGGATTACCAATTTTAACTTAGTTTTTAAAAGCCCTTAACATTTCCCGTTTGCCAGGAGCTCCTGGAAGTTTTTCCACAGTAAATCCCGCTTCCAACATGGCTTTCTTAATACTGGTTCGGCAGGCATACGTTACGAGTACCCCACCCTTTCGCATGGCGGCATATAATTTTTGAAACATCGCATTGTCCCACAACTCAGGCTGTACACGAAATCCAAACGCATCAAAATAGACCAAATCATAGCGATCGTTTTCGTTTAGGTCTTGAAAAAATTGTTGTCGTTTGGTGAGTGTAAAATGAACGCTGATTGCCGTGGGTTGGTTCCATGGAAGTTGATGCATCGTATCGAAAATGGATTGATGCTGTACAACATTTAATGCCGAAGGATAATTCATTTGCGCCACTTCCTCTTGCGCCACCGGATAGGCTTCGAGTCCCACATAATCAATCGACTGTCCGCGCTTTTCGTGCTCCAACCAAGTAATAAACGCATTGAGTCCCGTGCCAAAGCCCATTTCTAAAACAGCAACGGACTTCCTCTCAAAAAGAGAAAGTCCGCTGTGGATAAAAACATGATACGCTTCTTGTATCGCGCCGTGTTTCGAATGGTAGCTCTCCTCCCACTCGGGAATATGGAGGGTTGTCGAACCGTCAGCGGTATATATAATTTGACGTTTCACTAGGGAATGTACAACTTTTTGATACGCACCAGAGGCCCTCCACATTTTTGCTCATGGCATTGCACACAAGCATCAATCCCAGCATTGAAATGCACTTTGGCATTCTTTGGGTCGGCATACAATTGCTTTTGCGCTTCGATGTAGGCTTTGGCACGCGCTTTAAAAAAGGCATCGTTTTCGGAGGGATCAGTCATTTCAGCCGTATGGATTTTCAGGTAATGCTCTGGAAAACTCCCTACCGCTTCTCTTTTAATGATTCGTTCGCGTAATCGTTTGTTGTCGACATACATCTGTTCCATCAAAGCAGCCATTTCGGTCATCTGATACATTTCAAAACCATCCGCATCCTTGACGGTTTTGGGTTTCTCACAGGCTTCTTTTGGAGTCGATTCCTTTTTAGCTACTGGAGGAGTTTCTTTTTGTTGACAGGAAACTATCGCTAGAGAAAAGACTACTCCGAATACAAATCGTTTCATACTATTTTTTCAAATAAACGCCAGTAGCCGTGAACGCATAGGTGATTTCAGGCTTAGTAATTTTTGCGATTTCTTCTTTCGATTTCCCACCGTCTTTGGCGTAATGCTTCAACTCATCAACAGAAACCACATCGACAAAGGCTTTTCCACGAACAATTGCTTCGGCATTATCGGCATTCAAAGGAACAAAAAAACCATAATCTTGAAAACGCACAAAGGATTCTTCCGAACCGCCAAGATCCAAACGCATCCAACACCCTTTCTTTTTACAAACGGAATTGATTTTGGACTTAAAAATGACTGTTAACGTATCGCCTTTTTTCAAGCCTTTGTATTTTTTCAACATTTGCTTTTCAGTCAAAACCTTTTTGATTTCAAATTTTTCACCAAATAATTTATAATCATTGGCGTTGTAGGCAGCGGTTGCTTTTTTTACTTGCTTTTTTTGCTCTTGGGCTTCAATAGACACGCCTACAATAAGTAAGACAACAACGAATAAGAATCCTATTTTCTTCATTTTTGAGAATTTAATTGGATACAAAGTTATAATCTTCTCAGTAATGGGCGGTATTTCAACGCTTTTTTTTCAACAAATCAAACAAAATCAAACGTATAATGAAAATGCGTGATGTTTTCATTCAAAAGCCGTTCAACCTATATTTTTTTTTAGTAGTTTAGCCAAAAACCAAAACATCACACCAACTTCTTTTATCCCAGCATTGATGCGGGCTTTATGACAATAATGGATGCAGCAAACACCCCTGAAATTACCCTTTTAAAGGCGTCAACTTCCAAAATTGATACAGTAGATTTTGAAAATCTTACGTTTGGCAATATTTTTACCGACCACATGCTGGTTTGTGACTTCAAAGATGGACAATGGCAAACCCCGGTAATCAAACCTTATGAGCCTTTTCTAATTGATCCCTCAGCCAAAGTTTTTCACTACGGACAAGCGATTTTTGAAGGGATGAAAGCCTATCGCGATTCTGACGATCAGGTTTGGTTATTCCGACCCGATCAAAATATGGATCGCTTTAATAAATCGGCTATACGCTTGGCGATGCCAGAAGTTCCCGAGTCCATTTTTATTGGCGGACTCAAACAACTCGTGGCTTTGGAAGAGGCTTGGGTGAAAGACGGCAAAGGAAATTCCCTGTACATCCGTCCGTTTATGATTGCGATTGGTTCGGGTGTTATTGCTCAACCTTCGACGCAATACCGATTTATGATTATTCTTTCACCTGCGAAGTCATACTATTCGGGCGAAGTGAAAGTGATTATTGCCGAACATTACAGCCGTGCCGCCAATGGTGGAATCGGTGCCGCCAAAGCCGCAGGAAACTATTCGGCACAGTTTTATCCCACCAAATTGGCGAACGAACAAGGGTTCCAACAGATTATTTGGACCGATGATGCAACCCATACCAAATTGGAAGAAGCGGGAACCATGAATGTGTTCTTCCGAATTAATGATACGTTAATCACGGCTCCCACTAGCGAACGTATTTTGGACGGCGTTACCCGTAAATCACTAATCGATTTGGCACAAAAAGAAGGTATTGCCGTTGACGTGCGATCGCTGACGGTGCAAGAACTCATTCAGGCAGCCCAAGACGGCTGTTTGAAAGAAATCTTCGGAGCAGGAACCGCCGCCGTAGTGAGTCCGATTAAAGGCTTTCAATACCAAGAGTACTATCACGAACTCCCCCCGCAAGAGCAACCGATGGCTTTATTCTTGAAAGACAAACTCACGAATATTCAATACAAACTAGAAGACGATCCGTTTGGATGGACGGTTAAAGTATAAAATAGGCAGCTTCGGCTGCTTTTTTAGTGGATGATTGTTTGGTTGATGGTGTTTTACGAATAATTGAAAAACTGATTTCTGTTAATTGCTTACTGACGAATGACTACACTCAATAATAACCCCAAAGAAAGAATTGTACTTCCTTAATCGCATTGCCATGGAAAATACAATGACGACTAACCCAATTGGAGAACAATTATGGCAAGGAGCAGCCGCTTTTTGGAAACATGAACAAACGCATGACGGAAGTATCGTCGACGGGTTGGAGATCTTCGGTAAATTGTCGGAAGAGGAATATCACTTCAATGCAATCAGTTTGGTTTATATCCTAGCAAACGCGGAAGAAAATCCGAACATAAAAGGCTTAAAAGACACTTTATTGCATGCTATTACTTCTATTATCGGGGCAAATTATAAAAAAGAGCATCTCCATTTTTTAGAAGAACGAGCGCAAACCGAAAAAACAGGTCAAGGCATACACGCTTTAGACTACTACCTTCGCTTGGGGAGTTATCATGAATCGCTTCGACCGCAAGTCATTGATTTTGTGGTGGATCATTATACTACATTTTCAAGTGAACAACTCAATCTAACGGGGTTTTACCTTTACAATGTTTACCCCAAAACCCAAGAATATTTTTCGCTTTTTCAAACCATAGTCAACTTCCATAAAGGAATTGCTCCTGAAAACAACGAAAATCCGATGGGCTTTCTCGAACCCGAAACCAAACCTTGGTGGAAGTTTTGGTAGATTATTGTAAATTTAGAATTTGAAAATTAATGCATCGCTTATGAAACGTATCCTTTTAGTAGTCACCCTTATCAGTTTTGCCACGGCTTGTGAGCAAAACAAAAAAGCCGAAGCCACAGGCAATTTACCTTTTTACACCTTCGATGAAGTCATTCATTATTCCGTACCTGTTTCCAAAAGCGAACTGGATAGCATCATTGGAAAATCTGAAAAATCCAGAAAAGAATTGGGCTTGCTGCAAATAGTAACGGGAAATATTCCGGTTTCGACGCAAGATTCATTATTCATTAGCAATATGGATATTCTTGGCTTTGAAAAACAAGTTATCGATCCCAAAAAATACGAGGCATTAGAAAAACTATTCTCCAAACGCGAACCTACTCAACCAATACAACCCTCCTGTAAAACGGGTTACACCGACATTTTAGTTTTTCGAAAAAAGGGAAAATTCATGGGATCAGTCAAACTGAATTTTGAATGCCAACGCCATCAAATGGTGGGACAACGCTACAACGATGCCGATTTTGGACAATCGGGAGAATATGAGGCGTTGAAGAAGTTGTTGCAATAGCTTCTGAGATTCTGAGCTGCTGAGCTCCTGAGCCTCTTTCATTCAACATTTATAATTTAAAATTTATAATTTCAAACAAACCAACTTTGCACCATCGCCTTTTCCACGGCTACTGCTTTCTTGTGCGTAAAGTCGTTTTTCTTTGGGTTGTACTGATAATCCGAAGCCCATTCCTGGTGATGTGCCGCCAAGGCAATAATGCTCTGACATACATATTCAATCTCTGCTGAAGTGGTGGTGGGGTGAATCGACATGCGAATCCATCCCGGTTTTTGGGTTAAATCGCCTTCGTCAATCGAGCAGGTCAAATGATGCGAGGTTTCTTGATCCACATGCAGTAAATAATGACCGTACGTTCCTGCGCAACTGCATCCGCCCCGGGTTTGAATCCCAAATCGGTCGTTCAATATTTTCACCCCCAAATTGTAATGCAAATCATGGATATAAAACGAAATCACGCCCAAACGATCGCGATGCTGTCCCGCCAATAGGGTAAGATTTTCAACGGGCGCTAAGTGATCAAAAATATAATCAACCAACTCATGCTCCCGCTTCATGATATTCTCCACCCCCATCGTTTCTTTCAACTGAATGGCTAAGGCCGTCTTGATTACTTGTAAAAAACCGGGCGTTCCTCCATCTTCACGGTCTTCGATATCATCGATGTATTTGTGTTCCCCCCACGGATTGGTCCAACTCACGGTGCCGCCTCCTGGGCAGTCAGGAACATTATTTTTGTATAAGTTTTTATTAAAAATCAACACGCCAGAAGTCCCAGGTCCCCCTAAAAACTTATGCGGCGAGAAGAAAATAGCATCCAAATACGCTTCGGGATCGGCGGGATGCATATCGATGTGAACATACGGACCCGAACAGGCAAAATCGACAAAACAAACCCCGTTATTTTGGTGCATGATTTTTGCCACTTCGTGATACGGTGTACGAATTCCTGTTACATTAGAACACGAGGTGATCGAAGCGATTTTAAAACTTCGGTCGGCATACTTGGCCACCATTTTTTTGAATTGCTCCAAACAAAACAAACCTTCGTCATTCGCGGGAATAATCACCACATCCGCAATGGTTTCAATCCATGAGGTTTGGTTGGAATGATGTTCCATGTGCGATACAAAGACTACGGGTTTGATTTCAGTCGGCAAGCTCAGATAGTCCTTCAAATTTTCAGGAACTTTCAATCCTAAAATGCGTTGAAACTTATTGACCACTCCCGTCATTCCTGTACCCGTGTTAATTAACACATCGTTGGGACTCGCATTGACATGACGCTTGATGATTTGTTTTGCCTCATGATAGGCTAACGTCATAGCGGTTCCAGAAACCGTTGTTTCGGTATGCGTATTGGCTACAAAAGGTCCGAAGGTATCCATCAATTTTTCCTCAATCGGACGGTACAAACGACCGCTCGCTGTCCAATCGGTATAAATCAAAGGTTTTGTCCCAAAAGGCGTTTCAAATTCTTGGTCAATGCCAATAATTCCGTTGCGAAAAGACGCAAAATACGCTTCTAATTCGGTTTTTACAGCCGTGGTAATCATGAGTTTGTTGGTTTGTGGCACAAAGATAATTAAAATTAATGTCTGAATTATTCAAAGAAGTTTTGACTATCATTTAATTTTTACACACTCCCAAAAGCTCAGCAGCTCAGCAGCTCAGCTTCTCAGAAGCTCAAAAAAACCTATCTTTGCACCATGAAAAAGCTCCATTTCATCCCTCGTTTTCAAAAAGCACTTACTCCTGATCCCGAAACCGCCAATTTTGTGCGGCAAGTTCCCCAAGCCCATTATTCCTTCGTTCGACCTAGTGTTCCCTCACAACCCTATTTGATCCATGCGGTTCCTGAGGTGGTAGCGTTTCTTGGGCTAGAGCGAGATGATGTTAATACATCGGACTTCCTACACTATTTTTCAGGAAAAGAAATCTATCGCGACACCCAACCCTTTGCGATGAATTATGCGGGCCATCAGTTTGGCAATTGGGCGGGACAGTTGGGCGATGGACGTGCGATAGTTTTGGGAGAAGTGGAACACAAAAATCAAATTTGGACGCTCCAACTTAAAGGTGCGGGGCAAACGCCTTATTCCCGTCGTGGCGATGGATTGGCCGTCTTGCGCTCCTCCATTCGCGAATATTTGTGTGCCGAAGCCATGCATCATTTAGGTATACCTACCTCGCGTTCGTTGTCCTTGATAGGTACTGGTGATGAAGTCCTCCGCGATATGCTGTATGATGGCAATGCCGACTATGAAAAAGGTGCTGTGGTATGTCGGGTAGCGCCCACATTTATCCGATTTGGTAGCTTTGAAGTCCACGCCGCTCGGCAAGAGTTCGAACAACTGCAACAGTTGGCCGATTTTGTGATCAAAGAATACCATCCTGAAATAACTTTGGAAGGGCCAGAAAAGTATACCGCCTTTTTCAAAACTGTCTGTGAGCAAACCTTGCAGTTGATGGTGGAATGGCAACGAGTGGGATTTGTACACGGAGTCATGAATACCGATAACATGTCGATTCACGGCATTACCATCGATTACGGACCGTACGGATGGCTCGAGGATTTTAATCTGAATTGGACGCCCAACACCACCGACAGTCAGCACCATCGTTATGCTTATGGGAACCAACCCGATGTGGCGTTGTGGAATTTAATTCAGTTGGCCAATGCACTTTATCCCTTGATTGGAGCGGTCGAACCCTTGGAAGCAGTGTTGAATGCTTATGGGCGTCTATTTGATGCCGCATTTTTACGTATGAACCGCAATAAACTCGGACTTGAATTGGAACAAGATTCCGATGAAGCACTCGTTCATGAAGTCATGACCGTTTTGGAACGCATCGAAACCGATTACACGATTTTCTTCCGTTTGTTGTCCCACTTAAAGAAAAACGATAGCCCTGAAGCGGCTTTGACTAAAGTAAAAGACGCATTATATTCACCTAGTCAATGTACGGGTGCTGTGGAAACCGCTTGGTTGGAA
Source organism: Flavobacterium sp. (assembly GCF_027482425.1). Classification (GTDB taxonomy): domain Bacteria; phylum Bacteroidota; class Bacteroidia; order Flavobacteriales; family Flavobacteriaceae; genus Flavobacterium. The sequence goes on from NZ_JAIXWA010000022.1 coordinate 18,298, forward strand.
ATGCTTCAACACTATCTTCAACGACTTTCCATCGAATCACAATCGGATGCTGAACGTGCCGAAGCGATGAACCGTGTAAATCCCAAATATGTGCTGCGAAATTATATGACGCAATTGGCCATTGAGGCTGCCAATCAAGATGATTTTAGTTTGGTGCAGGAATTACATGAACTCCTAAAACACCCCTACGACGAACAACCTGAACAAGATAAATGGTTTGCCAAACGTCCGGATTGGGCCCGCACTAAAGTGGGATGCTCTATGTTGTCCTGTAGCTCGTAAGTCTCTAAATTACTTAAATTCTATCCTCAAAAGTTACAGGTTGATGACCGATTGCAAGGCCCATTGGAGCAATCGATCGGCGAGGCAAGGCAAAAACACGTCGCGTCCTGAAATACTAAAAGCTGCGCCTTGTGTTGGAAGACTACAAAAAGGGGCGGGAACATTTTGTATGGAAAATCGCAAACCGAATCCAACGGTGGGATTGATTTTCCAAGTACGGGTATCTAAAGGCGGTACTTCCGTGCTGCATCTTTCACCACCCACTCCATCTCAACATCACGGGCTTTGACCCGATCTTCGCGGGTAGGGATAATCGTTGTATCAGGGAAAACCCCACGCCCCATCGATTCCGACTGCGCTACGGGTTGGATATGCATCAACCCCAAGCGAACCGAAATTTTAGAGTGGGGCAAACGAACCACCGGCATGATCCCCGCCACAGTTCCGTTGAAGGCCCCGCCCGTTTCTTCGCCTACAAAATGGGTATTTGGACGTTGTTTTAAGCCCGCCGACTCAATACAGGCTGCCGAAAAACTGCCACCATTAATCAATACATACAACTTACCTGTATAAGCTTGACTTGCAGGCGTTACAGGTCGACTTCCTGTGAGTTTGTATTGATAATCCCCTTTGGAGCTTTGGGTGGTACGGAGATAGGTAAACGCCATGTAAAACGGATACCCAACAAAGAAAAAAGGATAAGCCACGGGCGACATAGAAGATATCGCTCCAAGCTTCCACAAACTCGTTTTGGACGTGACCTCTGCGGGTTGCAAAAGGGTAAAGGGTTGATCGATAAAATAACGGTATAAATTGACCGCATCCGCTACTCGTCCCCCTGGGTTGTCACGCAAATCCAGCACCAAAGTGTTGAGTTCCATTTTACGAATGGAGTCAAAAAGAATAGGATACGCTTTGCGGTGACTACTCGCTGAGAAATTTTTAATCCGTAACACGTAAAGCGTTGAATCCAACTCCGAACGTTTTAAACTCACCGCACACTCTTTAGTTGTCGGGTCGTACCCAAAAATGCGACGTTCTTTGCGTGTAAGGGTTCGCATTTTTAGCGCTGATTTCTCTGGCTTCTTGGCGGCCACTGCGCTATCGGTGGGTATTTCTTTGGCTGCTTTTTGAACGGTTTTTTTCGTCGGTTTAGGTTTGGGTTTGCGTTTCACCCACAATTGATATAGCGAATCATTTTGCTTAAATACATACTGTAAACTGTCGCGAACCCCAAATTCAGCCGTAAAATAGGTAGGCAATCGACGACCAAAACCCTTGCGGATATACGTTTCATTGAATCCATCCGAGGTTAGCGTCGGGCGGTATTGCGCATACAACGTTTGTGGTGTAATGCCATTAATGGATACGATGGAAGCACCTGGACGGATGTTTTTGTGTTCGGATTTGTTTTTGAGTACCACCATTTCACCCCCAATCCACTCCGAAGTAACCTGTGACAAGGGTCCCTCGCCAAAACCTTTGAGGTGTTTTCGTTGTGCGCGGGTCAGAGACAGTTGTGGAAAACTGGTACTCATATGCCCTTGCCGAACCGATGCGATAACGGGAGCAATAACAAAATAAAAATCCTTAGGCGTCATTGGCTGTTGGATCACACGACGAATGCTGTCAAATTTATGATGTAGCGTTTGTTCCGCGATGTACCCATGCAAATGCGGATACAATCGCTTCAACTTTTTTTGGATAAAATCAATATCTTCCTGCAATTGCGCTACGGGAATGGGTTGGGCAATTCGCTTATTGTATCGTTCCACCGAGGTACAAGAAACACTTATCCCCAGGATTCCTATAAAAACAAGCAACAATCTAAACGTTTGGGTCATACCTGAATTTTTCGCAATGATACACATTTCATTGGAAGCGTTCAAAATTCTTAACAATCTCTTGCCAAAAAACGAAAAACGGATACCTTTACGCCATGTACTTCAACCGTTCTGCTTTTCGCCTTTTTTTATACTTCTTGGCTGTTGAAATTGCCATTGCGTTGTGGGTACGTGATCGTTTTGTACGGCCTTATCTCGGTGATGTATTGGTGATTTTTTTGCTTTTCTATGCCCTAAAAAGTATACTGCAACAAACAACCCCTGTCATCGCGACAGCGGTCCTCTTTTTTGCGTTCCTAATTGAATATTTACAGTACGTAAAAGCCATTGAATGGTTGGGATTATCCCACAACCACATCGCCCAAACCATGCTTGGCAGCTCCTTTTCGGTCCACGACTTGCTTTGTTATGGCCTCGGATTTTTGGCTCTTTTTCCCCTTGAACATTTACGAAAAAAACAAAGCCACTCCAAATGAAGTGGCTTGGTAATTAGAAAATTATAGGTTTTTACACACCCGCTATACTTTTTAATTCGCTCACAAAACGACTGGCCAACGCATCGGCAGCCGCTTGAGAAGGTGCTTCGGTATAGATGCGTATGATGGGTTCGGTATTGGACTTGCGCAAATGCACCCATTCGGTCGGGAAATCAATTTTTACCCCATCAATCGTCGACAAGGGTTCATGGGCATAACGCTTTGCAATTTCGGTCATAACCCCATCAACATCAATTTGCGGGGTGAGTTCAATTTTATTCTTACTCATAAAATACTCAGGTAAACCTGCCCGAAGTTCGGCTACAGTTTGCTCTAAGCCCGCCAAATGAGTTAGAAACAAGGCCACACCAACCAAGGCATCACGACCATAGTGCAATTCTGGATAAATGATTCCGCCATTGCCTTCGCCACCAATAATCGCCTGGGTGGCTTTCATCAATTCCACGACATTAACCTCCCCTACCGCGCTGGCTTGATACGATCCGTTATGAAACTCGGTCACATCGCGCAAGGCACGAGAGGAACTCATATTGGATACGGTATTTCCAGGGGTTTTACTCAATACATAATCGGCTACAGCAACCAAGGTATACTCTTCGCCAAACATTTCTCCTTCATTGGTGATAAACGCCAAACGATCGACATCAGGATCGACTACAATTCCAAAATCGGCCTGTTCTTCGACTACTTTTTGACATATATCGCCCAAATGTTCCTTCAAAGGTTCAGGGTTGTGTGGAAAATGACCGTTGGGCGTACAATATAATTTGACCACCTCAACACCCATTTGTTCGAGTAATTTCGGAATAATGATACCACCCGAAGAATTTACCCCATCGACAACGACTTTAAATTTGCGTTTCGCTACGGCTTCTGCATCGACCAATGGTAAATTGAGTACCTCATCAATGTGAATATCCATGTAGGCATCGTTCTCCGTTACTGTGCCAAGCGTATCTACATCGGCAAAATCAAAGGCCGCAGTTTCGGCAATTTCTAAAATCATGGCACCGTCGGCTCCACTCAAAAACTCTCCTTTTGCATTCAAGAGTTTCAATGCATTCCACTGCTTTGGATTGTGTGAAGCGGTAAGAATGATTCCTCCGTCGGCTTGTTCTAAAGGCACGGCAATTTCTACTGTTGGGGTAGTCGACAGTCCAAGATCGATAACGTCAATCCCCAAACCAACAAGCGTGTTGACGACCAATTGATGAATCATCGGCCCCGAAATTCGGGCATCACGACCAATGACGACTTTTAACGTGGACTTTATCGTATGTTGTTTTAAAAAAGTTCCATAGGCAGCAGCAAATTTTACAGCATCAATAGGTGTTAAATTTTCACCCACGGCGCCTCCTATAGTGCCGCGAATACCTGAAATGGATTTAATAAGTGTCATGCTTTTTAATTTTTTTAGAGTTGAACAAAAATACAGTTTAAGGCGTATAAGCGGTACGAAGGTAAAAAAAGTAATGATTTCTTCATAGAACACTTGGATAAACAACCGAATAAATCGCTGATTTACATTGGATTTATCAAAAAGTAAAATTAATCGAGTTTTTATACCCTACAGCGATTTTTTTTGAGTTCGCCCAGCATCCCCAGTACTTTTGTACCGTTAAACCCTAGTTAAAAACCCCAACAACAGGTCTGTTGTTTATCATTGAAATGAAAAAAGTACTCGTAATTGAGGATGATAAAATGATCAAAACCATTCTCAACCACTTACTGGGTAAAGAAGGATACCTGATTGATTTTGCCATGGATGGCGAAGAGGGTGCCCGAAAATTACTCCACACCAACCCCGATGTTGTAATCACCGATATTCAATTGCCGCATGTCTCCGGAATAACGTTGGTGACGTTGAGTAAAAAATTGAACCCCAACCGACCTGTTTTTGTGGTTTCCTCTTTGGGAAGTGAAGCTGAAATTGTGGAGGAAGCCCTTGCACAAGGCGCCAACGAAGTATTGACAAAGCCCATCGCTTTTGAAGATATCGCTGAAAAAATTAGAAACGTATTACTTTTAGAAGCGGTATAACTATGGCACAATCACCAACAGCCCTTCCCTCCTTACATTTTCCTACGTTTGCGTTTGTATTGCTCTGTTGGTCATTTCCTTTAGGAATACTCTCTGTTTCAGTTGGGCCAATATATTGGGTGTGCTATGGAACACAGTATTATGCTTGGTCACCCCTACTTTTTTATACTTTCCAAACGTTACTCCTTTCGTTTCTTATTGGATTTCTACTACTCCTTTCTCAACGTACTACGCTCGTATTGATTAATCCTATAGAGGGTCTTTTGCAACGAGCCCTTTGGATCTTACTTACCCTACTATTTATAGTGGCTTTGGGCGGGTTAATTTTAGAGCCCGAGTTACTTCTTCGTATGCAACACAACCTGACCTTTCCAAATAGATAAGCTACTCGTTTTCAGTTGTTTTTTGCACAGTAAAAGACCTTCACCGTACTTTTTTCGACCGTTATCGAGTTTTTTGTCGTTATACCGATAAAATTTTATTACTGATTCCTATTACAATACATTTGATTTGTTAAAATAAAACCCATGCGCGCCTACACGCTACTTTCTTTTTACCAACAAATTACAGCCACCGATTGGGGCGCTATAATCTTGCCTATTTGTGCAGGTTTGGCGGTATTGTATATGGTGTATGCGTTTTTCTTTCGCCCAAAATCAACGGCGGAGGCCCTTCCTGATCGGCCCGAATTGAATGTGGCACTAAGCAATTTCCTTTCTGCCTATTTTGCTGGAGAATGGGATGCGGTGGAATCACAAATAGAATTCGACCATTTTAAACATACGTTTTTAGACCAACCCGATGCTTGTCGCGTGGTTTTGCACAAACTTTTAGCACCGGCTTCACCCTACCGTAACAAAGCCAATCAACCCAAATTGACGGCACTTGTCAAAGAGTGGAATTTAGATGCCTTTGTCGTGAAAGAATTATCAAGCACCAACGAATCATTGAAGCTGGAAACGTTGGAATATGCCAAAGCGATTCCCAGCCTTCAATTAAAAGATACTGTAACACAACTTGCCTTCTATAGCACAGCGGCGATGCGCATCCCCGCTTTGGTCACTTTGATTGAGTTGTGTAATTACCAACCCGAAACGTTACGCATTTACCCTCACGCTTTAACCGAAGAGGATGTGCAAAAATTGGTAGCCTTATATGGCAATCAAACCCAATGGGTCGCCGAGCAATTACCGACTTGGCTTGAGGCTACAGAACCTCAGTTTTTATGGTTTTGTTTGGCCTTGGCGCAAGAGTATAAGCTTCCGGTAGAGATGCGTACCTTGCAACAATTGGCATTTCACACACACAAGTCTCTTGGGGCCATTGCGATCCGTTTATTGGATGGATATTTGCAACCCGAATCTACAACAGGTGCTTTGCAACAATACCGAAAAAAAATGGTCTTAGAACAACCCTTGCCCGAAGCTCCCACTGCGAATGAAAATTCGTTTCAACAAGCAATCAATTAACAAATCTATACTATCAATTCTTTGAAAAGTTGCTATCTTTACCTGAGAGCAACTTTTTTTTATGAATTTCCTCGCCCACATTTACCTTTCTGGCGCCTCCGATTTATTGCGGATTGGAAATTTTATGGCCGACAGTGTGCGGGGATCACAATACAAAAATCTTCCCCAAGAGTTGCAAAAAGGAATTCTTTTGCACCGCTTCATAGATAGTTTTACCGATACACATCCGTTGTACCGCCAAAGCAAGCATCGACTACATGCAAAGTACGGACACTATTCGGGGGTAATTATGGATATTTTTTACGATCATTTTTTAGCAAAAAACTGGGAACGTTACTCGGCCACTTCACTCGAAGAATATGCTGCCGATTTCTATGTCTTACTTAAAGAAAAACACAGTTGGCTCACCGAAAAAGCACAACATATGGTGCCTTACATGATAGCTCGAAACTGGTTGGTAAGTTATGCTTCATTAGAAGGCTTAGAGAAAATTTTATTTCAAATGGACCGCCGCACCCTACAACGTGTGCAAATGCATGAAGCTATAATCGAATTGAAACAGTTTTATACCGAGTTTGAAAACGAATTTTTTGCTTTTTTCGACGAATTGGAACTCGCCTGTCGGGAAAAACGAGAAACCTTAAACCAACAATTTAACCATGCCTCCGCTTGACGAATTGGTGCACCTATTTAAACAGTACCAAAACCCAGAAAACGCCCTATCTATGAAGGCGTATATGAAAGACCATTTTGAATTCTTAGGGATCAAAGCCACCCCACGCAGAGACTTGTTTAACCGATGGTATGAAAAAAACAAAGAATCCATTCAAAATAATTTCCGCAGCTATACAGTAGCACTTTTTGAGCAACCCTATCGGGAATTGCACTATTGTGGGATGGAACTTTTTTATAAAGCGGTGAAAAAAAAGTACCTCCCCGAAGACATATACCTTATTGAACATTTGATTGTGACCCATTCTTGGTGGGATACAGTTGACTTTATCGCCAAATATTTGTTGGGTGGGTATTTAAAACAATTTCCCGAAGTCATACCGTCGGTAATCGAACGGATATCGGCGGCTCCATCGCTTTGGTTAAACCGCAGTGGCCTCCTTTTTCAATTGGGATACAAAACCCAAACGGATTTTGACCTGCTAAAAGCCGAATGTTTCAAACACAAAGATTCCAAAGAATTCTTTATCCAAAAAGCGATTGGTTGGGCACTGCGTGATTACAGTCGTTTCAATCCAAACGGCGTAAGTGATTTTGTAGAAAATACCGATTTAAAACCCTTAAGCAAACGCGAAGCCTTACGAAACTTACCGTAACTCCATCGCACCCAAACGGTACTGATAGGTTTGTTGTTGGTTGGCGCCAAACTGTTGGGGGAGTAATTGAAAATAGACCACCTGCGTAAGCACACATTCCCAAGTACGTTCGTTTTGTATACAATTAATCGTGAAGCCACTCTTCCAACTGCGGTAGGTTACCGTTTTGTATTTCACAAGTGCTGATACTGTTATTTGTATTGGATCGGATTGTGCCAATTTTTGAAGCAATTTCGCAATTGGAATAAGTGTTGGCGTAGGTGAAGTAAGGTCTACTACCAAGGTTTCTTCATTTACAAATAAAGCCAAACAGGCGGTTTCCATTTCGTTGCGCAACGATGGGTCGAGTCCAGGTTGTGTGAGCTGCTGCAGGTAAAAAAACAATTCTTGGATTTTTACATCCGAATTCTCTTGATAGGCTTGCAAAACCGGCGCTGCAAAAACCTGTTGCAACGATTGTTCGTTGGTGGTTTTCATAGATTCTGTAGCGGCCTGACTCCACACCGAAGCACTCCATAGAAAAACGATACCTACTAACCATCTGCGCATAGTTATTCTTGTTTGATACGGATTGCTTTGAGCCTTCCGTCGGGTTCATTTTTTATATCTACAATCTCCCACCGTTTTAGTACGGGCGTGGGAATAGTAAGCTTTTGAACAAATTGGGGTTTATTGTAAAACTCCGTCCCCAATCCGTCTTTCAACATCACCATCACTTGCAACTCATCGGAAAGAATGTGTTGCAATTGTATCTTTCGTTTTTGCCAATCGGTAATATCGGCTTTCAAAAAGGCTTTCACCATCATGGCGTAATCGTCGGGTTGCAACGTTATTACGGGCGGTGTTTGAACCGAGGAACTTGGGGGAATTTGCACGATGGTATCTTTATAAAATGGACTTTTCACTAACACCTTTAGAGGCTTTTCTCTCACTTTTGCCTCAAATTGTTGTGGAGTCATCGGTTTGACCGCAGTGGTATTGGTCGCATCAAAGACTTGAACTTCTGTACTGTCCACGGTTTCTTGGGTATATTGATTTTGCAATTTTACAGGAGGCATTTTCGTTACTTTTTTTTCTGGCCAAAGATAATAGGCTACCGCCAACAGCAAGAATCCTATCCCTATTCCCCAGAAATATCCTCGTTTTGAACGATTCGTTACTTCTTTTGAAACTACTGTTGTGTTCGTTGCGAGGGGTTCAAAAATAAATTCATCCCAACTCGACACGCCCACAAAACGACACAACACATGGAGCATGTTTTTTCGGGGCAACTTCGTATTTGTCTCGGGTTTCAAATGAGTATAAATCCACTTTTCGCTCACCGTTTCCTTGCATTCCTTTTCCAATAAAGCAATCAGATTCAAAATATCCTGCGATGAAAAGGTTTTCCAGTCCCCTTGAAAATACGGATAATCCTGACGGTAGCGCTCAAGCACTCGTCGTTTCAATTCCTGAAAATGTTGCATTTCATTCATGCCGCGGTTCAAAGGTAGGAGAACAATGAAAATTGCTGTAGAAATTTCACTGTAAATTCACTGTAAAAATAACCAAATAACTTTACAGTAAAGAGAAAGTCGATTTGCTAAAGGTTGGAAATCCGGCCCACTACTTTTGGGTCATCAAATTTTAAAAATCAAATCACATGAACACAAAAGTAATTTTAGCAGCAGCCCTATGCACCACTTTATGGGCCACCGCACAACATTCAGGCAATGCGAATTATAACGAAGCATCGGGCAATGCCAACTACGAACTTCAAAAAGGTAATGTCAATTACGGCAATAATTCGTATTCGGTCAATAGGGTCAATACCTTACAAACCACGTCGAGTACCGAAAATGAGATGGTAATAGTCATTAAAGGAATTTACAACGAAAAAGCGACCACACAAGTCGCCACCTTTAGCGTATTACAATTGGGAAAATCGGCCGAAGAAGCCACCAATTTAATGGATGAACGCATCAACAATGTCATCAAAGAATTGGATGCGTATAGTAAAGATATTGTAGTGATGACCGACATGATTTCGTTTGTCCCCACGTATGAATATGCGGTAGAGAAAAAAATCTTCAATCCCAAAACCTACAATGAGAAACCCTCGGGCTTTGAGTTGAAAAAGAACCTCATCATTCGCTTTCGCACCAGTCGCGATATGGATAAAATCATTTCTATTTGCGGTAAAAATGAAATTTACGATTTGGCCAAAGTCGATTATGTCACGGTCAATTTTGATCAAATTCGCGCCCAAATGCAGCGCAAAGCCTTGGAACAATTCAAAGAAATGACGGCCAACTATTCATTATTGATGAACATGGACTTGAGTAAAAAAGAAAAAATATTGCAAGAAGGTTTCAACGTGTCATACCCCATGGAAAGTTACCGCAAATACACGGCTTATGCCCAAGCTTCGGCCAATTTTGACCCAAAAAGTTCAGTAAACGATATTAAGAAAAACAGCACCGAATACTACAATCCCGCACTCATGAAAGACCACAGTTTTGTGATCAATGGCGATATTGCCGAACCTTCTATTCAGGCTTTTTACGATTTGACCGTTCGTATCAAACTCAAAGAAGACCAACTACCGAAAAACACCATTATTCGCAACAACCGCTATTACATTGTGACACCAGCGGGTGATATTAAATTATTGAATTTATAAGAAGTAATGATGAAAGTATTTTTTGCATGTATTCTTTTCTCCCTCCAGAGTTGGAGCCAGGCATCGGGTTCAAGCGCATTTTCCTTTACCCTATTGTTTGATTGGAAATTTCCCGTAGAAAAGATCAAAATGTATGTGTATGAGAAAAATGGTAATTACATCGAAAATGTCCATTGTATGACGGATAAAGAAACCAATTCCATCACCGTTACAGGTGGAAACCATTACATTGTAGGGGTTAAATTTCCCTCCTTGGTATGCGTTTATGAAGGGGTGGTTTATCGTAGCGATACGGTTCTAGAAAAAAACACACTATTTTACCTCATCACCAACGGCATGGAATCACTTTCGCTTGAGGAACCTTTGTTTTTTTCAGATAAAAATAAAATTATCGAAGTCAAAAGAAGACTGAAAGGCGAATCATTTCAAACAGAAATCCTCAAACATGACGATTTGCAATTTCTCCCCATGTCAAGTGTCCATATTTCAACAGAAATGGTACGATTAAACTAAACAAAAGGGAGCTACGGTTCCCTTTTTTTTTGTTCCCAACGAAAAAGAATACCTTTGCAGTTCAACAAAAACTATGAGCAATCGGAAAACAGCCAAGGTATTGCTTTGGATACGAAAAAGAATGCGTCAATTCGAGACGGTTTTCTTTATGGCCAAAGCCGTATTATCCGAAGGGAATTTCATCTACCTTTCGAGTGTGGCCGTAGCGATTTCTTGTGCCTTGGCGGTGATTGTTTTGAAAAACTTTGCCCACAATGTATTCTTATTTGCCAATTACGTTAACCAATACCTCAAACTCCCTTACGCCAACAGTATCTTCCCGATTATCGGAATCCTGCTGACCGTTATTGTGATTCGTAAATTCTTGGACGGTTCACTCGAAAAAGGAAGCTCACAAATTCTCTACGCCGTGGCCAAAAAAGGGGGCATTTTACCCAAAAAACAAATGTATGCTCAAATCATTACGAGTTCATTGACCGTAGGTCTGGGTGGTTCAGCCGGTTTAGAGAGTCCTATTACCATTACCGGTGCCGCCTTTGGGTCCAATTACGCCCAAAAGTACAAACTCTCGCAAAAAGACCGCATCCTATTGTTGGCTTGTGGTGTAGCTGCCGGAATTGGTGCTGCCTTCAATGCTCCCATTGCTGGGGTATTGTTTGCCATCGAAGTGGTATTGACCGACGTGAGTATATCGGCTTTTATCCCGATTATGATTTCAGCCGCCACAGGAGCTTTGGTATCCAATATCTTATTGAGTCAGGATATTTTGCTGAGTTTTAAAGACATCAAACCTTTTGATTACCATAACATTCCTTATTACATTCTACTCGGATTAGCTGCCGGATTTGTGTCCGTGTATCACGCGCGTAATTTTAGACGGGTCGAACATTTTTTCAACCGCTATAACCTCAATTCGTACCGCCGTGCATTAGTAGGAGCTTTTCTTTTGGCGGTTTTGATTTTCTTTTTCCCAACATTGTTTGGAGAAGGATACGAAAGCATCAAATCCTTATCTTCTGCCCATCCCGAAGTATTGCTGGACAATACCTTATTGGAACAATTCAAATTCAGCGAATGGATTGTACTCGGGTTCGTCGGACTCATCGTTTTTTTAAAATCAACCGCAACGGGACTTACGCTGGGTTCGGGAGGTAATGGTGGAAACTTTGCCCCATCGCTTTTCGTTGGGTCGTATTTGGGCTTTGTGGTGGCCAAAACCATGGCCCTTACAGGCATCAACCACCACTTACCGATTGCCAACTTTACCATGGTGGGAATGGCAGGAATCTTGAGCGGTCTCTTTCATGCGCCTTTAACAGCCATCTTTTTGATTGGCGAAATTACGGGCGGTTATGATTTAATGGTTCCCTTGATGATGGTGTCGTCAATCAGTTTTGCCGTGTCCCGAAAATTTGAAAAGCATTCGATGGATGTCAAAGCCTTAGCCGACAAAGGCGAAGTGTTTACGGGCGATAAAGACAAAAACGTACTGTTGAGTATTGACTTTTTATCCCATATCCAAACCCACACCAAAACCTTTCAATTGACCGATTCTGTAGAAGCAGTTATCGAAGCCCTCCAAACGTCCTCACAACCTGTATTTGCTGTATTGGACGATAAGAAGAAAGTTATCGGTGTACTTGACCTCAACCATTTAAAAACGATGGTATTTAATCCCTACCGCGTGAAATTTGGCAGCATCGAAGAATGGATGCAACCCCTAGAATATGTGGTCAATCATGATGACGGTATGGAGTTGATTATGGAAAAATTTGATCAATCCCAATGCCCTACGCTAATCGTTTTGAAATCAGGAAAATACTACGGCTTAGTCGACAAATGCGCCTTACTGGAAACCTACCGCAGTACGTTGAAAGGACTGGTGATTGAGTAGTTAGGAGTTATGAATTATGAGTTATGAATTATGAGAAGGGAAATAATGAACTCTAATCAGACTATTTAGAATTGACAATTAGCAAATTCTAAATCTCACACGTTTCTTCAAATAGTTAGCACTGCTGATCACTAATTCCCCCTTTGGGGGCTAGGGGGCTTACTACTTCGTCTTCTCCCCTACAAAATAATCACTCTGACTTTTGAATAATACATTAAACGTAGTCAAACTGCCATAAATGCGGGTGATGTATTGTTGCAATTCTACTTTTTCAGCATCGTCGAGGGTACTCGCATTAATTTTTTGTTCCATGACCCGCAGGCGATCGCGTACCATGACAATTTTATGAAAAAAGGTATCGATAGGCACCTCTTTATTTTGAGTGGGCGTTCCGGGTTCCATGATTAGCTTCCCACCTTTCCATTTGTCGGCAATCGCAACCGCCGGTGTCAAGTCGCTCCAACGTTGCAACAAATTCTTCATCACTTTCTCCACCTCATAAAAACTCACCGTATCCACTTCACCATCAATCGCTTCAATCACTTCTACGGTCGAATCTAAGTCGATGGTTTCCAAGCCGCTCTCGATAAACGTTACCCAATAATGTTTGGTCGTGACATTGGTGACTACGCCCAAACCGTGCTCGGGATGCTTGATACGGGAACCGATACCTAATAATTTCATGGTGTTTTGTTTTAAAAGTACAAGTCAAATATAGCGAAAAGCGTACAGTTTGGAAATCCCATTTTTTTTAATTTTCATCCCCTCACTTCAGGAATTCACATAAAAACACCACCCTTTTAGAACAGCACAACCGTTTTTTGTAGGCCATCCAAATTTTATAATTTGGAATCACCCCAAAAAAAACAACCGCACTAACCCCGTAGTTTCGGGAGTTTAAACGAGGGTGTTTTTTATGAGTTTTATGATTGGGGGTTGGGAGGGGTTGTGTGACACGTATGGCTGTTACCAGCAGTATTTACGATATCCACGTTTTTTCTATCTTTACAACTTTCCATTTTCCTTTTTCCTTTTTCAAATAAACTTTGTAACCAAGCCCACATTTTCCGCCACAATCATATGAAACATTTAGTGTTCCATTTTCTTTTTTAGCGTCAAACTTGATTTTAGAAAATGACATTACACCAATAAACTTTTTATATTTTTCTGACCAGTTTTCTAGTTCAATTTTCTTTGGAAGTTCAGCAAAGTCTTTAAAAATGAACTTTGGGTTGGTGAACTTATTTAAATCAATTTTTCTTGTTTTCTCTACGGCGACAACCAATTCCGCTGTGTCTTTTTTCAATTCCCTTTCTACAGCTAAAAAGGCAGAATCATTTTCTTCACCTTTTCTAGGAATATGTGTGTAAAGTCTTTTATCAATATAGGTTTTGTTTACAACCTGCAAAAAAACTTCATCAAAAACCTGCTGTTCAGTTTCTGTTTCGGATTGTTTTTTATTGCAACTAATAATTACAAAAAAAAGAAGAAAAAGTAGTTTTGCGGTTTTCGTCATAATATTGATACCAACATCACCCTGTGAAAAAACAGCACAGCCTGCCAAACAAATATATGAAAATGTTGATAAGGAATAGTACTACTGCAACACCCTCAAATTGTTTTCCTTTAACAGGAGAAACACGTAACGATGATAAAACCCTCTTTTTTGACTTAAAAAACGTCCTGATAAACAATCCAAATTTTACGATTTTGAACTACCACTAAAAAACCTCGCTTTCCCCTTAGTTTCAAGGCTAGTCACTCATCACTTGTCACTCTAAAATCTAAAGACTAATCACTAGTTACTAGTCACTAGTCACTAATCACTCTAATCTCAAATCTCAAATCTCAAATTCTAACAACCAACAACTAATTCCCCCTTTGGGGGCTAGGGGGCCAACCAAATTCCTTACCTTTGCACTTTCCCTAAAAATCATGAGCGAACAACTCGAATCCATTGAAATCATTGGTGCCCGCGCCCATAATCTCAAAAACATTGACCTGACTATTCCGCGGGAGCAACTCGTGGTCATTACCGGACTCTCGGGTTCGGGAAAATCGTCCTTGGCCTTTGACACCATTTATGCGGAAGGACAACGCCGCTATATCGAAACCTTTTCGGCTTATGCCCGGCAGTTTCTCGGGGGACTCGAACGTCCCGATGTCGATAAAATCGACGGACTCTCCCCTGTTATTGCGATCGAACAAAAAACAACGAGCAAATCGCCCCGCTCCACCGTGGGAACCATTACCGAGATTTACGATTTCTTGCGCTTACTCTTTGCCCGAGCGGGAGAAGCCTACAGTTACAACACCGGAGAGAAAATGGTATCCTACTCCGACGAACAAATCAAAAACCTCATTATTGAACAGTTTTTAGAGAAACGCATCAACATCCTCGCGCCAGTCATTCGGGCACGGAAAGGACATTATGCTGAACTGTTTCAACAAATCGCCAAACAAGGTTTTGTCAAGGTTCGCGTCAACGGGGAAATCAAAGACATTACTCCTGGCATGAAACTCGACCGCTACAAAACCCATGATATCGAAATCGTCATCGACCGAATGGTACCCTCCCACGACGAGGACACCCACAAACGCCTCGCCGAGAGTATTAAAACCGCCATGTACCACGGCGAAAATGTTATGATGGTTATCGAACAGGAACAACAAGACGTACGCTTTTTTAGCCGCACGCTCATGTGTCCCACCACGGGCATCTCCTACCAAAATCCTGAACCCAATCTGTTCTCGTTCAACTCCCCCAAAGGAGCCTGCGAAAAATGCAACGGTCTCGGAACCATACATGAAAAAAAAAAAAAAAAAATCATTCCAGACCCTCGAATTTCGATTGCCAAAGGCGGATTGGCCCCACTGGGCGAACTCAAAAACTCGTGGATGTTCAAACAGTTGGAAGCCATTGGTGAAAAATTTGGGTTCAAACTCACCGACCCCATCGAAAAAATTCCCGAAGAGGCCATGGACATGATGCTCAATGGCGGCAACGAACGTTTTACCGTAAAAGCCAAAGCTGCGGGCGTCACCAAAGAGTATAAAATTGAATTTGAAGGCATTGCCGCCTTTATCAAAAACCAATATGACGACAACGCCTCGGCATCGTTAAGACGCTGGGCCAAAGACTTTATGGATGAAGTGGGTTGCCCCGAATGCCATGGGGCCCGCTTGAAAAAAGAATCGTTGTATTTTAAAATCAATGATAAAAACATTGCCGAGCTCTCCACCATGGACATCGCCGAATTGACCGCATGGTTTCAGACATTACCTCAAACCCTCTCGGAAAAACAAAAGGTGATTGCTACTGAAATCCTAAAAGAAATCAATGACCGATTGAAATTCCTCATGGACGTTGGCCTCAATTACCTATCCCTACACCGCAGCTCGAAGTCACTCTCTGGCGGTGAAGCGCAACGCATTCGCTTGGCAACCCAAATCGGGTCGCAATTGGTTGGTGTGCTCTATATTTTGGACGAACCCAGTATTGGATTGCACCAGCGCGATAACGAGCGGTTGATCAATTCGTTAAAAAGTTTGCGCGACATTGGCAACTCGGTCTTGGTGGTCGAACACGACAAAGACATGATTGTAGAAGCCGATTATGTAATTGACATCGGACCCAAAGCAGGGCGGTTTGGCGGAGAAATCATTAGCAAAGGAACCCCCAAAGCGTTATTGAACGAAACCACCATTACCGCACAGTATTTAAGTGGAAAAATGGCAATTCCAGTGCCCAAAAAACGTCGGGAAGGCAACGGTAAATCGATAAAATTGGTGGGCGCTTCTGGAAATAACTTGAAAAATGTGACCGCGGAATTCCCGTTGGGGAAATTAATTTGCGTAACCGGAGTTTCAGGCAGTGGCAAATCGACCTTAATCAACGAAACGCTCTACCCCATTTTAAATGCCCATATTTACGATGGCGTGAAGCGACCGATGCCGTATAAAAAGATTGAAGGACTCGAACATGTAGACAAAGTCATCGACATCGACCAAAGTCCGATTGGCCGCACCCCGCGTTCCAATCCAGCCACGTATACCGACGTATTTTCAGAAATACGTTCCCTATTTACCCAAACTCCTGAAGCAATGATTCGTGGGTATAAGGCAGGACGCTTCAGTTTTAACGTGTCGGGCGGCCGTTGTGAAACCTGCGAAGGGTCGGGCGTGCGCACCATTGAAATGAGTTTTTTACCCGATGTGTATGTGGGATGTGAAACCTGTCAGGGCAAACGCTTTAACCGCGAAACCTTGGAAATTCGCTACAAAGGCAAATCCATTTCCGATGTATTGAACATGACGGTCGATGAAGCGGTGGACTTTTTTGAAAACATTCCGAAGATTTACCGTAAAATCAAAACCATCCAAGATGTAGGATTAGGGTATATTACATTAGGACAACAGAGTACAACCCTTTCCGGTGGAGAAGCCCAACGGATTAAACTGGCCACCGAATTGTCCAAAAAAGATACGGGTAATACGTTTTACATTATGGACGAACCCACTACGGGCTTGCATTTTGAAGACATTCGGGTATTGATGGAAGTGATTCAAAAATTAGTGGATAAAGGCAATACGGTATTGATTATCGAACATAATTTGGATGTCATCAAATTAGCGGATCATATTATTGATGTCGGACCCGAAGGCGGAAAAGGCGGTGGACAAATACTATGTGTCGGCACCCCTGAAGAAGTCAGTAAACACAAAAAAAGTTATACTGCACGTTTTTTAGCGAAAGAACTAAAGTAAAGTTCAGTGTTCAGTGTTCAGCCCCGAAGGGTCGGGATCAGTGTTCAGTGTTTAGTGTTAGTAAAACTAAATTATAGTACCTAACGAAAGTCTAACGTCCGAAGTCTAGTCACTAGTCACCCCCGAAGTTTCGGGACTAGTCACTCATAATTCATAACTCATAATTCACACCACCCACATATCCCCCTTCCCCAACCGTCCCACTATCGTATTCTTGCACGATTCGTTGGGGTGTATCGAACTCTGGCGTGATTTTCCGGAGCGGTTGGCGGCGGCCAACCAATGCAATTATTTGGTATACGATCGGTTGGGGTATGGAAAATCGGGACCGTTTAAAAATCCAACCCGCGACAAACAGTATTTGGAGGCTGAGGCAGCTATTTTACACCAACTTTTAGTCGAACACAACCTCGAGAAAGTCATTCTCTTCGGACACAGTGATGGGGGTTCGATTGCCCTATTGACGGCAGCCCTATTCCCCGAGCGCATTCAAGCCCTCATTACCGAGGGGGCCCATGTTTTTGTAGAGGAAGTGACGCTGGAAGGCATCCGGGCGGCACAAGAAGCCTATACTACCACCGACTTACCCCAACGCTTAGCCAAATACCACGGTGCCAACACAGATGCCCTGGTTAAGGCGTGGACCGAAACGTGGCTATCTCCAGCCTTTCGGGATTGGAACCTTACCGCTTTTTTACCTCAAATCACTTGTCCCGCCCTCATTATTCAAGGTGAAGACGACGAATTTGGGACACCAGCGCAAGTCGAAGCTGTAGTGGCCGGTTGTTCAGGACCTGCCCAAGCGTGGCTGATTCCGGGCGTGCAACACAACCCCCATAAGGATGTGCCGGAGGAGGTTATTAAAAAAGTAGTGGTTTTTTTGCAACAATCTTTACCTTAGGTGTATATTTACTTATTGAATCGCATGAACATACGCTTTCTTTTATTGTTATTGTGTATAACACCTAAATTGGATGCCCAAACCCTTTACTCCAAAGCCTTTGGGAATCCGCAGCACCCGGCGTTACTTTTTCTGCATGGTGGCCCTGGGTACAATGCCGCGAGTTTTGAACTATCGACAGCGCCCATCTTAGCCGAACAAGGATACTATGTTATTGTGTATGACCGACGTGGCGAAGGACGAAGTGTGGATCCCAATGCTGAATTCTCCTTGGCCGAAGCCGCTGCCGATATCCAAGGGGTGCTCGAAAAATATGCCATTACTAAAGTGCATTTACTAGGGCACAGCTTCGGAGGAATCCTCGCCCTGAAGTTCGCCCGCACCCATCCCGAAAAGGTACACTCCGTAGTTTTAATCAGCGCTCCCCTCGATTTACAGGAATCCTTTCAACACATTATTGCGCAATGCAAAACGATATATGAAACCAAAGTAGATTTGGTCAACTTAAAGTATGTAGGACTTTTACAAGAAATGGACCCGCATTCGATGCTGTTTGCCTCCTATTGTTTCCTACATGCGATGCGCAACGGATTCTATACAACGCCCAACCCCACTCCCGAAGCCCAACAACGGTATGCTGCCCTGTTGGAACATCCCGAATTCAAACGTTGGGGCAATACCATGACCGAACAAGCCCCGTTGGGATTTCACCAAAATGATGCCTATACCCAATTGAAATTATATGATTTAATTGAGCAAGTACTTCAAAAAAAAGTACCCGTTTTCGGGTTTTATGGCGAAAATGACCGATTGTACCCCAAAACCCAACGGCAAACCCTAGAAGCACTGCTTCCGCAAGGGCATTTTAAAACCTGGGAGCGCTGTGGCCATGCGGTGTTTATCGATCAACAGGCACTATTTGTAGAAGCGCTGCGTCAGTTGCCTTAACGTTCAGAATTAATTTTAAAAAAAATTAAGAAGAAAGCTACTACTTTGTGTGGTTTTTTTGATGTTTGCAATATTCCTTCTATTTTTGCGGAGGATTAAAATTTTTGTATTTCTAGATTGTAATTTAAATTTCTGCCATGAAGCACTTCTTTCTAAAAACCCATTTATTCTGGATTCTTTCCAAATTTATGTTGGCCATTGCGGGTATTGGCGGATTCATTAGTATGTGGTCGTTGGGAATTTTTCGGGATCATTTTACCTTGATGGCCAATGGTCTTTTGGTACTCTACGGTTTATTATTGGGCTACAGTGGCTATGCCGACATTCGCAGTATTCCTCCCAATACGGTAATTCGCCTCATCACAGGTACCTTGTCTGTGGTCTCTGGACTGGCGTTGTTGTTGCTTATCTTTTTGCAACATGTTCGCAACCCTTTTATGACCTTATTTATGGCATTGTGGGTAATTATGTTGGGCCTTTACGAATGGGCACAACTAGTTCGTGAATAGCAGCTAAGAATTTCTTTTTTTATAAAATAGACCGCTGCAACGAATTGTAATTACCTTAATTTTTAAACATTCGTTAAAGTCGCCGCACGTTATTCTTTCCCTTGTATCTTTGGGTGCAAACCATAAAATTTCTCACTTACACAGCATGGATACATTAAAAATTGCCTTAGACTGGACGCCCAACGTCAATCACCTTGGCTTTTTTATCGCCAAAGAAAAAGGATTTTATCAAGAATTGGGAGTAACGGTTTCATTCCTCAACCCACAAGAAGATGATTACCAAACCCATACCTATCTGTTGAAGTGGATTGATGCCGATTCTTTTATCATTATTGGCTACACCCAACCTGCCGAACCTACGGCTTTGGAGAGCGAAATGCTGAAAGGGTACACCCCATCGTTTAATCTCACGGGCGCTGACAACGGCACCTTTCGATTTGTCTTGGGCGATCAACACCAAGCCGATTGCATTTACCGCGGGAGCTTGATTCCCATTCCATAAAATTGGAATTTGAGTTCTTGAGGATAGAAATCCTTACTTTTGTGGATAGACTATTTTTCGTAATTAAATCAATTATAGTTTTTACGACGAGATAAGCTGTTCGATTCCAATGAGATTCTCCAAACGAAAAACAACACGACACTTTAACCCTTCACTTTTTTCAGCGCTACAATTCCTAGGCTTTGTAATCGGAATCGGTGTGCTGTTGAGTATCCCTATTGGGAGTAGTGCTGCTTTTTTTCTTTGGGCTTTGGAGGAAGTGACCCATATGCGAATGGCCCATTTCAATCTAATATTCGGGTTGCCCTTTGCGGGCTTGGGAATGGGGTATCTCTACCACCGTTGGGGAAAACAAGCCAACTTGGGTAATTCCGTGATTCGTTCGTCGCTAGTGGATGCCCAAACTCCTATTCCGATGCGCATGGGTCCCATGGTTTTGGGAAGTACGCTTGTCGCCCATTTATTTGGGGCTTCTGTCGGGCGGGAGGGTACTGCGTTGCAAATGGCTGCGGCGATGGTACGGCCAATCACTCGTTCTTTCAATTTTACTGATAAACAGTATCGTATCGCATTGACCGCGGCAATCGCGGGAGGATTTGGAGCTGTTTTTGGAACGCCTTGGGCGGGGTTGGTTTTTGCCTTGGAATGGAATCGGAAACAACCATTTTGCTGGGAAGCAATCGTCACGGCTTGTATTACGGCACTTTTGTCAGATACGGTTTGCACTGCTTGGGGAATTTCACACGGTACGTTTCCAACGCTCCAAATCCCTAAATTCACTGTAGCCTATATCGGTTGGATGTTGGTGTCGGGAGTATTGTTTGGACTCCTTGCTCGAAGTTTTGTGCTGCTGCAATTGGGCGTTCGAAAAGTAGCCACCACATGTATTCCTTTACCGCCCTTACGTTTGTTTTGGGGAGGAGTTCTTTTCGTGATTACGGTCAGTTTGCTTCACACCGATCGCTATTTAGGATTGGGTTTACCTGTTATCGAAGAAGCATTTTTAAAAACCCTCTCTTGGGAGGATGCGTTTTGGAAATTGGTGCTTACCGCTTTGTTGCTTGGGGTAGGTTTTAAAGGAGGGGAAGTTACCCCATTTTTTTTCATAGGAGCTACGATGGGCAGTGCTTTAACGCAAGTTTTTCCCTATCCCCCAGGATTATGGGCCGCAGTAGGTTGGGTAGCCGTATTTGCAGGTGCCACGCACACACCCGTGGCTTGTATCATTATGGCGGCCGAACTTTTTGGTCCCGAAGTCCTTCCCGGGGCTGCGATAGCTTGTGCAGTGGCCTATAGCGTTTCGGGGAAAAAATCAGTGTATGCCGAATAGCACTTTATGAGTTTTCCTCTTCGGCAAATACCATTGCTGGATCAGGGAAAATCGTTTCTTGATCTGAAAAATCCAATACTTCGGCTATGGCAATAGAGCGCGTGATTTCTTCTATTCCTTTTTGCAACAAGCGTTCCGTGGTATATTTCCGGCTGGTAGCCAGTACCAGACCGTCTTTGGTGAGTCTAAAAATGAATTTTCCGCCTGAGGCTTTGCTTTGGGTAAGGGTAAATCGCTCCCATTGCGTTTGAAAAGCCTGAATCATTTCTTCGCAATCGCTTTTTTGTTTACAAGTTAGACTCGTAAAAATGGGCTTACCTTTACGAGAAGCGAAGATAAATTTATAGGCACCGTTTACCCGTTTACTAATGACAAATGCACCCATTATTTCACGTTTTTTTTCTTTTTTCAAAAATATAACGTGCTTTCATGGTAGAAAAGCGCCAATCAAAAAGTTATAAAGAAGTTACCAAAATAAAATAAAAAATGTAAGTGATTGAATATCAATATGTAAAGACCTACTCGCAGATGATTGGGAGTTTTTCCAAGATGTAAATAGGATTTTTCCTTTACACCAAAGGAAAAAAACTTATTAAAAGTAGGAAAAATATGTACTGTAAAGTGTTTTACAATTGTAAAACATTTCTTAACTTTGATATTATTAAGCCCCAATTTAATAGCGTATGACTTACAAGGATTTTGAAATTAACCAAAATTTCATTGTGAAAGCCCAGGATTTCCTGGAGAAAATGGATCCGGTGCACTACACCCCTTTCCCCGAAATGAATGTACATTTGTACAACATGTTCAGTCAAAATCGGGAGAAAATTAAGAAAACCTATTTCCGCGAATTGATTCATGACCTGAAAGCCGGCGATTACAAAAATTTAAATCGCTACGTGTTATTCATCGTTTTAGACCCTTTTGAGGAAAATGATGCGAACTATTTTCTTGAGATTTTTAAATCTATCGCAACGGCTATAGAGACGTTTGGGTGTACTACTGATTTGTTGGAATTCCTTTGGTGGCAACTAGATTTTACAGCCAATGAGGGATTATACATGAATCAGTTGGAACAATTTCAAACTGTATTCTCGACGTTACAAAACCAAGTTTCGGAACATGATCCGTTGGATGATTATCAGATTCGAAAGAAAATTTATGAGATTCTAATCTTTTAAAGCAAAAGCAAGCCGGTTTGAAAACCGGCTTTTTTTATGTTTTTCTTATCGATTCCCATGTAAAATATATTGTATCTTAGCACGCTTTTCTAGCCCGGATAGAGCCATTGTTGGAGCTCGCCCGGAGGGAAGCGACTGGCGAAAGCCGGAAATAGCTCCCTAAAAAACAGTAAAAATTGATGTGTTATGGCATTTGAAGATTATCAAAACGAAGAAGAGCGTATCCAGGATAAATTGAAGCAAAAAACCTGGAACGAGATTCGCACCAACGATTCTTGGGCAATTTTTAAAATCATGTCCGAATTTGTAAACGGCTATGAAACGATGGCTCGAATTGGTCCTTGTGTTTCTATTTTTGGATCCGCGCGAACCAAACCCGATCATAAATACTACCAACTTGCTGAGCGTATTGCTTACAAAATAAGTAAAGCCGGCTATGGAGTAATTACGGGTGGTGGTCCTGGAATTATGGAGGCCGGAAATAAGGGGGCACACCAAGGCGGAGGTACCTCGGTAGGATTGAATATTGAGTTACCGTTTGAGCAGCATTTTAATCCGTATATTGATAAAGACAAAAACCTAAACTTTGATTATTTCTTTGTGCGCAAAGTAATGTTTGTAAAATATTCGCAAGGTTTTGTGGTCATGCCTGGTGGATTTGGAACGTTGGACGAACTTTTTGAAGCATTGACCTTAATTCAGACGAAGAAAATTGGGAAATTCCCTATCATTTTGGTGGGTTCTGAATTCTGGTCGGGACTTTTGGATTGGATTAAAACGGTGATTATTGAAAAATACCACAATGCCAACCCCGAAGATATGAAATTGATTCAGGTGGTTGACAATGAAGATGAAGTCGTCGAGGCCTTGGATACATTCTACAAAAAATACAATTTAAGTCCAAATTTCTAATTCCATTCGGTTTCCTTCTCATGCCCAGATGAATAGTATCGTGGGCGTTTTTTATTTGAAAAATGAAATGAAGTACTAAGTTGATGCGTTTTACATACAAAAAAGCAACCTTTTACATGGTATTGCAACGAATTCTATATCTTTGGTTGGTAGGGTACCCAATCGTGAATTGATACTCGTATTTCCCAAATTGCCTCGTATGAATAACGTTTTTTTTTGGTGGTTAGGCCTTTTTTTCTGCGGATTTTCTGCAAGCGTTTTGGCGCAACACCAAACGAAACTCACCGTGGATTACCTTCCTGAGAAACAAACCTTAAATGTTTATCAAGAACTCACTTTTCACAATACAACAGGAACAACCTTGTCGGTGTTGGTACTCAACGATTGGATTCATGCGTATTCGGACCGAAATACACCGTTGGCCGAACGTTTTGCCGATGAATTTGTACGTAGTTTTCACGTTGCTACGGCCAAAGAGCGTGGAGCTACCCATGGACTTTCGGTGATCGATGACCAAAAAACGCTGTTGGATTGGTCGCGTTTGCCGAATCATCCCGATTTGATTGCCATTCCTTTGCGTGAACCTTTGGCACCCCTTGCCACTACCACTTTAACGCTCTCTTATCATTTAAAACTTCCTGACCAGCGATTTACGGGTATTGGCTTTAATTCGGACAACGAAGTCATATTGGACCAATGGATACTGACCCCGGCACGTTGGGAAAATGGCGATTTTTTGAAGTATAGCAATTTAAATATTGATGATGCTACCAATGCCCCGATGGAAGTAGAACTGCTCATCCGTCCCGCTGGATTTCAGGTTGTCAGCGACTTGACTTTGGTAGCGCAAACCGATACAGCCTATCGCTTTGTAGGAAAGAACAGAATTCAGGTGCATTTGTACCTCTCCCGTATAAACGACTTCCAGAGTTTCAACAACGAACGCGGCAGTATCGTCACAAATTTGCAGGAAAAACGTATTAATTCGGTGCAGAAAGCCATCTTGATTGAGAAAATTGAGAATTACGTCACGGCATTTCTCGGCAACAATCCACTCCCAAAAACAACCGTTACTCAAGACGACTATGATCGGAATCCATTTTACGGGTTGAATCAATTGCCCAATTTTATTCGCCCGTTTCCGGATGACTTTGTATTTGAATTAAAGTTTCTTAAAACCTATATATATAACCGATTAAAGACGACCTTATTGATTGATCCTCGCCAAGATAATTGGCTTTTTGATGCGATTCAAATTTACATCATGATGCAATACATCGATGAGCATTATCCTGAAATGAAAATGATGGGCGCTTTGGGGAAAATTAATTTATTGAAAGGATATCGTTTGCTCTCTTTGGATTTCAATGAGCAATACAGTTATTTCTATATGCTGATGGCGCGAAAGAATTTGGACCAGCCCTTGGGGGATTCAAAGGATAAGCTGTTAAGATTTAATGAAAAAATTGCCTCTAAATACCGCGCAGGATTGAGTTTTCGTTACCTTTCGGAGTATATTGGTAAAGACCAACTTGGGGAAGCCTTGGACCAGTTTTTAAAACAAGCGCTAGTTCAACCCGCTTCTACCGCCGATTTTAAACAAATCGTAGCCCAAAAAACAGAAAAAGACGTCCATTGGTTTTTTGACCATATAATTCAATCCAGAAAGATTATTGATTACAAACTAGACCTGCTCTCCAAAACCAAAGATAGTGTTACCTTTCAATTAAAGAACCGAACTGGTGTCGAAGTGCCGATTCCGATTTACGGCATCAAGAAAAAGGAAGTGGTGTTTAAAACGTGGCTGGAGCCACAAAATCAAAATCAAGTGTTTACCATACCCCGAAAAGAAGCGGATAAATTGGTTTTGAATTACGAAAATACCGTTCCTGAGTTCAACCAACGAAACAATTGGAAATCTTTAAAGTCGTTTTTTATTAGTAATCGACCGTTGAAGTTTCGTTTTTTGAAAGATTTGGAGGATCCCAATTACAACCAAATCATGTACTTACCCGTCATGGGATTTAATTACTACGATGGAGTGATCTTAGGATTGAGTTTAAACAACCGAACCGTTTTGGACAAACCCATCAACTTTGATGTGATTCCATCTTTCTCGACCAATTCGTCGTCGCTTTCGGGGAGTGCCAACATCACGTTTAACCAGTTTTTACGAAATTCCAATTTGTTTTCCATCAAATACGGTGTTGGAGGTAGTCATTTTCGGTATGCCCCAGATGCTACGTATCAAAAGCTCACGCCGTTTGTTCAGATGCGTATTCGCGAAAAAGACTATCGTAAAAACCACATTCAGATTATTAATTTTCGCAATGTGTATGTTAATCGGGAACCCAGTTTATTTGTGCAAACTCCTGGAGAAAACCGGTATTCGGTAACGGATTTTCGTTATACTAATACCGATATGACCATTACACATACGTTTTCCTACAGTGCAAATTTTCAAATTGCCTCCCAGTTTTCCAAAACCTCAGCAGAAGTGGTGTACCGCCACTTATTTCAAAACAACCGACAGGTGAACATTCGTTTTTTTGGCGGCATCTTTTTGCGTAATAATGACACCAAAGACTTCTTTAGTTTTGCTTTAGAGCGACCTACGGACTATTTGTTTGATTATCCCTTTTTAGGGCGATCAGAAAGCACGGGTATTTTCCGTCAACAATTTATCACCGCTGAAGGAGGCTTTAAGTCGCGGTTTGCCAACCAATTGGCCAACGAATGGTTGGTGAGCACCAATTTAAGTGGTAGTATTTGGAATTGGATTGAGGCTTATGCTGATTTTGGGGTATTGAAAGACCATGGACAAGAAGCCGTATTCCGTATGGATTCGGGAATTCGCTTTAATTTGATCACCGATTATTTGGAATTTTATTTTCCCATCTACTCCAGTATGGGTTGGGATTTTGGTCGACCCAATTACCATGAACAGATTCGCTTTGTGTTTACTATTGATCCGCGTTCTTTGGTTGGACTTTTTACACGAAAATGGTTTTAATTGCTATTTTTTATTTATTTATCGCACTGAATTATGCTGTTTAATGTTTAAAATGAAATTATTTCGTAAAAAAACGGGGTTAAATTAGAGATTGTTCAAAACTAAATTATATCGCACAATACCAACCAATCTTTTTTTTAGTTAATTTTGTTTTTTTGATGTTTACTTGAACGCTATGACGACAGCACAAACCAATACTGCCATCAGTTTTGAAGATTTCAAAGCAGAAGTACTTAACGATTATAAGATTGCACGTATCAGTCGCGAATGCAGTCTTTTGGGACGCAAAGAAGTTCTTACGGGTAAGGCGAAGTTTGGCATTTTCGGTGATGGAAAAGAAGTGCCGCAATTGGCGATGGCCAAAGCCTTTCAAAATGGGGATTTCCGTTCGGGCTATTACCGCGATCAAACCTTTATGATGGCCATTGGTGCGCTTACCATTGAGCAATTTTTTGCCGGTTTATACGGGCACACCGATTTGCAACACGATCCGATGAGCGCAGGCCGACAAATGGGAGGACATTTTGCTACCCATTCGTTGGATGAAAAAGGGCAGTGGAATGATTTGACAGCACAAAAGAATTCCAGTTCAGATATTTCCCCCACAGCGGGACAAATGCCTCGTTTGTTAGGTTTAGCACAAGCCTCCAAAATTTACCGTCATGTATCGGGAATGGATACCCGACTTTTTTCCAAAGAAGGAAAGGAAGTCGCTTGGGGAACGATTGGTAATGCCTCAACCTCGGAAGGTTTGTTTTTTGAAACGATGAATGCAGCGGGAGTACTTCAAGTTCCGATGGTCATGAGTGTCTGGGATGATGAATACGGGATTTCGGTTCACGCCCGTCATCAAACTACCAAGGAGAACATTTCGGCTTTATTGGCTGGTTTCCAAAGGGATGAAAATCAAAATGGTTTTGAAATTTTCACTGTCATGGGGTGGGACTATCCTGCTTTGGTCGAAACCTATCAAAAAGCCTCGACTATCGCCCGCGAATCGCATGTTCCCGTGCTTATCCATGTACGTGAATTGACACAACCGCAAGGCCATTCTACCTCGGGAAGTCACGAACGCTACAAAGACGAAACCCGTTTGGCATGGGAAGCGGAATACGATTGTTTGGCGCAAATGCGACAGTGGTTGATTGACAACAATCTGGCTACTGAAACGGACTTAGATGCGCTAGATTCTTCATGTAAAAAGGAAATTTTGGAAGGAAAAAAAGCGGCATGGAATGCGTTTATTGCTCCTTTTAAAGCGGAGCAAAACGAATTGTGTTCACTTTTGAATGACTTGGCCCAAGGCAGCAATCAAAAAGTTTTTATCGAAAAATACAGTAGCGATTTGGCAGCTATTAAAGAGCCGATTCGAAAAGATATTTTAAGTACAGCGCGTAAGGTAGTACGATTACTCATCGGTGAGTCAGGACAAGCTACTTTAGCGCAATGGATTCAATCGTATACGGCTAGAATCCAACCCAAATACAGTTCCCATTTATTTTCTGAATCGGAGAACAATATCGCAACGATACAGGAAGTAGTACCTCAATTTGACGTCTCCTCCGAACTAGTGGATGCGCGTTTGGTGTTACGGGATAACTTTGATGCCTTATTTACCAAACATCCCAACACATTGATTTTTGGGGAAGATTCTGGAAATATCGGCGATGTCAACCAAGGATTGGAAGGCATGCAAATTAAATATGGGGAACAACGTGTAGCCGATGTGGGGATCCGTGAAGCTACCATTTTGGGTCAAGGCATTGGCATGGCGATGCGTGGCTTGCGTCCCATTGCTGAAATTCAGTATTTGGATTACCTTTTGTATGCGATTCAAATAATGAGTGACGACTTGGCAACTTTGCAATACCGAACCCAAGGACGTCAAAAAGCACCCGTAATTATTCGTACCCGAGGACACCGTTTGGAAGGCATTTGGCATTCTGGATCTCCAATGGGTATGATTATTAATGCGGTTCGAGGAATCCATGTATTAGTCCCACGAAACATGACCAAAGCTGCTGGTTTTTACAATGCTTTATTGGAAAAAGATGAACCCGCTTTGGTGGTAGAGTGTTTAAATGGTTACCGTTTGAAAGAAAAAATGCCTACCAATTTAGGTGATTTCAAAACCCCGCTAGGCGTTGTGGAAACCTTAAAAGAGGGATCCGATATTACTTTGGTTTCCTATGGTTCAACCTTGCGTTTGGTGGAACAAGCGGCCAACGAACTGGAAGCGGTGGGCATCAATGCTGAAATTATTGACATACAGTCGTTATTACCCTTTGATTTGGCGCATGATATTGTAAAAAGTATTGCCAAAACCAACCGTCTTTTGGTGATTGACGAGGATGTTCCGGGTGGAGCCAGTGCTTTTATTTTACAGCAAATTGTAGAAGTACAAAAGGCATATACCTATTTGGACAGTGCCCCTGAAACCCTAACCGCCAAAGCGCACCGCCCTGCGTATGGAACTGACGGCGATTATTTTTCAAAACCCTCGGTAGAAGATATCTTCGAAAAAGTATATGCGATGATGCACGAAGCCAATCCCAATCGCTACCCTACCTTGTTCTAAAAGTTTATTGCAAAAAAAATTCGGCTCAGAGCCGAATTTTTTTTATCTCAAGATCCTGAATTCACAACGTCGGTTGATAGAATGTTCCGCCTCAGTACATTTATCCCCACAATTGACTAGTGGAGTGCTTTCTCCAAAACCTTTATGACGCAAACGTGAACGGTCGATTCCTTGGTTGACAATATACTCTAATGTAGAAGAAGCACGGTTATTGGAAAGCATCAAGTTATAGGTTTCTGATGCCCGGGAATCGGTATGTGCCCCAATTTGAATTTCCATACGCGGATACTTTTTCAACAATCCAACCAGTACATCGAGTATTTTAGCCGCCTCGGGTTTGATATTCCATTTATTCAAATCAAAATAAATGTTTTCCAATTCGATATATACATACCCGTCATTTTTTGTCACGACAATATCTTCGGCATCGTCATAAGATTCAACTTCCAATTCGATGGAATACCGCGCATTTCCTTCATCATTGGTGGAAAATTGCTCACTGTGGGGAATATATAAGTCTCGAATAGCCTCCAAACGATAGGTCTTGTTGGGATTGGTGTTGAAAAAGTAATCGGCGTTTGAACCTACTATCATTTGCCCAACCAATACTTCTTTTTCATCATATAAACTCACCTGAGTACCTGGCAATAATTGCTTGGTTACCTTATCGCGAACGTCTCCTTCTACTAAGTAACGACGCTCGTTGTCTTTGCGCTTAAAGCTATACAAATTGTCATATCCTTTGCGGTTGGAAGAGAAAAATCCTTCTTGTGTTTTTTCATTCAACACAAAACCAAAATCATCTAATCCGCTGTTGATGGTTTGACCCAAATTAAGGGGTTTAGCATAGTTATCTTGGTATTTTTTGGTCATAAACAAATCCAAACCGCCCATACCTTCATGGCCGTTGGAAGCAAAGTATAGGGTTCCATCGGTGGTGATAAAGGGAAATTGCTCTAAATGTTCGGTATTGATAACATCGCCTAAATTTTGGGGTTCCCCAAAAGTGCCATCGGGACGGACTTCCACTACATACAAATCGAAGGAGCCTTTACCACCTGGACGGTCGCTTGAAAAGTAAAGTTGAGTTCCATTTGGCGATAGATAAGGATGCTGGGTAGAAAATGTGTCGCTACAAAAAGGCAATTCAGTAATGTTTTTCCAATCGTTGTCCACCCATTCGGCACGGAATAACTTCACGGATGCAAACTTTTCATCGCCAACTTTGACGCGTTTACTATTGGTTCTACTGAAATACATAATTTTCCCATCCGTGGAAAAGACAGCATTACTTTCGTGTGTCTTGGTATTGATCGATTTTGGAAAGGGTTGAATGTTTTCCAATTGATTTTCTGCGTTTAACGTAGCTTCAAAAAGATCCAAATAGGGCTTGTCATTCCAACTAAATAGGGGTTGTTCTGTACTTCGCAGCGAGGCAAAAACTACCTTATCGCCGCGATACGCTATCCCGAAATCCCCCGTATTATTGGTTTTGGTCATCAATTGAATCTCATAATCATAGGGAACTATGGTATTCAAATTATTGATGAATTTTTGGGTGTCAACGGGATACTTAAGATACTCTCCCATAATTTTATCGGCCTTTTCGTAGTCTTTGATTCCTTTTAAGGCATGGGCATAGCGAAAATAATACTCGGGTTTGACCGAATCTTTGTACTGAAAAAACAACTGTCCATAATTTTTTACCGCGGCATCCATTTGCGCATTGTAATAAAAACAATCGCCAAGGTTGGATAAAATCACACGATTGGGTTTGAGTGTTTCATAGACCGAAGCCGCTTGAACATAAGCTTTATTGGCAAACAATTTATTGGCAAACTTAACGGAGGGTTTCTTTTGGGCCGAAACGCCGAAAGTTCCCAATATCAAAAAGAGGTAAAATATACGCATAGCCATCCTTTTAAAAGAAACGGGGTGATTTATCATAGCCATTGCCGGCGCTATTTTTACCGGATTTACTGATGTTAAACAAAACCATGATTTCATGTGAACCTGAATTAAAGCGACTTAAATTGGATAAGGTGTAATCGTAAGCGTATCCAATACGTAGATTTTGTGTGACACGAAAATTTACTAACCCACTTACAGCATCTCCCACACGGTAACCTACGCCCATTTCTAACATGTTATTGTACAAAAAATTTGCTGTAACATCCAAGGAAATCGGTGATCCTGAGACCGCTTTGGTCATAAATGCGGGTTTAAACTTGAATTGATCGTTCAAATCAAATACATAGCCTCCCGTAAGAAAGTAATGTATCTCCTCCACTCCGGTTCGCGTTAAGCCATCCCGTGTTTCAAGATGTTTGGTGCGTAACAAATTGGGAGCCGACAGTCCTACATAATATTTTTCACCAAAATAAAAAGTGCCCACCCCAATGTTAGGATAGGTGCGACTCAAGTTATTAGCAAAAGCCTGATCGGGTAAATTATCGGTGAACACAAATCCATTGAAGTTAGTACTAAAAAAAGTAGCCCCCGCTTTAATTCCAAAGGATAACTTTTGTTTTTCACCAAGAGGTAAAACATAAGCCACATCGGCAAAGACATTACTTTCTTTGACCACATCGCCAATTTCATCATGCATGATGGACATTCCCACTTCAATCCGTTTTTTTAAGGGCGTATGCACAAAAAACGTTCCTGTTGTAGGTCCACCCACAGCACCCACCCACTGAGCGCGGTACAAACCACCCAAATTAATGGCATCGGCATCATCGGTAGCGTAGGCAGGATTTAACACACTCATGTTGTACATGTATTGTGTATACTGCGGATCTTGTTGCGCGCGCGTTCGGGTTAAACACAAGAGTAAAACCGCAATGAGTATATATTTTATTCTAATAGCTTTCATAGGCGAATGTTATCTGCTTAAATAAAGACGTCCTTGTAGGGGAGCACGGACACCATCATTAAATTCTAAAATAAAGAAATAAACTCCAGCGGGTGCTAAACCACCCCCCACGGAACCTTCGCCAGAACGACCATTCCAATGGGGATTTGAACGATTCCCCTTAAACAATACGTTGCCATAACGATTGAAAATTTCAATTGTAAAGTTGGGATACAGTTCAAGTAGATTCTGAATAATAAACGCGTCGTTTACCCCATCGGTATTGGGTGAAAATCCGTCGGGTATAATAATATCGTCGGGGGTACAAGACTCGAGTACAACGGTCAACTCAAGACGAGTACTTTCACATCCTGCATTGGATTGAACTGCACCATAATACGTTATTCCATCCTGCAATACCGTCAAAGCATCCAAAGGTGTTCCTCCTGAAGCCGAACTATACCATACAATAGTTCCTGACCCTGATAATTGAGCACTCAAATCGGAAAGCGTGGCATTGCTATCATTACAAAATGTAGTAGAACCTGTCAATACAGGAGGCTGCGGATTTTGTACTTCAAAAGTAACTGGTGTAAAATTTAAAGTACTGTTACCACAAGTTGTGATTTGACTGATGATTGAAGTTAAAATTAGATTCACTGTTCCTTCATTCACCAGATCACTAGCTGGAATGACAAACGATGCTGCGCCATTGCTAAAGGTTACCGTGTTGGTAAATACTCCTGTATTGGCTCCTGCAAGTTGGTATTCTAAAGTATAATTGCTATTTGTTAAGCCCGATGCACCAGTTATTGTTACCGTAGCTTGTTCGCCCAAGCAAAGCGAGGCAACCAATACAGTAGCATTACTTAACGTAGGTTGTGGAAGTACCGTTATTGTGGTCGAAGTTGTTGAAATGGTCGAAGTACAATTGCCGTTCAATGCGGTAACTGCTGTTAAAGAAATCGACACATTACCCGATGTTTGAAAATACGAAGCTGGTATGGTAAATTGACCATTTCCACCCGTTATTGTTACAGTTGCTGTGGTCCCTGTGGATGGATCCGCATTAGTTACCGAGTAAGTGAATGTATAGTTCCCATCAGCTAAGGTTGTCGCCCCGCTAATAGAAACAATTATAGCCGAATTTTGACATACGTTTGGTGCTGTTATGGTTCCTAAACCAAAATCAGGGGGTGCTATTAAGTTGACCGTTAGGGTAGCTGTATCGGGGTTACATGTTCCTATTCCAGCTATAGTATAAATATAAGAACCTGCGGGATCAAAAGCTGGATTAAAAACACCCGTTCCACTAGCCAACGGAGGAGACCAAGTTCCTCCAGACTGCGCAGAAGTCCCTAAACTCAAAAATAAATCAATAGGTGTTGCATTGGAACATAGCGTCACTGTGGCATCTACACCTGCATTAGGCCCAGGTGTCAATGTTATGACTACCGTGGCGGTATCGCTTCCACATGGTGCGCCGCCTACTACGGTGTAGGTATAGGTTCCCGCTGGATCCACCGCAGGATTAAAGAAGCCCGTGCCACTAGCTAAAGCGGGTGTCCACGTTCCTCCTGCTTGAGGCGTTCCTCCTAAACTTAAAAATAAATCGGTCGGTGTGGCATTGGAGCATAAGACTAGCGTACCGTCATTTCCTGCGTTGGGAATCGGATTCACCGTTACCGTAGCCGAAGCCGTTCCATTGGCACAAGGCGTGTTACCCGTGACAGTATAGGTATATACCCCAGCTGAATCCACCGTTGGATTGAAAACTCCTGTCCCACTGGCCAAAGCCGGAGACCAAGTTCCTCCTGCTTGAGGGGTTCCTCCTAAGAAAGTAAATAAATCCGCAGCAGCACTATCCGCACAAAAAGTAGCTACGCCATCCGTTCCCGCATTGGGTGCTGGAGTAATGCTCACGCTTACCGTGGCGGTATCGCTTCCACATGGTGCGCCGCCTACTACGGTGTAGGTATAGGTTCCCGTTGGATCCACCGCAGGATTAAACAAGCCCGTGCCACTAGCTAAAGCGGGTGTCCACGTTCCTCCTGCTTGAGGCGTTCCTCCTAAACTTAAAAATAAATCGGTTGGTGTGGCATTCGAACACAAGACTAGCGTACCGTCATTTCCTGCGTTGGGTTGCGGTACAATTGTAATTGTCATTGTTGTAACGACTTCACAATTCAAACTTGTACTTGGCGTAAAGGTATAGGTAGTCGTAGCCGTATTGTTTAACGCCGGCGACCACGTTCCTGTGATGCCATTGTTGGAGGTAGTCGGTAAGGCCGTTAGTGTTGCTCCCTGACAAATCGGGGGCACTTGCGTGAAGGTAGGCACGATATTCGGATTTACCGTAATGGTCATCGTGGCCGTGGTCGCACACTGTCCTGCGCTTGGCGTAAAGGTATAGGTGGTCGTAGCCGTATTGTTTAACGCTGGTGACCACGTTCCTGTGATGCCATTGTTAGACGTGGTCGGTAAGGCCGTTAGTGTTGCTCCTTGACAAATCGGGGGCACTTGTGTGAAAGTCGGAACGATATTCGGATTCACCGTAATGGTCATCGTTGCCGTGGTCGCACACTGTCCCGCTGTTGGGGTAAAGGTATAGGTGGTCGTAGTCGTATTATTTAACGCCGGTGACCAAGTTCCTGTAATACCATTGTTGGAGGTGGTCGGCAAGGCCGTTAGTATTGCTCCCTGACAAATTGGGGGAACTTGCGTGAAGGCAGGCACGATATTCGGATTCACCGTAATGGTCATCGTTGCTGTTGTCGCACACTGTCCTGCGCTTGGCGTAAAAGTATAGGTGGTCGTAGCCGTATTGTTTAAAGCTGGTGACCACGTTCCTGTGATGCCATTGTTAGACGTGGTCGGTAAGGCCGTTAGTGTTGCTCCTTGACAAATGGGGGGGACTTGCGTGAAGGTAGGCACGATATTCGGATTCACCGTAATGGTCATCGTTGCCGTGGTCGCACACTGTCCTGCGCTTGGCGTAAAAGTATAGGTGGTCGTAGCCGTATTATTTAACGCCGGTGACCAAGTTCCTGTAATACCATTGTTGGAGGTGGTCGGCAAGGCCGTTAATGTTGCTCCTTGACAAATTGGGGGAACTTGCGTAAAAACGGGAGTTATACCAGGTGTCAACGTTACTGTAACATTAGCAGAAGCATCAGTACAAGGTGGTATTCCTGTAACCGTATAGGTGTAGATTCCAGGCGCATCCACTAAAGGATTAAAAATTCCAGTACCACTAGCCAATGCAGGTGACCAAACACCACCCGATTGCGGCGTTCCACCAAGAATAGTAAAAAGATTAACGGAAGGACCTAAAGCACATACGGTTGTATTGGTTGAAGTACCAGCATTAGCAGCTGTATTTACGGCAACCGTAACAATCGCCGTGTCATTACCACAGGGGTTGGGACCTGTGACGGTGTAGGTATACGTTCCCGATGGATCTAGTGCTGGATTAAAAACTCCAGTACCGCTTTCTAACGGAGGAGACCAAACACCACCTGCTTGTGCAGATGTTCCTAGCAAAGGAAACAAATTAACAGAAGGGTTATTAGAACAAACCGTTAGCGACGCATCATTTCCAGCATTTACAGGGTTAGAAACCGTGATGGTAACGGTCGCTGTATCGGGCGGGCAAGCCGCATTGGTAACAGTGTAGGTAAAAACATACGGACTTCCAGCAGCAGTTAATGTACTTATATTCACCGTTCCGAGATGACCATTGGAGGTAGGTAGAGGTCCGCTCCATGTTCCCGTCGTTTGTGGACTCCCGCCTAATATTGAAAACAAATTGCGATTGGGATTTACGGTCAATGCGTTGGAACATAAGGCTAATGTCCCATCAGTTCCGGCATCGGAAGGTAATAATAATTGGACGGTTATTTCTAAACGATTGACACTTTCGCAAGGTGGGTCAACAGTGGTTGCGTAATAAGTTTCTCCATTAATCAGCGGTGTGGATGGGTCTAAAACAACCGCCGAAGAAACCGTAGCATACCAATTGTTTATGCCACTCGCTTGTAAATTGGCTACGGTAGGCGTATTTCCAGGTGAAAGACAAAAAGATTGTATCGTAGGACCTATGGGAACAGGAACCACACCTACATTAACAAAAACTGCCAAACGTGAAGTCTCACATCCCGTATCAGGATTGGTTTGACTCGCATAATAAATGGTGTTGTCTGTTAATATGGTAGTCGTTGGCAATGGCGTGCCTCCTGAAGGAGTTGTATACCAACGAATATTATTTCCATTGGCAATCAAGTTGGCAATAGTTGCTTCAAGTGGATTATCTACACAAACCCCTTGAAAATTTTGTCCCGTGGGTGCTGCGTAAATGGTTACTGTGACAGGTTGGCGTGTGCCACAATTCCCAGCAGCATTATCGGCATAATAGGTTGCGCCATTAACCAAACCTGCTCCGGGAGAAAAGGGTGTTGTTGATGTGGTCGAACTGAACCATGCTACCCCTCCCCCATTATTAATCGCATTTAAATTAGCAATTGTGGGCGATTCTGTATTACAAAAAGATTGTGAGGTATTGTTTACCGTAGGACATTGCGCGTATGCCCATTGGGAAAAAATGAATATAAAAATCCCTAACCCTTTATAGAGAGATTTGAGTGTAAAACGTTGTAAAGAACGATTCATAGGCGAAATCAAATTAGGGTATTACTACTTCTTTTTGATTTTCCCATTCCGAGTTCATCAAAGATACAAAAAAACAATCATCGCTTTTATCAAGGTTTGATTTCTTTTATAGCACCATTAATTTCTCTTTGAAAAAGGAAAATAGTACGATTCTCGTAGTGATCTAGACTCTTTGAATCATACTCAAATTGAAGAAGTGTTTGTTTTGTTTTATCGTGTTGCAATGAATGGGACAACCCTTGCGCTTGCGCCATTCGTAAAGCGGTATCAAATACAATATCAAATCCTTGCATGTAGACTGAATCGGGATCATCGCGATATACTTTTCGGTAGTTCGCTACAAAATTTAAATAGGACTGATTTTTATCTACTGGAGCGTAAGTTGGATACAAGGTTCGCAAAATATTCATGCGAAGCGGGGAAATGTTTTTATAGTAATCAATCAAATTTGGTTCCAACAAAG
Organism: Flavobacterium sp.; assembly: GCF_027482425.1. GTDB lineage: Bacteria > Bacteroidota > Bacteroidia > Flavobacteriales > Flavobacteriaceae > Flavobacterium. The sequence continues at coordinate 55,453 of NZ_JAIXWA010000022.1, forward strand.
CTACTTGAATATTGTAATCGGTTACGGCATTGAGCAAGGTATTGGTTGCGCTAATAATCATGCTATTCTTGGTGGTTTCCAAGATAATTATATTCATTTTGCCTTTCACCAACAACCGTTTTAAATCCTCATTATCCAATCCTGTTCGTTCAGAAACCATTACGTATTGGGCTAGAGGCAATTTTTTGAGCACTTGCTGTTTTTTATTTTCATCCGTAAAACTGCTCACCACAATCACATTGGCATTTAAGGGCACTAATACATCAAGCACCCGATCTCTCACTTTCATTTCGGGTTGAATGGCTACAACTTTTTTGGATTTTAACCCTTCTACTTCTACCTCAGTAATCAATGGTATTGGCAGAAATGCCATTTTTTCAATAGAACAATTACCACTTAAAAAAGCAGCATCCATTCCTTTCCAAACGCGATCAGCGGTCATTTTCTTTAAATCAAAAGATTTTTTAGCTCCTTCCGCATGAATCATTTTTGAAGAAATCGTATATCCTAATGTATTTAATGAATCCAGTGCTTTTTGAACCCCCATATTATACATAATCTCGAGTCGGGAACTTTCATCACTAATTTGAATATCGGGAAATGTTTGCTTCGCACGTTGCCAATCGGCTTCGGAAAAAGAAACCATAAAAGCAAATCGCTTCACCAAAGTAAGATCAGCTGTTTTTAGCACATCCTTATACTCAATTATTGCGGAGATCTCTTTTGTGCCGACACTTTCTTGGGGCGGACTTGGCACTTCTTTTGATGAAACTACCCCTGAAACTGGAGCATCTTCAGCCGCTGAGGATGCAACTGTGTTTGGGGTATCTTGAACGATTGCAAGAGCGCCTTTAGGCATTTTTATCACCATACCAATTTGTACTCCTTTGGCAAGCAAGGGATTCAGCTCTAAAAAATCCATGATCTTCATATTGGCTCGTTTCGACAAACCAAATAAAGTCTCTTTAGGTTGAATCGTATAATCCTCCAAATCATCACGATTTAAGCGCCCTGAAGTTTCCACAGGATGGGACACAGTTTCCATTGGAACAACATCAGTTGCTTTAACAGTTTCGGTGGTGATTTTGGTTTCCGCGGGAGCAGAAATCGGATTTTCAGCAACGATTGTTTTAACTTTTGGGGAAATAACATCCTTTTTTGAATCTTGTTGTACAGTTTCAACAACTGTATTTTCTATTGCTTCAGCAACACCTGTCGCTGATTCAACCGGAATACGTATGCGCTGTCCCGTTTGTAACATGCGTACAATTTGCGGATTAGTTGACTCAAGAGCAATTATGGTCACCTTATAACGACGCGACAATCCAAACTTAGTTTCGCCAGCTACTACTTCATGCCATATCTGCTTGTCATTTGTATTTTGGTCAGCAGGAACATACAGCAACTGCCCTTCTTTTAAAACCCCCACAATCCGCTCCTGATTCATCGCCATCAAGTCAGCCAACGAAATAGCAAACCGCTTCGATAAGCCAAACAGCGTCTCCCCTTTCAACACGGTGTAATCACGAAGGTTCTTACTTTGAGCCTGACGTCGGTACGAAGACAAATCTTGCTGATACGAAGTCGTCCCTTTCACTTTTAACACATGCCCCGCTTGGAGTCCCTGAACAATATGCGAATTTTGCTCCTCTAAAGTCGAAATACTAATCCCATACAACTTCCCTAAACCAAACTTAGTTTCTCCAGGCTGTACAATATGACTTTTGAATTCACTTGAAAGATTTTGTGACTTCCCCTCAATAGTAGTTGATTTTTGTGAAAGAATATTCTTGCTTTCCTCGACATTCTTGACTTCTTTGGAGCTCTCAACAACTACCGATTTAGGGATGACCAACACATCATTAACCTTCACTCCTTGCGCTGCATTGGGATTTAATTTGATTATATCATAAGGGGTCACCTTGTACCGCTGCGCTACTTTGGCAAGTGTCTCACCCTCAGCAACTACATGTGTTTTTTGGCTCTCTTGCGCAATCACCAATTGGCCTGCAAAAAGCAATGTTATTAACAACCGATGAAGAGTGTGTTTTTTAGGGTTTTTCATTAATGAAAATAGGTGAAAATCACCCTAAAATTAAAGAAAAAACCGCTGTCGGACATCCCCAACAACGGTAGTTATTAACACGTTATTAACATTAAAATAAAAGTTATTAATAAATTTATGATAGTTATTAATAATTAGAAGACGAACATAGCGCGTTCCCCCATCAAGGCATTTACCTCTTCAGCTACTTTCGCAATAACAGCTTCATCAGTTGGGTTCATCAAAACGCGATCTATAAAATCAACCACATTTTCCATATCAGCCTCTACCAAACCACGAGTAGTGATAGCAGGAGTTCCCACACGTATTCCAGAGGTTACAAATGGGGACTTATCGTCAAAAGGTACCATGTTTTTATTTACCGTGATATCGGCTTTTACCAATGCATTTTCGGCATCTTTTCCGCTGATTCCTTTGTTGCGCAAATCAATCAACATCATGTGATTGTCGGTACCCCCTGAAATTAAATGATACCCTCTTTCAACAAAGGCATTAGCCATGGCTTGGGCATTTTTTTGAACTTGTAAAGTATATCTAAAAAATTCGTCAGTCAACGCTTCCCCAAACGCAACCGCTTTGGCTGCAATGATATGCATTAATGGACCGCCTTGGTTTCCAGGAAAAACGGACATGTCCAGCACATGCGACATCATACGAATCTCCCCTTTTGGAGTGGTCAAGCCCCATGGATTTTCAAAATCGTTCCCCATCATAATCATCCCGCCACGAGGTCCGCGTAAGGTTTTGTGGGTTGTCGTCGTCACGATATGGCAGTGTGGAATCGGATCGTTTAATAAACCTTTGGCAATCAAACCCGCGGGATGTGAAATATCGGCCAATAATAAAGCACCAACACTATCGGCGATTTCACGGAACCGCTTGAAATCCATATCTCTCGAATACGCTGAAGCACCTGCAATAATCATTTTGGGTTTCTCTCTTAAGGCAATCTCTTGAATTTTATCGTAATTCAATAATCCCGTTTCTTGGTCCACACCATAAAAAACGGGGCGGTATAACTTTCCTGAAAAATTCACTGGAGAACCATGCGTCAAGTGCCCTCCATGCGATAAATCAAATCCCAAAATTGTATCTCCGGGCTTTAAACAAGCGGCAAAAACTGCGGTATTCGCTTGCGAGCCCGAATGCGGCTGTACATTCACATAGGCGGCACCAAACAAGGCTTTGGCACGATCAATTGCAATTTGCTCCACAATATCAACAACTTCACATCCTCCATAGTATCGTTTTCCAGGATAACCCTCAGCATATTTATTGGTCAAACAGGAGCCTGCTGCCTCCATCACTTGATCACTTACGAAATTCTCGGAAGCAATCAGCTCAATTCCATGTACTTGTCGGTCCTGTTCGTCCAGGATTAAATCGAAGATTTGTTCGTCTCGTTGCATTTTTTAAGGGTTTTTCATTAAAGCTCCCCAAAATTACAAATTCTGTTGGTCAAATAGATTGGAACATCTATATTTGGTTGTAAATTTTTCAACAACAAATCAACATCGTACTTATGCCGCATTACGCAAATAACCCCGATCGAAAAACTTGGCTTACTGTTCCCGAAAACAGCGACTTTCCCATTCAAAATATTCCTTTTGGTGTTTTTTTAACCAAAGAAGATGTCATCACTATTGGAACACGAATTGGGGATTTCGCTATAGATATGGGTGCGCTGCAGCAATTAGGCTATTTTAACGACTTGGGACTCCCCGACGATATGTTTCTACAAGACTCCTTAAATGATTTTATTTCTTATGGAAAAAAGACTTGGCGTCAAGTACGTAACCGTATCTCTGATTTATTTGAAATTAACAATCCTACCTTACGTGACAATGTTGAACAGCGCAAGATTGTGATTTTTAATGTGCAAGATGTAGAAATGTTGCTTCCAGTACAAATTGGTGATTACACCGATTTTTACAGCAGTAAAGAGCATGCCACCAACGTAGGAAAAATGTTTCGCGATCCCGAAAATGCATTGCTCCCCAACTGGCTTCACATCCCAGTAGGATACCATGGACGCAGTTCCACCATCATTCCTTCAGGAGTACCCGTGCACAGACCATTAGGTCAAACGCTTCCCGCCGAAGCGACTACGCCTGTTTTTGGCCCTTCCAAATTGGTTGATTTTGAATTAGAAATGGCATTCATTACTACCGATGCGAATATAATGGGAGAACCCGTACCTGTAAAAGAAGCTGAAGATTATATTTTTGGAATGGTACTTTTCAACGATTGGAGTGCGCGCGATATCCAAAAATGGGAATATGTACCGTTGGGCCCCTTCTTGGCCAAAAACTTTGCCTCCTCTATTTCACCTTGGATTGTGATCATGGATGCGCTTGAACCCTTTCGCGTAGCCAGTCCAGCACAAAACCCAAAACCGTTACCCTATTTGCAGCAAGAAGGAAATCATGCTTTCGACATTCATTTGGAAGTGGCTTTGCAACCTGAAAACAGCAGTGAAACTGTTATTTCCCGTTCCAATTTTAAATTTATGTATTGGACCATGGCACAGCAACTCGCGCATCATACCATCAACGGATGCCGCGTCAATTCTGGCGACATGATGGGAAGCGGAACTATTTCAGGCCCCAAAGAAGATAGCTTCGGCTCTATGTTAGAACTAACCTGGGGTGGAAAAAATCCATTACGCCTCAACGATGGTTCTGAACGAAAATTTATTCAAGATAACGATACCGTCATCCTTCGCGGGTATTGTCAAAATGAACGGGTTCGAATAGGCTTTGGAGAATGCAGCAGTAAACTTTTACCTGCGTTGCCTTTTAACGTATAAAAACCATGAAAAAAATTAGTGCATTTTTTATTACCTTCTTTTTAGTTGTAAGTTGTGGTGTTCGCCAAACGGAAAACGCTTTAGCCGAGGGAAATTACGATGAAGCTATTACTATTGCAATAGACAACTTACGCCAACGAAAAGACGCCAAAGAAAAACAAGACTATGTACTTTTTCTCGAAGAAGCCTTTGCCAAAGCCAAAGCACGCGATTTGCAACAAATAGAACTTTGGTTTAAAGAGGCCAATCCTTCCAATACTGAAAAGATTTACAACACCTATGTCGCCTTGCACCAACGGCAGGAACGCATCAAACCCTTATTGCCACTACGAGTAATCAGTCAAAACCGAAATGCCACCTTTGATTTTGATAACTACAGTGATGAAATCGTGAGCAGCAAAAATGCGCTAGCCAAACACCTTTATGACAATGCTAAAGCACTGCTTGCAACTCGAGATAAAATCAATTTTCGTCGGGCTTTCGACGACCTTATCTATTTACAAGAACTTAGCCCCGGATTTAAAGACAGCGCCCAATTAATCGACGAGGCGCGTCAAAAGGGAACCGACTACGTTCATGTATATACAAAAAATGAAACGCAAATGGTCATTCCAATTCGCTTGGAAAATGATTTGTTGGACTTTAGCACCATGGGGCTCAATGATCCGTGGACAGTATACCACAGTAATCGCGTGAAAGGAATTACCTATGATTATGGAATTTTGGTCAATTTTAGAGCCATCAACATTTCTCCTGAACAAGTGAAAGAACGCGAATTTGTAAAGGAAAAGCAAATTAAAGACGGGCAAAAAAGACTTTTGGATGCCAATGGCAATCCCGTGAAAGACCAACAAGAAAATTTCGTGATGGTCGATAATATGAAAAACGTATCGATTACGATTTTTGAATTTCGTCAGTTCAAAACGGTTCAAGTCACTGCCAAAATTGACTATTTGGACCTAAAAACCAATCAATTGCTCAACACCTATCCGTTGAGTAGTGAATTTGTCTTCGAACATATTTATGCCCGTTACAAAGGCAACAAACAAGCCTGTGAAAACAACTATCTTCCCTTTTTCGAACGGGTAGCGGTTCCTTTTCCAAGTAATGAACAAATGGTTGCTGATTCGGGACAAAATCTAAAAAACAAATTAAAAGAAATTATCAGTCGCCATCGTTTGCGAAACTAATCCAAAAAATCCCTTTGATACGAAAAATCATCATCAGCGGCATTACTTTCTCCGTATTACAAGTACTAAATTTTGTACTATGCACGGAAGTTTTTTGTGGCACCTGTGCTTATGATGCTACCCATTTCTTGTTTCAATTCTTTTTTGAAATAGATGCCCTAAATGAGTTCAGCGTTTCGCCTTCCCCAATGAATATTATTATGTGCATAGCAGTTAGCTTGTTGATGGGACTCATCTATCCTGACCGAAAATAAACACAAAAGAAAAGCTTCCCCGATTCACGTTTTATTTTTAGCTATTTTTGCAAAAATTTTTCAAATACTATGGCAAATGTAAATGTAGGTTTGGTACAAATGTCGTGTACGTACGATAAAGCGGCCAACCTTGAAAAAGCAATTCGCGAAGTGCGTGTGGCCGCCGAAAAAGGCGCTCAAATTGTTTGTCTTCAGGAATTATTTACTTCCTTATATTTTTGTGATGTCGAAGATTACGACAACTTCCAATTGGCCGAAGCCATTCCAGGACCTAGTACCGATGCGCTTTCTGAAGTAGCTAAGGAGCTTGGTGTCGTCATTATCGCTTCTCTATTTGAAAAACGCACCCACGGTATTTACCATAATACAACAGCTGTATTGGATGCCGACGGAACCTACCTCGGAAAATACCGCAAAATGCATATTCCCGACGATCCTGCTTTTTACGAAAAATTCTATTTCACACCAGGCGACTTAGGATACAAAATATTCCAAACGAAATTTGCCAAAATCGGTATCTTAATTTGTTGGGACCAATGGTACCCCGAAGCGAGTCGTATTACGGCATTGATGGGTGCCGAAATCTTGTTCTACCCCACTGCCATCGGTTGGGCCACCGATCAAGACGAAGAAATCAACCAAGACCAATACAACGCTTGGCAAACCATTCAACGTTCGCATGCCGTAGCCAACGGTGTTCCCGTAGTCAGCGTTAACCGTGTAGGCTTTGAACAAAATGGCGCCATGAAATTCTGGGGCGGAAGTTTTGTCGCCAACGGTCAAGGAAAATTATTGTACTTAGGGACACACGACCAAGAAGAAACTACGGTCGTACCTTTAGATTTAAACCAATCCGATTATTTCCGCATGCACTGGCCATTCCTAAGAGACCGCCGCATTGATAGCTATGCTCCGATAACCAAACGTTTTATCGATGAAGACTAATTTGGAGACCCCAAAAGCATTAGGCTATTACTTTCCTGCGGAATTTGAACCTCAAGATGCCCTTTGGCTCTCGTGGCCGCATAAAGAAGAATCGTGGCCGGGTAAAATGCATACCATTTTTGATCCTTATGCGGAATTTATTTTGCAAGTAGCTTCGCACCAACGCGTCTGTATTAACGTTGCCGATGCGGTCATGCAAGCTTTCGCCGAACAAAAAATTAAAACTTCTACATACGCCCAAACCATCAGCGATTTCGCCAACCGTTGGGCACGCATCTCTTTTTACCACCATCCTACCAACGATGCATGGTGCCGCGATCACGGTCCGGCCTTTCTTTTGCATAAAACAGAAGCCAAAAAAGCCGTTGTCGATTGGGGGTATAATGCCTGGGGCGGTAAATATCCTCCGTTTGATTTGGATGATGTGATTCCGACAAAAATTGGAGAAAAATTAGGCTTACCTGTCTTCAATCCCGGTATCGTCATGGAAGGTGGCAGTGTGGAATTCAATGGTCGTGGCACGTTAATGACGACCACCGCTTGTTTACTAAACGAAAACCGCAATCCGCATTTGAACCAAGCGCAAATTGAAGAATACCTTCACAACTATTACGGTGTGGACCATATTCTTTGGCTCGGTGATGGCATCATCGGTGACGACACCGACGGCCATATTGACGACATCACGCGCTTTGTCAATGAAGATACCGTACTTACCGTTGTGGAAGAAAATAGAAACGATGCGAACTACGAAATTCTGCAAGAAAACCTTAAACTGTTACACCAAATGCGTTTGGAAAATGGCAAGCAACTGAATGTAGTCGAACTCCCTATGCCGAAACCGGTGATTTATGAGGATCAAATTCTACCCGCTTCGTACGCCAATTTCTACATTTCCAACGAAACCGTCATTGTACCTACGTTCCAAGACTTGAAAAACGACGATCGCGCGTTGGACATCATTCAGCAGTGCTTCCCAACCCGACGCGTCGTGGGCATCAACTCTGTGGATCTGATTTGGGGTCTCGGTAGTTTTCATTGCTTGAGCCAACAAGAACCTTCGATTATTTTATAAAACTAAAGCTCTTCGTTGGGCTTTTTTTATTTTTGGGAGCAAGAACCCCATAGCTTTTAGCGCACCCCACCCGCTTTCCGTTCTATCCCCGATAGCTCGGGAGATGCCACTTCAATCGGGGCTAAAAAAGAACGCATGTACTTCGAAACCACTTACCCAAACGGTGCCAAAGCCGCTACAGCTATGCCTTCATGCGATGCATCATACACCGCTTGCCCGTCCTTAATTACAATCACTTGCGGCGATTGATGTACGACACCCAACCGCTCCGTAATCGCATTGGATATCGGTCGGTATTCCAACAAATCCAAAAAATAAGGTGTGATTTTTCCGTCCAAGTTCCAATCCGATTCAAATTGACGCAACGCCATCCGACTGATACTGCAACGGGTACTGTGCTTAAAAACCACTACAGGATGCTCGTGTGAATCTTGTAGCATCATTTCTAAATCCTTAAGATCGGTTAAGGGATTCCAATGGATTCCTGAAGACGACTCAGTGGAATTTCCATCAAATAAAGATCCGAATAAACTCATAGTTGCTTTTTTTCAAAATTACAAAAAATCAAGCAATACGGGCACTGTCATTGGAAACCCTGTTTCACGCCAAAAAGACAGCTTTAAACGTAAAAAACATTGATTATCAGCCAACTTGACAGCCAGTCCGACTTGGAACACTTATTGACTCACTTATCATAGCGTTTTCAAAACGTTTAATCCACAACACACACAAGAGGACCCTATTATGAATTTAAAAAACTTAACCATCAAGTCCCAAGAAGCCGTGCAACAAGCCCAACAAATTGCACAAACCTACGGACACCAACAACTCGAAAACGAACATCTTTTCAAAGGAATTTTGGAAGTCGATGAGAACGTGACGCCTTTTCTTTTGAAAAAGCTGAACGTCAATGTCGAGTTGTTTCAACGCATTTTAGACAGTACCTTACAAAGCTTCCCCAAAGTAACAGGAGGTGAAATCATGCTGTCCCGTGAAGCCAATACTGCTTTAACCGAAGCGGGTATCATTGCCAAAAGAATGAACGATGAATATATTTCCATCGAACATTTAATCCTAGCCATTTTTAAAACCAAGAGTAAAATCGCTCAAATCTTAAAAGACCAAGGCGTTACTGAAAAAGGTCTCGAAACCGCTATTGCTGAATTACGCAAAGGCGAACGCGTTTCTTCAGCTTCTGCGGAAGAAACTTACAACGCCTTGAATAAGTATGCCAAAAACCTGAATGAGTTAGCCCGAACAGGAAAACTCGACCCCGTGATTGGTCGCGATGAAGAAATCCGTCGTGTACTGCAAATTCTCACCCGTCGCACCAAAAACAACCCGATGTTGATTGGGGAACCCGGGGTGGGAAAAACAGCGATCGCCGAAGGACTCGCCCACCGTATTGTCGATGGCGATGTACCCGAAAACTTGAAAGATAAAATCGTCTATTCCCTCGACATGGGTGCCCTAATTGCAGGAGCAAAATACAAAGGCGAATTTGAAGAACGCCTGAAATCTGTGGTAAAGGAAGTAACCTCTGCCGAAGGTGATATCGTCTTGTTTATTGACGAAATCCATACCTTAGTCGGAGCCGGCGGTGGCGAAGGCGCTATGGATGCTGCCAACATATTAAAGCCGGCTTTAGCCCGTGGCGAACTCCGTGCCATTGGAGCGACAACCTTAGACGAATACCAAAAGTATTTTGAAAAAGACAAAGCTTTGGAACGCCGTTTTCAAAAAGTCAATGTCGACGAACCCGATACGGAAAGTGCCATCTCTATTTTGCGCGGGATCAAAGAGAAATACGAAACCCATCACAAGGTTCGTATCAAAGACGACGCGATTATTGCCGCGGTAGAACTGTCTCAACGTTACATTACCAATCGTTTCCTTCCCGATAAAGCCATTGACTTAATGGACGAAGCGGCTTCAAAATTGCGTATGGAAATCAATTCGAAACCCGAAGAATTGGATGTGCTCGATCGTAAAATCATGCAATTAGAAATCGAGATTGAGGCGATTAAACGCGAACAAGACGAAACCAAATTAAAGTCGTTAGGCTTGGATTTGGCCAACTTAAAAGAAGAGCGCAATAAAATATTTGCCCAATGGAAGTCGGAAAAAGAAGTTGTAGAAAACATCCAAAGTGTAAAACAAGACATCGAGGATTACAAATTGGAGGCCGAGCGAGCTGAACGGGAAGGCGATTACGGGAAGGTAGCCGAATTGCGTTATGGAAAAATCAAAGAAGCCCAAGAACAACTCAATGCTTTACAACTTCAATTACAAGAAAATCAGAAGGGTAATTCCTTGATTAAAGAGGAAGTTACCCATGATGATATCGCCGAGGTGGTGGCCAAATGGACAAGCATTCCCGTGACCAAAATGCTGCAAAGCGAACGCGATAAGTTGCTGAAATTGGAAGACGAACTTCACAAACGGGTCGTTGGTCAAGAAGAAGCCATTGCTGCCATCAGTGATGCCGTACGCCGCAGTCGAGCCGGATTACAAGATGCCAAAAAACCGATTGGCTCCTTCCTATTTTTAGGAACTACAGGTGTCGGTAAAACCGAATTGGCAAAAGCGCTTGCCGAATACCTTTTTGACGATGAAAATGCGATAACCCGAATCGACATGAGTGAATACCAAGAACGCCACAGCGTGAGCCGTTTGGTAGGTGCCCCTCCGGGTTATGTAGGCTATGATGAAGGGGGGCAATTAACCGAAGCGGTGCGCCGAAAACCCTATAGTGTGGTGTTGTTGGACGAAATTGAAAAAGCGCATCCCGATACCTTCAACATCCTATTGCAAGTCTTGGATGAAGGGCGTTTAACCGACAACAAAGGACGCTTAGCTGACTTCAAAAACACGATCATCATCATGACTTCAAATATGGGCAGTGCGATTATCCAAGAGAAGTTTGAAAACCTCAAAGGAAACCTAGAAACGGCAGCCGAGTTGGCCAAAGTCGAAGTCTTAGGACTTTTGAAACAAACGGTGCGCCCCGAATTCTTGAACCGTATTGATGAGATTGTAATGTTCACACCTTTGACCCAAGATAACATTCGTCAAATCGTGCATTTGCAATTGAAAAACGTCACCAAAATGTTGGCGCAACAACACATTACCATGGATGCCACTCCCGAGGCTGTCGATTATTTGGCGACCAAAGGGTATGATGCCGAGTTTGGTGCTCGACCTGTAAAACGGGTGGTCCAACGCGAAGTCTTGAATCAATTGTCTAAAGAAATATTAGCCGGGACCATCACCACCGACAGCATCATCCTATTAGATAGCTTCGATGGAAAATTAGTCTTCCGCAATCAATAATACATAATTAAAAAGGTTGGTTTAGTTGAAAACCTAATGTGCACTTCGGTGCGGGTTAGGTTTTTTTTTGTTCCCTTTAAATTTGTACTTTTCAACAAAAAAATATGGAATATTCACTCTATGCCACCGCCACTCCTGGGAAACGTCTTGCGGCCTACCTCGTTGACATCGTTCCTATTATAATCATTGTTTTATGTTATTACTATTGGGTTCACGGATTTTCAATTTGGGATGTCCATTTGAAAAAAGAAAATCCTGAAGGCTACGCCACCCTTCGAAGCGCAATTCGCCTGCACGCATTTGGATTTTGGACGTTGCTTTGCTTTATTCTCGAAGCCTCACCATGGCAAGGAACATGGGGTAAACGGTTAATGGGCATCAAAGTGGTAAATGGAATGAATGAACGATTAAGTTGGGAACAATCCCTCAAGCGAAATGTATTTAAAGTTCCAGCCTATTTGCTTTTTGGACTTGGATTCATTTGGATACTCCTCAACAAAAATCGCTCAGGAATTTATGATGCATTTGCCCATACCAAGGTGGTAAACCGCTGGGAATAATTAGATTTAGAATACTATTTTGACTAAACTATTTTTTTGTACGTTTACATGACCTAACTAAAAAACAAAGAACGTATGAAAAAATATGTTTTACGCTACAGTATAATCGCCTCCCTAATTATTGTAGTATGCATGATCATCTCAACGGTTTTGTATGCCCATTATAACCAAAAACCAGCTTCAATGGCCATTGGTTTCGCAGGCATGCTGCTGGGATTCTCAGCCATTTATTTTGCATTAGAACGTTACAAAAGAGACCATTTAGGACATCTCCCCTTTTTGGAAGCGCTAAAAATCGGTCTTAGTATTGCAGTTATTGCATCGCTCAGTTATACGATAGTTTGGATGCTTGAATTTCAATGGGTATTTCCCAATTTCATGGAACAATTTTCTGCCGATCAAATAGCGCAACTCAAGGCTTCAGGTTTAACAGGCGAAGCGCTTCAAACGGAATTAAATAAAGTTTCAGAAATGGCAGAAAACTACAAAAATCCATTATTTCGTTTTGGGATAACGTTTTCAGAGATATTCCCATTTGGATTGATGATTGCGTTGTTAGCCGCCTTTATTTTACGCAAAAACAAAACTTCCTAAAAAAAGAAAACCCTCAAAAATTAATGAGGGTTTCTTTTTATTTATTTATCACGTGTAAATCCAAAACTTTGTTTGCCCACCGTGAGCACAAATCCTTGTTTATCATCGGTGAATTGAATACTTAATTCGGCAGGTTCGAACGTAAACAAATGATTGCCTTTATCTTCAAGCGGAATCGAAGGTTGCCCTGCTGCATTCAACATCAAATTGCCATCGTCTTCGGTCAACTCTATTTTCAACGGAATTAGTGCACTTGAATAGTTCCCGGTATACGCCGAAAAATCTTTTGTTTTTGCAATGCCATCCTTTTGTAATGTCCAAGTGTTGTTTTCTGAATTGACATCGGGGTAATCATGGTCAGGATCCAACGTAATAGAGGTCAAAGCTTCTGTTGAAGGAATACGGAAGGTCCAATATACATTGCGTTTCCAAATCTCAACTGGTAACGAAAGACGTCCTGTGGCCCCCGACTCCGTTTTATACTCAATGACTACGGGCATCGGCATACGCTCTAAGTTGGCAATCGTAACGATGGCACCGCGCTTTGGGTCGTTTTTCTCATAACGCACTTTCTTGATGGCTTGATCGGCGCGCCAATTGTTGTAAAACCAACCGCGCCATAACCAACTTAAATCTTCACCGCTCACATTTTCCATCGTACGGAAAAAATCTTCCGGTTGCGGATGCTTATACGCCCAACGCTCAATATATGTACGCAACGCAAAATCAAAACGCGCTTCACCCAAAATATTTCGCAACATCGTCAAACCAGCACCCGGTTTGTAATACGCTAGAATCCCTAAATTATCCTCTTGCATATTGTCGGGAGCAGCCATGATAGGTTCCATACTTGGATTCATCAATATATCAGCTGCGGCATGCATATCTTCTTTGGGTTGACGGTATTCGCTATTATTAAAATCTTGCGAACTTATGGAGTTGATAAATGTATTCAATCCTTCATCCATCCAAGCGAATAGGCGCTCGTTGGAACCTACAATCATGGGGAACCAAATATGACCAAACTCGTGATCGGTCACTCCCCAAAGATCGGCACCTTTCGATTCCCAACTACAAAAAACAATCCCAGGATACTCCATCCCGCCTTCATTTCCGGCGACATTGATGGCCGTAGCATAGGGATATTCATACCAGCGTTTGGAATAATTTTCAATAGAAGCTTTGGTATATTCGGTTGAACGTGCCCAAGCGCCTTGTCCATCACTTTCTATAGGATAGGCCGAAATGGCTAACGATTTTTTACCACTAGGCAAATTTATACGTGCCGCATCGATAATAAAAGCTGGGGAGGAAGCCCAGGAAAAATCGCGGGAATTACTGATTTTAAATTTCCACGTAAGTTGTTTTTTTGCAGTAGGTCGCGAATCGGGTAGGCTAATTTCACTGGCGCCACGAATAATTACTGTGGCATCGCTGTTTTTGGCTGTATTCCATCGCTTTACTTGCTCGGGGGTGTATACCTCGCTAGGATTTAATAATTCACCAGAAGCTACTACGATATGGTTGGAAGGTGCTGTGATGGAAACTTCAAAATCACCATACTCCAAGTAAAACTCCCCCGCGCCTTGGTAAGGATGGGTATTCCAACCGCGAACATCGTCATACACACACATGCGGGGATACCATTGCGCCATCGTAAAAATGCGACCGTTTTGGGTCTCGAGAACACCCATACGGTCTGACCCATAATCGGGCGAAACAAAGGAAAAATCCATTTTTAATTTGATCTTCGTTCCGTTCCCTGCCAAACCTTGGGGTAATTTGATTTGCATACGAGTATCGGTGATGGTAAAGGACAACTCTTTTTCCGACGTTTTACCGTTGATTAGGGTGATCATTTTTAGCGATTTGATTTGAAAACCGCCGTCAAAATCCTGACCCTTTGCACCGTTTCGGCTACCTTTCATGGGGATAACCGCATTGCCGCGCGAATCTTTTTTAAATAGATTTTGATCCAAATTCAGCCACAAAAATTCCAATTTATCAGGACTGTTGTTCGTATACGTCAAAAACTCAGTTCCTGAAACTTCTTTGGAATCCGCATTAAGTGTAACGGCTATTTGATAATCGGCACGATTTTGCCAGTACTTGGGTCCGGGTTGCCCACTCGCCGATCGGGTATCGGTTCCATTTTTGGTGTAAAAATGATTTCCGAACGCTTCATTGTAATCGTAAATAGATTCTGGACGTTGCTGCTGGGCTAAGGTCACTGTCGAAAACAATCCCAAGAGTCCCAAAAAAAGGGGTTTTAATACGCGTTTCATGCTTGTAAAAATTAAGTACAACAAATAAATGAAAAAAAGTGCCATTTTCCTTGGGATTTAACTAATTTCACACAAAGCAAAACCATGGCATCGCTATTTGTTCCTTTTCCACACCTTGAAACCCAGCGTTTATGTCTACGTCCATTACGTCCTTCCGATTGGGAAGCGGTAGTAGCGCTGCGAGGTAATCCTGAGAGCATGTGTTTTATTCCACGACCGATGATTACCGATAAAGCAAGTGCCTTGACGATGATTGAAATGATACAACAAAAAATCGATGAGGGAACAGGTATTAACTGGGTGATTACTGAAAAAGAAGCCGATGAAATGTTGGGAATTATAGGACATTATCGCATAAAACCCGAACATTTTCGCAGTGAAATTGGGTATATGCTGCTTCCCAAAGCGCAAGGAAAAGGGTATGCAAAAGAAGCCGTTCAAGCCATGCTTATCTATGGATTTGAGCAGCTGGATTTACACTCCGTAGAGGCAGTGATTGACCCCGAAAATGAAGCTTCCATCAAGGTAATAGAAAAACTAGGTTTCGTCAAAGAAGCCCATTTTATAGAAAACGAATACTTTAACGGACGTTTTTGGGACGCTTTGGTATACTCTTTGTTAAAACGTAATTTTAAGCCAATTGTATGAATGAATTTGAAAAACAATTTCAAGAAATCGAGGATTATTTGAAATTTGAAGACTATCCTTTGGTTATCAAGCGATTAATTGATTTTACTTTGGATACAGAAACCCTGTCGTTCTATCAAGAGATGAATCAATTTTTGGATTGGTTGGACCTCAACGGATCAGATACTGTGAGGCAAACAACGCGTATACGTCAATTGATTGATGCGCTGTATGCCTTTTTAAATGAAAAACCACAGGCGTCCCGTCAATTGCTCGTGTCGCTAAAAGAAGTAGTAAAAAGTTACGGCACTGGTCGCTTTGGGTTGGGACCAATTCACTTGGAATTGTATACAGGTCAAATTGTTGGACTCGTCGGAGAAAATGGTAACGGTAAAACTACGCTTTTGCGAAGCCTTTGTGGTGAATTGCAACCTACTGGGGGAACAATTACCTATCATTTCAATTACACCGATCGCTACGATCTACGGACGCAATTGGTCTACATTCCCCAACGAACGGATACGTGGTACGGCTCGATGTATCACAACCTCATTTTGACAGCTGCTTCATATGGGTATGCTCCTGAAATGATTGAACCGTTGACCCAATTGATTATCGCTCGATTGGGATTGCGAAAATATCGTTTACACCCTTGGAACAGTTTATCATCGGGATATAAAATGCGTTTTGAATTGGCCCGAATGTTGTTGCGAAAACCCAAGTTATTGTTAATTGACGAACCTTTGGCCAACTTAGACATCTTGGCCCAACAAACAATTTTGGAGGATTTCAGAGGCATTGCAAAATCGCCTTTTCGACCCATTGGTATTGTACTGAGTTCGCAACAATTGTATGAAGTGGAAAAAACCTCCGATCAAGTCGTATTTTTGAAACAAGGTGAACAAAAAAACCTGCGAAAGGAAGCGCATTCAGAAGAGGAAACTCCTGAAAATTTCTTAGTTATAGAATTTGAAAGTTCGCTTACACAAGGAGAATTAGGAAACTTATTACAACCCCTTGGGTTAGAAAGTTTGCAGTTCAACGGCGGTACATTTATCGCTACTTTTCCTGAATCGGTAACTCGTTTACAATTTTTGGAATGGGTGACCCGTCACGAAATTCCGATGCCTTACTTTAGAGATATTTCACAATCTACCCGTCGCTTTTTTGTTTCTTAAATTCCTTTACCCTTATGTTTAAATCGATTCAACAACGCCTTTTACTGCGTTATCCCCTACTTTGGAATACCAAGATTGTTCCCTTGGGAGCCCTACTTTTGGCGTTAAATTTGTGTTTTTTTATATTAGGATTCGCCATCAACGGAATTTCATTTGAGGACACCCATCGCAATTTTTTTGATTTCGATGCAACGCTTGTCTTACTCTCTATAGTAATTTCGTTACTCGTACTGATTTTGTGGCTGGTGAATTATTTTAAAAATAATTTGCTAAAATCTTTTTACCCTACCACAAAATACCATGTATTTAAAGAATGGGGATTAATTTTTCTACTTTGCTTTGGACTTACCTCCCCTATTTTTTGGTATAATCTCGGTAAAGAAACGCGCTATCGCAGTTATTTTTCGCGCGAAGAATTAGAAAAACGATGCGCTACGTTACGAGCAGGATCATTCTTTGTGGACGGGTCCTATACCTACCATGAGACTGACGAAGCTGTGGTCGTTGAAGAGGCTCTGGTAGCCGACACTGTGGAGGTTGATAGTGTGGAAACCAACATCGAGGCGCAAAATTATTTCATGTACCGTGGAAAAAAATACAAAAAAACTTCACTACTCAATAAAAACGTCAACAGTTACACGATTTTTGATGAAAAAAGTGACTCGCTTGCCATTGAAAAATTAAAATTATGGTTGGTTACCCAACAGAAAGATTCGTTAAAAAAACTCTTTACCGATTATTTAAAAATTGTCAAAGAACATCAATTGGAAGCCAATATTAATGCAGATGAATGGCTTACCTTAATCAACGATTACCCTTTGTTCGAAAAAAGTCATACCATAGGTCCTCGATTGACCAATGATGAATATTATCCCACTATGTATAACAATCAAACCGTGGTGCGCGATACCATCGATCGCTATATTGCTCGGGACAAAACGGGAACTGAACAAGAATTTTACAAATATTATGTGCCAGAGAAGCATTTGAATTTTAACTACGATCGCATGGCCGATGCTCATGAAGATCCCGATATTAATTTGGAAACACTAATCATCCCCGTATATTTTGCGTTGGGGCTTTCACTACTCATATTATCATTTCGGGTCACCTCGGGTCGTTCGTGGTTGATTGGTTTGATTGCTGTTATTATACTCAACATCGTTTTGGGAATTTGCAGCGTAATCATTAGTTCCTCCTATACCTATGGGATTGGCTATTGTATCGTGTTTGTCATTGTGAGTGTGTTGTTTTTTAACACTGTGGGGCAAAACCGAACCAAAGGCTATTCGGGCGTTGTACTAAATCTTTTCTTATGGTTATTACCAGGAGTAATTCCTATTTTCTATTTGCTAATTCACTCCTATTTAACGTTGCAATACAATGCGATTAACAGCGTTAATTTACATAACTTAAAACACTACAAATATGCGCAATGGATGGAAAATCATGTGTTTGAAATCAATTGGATGAATATTTTTCTGCTGAGTTTGGTACTATTTTTTATCGGTAAAAAAATAAGACTATGGCGTGGTATTGCTGAAGCATAAAAAAAGGCTGTCTTTTTATGGAGACAGCCTTTCTTTTTTGAAATTTATTTATTTATTGGACGGCTAACGATGCATTGATATTTCCAAATCCGTATTGACTGTTCCGTATTGGAAAATAAGTAGCCGACTGACGCATTTTGGCCAAAACCTGATCGCGGTTCCATGTTGGATTTTTAGACCAAACCAAAGCGGCAATCCCCGCAGTTGTGGCTGTAGCTACCGACGAACCCCCAACGTAATCGGATAAATTTTCATAAAAACTGCCAATAGGAACCGTATTCCCTGATGTTGAACGTTGCATTTGTACGGTAAATTGAATCTCACTTCCGCTGTGACATACATCGCATTTCTGATTGGATGTTCCTTCTTTTACGCCTGTAACAGCTACAACCTCTGGCATCCAAGCCGGAAAAATGACCCCCACAAAATTGGTAAAGCTTGTTGATGTTCCGCCCGCACAGAAAATTAATTTTCCACGACTGTGGGCATAACGAACGCCATCTTCAATGCGCCCTACCGAAAAAATATGTCCCATAGACATTGAAATAATACGAACAGCTGGGTTATTCCCCAAAGCGGTAAAAGCATTTTTTACCCCATTTTGCTCATGGTACCCATCGAGCACCACATTGGAAGCAGCGCGGTAGGTAATCAAATTGGCATTATAAGCAACACCAACAGGCAATCCGCGATCGTTTCGTGGCCCAGCAGCTACCCAAGCCATACTAGTGCCGTGACCACAGCGGTCGTTGGGTCCATCGGTAGTGGTACTCCAAGGCCAAATTGAATCGACAAAGGTGCCAAATTTTTGGATGGAACGCCCTGTAGAAGCACCGTTATTGAAGTTAGACCCCAACAAAGACTGTGAAGGAGACGTCCCTGTATCTACGATTCCAATGGTGATACCACGACCTGTCGATTGTGCCCAAGCTGCAGGAATTTGATGCTGATTGAAGGTCCAAGGCACGCGAGCATTGGGTGTAACGGTTGAAAAATCAGCGGAATTTAAAGTTTCAGCATCATACCCACAACCTGAACTCGTCGAACTCTCGGGAGCCATTTGGGTATCGGATACTGAAAAATAACGAAAATCCGCCGGTTCTACATAACGCACCAAACCCGATCGACGTAGCGCTGCAACCGTTTCTTGTTTTTCAATATACACATCAAAAAGATTCAAAAACGGATCGCTATACATCAATACTTCTTCCTTGGTTTTTCCCTCATAATGCGCTATCATTTGCACCAATTGATTTTGTAAATTTTGGGATTGTGATGTCTTGGTGCGATCAAACTGTTGCGCCGTCATTCCAAAACCGATAGTAGCAAGTTTATTCCCTTTTAAGATGGCACTCCACACCATTCGTGTAGAAGCCGATTTCCATGTAAAGTGCATTCCAGCTTGAATAGATTCATCAATTTTTGCTTTAATTTCCTGCGCTGTCATGGGTTCCCGTTGCGTTTCGGCAATCGTAATTTCTTCGTAGCCTTTATCCTCAGAACACGCTGTAGTAGAAAAGACGAGGGCCGCAAAAAACAGTGGAATAATTTTTCGAATCATAATTTTGTTTGTTGGTTACCTCACGAAGTTACTAATTTTAAATCAATTGTATAAAAAAAGGTCACCCCAAAAAGCGGTGACCTTCTCGTTCGATTCCTCGAAACGAACCAATAATTCTAAATTATTAGGAAACTAAAATAAAAACTTCACTCCTACGCGCAAGCCTCCTAAGGAACGTGTACCGGGATTTAAGCAAAAGGATTGAAATTAACTGAAAAATCACTGGTACTGTCACCTACATTGGGTTTATTGGACGTTGACGTTGCATTGAATAAAGAAAATAATGTTTCAACGGTCATCCATTTATTGACAAAAAAGTCAAAACGGGTCAAACAAAGTCACCTTGAAAAGCAATTTGAAAAACACCACGAGTGGAACAAAAGTTGACGAAGTGGTTTCAGAAGTACCATTGTCATCTTTGGCGAATGACATTTGACCTCCAGCCCACCAAGTGCCTTCCAATCCTTTGTATTCTTTATTTTGTGCTTTTCTGTTCCAACTCATTAAGGCTACAGCTGCTATTAAAAAAATTTTTTTTATTTTGTTTTTTGTTAAAAATTGTCGGGATAAATGTACCCGCATCAAAGCAGCAAAAACCTGATATTAATCATCGTTTCGCTATTTTTTTTCAGGTAAAATAGCTCCCTTTTTATTGGGTTTTATTGTACCTTTACCCCATGATTAAAGAAGTTTCGATACAAAATAAACGCGCGCGATTTGACTATGAAATCCTTGAAACCTACACGGCTGGGATTGTGTTGACGGGAACAGAAATTAAGTCGATTCGATTGGGAAAAGCGCAAATTGCTGAAAGCTTCTGCGAATTTCATGGACACGAACTTTTTGCCATCAATACGTATATTGAAGAATACGCGTTTGGCACTGCATTTAATCACCAAACGCGCAGTGAGCGTAAATTGCTTTTAAATAAAAAAGAATTAAAATCACTGGCTAGAAAAGTTGAAACTAAAGGATTAACCATCGTTCCGCTTCGATTATTTACCAATGAAAAGGGATTGGCCAAATTGGACATTGGTTTGTGCCGCGGAAAGAAAAACTACGATAAAAGGGAAACCTTAAAAGATCGCGATACACAACGGGATATTGACCGTTTAAAAAAGGCGTTTTAGTATGCTGGATCAACTTTTGAAACAGGGTCGCGAAGTTTCAGGCCTATCCACACGAGCATTAGCCCACCTATCGGGGATTGACCAAGCGTTAATCAATAAATTTGAAAATGGCAACCGGATTCCCACCCAAGCACAAGCGCGTTTATTGGCCGCATTGCTGGGTATAGAACTTCAGCCAGTACTGGTCGCTTGGTACCGGATAAAACTATTACACCTCATTGATTTTAACCCTGAAGCTATAGAGGCAATCACAGGGATTCTGGAAGAAAAAGGGCTGAATTTGGCTAAAAGCAATGAAAAAGAAGCACAAATTGCGTCCATCCTATCAGAGATTGATCTATTAAAAAATCGCTTGCAAAACCTATAAAAAAATCCGGAGCTACAACTAACTCCGGATTTTCTATTTTATTTGAAGCCTACGATTTGCTCTTCGGCTGCAATCACATCTTCTACATATTTTTTGTAGTTGAGATATTCGGCCGTATCGATGTCGTTCCAGTCCAAGGTCACATCACGCGTTACTTTTAACACATTCGGACTCACACTTTCAAAACGCAAACTATACGAGTGTCCTTTATATTGGAAGGTTTTACTCTCAGGAATCTCCGAAAACTTCTTCCCTGTAGGAATGGTCAAAATAACCTCGCTGTGGTACGCATTGGAATTTTCATACTTAAAGTATTGAATCGGGTAATTACGTTTATCGAGTGCCACGATATCGCGGGTGTACACTTTATCCAAAAACGGAATCTCAGTGATTTTTAAGTTCCCTACATTTTGCAAACGCTCGGCAATGGTGAAACGCGTTTCAAAAGTGATTCCTTTTTCATAGGTATCGTTTTGAATGGATTTTGCGCTTTGGAACGTTACATTCTTCTTCAGCTTATTGTTGTAATCTTCTTCAATACGCTTTTTACGAATATCTTCGGTTGTCGCTTCAGAGAACAGCTCGTTGTAATACGATTTATTGGCTCCTTCAACGGTAAACGTGTTGACAAAGGTTTTTACGTTATCATCCAATGTCACTTCTGTTTTGGCACGCGCCACATTGCGAAGGGCATTGTCAAAAGGAATGCGAATAATTTGCGACTTCTCATTTTCAGCTTTGTCAAACGAAATAACCAAAGCATTGGCGGTATACAAACTGCTGGGCAACGCCTTAAACGGTAAATATTTATCGGTCAATTCTAAGAAATGATCTTTGCCATCCAAAGTGACTTTCACAATACAATGGTTGAACTCATTGGTTGGAAGAGCCATAGAAGAAAATCCGTTATCATTAGTCATCACCAAAACTAAATTGGATTTCAAACCCGCTTGCTCTGCCAAAGCCACAAACAAAGTGGAAACGTCTTTACAATCGCCCAACTTAGTAGTAATGGTTTTGGAAGGTTTTTGAGGAACGTGACCACTTTGTCGGAAGTCTTGAGAACTGTACTTGATATTGCTTTCAATGTAGGTATAAATAGCCTTCGCAATGGCCTCTTGGGTCATTCCAGCCACTCCTTTCGGGAAAATCTCAGCAAAGGTCTTACGCGTTACTTTATCCTGCTTCAATTGCTTTTTTACCAAATCAGAATACCAGTTTGAAATTTCTTTCCAACTTTTAATCGTTCCAATACGAATCGTGTTGGTTAAATCCGAATTGTCGGCCGCATACGGTTCTTGCAATGGCATAGCGGCAACATTGGTACGTTTGTACAAGGTGAGATTCCTTCCGTTAATTTTCTTTTGAATTGGAGTCACATTTCCGTTAGAAAAATGCGTTAAAAATTGAACATCTTGCGGATAAATTATCCCAAAAATCACTTCAACAGCGGGATAAAAACTATTGAAATAGCAAGAAACATCAAAATCGCGGTAAAAACGACCATACGAGTTTTCATAACGCTCATACTGAATAAAAATCACATCGCCTACTTTTAAATCGGTAAATACCAACGTTCCACTACCCTCTTCAGCTGGGACAATGGTACCGTCTTGTTTGATCACTTCCGACTTTAAAAGCGAATTGCGATACGATTGCATATCGTATTCTTTCATTTCCTCAATGCCTTGCTCAGAAGTAATTTCATAGAGGTAGGTTACTTTTGACTTACGCCCCCCTTCAGGAAGCACGTTAACAATATATTCGTCCAACAAAACGGTAACCCCAAAATCGCCTTTTAAAGTCGTATTGCGTCGTTTTTTGATAATTTCATAAATGTCTTTGGAAGCCACTTCCTCGATTTCATCCGGTGTTTTGGTCATGTCATACAACTGTTTACGCAAATTACTGTTCCCTGAATTGTGGATCAATGACTTACGGAAATACACCTCCGCTTCTTTGAGTTTGTTTTGGTTGTTATAAATCGTCCCTTTTTGTTGCATCAAACGGAATGAATAGGGGAAGTTTTGCAAGGCCCGATCAATTTCTACCATCGCTTCATCATAGCGTTTTTCCTTGATTAACAAATCGGCATAATCATCGCGCAATCCATTGTGGAAAGGATAACGGTCGGACACTTCTTTGTTCAATCGCATCACATCTTCTTTGCGGTTGGCATCGTCATAGTAGGAAATCAAATTCTTTAAGGCTGTGAAATTTTCTCTCTTGGAAAGCATCTCCTCCATCATAGCAATGGCTTTACTTTTATCATTTTTCAAACGCTCATACACGTTGATAAAGGAAGTGATGTAAAATTCATTGTAGTTTGAATTCGAAAATAACTCTTCAAGCTTTGCAGTCATTTGATTTAAATCGGATTTTCGTGACGCTAGAATAAAATCAAAAACCGTGTTGATCGCTTCCGATTGAACAGATTTCAGTTTCTCTCTAAACTTCTCCAATTCAATGATGGAGGTAGCACGCAACCAATCGCTGTCTTGCACTTTCATCAAGAAATTGTAATAATACCCTTCATCATTGACCTCAATATTTTTGGCCAACTCTTCTGACTTTTGATCTTCATCGCGATTGTTCAAATTGGCAATTTGCATCACCTGTATTAAAGAAGACTTGGGATAAAGCTTTGTTAATTCCTCAATGATATCGGTCGCTAACTCGTTTTTACTGTTGTTGTTATAGGCTTCAAAAAGTAAAATTTTATACAACACATTATCGGGATTCTGAGCTATTTTTTGTTTAAAAAAGGCTTCATGTTCCACTTCCAATTCTACAGGATTGAGTTGCTCAAAAGTAGATTTTTGATAGGGTTTAAATGTATTGTATTTGTTCAACCCTTGAATTTCATTGCCTTGAGCGTCCAAAAGCGACACAAAGAAATTGTCGTTGGAGCCATCGGTGGATATTTTTACCAACAAACGATTCATTCCTTGTGGCAAGGTAAACTTCATTCGAAAGGCATTCATGTCGGTCGCGTCAACATCATTGTTGCTATAAATTTCGGTATCGTTGAGGAAGAACTTTATGGAACTGCTTGCTCCAAAATTCAAATATACTTCTTGTGCTTTGGGATTGTCCAAAAACAATTGGGCATACATTATTCCATCGCCATACTCGGCTTCGTTATTAAAAA
>NZ_JAIXWA010000044.1 GCF_027482425.1 Flavobacterium sp.
CCCGAAACTTAGCCACAGAAGCTTGCAAAAAAAATCAAGTTCAGGTCAATGGGCAAGTCGCCAAAGCTTCTCGTGACGTTTATCCCGGCGACCGTATTCAGTTTCGCAAAGACCAAATAATGTACCAAATTAGCGTTTTGGATTTACCCCCAAATCGCGTAGGTGCAAAACTTACCGACATTTACCGTAAAGACGATACGCCGGCTGAAGCTTTTGCACATTTAGAAATGCTCAAACT
Organism: Flavobacterium sp.; assembly: GCF_027482425.1. Taxonomy (GTDB): domain Bacteria; phylum Bacteroidota; class Bacteroidia; order Flavobacteriales; family Flavobacteriaceae; genus Flavobacterium. Next base: position 239 of record NZ_JAIXWA010000044.1, read on the forward strand.
CTCCAAAGAACACTACCGAAAAACAGGAGTGGGTCGCCCAACCAAAAAAGACCGACGCGATTTGGATGAACTTACTAATGATTCTTGGGAGGATGAAGATACTGACGAATAAATACTGGCAAGAACGCTATGAAAAAGGCGATACGGGTTGGGATATGGGCGCACCTTCTCCGCCCTTGAAAGCGTATTTGGATCAAGTGGAGGACAAAAATAAAGCGCTACTCATTCCCGGAGCCGGTCATGGGTATGAATTGGAGTATGCGCTATCCCTTGGATTTACCAACATCACCCTATTGGATTATGCGGAAGCACCGTTGCAAGCTATTCGAAATCGACTTCCTGAAAATGAACACTTTCGCTTGGTACAATCCGATTTTTTTGACCATTATGACGCCTATGATTTGATTATAGAGCAAACGTTTTTTTGTGCGCTTTCGCCTTCGTTAAGAGATGACTATGCATCGAAAATGCATGAATTATTGAAACCGGGAGGCAAATTGGTTGGACTATTTTTTCAATTTCCGCTAACCAAATCGGGCCCTCCTTTTGGGGGATCAGCATCGGAGTATTGGAAACGGTTTGAACCCTTGTTTTCAATTCAAACGCTAGAAACCTGCTACAATTCGATTCCACCCCGTCAAGGAAACGAACTCTTTTTTATCTTTAACAAAAAATAACACCCGCCTCATGAACGAGCATCGCATTTTGGACCACCAACAAATTGAGCACACGTTAAAGCGTATTGCCTATCAAATTTATGAAACCTTTGTATCAGAAGAACATATTGTACTTGCTGGTATTGCCTCCAACGGTTATATTCTTGCCGAACGATTGGGAGCCATACTAGAGTCGATATCACCGTTGAAAGTTGAATTGTGTGCGGTACATATGAATAAACAAGCGCCTTTAGAACCGATTACCACTTCTTTGGCACCAGAGCAGTATGCGCACAAAGGAATTGTGGTTGTTGATGATGTTTTAAATTCAGGTAGTACGTTGATGTATGGCGTAAAACACTTTTTAAATGTGCCTATAAAAAAATGTAAAACCGTTGTACTCGTAGACCGTAATCACAAAAACTATCCTATTAAAGTTGATTTTAAAGGCATTTCACTTTCAACTTCGCTTCAAGAACATGTAACCGTTGTTTTGGAAGAGGAATCATACGCCTTCTTGAGTTAACCAACGGCGAATCTCCAATACAATTTCCTCGGGCGTTTTATCATCAATGGCAACGGTCAAACGGGACTGTAAATAATAGTAACTGCGATCAAACAAATGCTTGGCTATGTACTCTTCTAGTTCAGCCTCAGGCAGGTTTTGAATAAGAGGTCGTTGTACTTTTTGCGATTGTAAGCGCTGGGCTAAAGTGGTCACACTTCCCTTTAGGTACACCGAATAAACATGCTCGCGTTGCAACCACTCGTGATGATTATAATAACAAGGCGTTCCTCCTCCTGTACTCATGACAAAAGAATTAGGGGACTGCATCCATTGCTCAAAAGACTGATGCTCTAACTTGCGAAAAGCCAATTCCCCCTTTTCGGCAAACAATGTTGGGATTGAAATTCCTGCCACTTTTTCAATTTCGAAATCAAGTTCTACAAAAGTACAATCCATCTGTTGGGCCAACAACGCGCCAACGGTGGACTTACCCGACCCCATATACCCTGTTAAAACGACTTTAAACATAGACTAAATCCTTAGCAATTAAGGTCTTAAGTTACGAACTGAAAAAAAGGTAAATTTATAATAAATTTGGTTTGAAAAATTAATTTAATCCCCTTATATTTGCACCCGCATTCAAGAAATGTGATCGACTCGATAGCTCAGTTGGTAGAGCACAACACTTTTAATGTTGGGGTCCTGGGTTCGAGCCCCAGTCGGGTCACTAAAGAGACGTTGCGTGCAACGTCTTTATTGTTTTTTAGGCCACGTGGAGAAATTGGTAGACTCGCCATCTTGAGGGGGTGGTGCTGCAAGGCGTATGGGTTCGAATCCCATCGTGGTCACGAATAAATAAAAATCCCAAAAACGAATGAAAATTTATTTTCAAATTCGTTTTCGGGATTTTTATTTTCAAAGCGGAGCTTTGTGGGAACTGCGAAGCAGAATCCCATTCGTGAAGTCCAATAAAATAGTCTATTCTAGCTTTGTGGGAACTGCGAAGCAGAATCCCATTCGTGAAGTCCAATGAAAGAGTCCATTCTAGCTTTGTGGGAACTGCAAAGCAGAATCCCATTCGTGAAGTCCAATGAAATAGTCCATTCTAGCTTTGTGGGAACCGCACTGCGGATTCCCATTTGTAAACATGCATAAATTTTCAATCCTTTCATCTAATTTGAATCTTTTGCAATTGCTTCACAACCCAACAACCATTTCTAAAAAAAAGGAACAAATAACACCTTCTTATAGCTATTTCGAATAAATTTGTCTTAAAATACTTTTTTGTTTAATATTTTTAGTACTTTTGTTAAACAAAACAAAGTAGTTATGAACAGTGTCAAAAATACATTCAGTATCAAAGACTTGGAAAATCTTTCCGGGATCAAGGCCCATACCATTCGCATTTGGGAAAAGCGATACAATGTTTTTGAGCCTACGCGAACCGACACTAATATTCGTCTTTACGATATTAAAGCCCTTCAAAAATTATTAAATATCACACTTCTTCACGATTACGGATACAAAATTTCGAAAATATCCAAACTGAGTGACGAAGAAATCAAAGCCAAAGTGCGGGGTATCGTTTCTGAAAAAAGCGCCAAACATCACGCCATTAGTTCGTTTAAAATGGCCATGATGAATTTTGACCAGAAGCTCTTTTTTGAAACCTATGACGAACTTTTATCGGAAAAAAACTTCAATGAGGTTTTCTTCGAAGTTTTCATTCCCCTCATGGAAGAATTGGGGGAATTATGGCAGTCCGACACCATTACACCCGCCCATGAACACTTTATTAGTTACTTAATAAAACTCAAATTACTCATAAATACAGAGGAGGTCATAAAAAAACCTGCACTTTTTGATGACAAAACCTTTGTATTATTCTTACCTTTAAACGAAATTCACGAATTGGGTCTTATGTACCTAAACTACGAACTCAATTACCGCGGCTATTCTACCGTGTATTTGGGCGAAAGTGTTCCCGTTGAAAATTTAGCCGATCTAAAAAAATATTTTAATAATATTGTTTGTATCGGCTACATTACTGTGGAACCCGACAAAGACAATGTGAATGATTACGTTCAAACCTTACAAAATACCGTTTTGGAAGACGCTAACGAAGTGTGGCTTATCGGGCGAATGACCGAAAATATTAGCCCTCGCGTGGTCAATCCCAAAACCAAAATTTTCAAATCGATAACCGAATTGCTCGGCGAATTGTAAAATTTTCTTAAGAAGTTAATGTTGTTTAACTTTTTTATATATTTGTTAAACAATATGAAAAAAGAAATTGCTATCCTCGGATCCGGGTTTTCATCCCTAGCTGCCGCGTGCTACTTAGCACAGCAAGGGCACGCTGTTACCATTTATGAAAAAAATAGTACCATTGGCGGTCGGGCTCGACAGCTCAAGCGCGATGGTTTCACTTTTGACATTGGCCCCACATGGTACTGGATGCCCGATGTTTTTGAACGATTCTTTGCCGATTTTGGAAAAAAACCTTCCGACTACTACACTCTAATAAAATTAAATCCTGCGTATCAAGTCTATTTTGACATTCGGGATTTCATTACCATTAGCGACAATTTAGAAGATATCGCAGCCACATTTGAAGCGGAGGAAAAAGGGAGCGGCGAAACGTTGAAAAAGTTCATGAAAGAAGCGCAAAGTAACTACGACATTGCGATCAAAGATTTAGTGTACCGCCCCGGTGAATCCCCACTTGAACTGGTCACCATGGAGACCGCTAGCCGTGTGGGGCAGTTTTTTAGTAACATTTCACGCGACATACGGAAACGCTTTAAAAATCCAAAACTCATCTCAATTTTGGAGTTTCCCGTATTATTTTTAGGTGCAAAACCTTCCGATACGCCCTCTTTTTATAGCTTCATGAACTTTGCCGATTTCGGTTTGGGGACATGGCATCCGAAAAACGGGATGTATTCGGTTATTCTAGGGATGGAAAAGCTAGCCCGAGAGTTGGGGGTTACCATTATAACCAATGCGCCTGTTGAAAAGATTGATGTTTTAGAAAAAAAAGCTACAGGTATCCGAATAAATGGTACCTTTACCAAAGCCGATATTGTCGTTTCGGGTGCAGATTACCACCATACGGAACAATTATTGGAGCCGGCATACCGAGCCTATTCTGAATCGTATTGGGAAAATCGAACCTTTGCCCCTTCATCGTTATTGTTCTATGTCGGGTTGAATAAAAAATTATGCAACGTTGAACACCATAGTTTGTTTTTTGATGTTGATTTTGATGCACATGCAGCATCGATTTATGATCATCCTGAATGGCCAAAAGAACCACTGTTTTATGCAAGTTTCCCTTCTAAAACAGACTCTAATGTGGCGCCAGAGGGACATGAAGCTGCGATTTTCCTTATTCCTTTAGCCCCAGGATTGGAAGATACAGAAGCATTGCGAAATACCTATTTTGAAAAAATTATCACTCGTTTGGAACAGTTAACTGAACAACCGGTGAGAGAACATATCCTGTTTAAAGAATCCTTCTGTGTGAATGACTTTATCAAAGAATACAATTCATACAAAGGCAATGCGTACGGCATGGCAAATACGCTTTTGCAGACGGCATTTTTACGACCCAAATTACGCAGCCGCAAAGTGAAACAGCTCTATTTCACTGGCCAGCTTACCGTACCGGGCCCCGGAGTACCGCCCTCGTTAATTTCAGGGAAACTGGTGGCAGAATTGATTGCAAAATACAACTAAATAGACCAACAAGTTATGAAATCGCTGTTTGATAAGGTATCCCATGAGTGCAGTCGTACGACGACCAAAGCGTATAGTACGTCATTTTCGACTGCTGTAAAAATGTTGGCTCCTACCATCCGCCAAGATATCTACAACATTTATGGCTTCGTCCGTTTTGCGGATGAAATTGTGGACACCTTTCACGATTACGACAAGGCAACCTTGTTTACCCGCTTTGAATCCGACCTTGAACATGCACTCGAAGACCGTATCAGTTTAAATCCCATACTGAATTCATTTCAACGTACGGTGCATCAATACAACATACCCCGACATTTGATCGCTGCTTTTATGAAGAGTATGAAAATGGATTTACACAAAAGCAAGTACCACACTTTTTCAGAATACCAAGAATATATTTATGGGTCTGCCGATGTGGTGGGGTTGATGTGCCTAATGGTTTTTGTAAATGGCGATGAACAAAAATACAACGAACTCAAAGATGCCGCGATGCGTTTGGGCTCAGCGTTTCAAAAGGTAAATTTCTTGCGCGACTTAAAAGCCGATTTTGAAGATTTAAGTCGAACCTATTTTCCAAACACCGATTTAACCCAATTGGATGAAGCTTCAAAAGCCGAAATTATTCGAGACATTGAAGCCGATTTTGAAGCCGCTTACGCGGGCATTATCAAATTACCTATGGAAGCGAAATTTGGTGTATATACGGCCTACATATATTATAAAAAACTGTTGACTAAGCTAAAACGAACGCCCTCAATGGAAATTCGTTCCACCCGTATTCGCGTACCCGATTACCAAAAAATAGGCTTATTGGCCAAATGTTATGTCAATTATCGATTAAATATTTTGTAAATATGGGATTGCATATTCTCGTTTTCTTTTTAACGTTTTTCATGATGGAATTTATGGCATGGTTTACCCATAAATACGTTATGCATGGCTTTTTATGGTCTTTACATGCCGATCACCACAAAAAAGACCATGACTCATGGTTTGAACGTAACGATGCTTTCTTCATTTTTTATGCCGTCGTAAGTATGGGCTTTTTCTTGCTTTGGCAAAACAACATCTTATCGATTGGATTAGCCATTGGATTGGGCATTTTTGCCTACGGATTAGCCTACTTTTTGGTCCACGACATATTCATTCACCAACGTTTTAAAATGTTCCGAAATGCCAACAATCGCTATGCAAAAGCGGTACGTCGGGCACACAAAATGCACCACAAACACATCGGAAAAGAAGATGGCGAATGTTTTGGAATGCTCATTGTTCCCCTTAAATATTTCAAAAAATAAAAAAATCCCGGTTCATTACGAATCGGGATTTTTTTTCACTAACTCCAAACCCTTACGGTTTAAATATTTGCTGCAACGGTTGCAACTGCTGCATATTTAACTCTGTATTTTGCATTACCGACAAAAAGGTCATCGCATCGGCGGGATTCATATCTTCACCTAAAATTCGAATAACAGTCAATCCACCTCCTGATTTACTCCCAAAAAGTACAATTTCATCGACCTTATCCTCTTCCCCAACAATACTAATGGAACCTCCCTCTTTACCAGACCCGAAATGCATTAATTCGGCATATTGTGTGGTATCTTTAAGTATTGTACGCACGGTTTGAAATTCACGTTCCAACTGCTTTGGTTGCTTCGGATCGGCTTTGTAAAACATGACATTCAACTTTTTGAAGGTCTTCAACACCCGTTTTTGTTCGGGAGTCAAAGAGGCTTTATCGGTATTGATAATACTTGAAGGCACATCAAAAACACTAAAACCCGGTTGTTGTTGTTTGCCTACAAAATATTTTTGCATTGTGGGTTCTGATTGACAACCAAAAAGAGTCACACTCAATAAAAAAGCGACAGTGATTACAGTTTTCATACGCTTCAAACTTCTACGATTACTTTTTTCCTGCTTTTTCTAAGGCTTCCCCTCCGGGCAAATTCATTTTTTCGGTCAACGTAGACAGTTCATCCAAATCAAAAGTACCGGTTAACGACATTAATACTGTTTCTTCTTTACCCGACCCTTCAATGAACATCAAGAGTTCTTTAACTTGCGATTCATTTGCCCCTGAGCGTACATAAATACGCACTGATTTTCCTTTTTCGGTAACCCGCATGAGTTCTTCCAAGCCCGCACTTTTGATGTGTTTTAGGGCTTCCACTTTCATCTCAGTAGCGCGTTTGGTATTGGTTGTCATAAAGACTTTTAGGTTGTCCAATTTTTTGATTAAGGCTAAAAACTGCTGTCCTTCTTTGTCCTTGACTTCCATTTTGGCCATCAAGGCAAACATTTTTTTGTTGACAATGACGGCACGAATGTCCTCTTGATTGTCAAACTTTTCAAAAGCCGACTGCGCGGTTCCTGATTGAACTGCAAATACAACCAAAAGGAGCATTACGAATTGCTTCATACGTTGTACTGAATTAACTACACTTGTTTTCATACGATTCGTTTTTTGATGATGATTATTGTTTAAAAATTTGATTCTTTGAATTTTCGTATTCTTTCAAATACCCCATGCTTTCTATGCCGGTATTCAAATGACCCGACACCATCGCCAAGGCCTCTTGGGTGGCAGCATAGGCTTCTTCGGGAGTGTCATAGGTTCCCAACTCGGTTTGCGCAAGGGCTTGAGGGGCATCCGATGGAGAATACCACGTCATAAAACCAATTCCAAGCATGACCACTACACTCGCCGCAACCAACCATCCGATGAAGACATTACGTCCCGACTTGAGTTGAATGGGTGGTGTCATTTGTTCTTGTTTGGCTTTGGCAAAATACCCAAACAGGGATCGATAGGACTCCAAATGGGGGGGCACGTTAATTCCTTGAAAGAATGTTTTCAATGTTTGCTCCTCCTCCAAAGTGGTCACCCCTTCAAAATAACGCTCCAAAAGCATTTCTATCTTATTCCATTCCATAATGATGTAATTGTGTCATTCGTTCACGTAATGTTTTTCTTGCGCGGGATAACGCCACCCGCACGGCGGTTTCATTCATCTCCAAAATAGTGGCGATTTCTGCAAAATCATAATCCTCTACTTCACGCATTTGAAGAATCATTCGTTGTTGTTCAGGCAATTCTTGCATGACTTTTTCAACCCACTGCAAGCTATCGCTATCCTCTACTTGCTGCTGTAATCCCGCTTGCCGATCTTGGTAATTAGAATGCACCAACTGCAAATTCCCAGCACGCTTTGATTTCAACTGATCCAAACAATAGTTTTTGGTCATCGTCATCGCCATCGCCTCGACACTCTTCAATTCCTCAAGAGTATTTTGCTTGGTCCATAACTTTACCATCACTTCCTGCGTAGCATCTTCGGCCTCCTCAGTACTCACCAACAACCGTTTGGCCAGACGAAATACTTTGTCTTTAAACGGCGTAATTAAGGCTACAAATTCGTGCTGTTGCATCGGAATAGAGGGTTATAAAAGGAAGACGAACCACCTTCCTTGTTGTTACAAAGAAACGTCACATTTTATTCAAAAAAAAAAGCTCCCCCCTGAAAATCAAGGAGGAGCAGTAGGTTTTGGTAAAAAAAATTACAGATTCAAATTCAATCCGATACTAAAATTACGCCCTCGAGTGGTATACCCAATGGTTTCCGTAAAATTGGCATTCTGCATATTGGTCACAGCGGCAAAAAGGGTGAGTTGGTTTTTAAATACTTCAAATTTCACCAAACCATTGAACAAGCGGTAGGCACTCAAATCAACGCCTGTGGTCGTAAAGGTTGCCCCATCAAAAAACAAATCCCGACGGGTATCGACATATTGATAATTAACATTGATAAACCAACGCGAGGAAGGGGTAATATCCAGCCCGATATTGGCTTTATGCTTCGGAATCAAACGATTCAACGCTTCATCGACTTGGGTAAAAGTATAGTTAGCGGTTACGTGAACTTTTTTATGTACTTGCCAAGCCAAATCCGCTTCAACCCCACGCGCCTTGTTCAATCCCGATATGTTGATGTAATTGGAAGCAAACGTTACTGGGTCGGTAAAAAAGCCAAAACTATCGACTTGCTCCCGGTAAAAACCTACAGCACTTACCCGTATTTTTTTCTGTAAAAATTGGGCTTCAGCCCCCAACTCCGCCGTACGATTCGTTTCGGGTTTTAATTGCGTATTGCCAAAAGGCGAATACAATTGAAACAAACTAGGCGTTACAAAAGCGGTACTCCAAGAAGAAAGTAGTTTTATGGGCAGCGACTTCAATTGGAACGATGGGTTCACATTGTATACCCAATTGTTCCCGTATGCACTGTGGTGATTCCAACGGGCACCCGCGTTTACATTTCCACCCCATGTTGTAGTCCAAACTAAAGTCATATACGGATCAATAATGGCAAACTTTGTAGCTTCTCTTCGTTGGGCACCAAAAGGCGTCTGGGTTTGCATGTCATGAAATTGGTATTGTGTTCCCGCAACGAGATACAGTTTATCGGTAAGATTGTATTTGGAAAACAAATCGACATTCACCGAACGTCCAGCGTACTCTGAGGCATCGGTTGTTCCCGACCACGTGTTGAATTCATCGTAACGACGTACGATTTTGGAGTAAGCCGCGATCAATTTTAACTCCCCCTTGCGGAACGAAAGTGTGGGCGTAAATCCCCAACGCGTTTGCTCTGATGTCGTTGTATTGATAGGCGTGTCACCGGTACCTGTGTTGTCAAACGCTTGGTCGTAATCATTGGCAATGCGATCGACTTGGGCAAAAGCCTCCCAACGGAAACGCGAAGAAACTTTATACCCGAATTTTCCGTGGTAGTTCAATCGTGAAAAACGGTCCTCCTCATACGTTTGTCCCGCAGGTGGCGCCAACTGCGATAGGTTGCCCGACGCTGTACTATTCAGCCCTGCTTGATACGTAAAACCACCCGAGGTACCATTGACCGAAAATCCTTGGTTGAACTCCTGCCCATTGATCGTACTTTGAGCCGCTGAATTATTGGAACCGATATTCAAATACGCCTGTCCTTGCAGTGCTTTTTTACCCGCCCCTTTGGTGGTAATGTTGATGACAGCCGTTGCCGCTCCCGTGCCATAGAGTGTACTGGCGGCTCCTTTCATGATTTCGATACTTTCGATTTGATCGACGGCCAACAAGCGTAAATCAAACTCAAAACTGATGCCCGAAGGATCGGTAACAGGAACGCCATCTATAACAATTAAAACTTGCTGATTGCGTCCGCCGCGAACATAGTAGCCTAAGTTTTTACCGTTGGCACTCTGATTGCCATTGATTTCAACACCCGCCACGGTAGAAAGCACTTGCGCCAAGGTTTGTCCCTTGCGCTGCTCTAAGGATTCCCGTGAAATTTTGACAATGACTTTTCCTGATTTTTCTTTGCGTTGCGCAAACTTGGTGTCAGAAATCACCACTTCATCCAATTGGTTCACGCGGGTTGAATCGGATTGCTGTGCATACGACACAGCCGATACCCATGCCGACAAAGCACAGATACCCCAAAGGTTTTTTTTCATTTTTTTAATTCCCTTAATGAATAATTACTGGGGAAAAAAGTATAGAATTACCCATACCCAAACTTTTATTCCCGAAAGTTTGATACTCCACGTATTATGGCAGGTCTCCTGGCTTGCGTCTTGTTTTTTTACCTTCTCACTCCCAAGAGAGCAATGGCTTTGAAGTAAAAACAAGCTTATTAGCATACAGTTGCGGGTACAGCTCAGGATTTGAAAGAATAATTCAAAATTTAAAATACTCATTCGTACCTGATTCCCTTTTAATGTATGTACACAACCGTGCACAAACAACCGAAATACAAGCGCAAAGGTACACGAATATTTGAAAAGTAAAAATCCTGATGGGCTTTTTAATTGCCCCATTTTTACCAACGTTACTAAAACTTCAAGGAACTCTTTTGGGGTAAAAACAAACCAATTTATGCTTCACTTCTCCTCTCGTCGAAAGGACAACTTTGTGTATAAAGCTGCTGAGACACTGAGACGTTAAGCTACTGAGCAAACGTTGCGTGAAAAATGGGTTGGGATTTCTCCTATCGTCGAAAGGACAACTTTATGTATAAAGCTGCTGAGACACGAGACGCTAAGCTACTTAGCAAATGTTGCGTGAAAAATGGGATGGGATTTCTCCTATCGTCGAAAGGACAACAGGGTGTTGTAAACCTACTGAGACGCTTATCTACTGAAAAGTAAGCGCCCGCTCCCTAAACTTCAGCCCCTTCGCGTGGTCTAGTAAAGAAAAAATCGCACCCCTTATTGTTTTTCCCAAAAGCACCCTTCCCAAACCGTTCCCAACTTTGCGCCCACAACAATACTGCAACCTCTATACACACAAAAAACCAATATCTCCCTAATTTGTACCCTAAAGTTCGTAGCTTCGCCCTTGTGGTAAACAGAACCCATTCCCTAAAAAATAAAACACATGGACCCCTTCTTTAAATTACTTACCATCGTCTTGTTCTTTAGCAGCTCCCTTTTTGCGCAAGAAGCAGCACTGATCCAATACAAAAGTGAAATGATTGCCTATATGGCGTTTGACCAAAAATATCCCACGCCGAATGCCGCCCAAAAAAAGCAGAAAGACTCCTTATTCCAACAAATGGAACAGTCCTTTCAATCCTTTGTACGCCACAAAGACAGTCATCAAAAGGCCAAACTGAAGGGAAATTTAGCCCTACAAAACCGGGGAATTACCTACAGCGATCTAGGGCGCTATTTTTACGACGACCCTTTGGAACGGCAACAAAGAGACATCCACTTGATGTTTTATGGGGTGTACGACTACAAACTTCCTGATTTCGTGTCGGTATATATTCAAATTTTTACCCTCGAAAAGGAAACCTATGCCATTTATTACCGTAAACTAAACGGTAAGGGAACGTACTATGTAAAAGACATTAATTCGAATACGATTTGCTTTACTAGTGATGCTTTTACTCCCGAGCGCCCGATACTCGCCCTACATGCCTTGGATGCCCAACACCTTCTCTTCATCGAAAGCATGCACCGTCAAGGACATCGCGCCTATGTGATAAAAAAAGGGAAAACGAACTTCCAACCCATTCGCGCCTTTGAAGGAAAAACCTGGGCAAATCCTACTACACCCATCACCAAATCTACACCCATGGTATTTCAATCCCAACGCCAATACCTTTATATCGCTGGAAATGAAAACCTCATCAACAGCTACGAATTTCGCCCCCTCCTCTTTTTTGAACCCAAAACCAAAACACTCACCTATACCATCAATCAAGAAGGGAAAAAAGTCACCGCTTCTTGGAGCAAACAACGTTATAAAATTGACGACTTTTTCCTGGGGCAGTACAAAGATGACCGAGCCATGCCGCGTTTGTAAAGTATGCCTTTCTGGTTTACGGGCCAGTAGCATAAAAACAGTATTGGTAATCTATCCCTAAAAAAAACGTATGCATAAAAGCTGTACATTTTCTCCCCTTCGTTTAGCACAAAATCATCCGTAAAAAACATTACTTTTACACAAAGTTTCGGTTATGAAAATCTGCGTCAGGCTGCTGGGCCTCCTTGTATTGATTGTTGGATTTGGCTGCCAATCCGACCGCTCCCGCTCTGATCGCCCGCAAGGGCAAAATACGGTACGGTATGCTACAGGGTTTACCCTTCAAAATTACAAGGACGTAACCGTGATAACCGTCAAAAACCCTTGGCCCGAAGCCCAAAAAACCTACCGGTATGTATTGCACAAAAAAGGAGCGTCTATACCCGATTCACTTCAACAACTCCCACAAATCACGATTCCGATACAGCACATTGTGGTTACCTCCACAACCCATATACCTTCCTTGGAAATGTTGGGAAAAGTGCCCAGCTTGATTGGTTTTCCGCAACTCGATTACATTTCCTCCGAAACCGTTCGAGCGCGCATTGCGAAAGGAAAAATTACCGAATTGGGGAAAAATCAATCCCTGAATATCGAGCGACTGATTACCCTTAAACCCGATGTGGTTATAGGGTATGGCATCGACAATCACAATCCCACCCTCGACAACCTCCAACGCAGTGGCGTAAAAGTGCTACTTAATGGCGACTGGAACGAACAAAATCCGCTGGGACGTGCTGAATGGATTAAGTTTTTTGGAGCGTTATATGACAAACAAGCTATGGCAGAGACCGTGTTTACAAAAATTGAAAAAGATTACCTCAAAACCAAACGCATTGCCACACACGCTCGTCGCAAACCCACGGTCATGGCTGGCGATTTGTTTGAAGGCCAATGGTACCTCCCTAGAGGGGAGAGCTGGGGCAGTTTACTCCTCAAAGAAGCACAAGGCAATTACCTTTGGAGCGCCACAAAAGGCACCGGAAGCCTTGCATTATCATTTGAAACGGTGTTTGATAAAGCACACAACGCCGATCTTTGGATTACTTCAGGTCAGTTTCAAACGCTAACGGATATGGCGGCCCAGAATCCGCATTACCGCCAATTCAAAGCGTTTCAAAATCAAAAAGTATATTCCTTTCACCGAAAAAAAACAAAAAATAAGGGAAGCCTATACTATGAATTGGCCCCAAACCGACCTGATTTGGTACTGAAAGATTTGGTGAAAATACTCCATCCAGAATTGTTACCTTCGTACCAACTCTATTTTTTTATGCCCTTACAACCGTGACCCTAACAACTCGTCATCGCTGGCTTTTTGCCCTATTAAGTGGACTCCTACTGTTGGCCCTTCTAAGCAATATCGCTTGGGGGCAAGTGGCTATTCCCTTGGGTGATGTTTTGCACACCATTTTGGGGCAAACCTCTGTCAAATCGACCTGGTCGTATATCATCCTTGAATTTCGAATCCCAAAAGCGCTCACGGCTATTTTGGTGGGTATGGGCTTATCGACCTGTGGGTTATTGATGCAAACGCTTTTCCGCAACCCTTTGGCAGGTCCTTATGTGCTCGGACTCAGCTCGGGATCGAGTTTGGGCGTAGCTTTGGTACTCTTGGGAGCGGGATTGTTGCCCACCGGACTTTACACCGTGCTTACGGGGCCTTACGGATTGGTTACCGCATCGTGCTTGGGAAGTTTAGGGGTTATGGCATTGGTATTGGTTTTGGCTCGAAAACTTCGGGATAGTTCGGGTTTATTGATCGTGGGACTCATGTTTGGAAGTTTTACGGCAGCCGCGGTTTCTGTGCTTACGTACTTCAGTTCGGCCGAACAATTACAACGGTTTACGTTTTGGAGTATGGGGAATTTAGGCAATATGACCTATGCACAAATAGGAATTCTTACATTTTGTTTAGGGATTGGCTTACTACTTACCTTGCAGAGTTTAAAAGCGTTGGATGGTTTGTTGTTGGGCGAAAACTATGCAGCCAGCTTAGGCATATCGTTACGGAAATCACGTTTACGTATCATTTGGGCCACTGCTTTACTTTGCGGGAGCATCACCGCATTTGTGGGCCCCATCGCTTTTGTTGGTTTGGCGGTTCCACATTTGGCAAAACTTTTATTTCAAACCAGTAAACACGGAATTTTATTGGCCGCTACTTTACTAATTGGGGCCATAATTATGCTCGGATGTGATACGGTAGCACAAATGCCCGGATTCGATTTTACCTTGCCGATCAATGCTATAACCTCTATAATCGGTGCCCCAGTTGTCATTGGTTTAATTATTCGTAAAAAAGCCTTGCTATGAGTACGTCCCCTCTTTTACGTGTGCGCGATTTAGCTATTGGTTATCAAAAAGGAAACAATACGCTTCTCTTGGCAGAGCAGTTGCACTTTGCGCTCAAAGCGGGACAGTTAATTAGTCTTATTGGCCCAAATGGGGTTGGAAAATCAACCTTATTGCGAACCCTGTGCGGAATTCAATCCCCGTTATCGGGATCGATTTTTTGGGAGGACAAACCCTTGGAGGAATGGACTACTGAACAACGTGCCCGCAAATTGGCCTTGGTATTGACCGATAAAATTCCAAAAAGTAACCTAACCGTCTATGAATTGATTGCCCTCGGTCGCCATCCCTACACCAATTGGCTTGGGCAACTCGCCCCCGAAGACATAGTCGCCATCGAAACAGCGATGCATCAAACCGAAGTGACCCTTTGGCGCGATCGAAAACATTATGAATTAAGTGATGGGCAGTTGCAACGCGTTTTGATTGCCCGAGCCTTGGCTCAAGACACCCCATGGATTGTATTGGATGAACCGACGACCCATTTGGATTTAGTGCACAAAGTGGGTGTGTTTCAATTGCTACAACGAGTAGCGCACCAAACGGGAAAATGCATTCTCTTTTCCACCCATGATATTGACCTAGCCATACAACTTTCGGACGAAATGTTGATCATGACCCCCAATCAAATGGTGTTAGACCAACCGTGTAATCATATTCAATCTGGAATATTTAATACGCTATTTACCGATGAACACATTCGCTTTGATGCTGAAAAAGGGCGGTTTGTAATTACCTAACTGAATTCCTTTTATGGCATAAAGTCAATATTTCTTTTTTTAATAAAAATAAAAAGCTGCTCCGAAGAACAGCTTTTTTACTTTTATGACACTAACTCGATTATTGGCGGCTTTGCACATAATCTGATAATTCATCAGCATTGGAACTAAAACTGAAAATACCGTTCAATTTGAAATAATTACGGGGTTCGATACAATAATCATAGGCAAATTTAGCAAACTCTAATTTGTTATCATCAAAGCTAAACAAGTTGGCAATTTGCATGATTTGATCCACATTCAAACAGTTCACCGCCACAATTTGCTTGGCAGTTTTCATACGAGAGTCTTCAAAAGCCTGATTTTTTAAGGTCGTCAACGCAGCATTATAATCTGCAGGACGCATACAGCTACGGCTAGGACATCCCACAGGGGCTACTTCAACAGGTATCGGAGCAACATGACCACCCACATGAGACGAAGAAGTCGTTGTCGTCGTGGTTTGAGTTACGGTTCCGCCCATACCCATATTGTCGTTAATCGAAACGCCCATGTTTAGTCCACCAATATTGATATTGGCGTTGATATTGTCCCCACCATTGGTGGTAGTCGTAGTCGTAGTTTGAGTAACCGTACCCCCATGAACTGGAACCGGTTGTTGAACCACTACGGTTTGCCCAGGATTTACGGGACGCGGACGGGGTTGACCGTAATGCATCACGTACACGTTGGCAGGAGGAACAAAATTGGGTTGCACAGGCACCGCTGAGAAGAAATTCAATTTCATTTTCCCTTTTTTGTTGCGGTCGCGACGAATTTTATACGTTACATCCGACATGATACCGTCGGGATCAGCGATCATCATGTTGTTGGTTGTAATATCCATCAACGTTTTGTCTTCAAATTGAATGCGCGCGTTGTAGTACGGCTGATTCAAGTCCTCAACCCGAATGTTGGTTTGGGGGATATCATTTTGCATTTCCCCATTTAAAATAAGGTAAAATTTGTCTCCATCTTCAGAGAAAATAGTCAAGTGACCAATTTGTCCTACTTGAGCCATAGACACTGCCGAAAGTAGCACAAACAATACGGAAGTAATTTTTTTCATGATGATTGTTTTTTTGGTAAAAATACGGGTTATCTGTTAATTTCCAAATTCAAAAATAAAGCCAAATTTATTTTTTTAATAAAATCGTTACAAGCCAACCTGTTCAAAATGGGGAACTTCTTGCACCCTGCCTGCATTTATATTCAAGGAAATACCGCCCACGCGAACCCGAACCAAACGTAACGTTGGAAAACCCACTGCTGCGGTCATTTTGCGCACTTGACGAAATTTCCCTTCGGTGAGCGTTAAGGATATCCAACTGGTGGGACCGTGACGGGCATCGCGTATGCGTCGACCTTCGCCAATACAAGGTGGCAAAGTAATAACAAGCCGAACATGACACGGTTGGGTGATGTATCGAATGCCTTTGAACCCAATTTCAACACCCGCTTCCAATTGCGCTATCGCAATAGGGTTAATCAAACCATCGACTTGTGCATAATATTCTTTTTCTACTGATTTACTGCGCACCCGTTCGCTTTCTTGACCGTCTGTGGTAAGTAATAACAACCCTTCCGAATCTTCGTCCAAACGTCCAATAGCCATAGTCCCTTCAGGGAAATCAAAAAGTTCCCCCAATAATTTCTTGGGACGTTTTTTTTGGTAAATAAACTGACTTAAATACCCATGGGGTTTGTGCAAAAGAAAATGACGATGCATGAAGACTTTTGTTTTTACAAACATAATCCATTTTGATAAAGAAAAATTGTGTAGCAAATCGCCTCGAAGTTTTGTATTTTTAAAAACTAAAAAAAGAAGTATGACATTAACCATTGTTTTATCTGCCGTATTTTTAGGATTGGGATTTTTCATCGGAAAATTACTCTCCAGCAATCAATCCAGTGCCACCATCGCACAAAAAGAAGAGCAAATTCGCCAATTGACCCAACAAGTAACTTCGGGGCAACAGCAATGGCAAACGGCGCAAGTTGAAAAAGAAACCTTGCGTACCGAGCGCGAAGCATTGGCCTTGCAACTCACTAAAAAAGAAGTGGATTTCACCAATTTGGTCGAACGCAACAAAGAATACCGCCAGGAGGTGGAGCAATTGCAAGAAAAATTCACCAAAGAATTTGAACTCTTGGCCCAGAAAATCTTGGAAGAAAAAACAACCAAGTTTACCGAACAAAACAAAGAAAATCTAAAAACAATCCTTTCTCCGCTGCAAGAAAAAATTCAGCTTTTTGAGAAAAAAGTGGAAGATACGCACAAAGAAAGTATCGACTACCATGCCGCGTTACGCCAACAAATTTTGGGACTGCGGGAAATGAATGAAAAAATGTCGCAAGAAACCATTAACCTGACCAAAGCGTTGAAAGGCGATAATAAAATGCAAGGAAATTGGGGCGAATTGGTACTGGAGCGGGTTTTGGAAAAATCAGGATTGGAAAAAGACCGCGAATATTTTGTGCAACAAAGTTTTACGACCCCCGAAGGGCAACGACTTCAACCCGATGTGGTTATTGCGTTGCCCGATGGTAAAAAAATGATTGTCGATTCAAAAGTGACCTTAACTGCTTACGAACGCTTGTGCAACGCCGAAAATGAAGAGGAGCAAAAACAATTTTTACGCGAACACCTCATCGCGATTCATCGCCATGTAGAGCAATTGAGCAGTAAGAATTATTACGACTTATACCAGATGGAAAGTCCCGATTTTGTGTTGCTTTTCATCCCCATTGAATCGGCTTTTGCCGTGGCACTTCAAGAGGACAATACCCTGTACAACAAAGCTTTTGAGAAGAATATTGTGATCGTAACCCCTTCAACGCTATTGGCTACTTTGAAAACAATTAACAGCATGTGGACCAATCAAAAGCAGCAAGAAAATGCGTTAGAAATTGCCCGTCAAGCAGGGGCTTTGTACGATAAATTTGAAGGGTTTGTAACCGATTTGATAAAAATTGGTAAAAAAATGGATGAAGCTAAAGTGGAATACCAAGGGGCGATGAACAAACTCACCGAAGGTAAAGGCAACCTGATTTCGAGTGTAGAACGCTTGAAAAAAATGGGCGCTAAAGCCAAAAAAGCAATGCCAGAAGCCTTGTTGCAACGCGCAGGGGTAAGCCAAACTAACGACACGGAAACAACCCATGAAGAAACTATTTAAAACGGTAAAGTCCTCTCGGATTTCCATTTCACAATTGATGCTCCCCTCCCATTCCAACTTCAGTGGAAAAATTCACGGAGGGTATATTTTGGCTCTGATGGATCAAATTGCTTTTGCCTGTGCTTCCAAATATTCGGGCCATTATTGTGTGACTGCCTCGGTGGATACGGTCGACTTTTTACATCCTATTGAAGTAGGTGAACTCGTGATTATGAAAGCAAGTGTAAATTATGTGGGGCGCAGTTCGATGGTGGTGGGCATCCGGGTGGAATCAGAGAACATCCAAACTGGGAAATCAAAACACTGCAATTCGAGTTATTTTACCATGGTGGCCAAAGATGAAACGGGTCAAAATACAGAAGTCCCTGGATTAATTCTAACCAACGGCGAAGAAGTGCGGCGTTTTTACAACTCTATCCAACATATTGAGGCTCGAAAAACCCGAAATCGACACGAATTGGAGTTCGATTACCTATCAGAATCCGCCTTGAAAAAACTAGAAAATTACAATGTGAAAATGGAAATGAAAGAGCGCTAAAATTTTCAAATTCTAATTCATTTCTAAAAAATTCTCATATAACTGCTCGAATTTTAGGCAAATAGATTTTTTTTCTTATTTTTGGTCAAGAAATTTTTAATATGAGAAAATATTACCTCTTGGGGATTTTTACGGGAATCCTCTCTTTCTTTATTTATTCTTGTTCTTCCAATGATAATGAGGAGTATGTGGAACCTAGTCCTGTTACAGTGGATTTAACACAAGTGCCTTATGCCAAGTTGTCTGATTATCACTTTTTCAAAGCGCCTATGAGTGCCATGGTGCCTGAAAAAGATGTCCACATTTATGAACCCATCAGTCAATTATTTACCGATTACGCCCACAAAAAGCGCTTTGTTTGGTTACCTCCAGGAACGAAAGCAACCTATAACGGGGACGGTTCGGTATTGGAATTGCCTGTGGGAGCGGCTATTATCAAAAACTTCTATTACGACGAATTACAACCCACCAATACGCGCAAAATCATTGAGACGCGCATTATGATTCGCAAGTCCAATGGATGGATATTTGCAGAATACGTTTGGAATGATGAGCAAACGGAAGCGTTTTTTGATATAAATGGAAGCAACCGTACGATTACTTTTACGGAAAACGGGGTTCAAAAAACAGCCAATTACCGTATTCCCAACGAAGCACAATGTGTAACTTGCCACAAACTTCGTGACCCCAATACAAATTTATACTCGAATTCACCGATTGGAATTAAACCTCAAAATATCAACTTTAATTTCAACTACGGAACTGAAACTAAAAATCAGTTGGCCAAATGGAAAGAATGGGGTATTTTAGAAAGCAATGCACCCATTTCAGATCCATCTACGGCGATGGTGGATTACAAAGATCTTTCCAAACCGCTCGAGCAACGCGTTCGTTCCTATTTTGATATCAATTGTGCCCATTGTCATAGTGAAAAAGGACACTGCTACTACCGTCCCATGCGGATGAGTTATAGCGAAACCAACAATAATTTAACCAATATGGGCGTATGTGTTCCTACGGCTGACTTGCAAGATTTTCCTCCTGCGTTAAGCCGTATTGTTTCACCAAACAACATTAACCGCTCTATGTTATATTACCGATTAAATACTGAAAACGAAGCGTTTATGATGCCATTACACGGACGTTCGATCATCCACGAAGAGGGTGTATTGCTTGTAAAACAATGGATCGAATCGCTTCAACCGTGCAACTAATAACCACTTAACAACTTTATGAAAAAAATTACTTTACTTTTATCTTTCCTTGTTGTAGGATTGGCTCAAGCGCAGGACACCTGTGCTACAGCATTGCCCATAACGGCGGGAACCCATGTGGTTACTGCGGTAAACGGCACCGACTTACCACCTGCCATTTGTGCAGACAATGGAGCCTTGGGTAACAATGGAAAAGCGGAATGGTATTCGTATACACCAACGCAAAATTATACTGTAACTATTACTTCAAACATTGCGGCAAACACACCGCGTGTGGATACCCGTGTACATGTGTATACTGGTACATGCGGTTCAATGGTATGTTTTGATGGAGATGACGATAGCGGTCAAAACTACTCTTCCGTAGCTACATTCAATGTAACTGCTGGCACTACCTACACTATCGTTTGGGATAACCGCTGGAGTAGTAACGGATTTACCTTTCAATTAATTGAAAATGCGGTTGTGGTGCAACCTACAGCACCTATTACCTACAATGCACAAACGGTTTCAACTATCAACAACCAATACAATATTTGTGTTGTTGATATGAACAATGATGGAATGGATGACATTGTGGGGATTAGTACAGGAACGATGAAAGTTCATTACCAAACTGCTACTCCAGGCACATTCAATATTGTAAGTTATCCTTTCTCAAATGTAAATTTCTACCCAACTTGGAGTTTGGCTGCTGGCGATTACAACAAGGATGGCTTCAATGATATTATCTTAGGGGCTGGTCAAGGACTTTCGATTTTACGTTCAAGCAACAACGGCACACAATATACAGGAATTACTCCCGGAGAGTATATTTTCTGTCAGCGTACAAACTTTGCCGATTTGAATAAAGATGGTAACTTAGATATCTTCTCTTGCCACGATATCAATGAAAACGTATATTATCTGAATGACGGAGCTGGAAACCTTACCTATTTCCAAGCTAATGTAACGCCCGGTGCGATGGCAATTAGTAATGGTGGTGGAAACTATGCAACGTTATTCACCGATTTCGATAACGATGGGGATTCTGATGTATTTATTTCTAAATGTTCAGGCCCTCCATGTCAATTAATTCGTTACGACGGTGGAACAACCTATACAAACGTTTCTGCGGCTACAGGAGTAAATGTAACGCCTATTCAAACCTGGTCATCTGGAATAGCTGATTTTGACAACGATGGCGACATGGATGTAATCATCACTGCTAGTGCCGGAACACACCGTTTCTTCAGAAATAACTTCGAAACAACAGGTACATTAAGTGCATTTACGAATATTACCACAGGATCAGGTTGGGATACCAATACATCAACAAATATTGACAACATTGCTTACGACTTTGATAATGACGGTAAAGTAGATGTTTTAGGGGGTGGAAATAAAATCATGTTCAACCAAGGGAACAATACATTCCAAGGAATTACTTATACGGGTATTGGTGTAGGTGCTGTGGGTGACTTAAACAACGACGGGTTCTTAGATATTCAAAACGGATCTACCATTCGTTATGCTGTTCCTAACGGAAACAACTGGTTAAAAGTTCGCTTAAACGGCGTACAAAGTAACAGCAACGGTATCGGAGCTCGTGTTGAAATCTATGGTGCATTCGGAAAACAAATTCGCGATGTACGCAGTGGTGAAGGCTTCAAATACATGAGTTCCATCAATGCCCACTTCGGTATTGGTACCAACACTGCGATTACCCAAGTAATTATACGTTGGCCTTCAGGTATTGTTGATACTATCAACAACCCCAACATTAACCAATTGTTGACCGTTAGCGAAGGATCTAGTTTAAACAATCCTGCTTTTGACAGCACTACGGTAAGTGTATTCCCTATTCCAACACGCAACCAATTGAACATTAAAACCCAAGAAGGATTTACAGCAGTACAAGCAGAAGTTTACGACTTAAACGGACGCTTGGTATTGTCTTCCAAAATTGAAAACGAGTCTATCTCTTTACAATCTTTGGAAAGTGGCAACTACTTGTTGATGGTTATGGATGCTAATGGCGCTAAATTCACACAGAAAATTGTGAAAAACTAATACAGACCAAAAACAGATTATAAAAAAAGCTCCGAGAAATTCGGAGCTTTTTTTATAAGGTAACTTTTTCAAACGCATGCAGTTTGTCGATATGCAACAAGGTTTTTCTTTGGTAGCCATCACGAGAAAACATCGGTAAAAAGCGAGCCCCATAAACAACCTCTTCAAAAGTATACGAAGCCCGTTTTACGACTGAAGTACTAAACATATCATCAAATACTTTGACAAAAACAATCAACTCCCCCACCGTTTCCTGAAAATCATTTTCGGTAAATTGATACAACGGACTTTGCGGTGTAATGGGATGTACCAAGGTCCAATTTAGATTCAGCGCATTGATTTTATCCAACTCCAAATCCAAGGTAAAAAATTTGTTGACTTTTTGACCATTCTCCTCTACATGCATTCCCATGGTAATCCGTGCCTCTGCATCAGATAAATTGACATTCTTATAAGGACATAAACGCAACATCAATGCGTTTCCCCCTTTATAGGGCGCAATTAATGTATTATTGGAGAACAAAAGATGGGCTTTGGGTTGACTAAACCGACCGTAAAACAAACCCGTAGCAATAGCAAAACTCAACAACCCGGACAGCGCTTCTACGGCGGCTACAAAACTTGCCAAAAATCCACGGGGACTCACGTGTCCATAACCAACCGTCGTAAAGGTTTGCACACTAAAAAAGAATGCCTGTCCAAAAGTATCCCAAGGCGATGTGACTGTAACCCCATTGAGATGGTCTACCCCAATGAGCACATAAAGGGTGGCAAAAAAGGCATTCACCAAAAAGTAAAACAAAAGGATAATCAACAAAAACTTCCATCGCGGCAACGTCAGCATCGTATGGTACCAACTAATGGTATCTAAAAAAGGAAATCCCGTAAGGCGTATGTTGGCTTTACCCGACTTCGTGAAGAAACGTCCCCCATAACTGGAAGCATTCGTTCCTAAACCAGTATTGGCTTCCGTTTTGGCTTGTGCATTAAAGGTTTTTCGAAAATCCATAAGGGTTATTTTGAGGTAAAACTACACATTGTACACAAAAAAACCGCTCCGAAGAGCGGCGCTACACTTATTTAGACAAATACATTTTTCGTCGGGAATACAAATCGTAAAACTGATCGTCTTTTAAATCATCAATGAATAAAATACTCTCTCCTGTTGATTTCATCTCGGGACCGAGCGCCTTATTGACATTCGGAAACTTATTAAAAGAGAACACCGGTTGCTTGATTGCAAATCCGTTCAACTTCGGATGAAAATCGAAATCGGTAACCTTCTTCTCTCCTAACATCACCTTCGTAGCATAATTCACATAGGGTTCGCCATAGGCTTTGGCAATAAATGGAACCGTTCGTGACGCACGCGGATTGGCCTCAATGATGTAGACAATATCGTCTTTGATAGCAAACTGAATATTGATGAGTCCCACGGTTTGAAGGGCTAACGCAATATTTTTGGTATGGTCTTTAATTTGTTGCATGACAAACTCTCCCAAATTGAAAGGAGGTAAGGTCGCATTACTATCGCCCGAGTGAATCCCACATGGTTCGATATGCTCCATAATTCCGATGATGTAGACATTCTCCCCATCACAAATCGCATCGGCTTCTGCTTCAATCGCACCATCGAGGTAGTAATCCAAGAGTAATTTATTGTTGGGAATATGTTTTAAAATCTCAATCACATGTTCCTCCAATTCTTGTTTATTGATGACAATTTTCATCCCTTGTCCTCCCAACACATAGGAAGGGCGGACCAAGAGCGGAAACTCTAATTCATCAGCCAATTGCAAGGCTTGATCGGCGTTTTCGGCTACCCCGAATTTGGGATACGGAATATTCAATTCTTTCAACAAACCCGAAAAACGACCGCGGTCTTCAGCCAAATCCAAGGCATCGTAACTAGTACCAAAGATTTTGATTCCGTAGCGGTTTAATTTTTCAGCCAACTTCAAGGCCGTTTGGCCTCCCAACTGTACAATCACGCCATCGGGTTTTTCGTGCTGGATAATATCGTAAATATGCTCCCAAAACACAGGCTCAAAATACAACTTATCGGCCGTATCAAAGTCCGTCGAAACCGTTTCGGGATTACAGTTGATCATGATGGTTTCATAGCCACATTCTTTGGCCGCCAAAACTCCGTGTACACAAGAGTAATCAAACTCAATTCCTTGACCAATTCGGTTAGGTCCTGATCCCAACACCACGACTTTCTTACGGTCGGTGACCACACTTTCATTGGCGGTAAAACGTACTCCAGAAGACGTTTCAATCTCAGCTTCAAAAGTCGAATAATAATAAGGCGTTTGGGCTTTAAACTCAGCGGCACAGGTATCTACCAGTTTATACACCCGTCGTACATTCATTTCTTCCCGCAAACGGTACACCTGACTCTCCAAACAGCCCAACATGTGCGCAATTTGACGGTCGCCGTAGCCTTTTTGTTTTGCTTCCAAGAGCAATTCTTTGGGCAGGGTGTCGATACGGTAATTGGAAATTTCTTTTTCCAACAAATACAATTCCTCGTATTGCTTCAAGAACCACATATCGATTTTGGTAATCTCATGAATACGACTCAACGGAATCCCCATTTGAATCGCATCGTAAATGACAAACACGCGATCCCAGCTGGCATAGGTGAGTTTTTCGATAATCTGTTCGTAATTCTTGTACCCTTTTCCATCAGCGCCCAATCCATTGCGTTTGATTTCCAACGATTGGGTGGCTTTGTGTAAGGCTTCTTGAAACGAACGTCCGATACCCATTACCTCGCCTACCGATTTCATTTGCAAGCCCAGCGTTCGGTCGGCGCCTTCAAACTTATCGAAGTTCCAACGCGGAATTTTTACAATCACATAATCCAACGTGGGTTCAAACAAGGCCGAGGTCGATTTGGTAATTTGATTTTGCAATTCGTCGAGCGTATATCCCAGCGCCAATTTGGTTGCAATTTTGGCAATCGGATAGCCTGTTGCTTTTGACGCCAAGGCCGAAGAGCGCGATACCCGTGGATTGATTTCGATGGCTACAATATCTTCTTTTACGTCGGGAGAAACGGCAAACTGCACATTACATCCTCCTGCAAAGTTTCCAATCGAGCGCATCATGTGAATCGCCATGTCACGCATTTTTTGGAAGGTACGATCCGACAAAGTCATCGCAGGCGCCACGGTAATCGAGTCGCCGGTGTGAATTCCCATAGGATCCATATTTTCGATAGAACAAATGATGACGACATTGTCATTTTGATCCCGTAGCAATTCCAATTCATATTCTTTCCATCCTAAAAGCGCTTTATCGATCAACACTTCGTGTATAGGTGACGCCTCCAACCCGCGGGTTAATAATTCGTCAAAATCTTCTTTACGATGCACAAAAGCAGCACCCGTTCCCCCCAAAGTAAACGAAGGACGAATCACGAGTGGAAATCCAAACTCTTGGGCAATTTCTTTTCCTTTCAAAAACGAATTGGCCGTCTTGGCAGGCGCATACGGAATACCGATTTCACTTAACAACGTTTTGAATTGGTCGCGGTCCTCGGTAACGTTGATCGCATTGATATCAACCCCAATCAAACGTACATTAAAATCCTTCCAAATTCCCTTTTCTTCAGCCTCCAAACACAAGTTTAAGGCCGTTTGTCCGCCCATAGTGGGGAGTACAGCATCGATGTTGGGATGGGCTTTGAGGATTTCAATAATCGATTTGGTGGTGAGAGGCTTAAGGTACACATGATCGGCCATAGCAGGGTCGGTCATGATGGTCGCGGGGTTGGAGTTGATGAGGATGACCTCGATTCCCTCTTCGCGAAGGGAGCGGGCCGATTGCGACCCAGAGTAGTCAAATTCACAGGCTTGACCAATAATGATCGGACCTGAACCAATAATCAAAACGGATTTGATAGCGGAATCTTTCGGCATGTGGTGTAGTAGTTTAGTCGTTTAGGTTGTGTGTGTCAAAATTAGTTGGTTTCCAAAACTTTTGAAAAAATCGGGGTTGCCAACTTATCATTAGTTATAAACAGCATAAAAAAAAGGCGCTACCGATAAAAGTAACGCCTTATGCTATGATGGAATCATCATTATTATTTCTTATGTCTTGGTTCAGAAGATACCGTCAACTTATGTCTTCCTTTAGCACGACGACGAGCAAGGACTTTTCTACCATTTGCAGTAGCCATTCTCTCCATAAACCCGTGTTTATTTCTTCTTTTTCTTTTCGAGGGTTGAAATGTTCTTTTACTCATTGTTCGATATCTTTAAAATCTGGTACTTGTTCGCTGTCTACGGCTTTTCAAAACCGAGTGCAAATATACAAAGCTTTTTATTACATGCAAGTGCTTTTTTAAAAATATTTCAAATTCCTTTTACTACATTTGCAACCTAAATTTCACCCTCATGTTTCACAGAAATAGTAAGATCGTTTTAACCGTACTGATTTTTGCAGCAGCGGTTTGGCAATTCACCGAAAACAACATTGGCAATGGGATTTTTTTGATTCTTGTCGCTTTGATTCCATTGGCCTTATACTTCCGCAATGAGTTCATTTTGTTGGCGTTTTTACAAATGCGCAAACAAAATTTCCCAGGCGCTCAAAAATGGTTGTCCAAAATTAAAAATCCTGAAACCGCTTTGATTCGCAAACAACAAGGCTATTACAATTATTTGCAAGGCTTGATGGTGTCGCAAACGAACTTAAACCAAGCCGAGAAGTTTTTCAAAAAAGCCATTGAATTGGGCTTGAATATGGACATGGATTTGGCAGTGGCCAAACTCAACCTGGCGGGAATCGCTTTGTCACGACGACGAAAAATGGAAGCGACCAACCTGATCAACGAAGTCAAAAAACTCGACAAGCAAGGCATGCTGAAAGAGCAAATCTCGATGATGAAAGAACAATTGAAACGCATTTAATACAAGACTCCGCAAGGGGTCTTTTTTTTGGCTTATTAGAAATTTTGAAGGGTGAATTATAAATGAAGTCGCTTGAAAGTAATGTGGGATTGATCTAATTTTTTAGAAAAAAGAAGCAAGAGAAAAGACCTTTGTACGTCCCTAATATAGTTGACCACTTCAAGACAATTTATAGTAGGGAAGTGCAACGCACATAACTCATAACCTGCAGGCAGGTAGACTCATAACTCCTAATACCCTTTGGTCGGAATCTCAATCTGGTATTTCTTCTTCCCAGGGTTGACCAATTTCTTGTCACGCAACCACGGATTGTGAATTTTCAAGATTTTGTAATTGACCCCTTGCATTTTGGCAAACCTCGCCAAATCGGTAATCGAACTGTCGACTTCAACAATCTTGGTGGGCAAATTTTCATACAATTCATGCTGACTCAAGTCAAAACCATATAGCTTCGGATTCTGCATAATTGCCTTCAAGGCCAATATACGGAATACATACCGATGGGTTTCATCGGTCAACAATAAATCGTAATAGTCTGTTACACCTTGTTCTTCCAACTTGCGCGTGATGCCATTCATGCCTCCATTGTAACTCGCCGCAGCCAGTGTCCAGGAACCAAACTTAGCTTTGGCCGTCAACAAATATTTGCAAGCCGCTTCTGTCGATTTTTGCAAGTGGTAGCGTTCATCCACGGTTTCGGTTACCTCCATGCCTTTTTCTTTAGCCGTATCGGGCATAAACTGCCATACCCCGCGTGCTCCCGCCGAAGAAACCGCATTGGTCAATGCACTTTCAATAACCGCCAAATATTTAAAGTCATCGGGCACACCGTATTGCTTCAAAATAGGCTCCATCACCGGAAAGGCACGATTGGCGCGCTTCATAATAAGTAAGGTCGACGAATGCAAATTGGCATTGACCAACAATTCGCGATCGAAACGTTCTTTCACATCGGCCACATGCAACGGCGTAGGTTCGTCAGCAAAATCAACTTTAGGCGGAAAATACTGCGACGTACCTTCTCGAAGTAAAACTTTACGTGCATCGCCTGAAAGCGCAAAAATAAAAAGACTGGTGAGGACCATGGCTAACGCACCTATAGCCATCCAACGTATCGGTTTCATAGGACAAAGTTTTTTAGTTCAACGCAACAACCCACAGTTTCGTATCATCGCTGCAAAGAATAGTGACAAAATTACAAAAATCAGTCCAAACCCCCTATTCTTGTGCTAAAATGGCTGGCAAATGCATGTTAAGCCAACGGTACTTACTCAAAATCATGGCATGGGTACCGTCTTTTACAGGAATGTACTTTTTGATATGTTTCGGGGGAAACACTTCGTCGAGCGTGCCATGAATATGAATGACCGACGGATCAGGCGTGGAGCGATCCCAACAAATAACTTGTTCTATCGCCCAATCCAAATACCGTTTGTCCCGCATGTGTAAAAACTGTTCGTACAAATGCAACTTCCGTTTTAACGAATCGCCAAAAGCATACTTGACCCATTTGTCCACATCTTGAAGCCAACCCGTGGGCAATAACTTATACGCTTTGGTCGTTCGTGCTACTTTAAAGCGACGCGGAAATTCGTGTTTCGACTTGACACTGGAGATAATGACTACCTTGCGGGGTTGCAAAAAGACCTGCATCTCTTGGACCAATATACCGCCAAAAGACACGCCTACCAAAATCGAAGTAGGATCGTGCACTTGAGATGCCATCCGTTGGGCATACGACGCCAAGGTCTCCTCGGGTTCGGGCAGAAACCACTCCAACAAATGGATTTCAAACGATTCCTTCGGCAAGGAAATTCGCTCAAAAATAGAAGTGCTCGCAGCGAGTCCAGGCATAAAATAAACAGGGATGGGCTTCATACTAAAAGATTTAACGTACTGAACGATGGGAATATTCCAAATTATTCCGAAATTTGCCTAAAATTAATGAATACTACGAAAACAAGATGAACTCAGAGTTAATTTTGGAACAAATGGAAATTAAGGACAACACCTTTGCCCGTCAATTTGAAACGACGTTCAACGGGGAATTAGTTTCTGTGGAATATTCCTTTCAGGAGAAAAAAATCTTCCTGACCCGCATTAACGGTACAGAAAACGAAGCTTTTGTAACCGAATTATTGAAAAATATTATGGAAATCGCTTACGAACGCAAACTGAAAGTCGTACCCGTTTTCCCTAAAGTAGCGGCATTTATGCGGAAACATACCACCTACCGCGATTTACTTCCACCCGGCATTCGGATTTAATCAAACCCCTATAGGCCGTTTCCCCTGAAGCGGCTTTTTTATTCCCAATTGTTGCATGAGCGCTGACCAACTTCGCGATACCGTTCTCGATTTTTTTGAACACATCGAAAAATACTACGGCTGTACCACCGAAATCACCGAAGGCTTGATGACGGAATCCAGTCAACTCGACCCCGATAACACCACGTGGAACCTCGCCGAGTTTCAACTCATTCGCGCGGCTTATCGCACCACTGGCAATCGGTTTATGCTTGAAGGTCCTGGCGTGTATTACGAAATCGCTGCCGAAAAAATCATGGACTTCAAGCAACCGGGCCGCCATAAATTCGAATTTATCGAACAATACGGGTTTGATGTTTTTCGGATTACGCGAATCCATTTTCAAAGCAAATACTAAAACAATACTCATTTTTTTAAATAAAAAACCGGCACTGTAAAATCAGATACCGGCTTGCTTTTTTTTGGGATTTCACCCCATTCTGCCTTAAGATTACCCTCGGGCAGGGAAGTATATTTTTGTAATATACTCCAAAATAGGCGTAAGGGGTCGACCCAAAATCGTAGTCAAATCGGTGGTGGGAGCATCCAACTCCCCGCCTGCTTGCGCCAATGCAAAACTTGAAAAAATACCGATACTCTCGGAAGGTACTCCAAAGTCAGCAAGGGTTTTTGCATAAACGTCTACGTCAGGGGACACATACACCACTGTCTTTCCAGAAAGCGCTGCCAAGTGGTGTGCAATCGTTTCATACGAGACCGACTCCGTATGCGAAAACGAATATGCTTTCCCATCATGCCCTGATGTGATGCAAATTTTTGCTGCGGCTTCAGCCATTTCCGACCGCAGTACAGCACTAATTCGCCCCTGTCCTGTTGGAACAAAAATAACACCCGTTTGCAACACCTCTGTCCCAATAAAGGCAGGTAAAAAATCCAAATACAAATTATTTCGTAAAAACGTAAATGGAATGCCGCTTTCTTCAATCCAACGTTCGGTTTGCAAATGTGACTCTGCCACGCCCCATAAAGGAGACGCTGTTGATTCAGTTGTGCGTTGAAAACTGGTGTAAATCAAATGCGCCACCCCAGCTTCTTTTGCCGCCAAAACTACATTACGGTGTTGTGATAAGCGATTGCCAAGGTCACTGCTGGAAACGAAAAGAACTTTTGAAACGCCTGCAAAAGCTTTGGTCAAAGACGCATAATCATCATAATCTCCCACTGTGATTTCAATACCCAAATGTTGCCAACGTTTAGCCGCCACAGGAGTACGCACAAGGGCTTTAATTTGTGAAGCGGAAATACCGTTTTCTAAAAGTGTGTGAATAGCCGCAGCGCCAAAATAACCTGAAGCGCCAGTAACTAAAATCATGTTTTTTGTTTTTAAATTCATTACTTCGTATATTTGTTACGAAAAGTAACTATTAATAGTTTTATAAAGTAACTTGTTACCAAAAGGTAACTTAATTTAAACTGGTAACATGAAAGTAACTATAACGTCAACGAAGGAAAAAACCAACCTTTGTCCCGTAAGTGCGGTACTTGAATTGATCGGTGGCAAATGGAAACCGATCATATTATATTGTTTACGAACAGAGACGCGACGGTTTGGTGAAATTGCAGCGCGTATCCCGCGCCTTTCGCGTAAAGTACTTACCGACCAGCTGAAAGAATTGGAGCAAGATCAACTGATTATTCGCGTTCAATACAATGAAATTCCGCCTCGTGTAGAATATTCTTTGTCGCCACGGGGAAAAAGTTTAGCCCCCTTACTGGAAGCAATGGAAAAATGGGGAAATGAACATGTGCTTCAAAAACCCGAAACGACAACTACAAACCCGTAGTGTATAGCCCAAAGGCAGTTTTACTAAAAAAAGTAGCCCAGCTTCAAACGAAGTGGATTAATGAAGGGTGAACGTTACCCAATTGCCTCCACAAACGCAATGCGCACACTACCCTGATCATCAATATGGGTAAGCTGTACTTCGTGTAAGGTATTGACTAACTCGGGATTCCATGGGGTTTTGACTTTGACATAGTTTTCGGTAAACCCATAAATGTAGCCTTCTTTGTTCTCGCCTTCAAATAATACTGTGCGGGTAGTACCCAACTGACTTTCATAAAAAACACGGCGTTTTTTCACCGACAAACCACGTAACATCTTACTGCGTTTGGCACGCACATTATTTGGCACTACACCATCCATCATAGCAGCCTCGGTATTATCGCGTTCCGAGTAGGTAAAGACATGCAAATACGAAATATCGAGTTCGTTTAAGAAATGATAGGTTTCTAAGAAATGTTCGTCCGTTTCCCCTGGAAAACCGACAATCACATCGACACCAATGCAGGCATGGGGCATGACTTCACGAATTGTAGCGACGCGTTCCGTGTAGAGTTCGCGCAAATAACGACGCTTCATTTTTTTTAAAATGGCATTGCTTCCGGACTGTAAGGGAATATGAAAATGGGGGACAAACGTGCGACTCTGGCTTACAAATTCAATAGTTTCGTTTTTCAGCAAATTGGGTTCGATGGAGGAAATTCGCAAGCGTTCAATTCCCTCGACTTGATCCAAGGCTTGCACCAATTCCAAAAAGGTATGTTCATGCTTTTTATTACCGAATTCCCCTTTGCCATAATCGCCGATGTTGACACCCGTCAATACGATTTCTTTAATCCCTTGTTGTGAAATTTCGGACGCGTTACGCACTACATTCTCCATCGTATCACTACGAGAAATGCCGCGCGCCAGAGGAATGGTGCAGTACGTGCACTTATAATCACAACCGTCTTGTACTTTCAAAAAGGCGCGGGTCCGATCGCCAATGGAATAACTGCCTACATAAAAATCAGCTTCTTCAATCTCGCACGAATGCACTTCACCCCTATCATTCTTGGACAAATCGTGAATAAAATCGGTGATTTTAAATTTTTCGGTGGCTCCCAAAACCAAATCGACTCCATCCACAGCGGCCAACTCTTCGGGTTTTAACTGGGCATAACACCCCACCGCAGCCACAAACGCATTGGGATTCAGCTTCAAGGCTTTTTTAACGACTTGCTTGAATTGTTTGTCGGCATTATCGGTAACTGAGCACGTATTAATTACATAGATATCGGCCACATCTTCAAAATCGACGCGATCGAATCCCTCCTTTTGAAAGTTTCTCGAAATAGTAGACGTTTCCGAGAAATTAAGCTTACAGCCTAGGGTATAAAAGGCTACTTTTTTTTGCTGTTCCATAGATGTACACAACCCTTGAAATCGTTGTCAAGCGATTGCGGGCGCAAAGGTAAAGATTTTTTAGCGTAAAAAAATGAGTGATTTGTAAACCACGAAGAAATCCGGAGCTTTTCTTAAGAGCGAATAGTAATTTTCAAATCTAAAAATTTTCAAATTTTCAAATCAATTCTTATTCTTTCCGATACTTCTTCGTCTCCTCAAACACATGTTCCAAAATACGGGCTTCCACTTCGTCAAATTCCACATGACGACGCGCCATAACGATTTTGGCGGTTTGAAAGGCTTTGTTTGTCAAATACGTTGTCATGCCCGAAGCACCGCCCCAACTAAAACTGGGCACAAAGTTACGTGGGAATCCTGACCCGAAGATGTTTGAAGAAACACCCACTACGGTGCCCGTATTAAACATGGTATTGATCCCACATTTGCTGTGGTCGCCCATCATTAAACCGCAGAATTGGAGTCCGGTACGGGCAAAACCTTCCGTTTCATAGCTCCATAAGCGTACTTCTTCGTAGTTGTTTTTTAAATTGGAATTGTTACTATCGGCCCCAATATTACACCATTCACCCAACACCGAATTTCCTAAGAATCCATCGTGACCTTTGTTGGAATACGCAAATAAAACCGAATTATTCACTTCGCCACCCACACGGCAATGCGGCCCCACTGTGGTTGCTCCATAAATCTTGGTAGCCAACTTCACCTGCGCTTCTTCACACAAAGCAAAGGGACCACGAATTACCGAACCTTCCATGATTTCGGCATTTT
Source organism: Flavobacterium sp. (assembly GCF_027482425.1). Taxonomy (GTDB): domain Bacteria; phylum Bacteroidota; class Bacteroidia; order Flavobacteriales; family Flavobacteriaceae; genus Flavobacterium. The sequence goes on from NZ_JAIXWA010000044.1 coordinate 33,819, forward strand.
TCCCGATGTAAATCGGACCCGTAGACGCATTCAACGTTACAAATTCCAATTGCGCCCCTTCTTCAATAAAAATATGTTCGGGCGCAATGACATTCACTGACTTCGGAATGGGTTGCGAATGACGGTCGGCCGTTAGCAGTTCATAATCCTCACGTATGGCTGCATCATTTTTGGCAAAAATATCCCACGTATGTTCGATTTTTAAACATTCGTCCTCGTATTCAAGGATTTCGTATGTGTCAAAATCCACCTCTTCCTGAGAGTCGTTGGTATAAAAGGCAATCACGTCCTCCCCGCGCATGATGGCTTGGTTGGGCTCGAGATTGCGCACCATCTCAACCAAAACCGCATTGGGTAAATACGCCCCATTGAGCATTACATTGGCCTCCATTTCGACCATGGGAAACTTTTCCGACAAATACTCTTCGGTTAACGTCGTAGTGGTCGAACCCAAATATTTTTCCCATTTTTCACGAATGGTCAATATCCCTATGCGAATATCACACACAGGTCGGGTAAACGTAAAGGGTAAAAGGGCATTACGGACCGGGCCGTCGAAGAGAATATAGTTCATGAGTGAATTTTTCAGCTAATGGGTCAAAACTACGAAGAAATAGGCAATAAAAAAACCACCCCTAAGGATGGCTTTTTCTATTTGAACACACAATAAATACGAATTACTTACCGTGCTTAGCGTATTTCGTTTTGAATTTATCAATACGTCCTGCCGTATCAATCAATTTCGATTTACCAGTATAAAAAGGGTGGGAAGTACGAGAAATCTCCATTTTATACACCGGATATTCCACTCCGTCTACCACGATAGTTTCTTTAGTTTCTACAGTAGATTTCGTGATAAATACATCCTCGTTTGACATATCTTTGAAAGCTACCAATCTGTAATTTTCTGGGTGAATACCTTGTTTCATCTTGTAAATCTTTTTATTTGTTATGAAGCAGTTAGCCTTGATGCTTTTATTCTCAAAAAGGTATCAGCGCGCTGCAACGTTTAGTAATCCTTTTA
>NZ_JAIXWA010000071.1 GCF_027482425.1 Flavobacterium sp.
AAAATGAAGCGCAAAGTATTTATTCAAAAGTTAATCCAAAACCCAGAACTAATCGAAAAATTAATTCTTGATAAAAAACTATAATGTCCCTGGTTCCCCCGAAGTTTCGGGGCTGGAGGCACCACCATCATTTTTATAAACCCCTGGTTTTTATAAGATTATCAGGGGTTTTTCTTTTCACTGTGTAATTTACGGCGTAATTTAAGCCCAAAAGAAAAGGGACTAATAGCCCCTGTTTTCTATAAATTTACCTCAATTTACATTTTCTATAATATAAAAAAATGTAGCACTAATTTTTGTATAGGTTTCAGCTGTATTTATCATCATATTAATCATTAATGCGAAGAAATAAAATTATTTACCTCTTGCTTTGCGACTGTATTTAGAGCGTTTACAAACAAAGCATTATGCCCTCCAGCTATTTCAACAAATTGACTGTTTTGGCAGTTACCGCAATTTTGTATTTCCTGTTTGAAAATAGGCCATGAGTACATTTGTATGGGAGAATCGTTCAATCCTTGTACAAATAAAATATCCGACTTGAAGCCATTGGTAAAATTCAATAAGGACCTTTCAAAATAGGCATTAGGATTTTCTGAAGTTAGTCCATAAACATTTTTCAATTTCGTACAAGTTGAACTAGACACTACTTGCCCATTCTCTTCAAGATCACACCGATAAACAAGATTTAAAGGGCCGGGGGCACTGGCAATAACCCCATTTGTTTGATGCATTGTATTTAGTCGAGTAACCAAATACCCTCCTTGAGAATGTCCCGCTAAAAATATTTTACCCACTGTAATGCCTAGTTCCTCACTGGCGTTGTTTTTTACCCATAACAAGGCCGCTTCAGCTTGTAAAATGTTATCCCCAAACAATATAAATTCTTGGGGATGAGCCACACTTATAATCATCATATCATCTCTTTCCACTACTTTTTTAAACTCATCAAGAGCTTTATTTGCAGCAGTCAATAATTGAGAATCACTTTCAATTGTTCCATGAAATACAAGTAAAACATCAGGATTGTTTATGGCAGGTTTGTCAATAACTACAGTGACGTTTACATTATTGTACGTGATTGTCCTAGTCTCTCTAGAAGATGTATTTAAATTCTGCGCCTCATCTTTTTGACAGGATATCAATAAAAAGGACACTACGAGTAATTGTAAAATTCGCATCAAATAAGTCTTTTACACATTATTGGGTTTGACAATAAAAATGAAATATGGTTTAATGTTATTTTAAAATGGAATTATTGCAATTTACTCGATTTTTGCAACTCATGTTCAACAAAGTATCGCGTGAAATAGTTTGCACCAGCATCATTTAAGTGGGCACAATTATTAAACAAATGATCGTTAGGAACTACTGCAGAAAAATCGATTAATTCAGGAATTCGTTGCTTCAACTGTAGCAAATAGGCTTTGTTATTTACGTTCAAACAAAATGGAGCGCAGAAAAATCGAACCCGCATATTATGGGTTTTGATGTAGGTTTTCATGGCTTCAAAAGTGGTATTCTTAGGCGCCAATTTTTTAGGCAAACGGTAGCCGTGCGTGGTGTGAGAACCCTCCAAAGAATTATAACCTTGAGTTGTTGATACAAAGGTTTTTTTACCCACACAGTTCATTAAAAACTCTCGAACGCCTATCTTCAAATCATTTTGGGCATACCTGTAAAATGGCATATAAAACAGCAAGGGATCATCGGCTAGTTGTGTATGGGCATAATGGCGCGTTGCTGCATTTTCGTGGATAAATGGCATGATTTCGTACTTCATCATGTTGGAACACCCTTTGAGATTATAATTGTAATCGATCTGAACATAGAGGGTATCATACGAAATTTTATAGGCATTTATCAATTGTAGCATCGTATACAAATCATTCATCTTTGACGCTTGAAAACCGAGATTGACCGATGACTTCCCTGTCTTTTTTTGAATAACCTCAGGTACTATCCCATTATCGACACGGGAGGAACCGATAAAAATATAATTGATGTGTTTATTTTTAAGCTGTCGTAGAAATTGATATTTGGTTCGTGGAGTAGCTTCTTGCATTACTCCTGTGAATAAGAGATCTAACGCGAATAAAATCAGCACTGTTATCCCTAATCCTTTGAAGCAGAAACGTATAAACTTTTTCATCATTAAAATTGAAAATAAATGAAACTACTCGGATTTGAATACGTACCTAACAACATAACACCTAGCAGCAATAGGCTTGCTTTTAGTGCCGTATATCGTCCTCGAATCGGATGTTCACCTTCGCGAGCATACCATTCTAGACCGATAAACACCACCAATAGGGCCACCAATTCAACACTATACCGATCGATAGACAAATATTGAATCCCTCCATTAAAGGAAAAGGCAAACATATTTTTAAGATAGTGAAATGCTTCGGTAACCGAAGCCGCTCTAAAGAACACCCATGCTAATGTAGTCATTCCGAAGGTAAATAGCATTTGAAAAAGCTCTTTAAGTGTTGGAAAAATTCTTCCCTGGGCAACAATCGACAAATGGGTTCGATTCTTTTGGCGAATTAATAGGGGTAAAAAATAAAGCGCATTCAATCCACCCCACACTATAAATGTCCAATTGGCTCCGTGCCAAAATCCACTTACCAAAAAAATAATAAATGTGTTGCGAATTTTCTTGGCTAGCGAACCTTGATTGCCGCCGAGTGGGATATAGAGGTAATCGCGAAACCATGAAGACAATGAAATGTGCCAACGCCGCCAAAACTCGGCGATATCTCTTGAAAAATAGGGAAAATTAAAATTGCGCAACAAATCTATCCCAAACAACTTAGACACCCCCAAAGCAATATCGGAATAGCCCGAAAAGTCCCCATAAATTTGAAAAGCAAAATAAATTGCCCCCAACAATAACGTGAGGGAATTGGCCGTATCATCGTTTTCAAAAATAGTATTAACGTAGACAGCACAAGTATCGGCTATAACAACTTTTTTGAAAAACCCCCAAATAATTTGATAGATACCTTCTTTCGATTTTTGAAAGTTAAAAACTCTCGGGGCTTTTATTTGTGGCAGTAAATGGGTGGCGCGTTCAATCGGCCCCGCGACGAGTAAGGGAAAATAGCTTACAAAGAGGGCATAATTGACAAAATTGCGTTCGGGTGTAATCCGTTCTTTATAGATATCAATAACATAAGACAATCCATGAAAAGTATAAAACGAGATGCCTACGGGTAAAATAATTTGTAATAAGACCACATTTACCTTCCACCCCATTTGAGCCAACATTTCGGCAAAAGAAGTGGCAAAAAAATCGTAATATTTAAAAACCCCTAAAAACCCCAGATTGATCCCGATACTGGTCCAAAACCAAAACCGTTTTTGCACTTGTAATTTGGCATCGGCCATAAAGAGACCTGAATAATAATCGAGACCCGTAGAAAATAACAAAAGAAAGAGAAACCGCCAATCCCAAAAGGAATAAAACAAATAACTCGCCAAGAGCAACATTATATTTTGCCGTTTCAATTGATTTGGAAAAACAAACCAATAGAGCACATATACCCATGGCAAAAAGAGTAAAAACGATAGCGAATTAAAGAGCATTGTTTATCGGTTAGGTCACGAAATTAGGGAAAACGAACCAACTTTATGGTGTTATTCAACAAATTCCCTTTTTATTTATCAGCTGTGGGCGGAACGGGAACGGTACCCAGTGCAGTGGTATTGGGAGTATGTTCCATTCCTTCTTTATACTCGGTCGCTTCTAAATCTTCTGTTTGTTTGTCTGTCCAATCTAACGCAGGGATTCTCCTGAGAACTTGAAATTTTTAGAGGGATTCCAATGATTCCAAGCGAAGGCAATCCCAAGCGCATTTTCAAATTTAAACGACCATCAAAACGCGTCGTGCACTCGATTCGGTGTCGGAATCCCGCTACTTTAAACTTAAAGCGTTCGGGTATGACAATATTGTTGTTAATTTTAGTTTTAAGGTCAACTTATTACAAATCCGGGTCTTTTAACTTGTCTTTCCCCATGGAACGAGGCACCACATTCATCAGTTTAAACCCTTTCATTTTGACTTTTTTGACAAATAAAACGCCACCGCCTATCAAAGAGGAGAAAATGGGCATCATTTGGTCGTTTAACTGGCTTTGCAATCCATTTACTTTTTAACCTTGAAATTCAAATTCCTCCAACTGGACTTTGAACTGTATATCTATATTTTTGGCAACACAATTGCGCCTTTTTCTATCACTTGAGGACTTGTATCCGAAGTCGTATTCCTTTGTTTTTCGGACAAAAATTCATCGGCATTCAAGAATTTTGAGGATAGCGCAAAATCCCCTTTTGACACTCCAGTAGTCAACAACTCAAAATCTTCGCGGACTTGGCGATCCATCGCTTCATGGGCGTAAACTAATTTCAACTCAAAGCTAAGGCAAATCGAAAGAATAAAAAAAGGTTCCTGTTAAAACAGAAACCTTTTTACACTAACTATTGAAATAAATTTATTCTTTAATCAACTTTACGGATTTGGTTTGACCATTTTCGTCAACTAATCTTACAACATATAGTCCTCCTTTTAAATCCTCAATAGAATACTCACGATCCATTACTACATTCTCAAATGATTTTACCAACTGCCCTGTGATAGAATACACATCCATAGATGTCAAATTGGTGTTGACCATAATTGAACCAGTAGTTGGATTTGGAGCAACGGTTACAAAATCAAGTTTAGTGAACTGATCATTATTCAAGGCTTGCTGATTTCCATAAATTCTGAATCCTCCAGCTTCAACCGAAATGGTTGCCGTAGTGCTTGTAACGTTAACAGGGGTATTATCCATTAAGTTATACCATGTCCCTGTGTAAGGGAAATCAGGACGAATACCTTGCGAAGCAACAGACATATTGGCTAAAATCACCACATTGCGCAATTGAGATGTTGGCAATGAATTATTGAACACATACACACGTTGACGAATGTTATTTCCATCAGTACTGATAGCATAGTCTCCGTTGAACACAGGATTACTTAACTTGAGGTCAATCATTTTGGCCCAATCGTTATAGATTTTAGCACGCTGTGGAACTCCTAGCCAGTTGTTAACCCATTGTGGTTGTGGTTTGGTATCCAATTTACAATCGCCAGTAGTGGTGTCATAATCGGTATTTACGGTACCATTGGTACAAGTGAAAATAGACAAATTCATTCCAAGAGGAGCAAAATGCCAAATCATTTTTGGCCCAGGAATCAACAAACTGATAGCCCCGATAGCCGACATTCTGTAAAGCGCATTGTTCAAGTTATTGATAACGGGTGATGTTCCACCTCCATTACCAAAAGTAAGCGCAGAATACATAATACGATCCTTATCGTGACTTTCTGGATATCCCAACAAACGTTTTGCATTAAATCCACGGCTTACGTGCCCCATACGTGTGATGTCAGCTCCAGTAGAGAATCCTTGAATTAATTGGGTATAAGGAGCGGTTAATTCTCCCCACATCATTACTCCTTTACTTGGATTTTCATTGATACGGTAATTTGCCCATTGTTGCTCTTCACCATCGATTCCCAAGTGCTCAAAAATAGCTAAGTGGAAAGGATCTAATGACCAACTGTAGTCTACATACTCTCGCAGAACATCGACACGGTCTTGTTGATAGGCATTGGTACAAGTATCATCGTTTCCAGAACAGTTTTGGGTAAATCCTTTGGTTAAATCCCAACGGAAACCATCAATTTTAAACTCTTGTATCCAATGTTTAACCACACGTTTGGTATAAGAACGGGTAAGTTGTGAACTATGATTAAAGTCACTTCCCACGTTGTAACTGTGTCTTGAAAACTCATTAAAATACGGATTATCCGCAGCGGGCTCACCCCATCCGTCACCATCAGGATCTTTCATCCACATACGCACCATAGGATTTCTCCCGAAGGCGTGATTTAAAGCAACATCTAAGATTACAGCAATACCGTTTTGATGTAAAAGATCAACAAGTTCTTTAAATTTATCGGCCGTTCCATAGAATTTGTCTAAGGCCATATGGAATGATGTGTTGTATCCCCAACTTTCATTTCCTTCAAATTCCATCACAGGCATGAAGTGAATCGCGTTGATTTTTAAGTTTTTAAAATAATCAATTCGGTTGATGATATCTTGATAATTGCGATTAGCATCAAAGTCACGAACTAACACTTCGTAAACCACTAAATTATCTTTATTAGGTTTTACGAAATTTAAGGTTGCATTACTCCAATTGTAGGGTGTCTGTCCTGTTCTGAGCACTGTGACCTCACGTTGTTGACCTGAGGGATAGGCCGGAATATTTGGATAACTTGAAGCTGGGATAAATGGATCGTCAAAATTTGACAAAACCAATGTAGAATAAGGATCGGCTGTTTTTACAACCGCAGGAGAGTTTGTTGTAGGGGTTTGATCACAAACCCAATACTGATAATTATAATTGACCCCAGGAGTTAAGTTGGTTAATTCTAACCAAAACTTATTATTCGATGAGTCGCGTTTCATTAAAAAAGAAGAATCCGGTTGGTAGTTATTAAAACTACCTGCCACATAAACAAAATCTTTACCTGGAGCTGTTAAAACAAGTGTAGCTTTGGTGTTGTCAGAACTGTTGTAATTAATACCGTCTTCTAACCCAGCGGGCATTGAAGCAGTAGTTGTTCCCGCATTCACAACAACACTAAAAGTATACGTGAAGGTAACAGCGCCTTGATTAACCAATAATTGATAGGTTTTGTTTTGCGTTACATTCACATCGGTGAACGCATAATTTGAACCGGTAAACGTATTAATCGTAGTACCATTGGCTTGTAAGGTATAGTTGGCATTGCCATTGGTGTTGGTCGCTGTAACAGAAAAGTTTTGTCCCGCTGATAATAGTGTATTACTTCCATTGACAGGGGCTGTAAGCGACGATTGAAAAGCACCCACATTTAATACAAAATCAACAGTTTGTGCATTTCCAACAGAATTTCGAAACACAATATTTACATTGGTAATTGCTCCCGAGCTTACATTGTAAAACGATTGGAGGGTTGGTGTTAAATCCAAACGATAAATATTACCTGAAACCTGAGTTAAGGCAGGTTGTGTAGAATTATTTGCCCAATTGCCCTTTACATTTTGCCAAGGTGATCCGTTAAGCGTAACCCCGGTGTGTGCATAAATTACCCCTGTGTAGGTGGCTAAAGGCGTTGTACTCTTATCAAAGAGAATCACGGCCGATTGATTTTGATCGGGGTTGGTCCCGCCTTGCCAACTAATTACTTGTGCTTGAAGTGTAGAAGTTAAGGCAAATCCAATAAATAATAATAATTTTCTCATAGCATTTTGAGTTAAAAAAAAAGCAAGGACTGGGTTAAAGCAGTCCTTGCTTAAAGATTTATTATTGTGCAGTTAATGTGTACGAGTATTTTCTTGGGTTAGATAAATCCAACTCTACTAAATAAGTACCTGCTCCAGGCGAAGCAATATCTGGACCATTATAATCCATAGAACCATCATCGTTGTTATCACCACCAAAATTGATTGTCCATGCATTGTTAGCTCTAAACTTGAACATAGCAGCAGTCATCACTACGGTACCTGTCCATTTTTTTGTGGTAGCATTATACGTTAAAGGTGTGCTATTATCCCATCCACCAGGTGTAGCAGAACCAATGATTCCCCATGTAGTTGGCGTTACCGTATACGCTAATGTTGTAGTATTAGCTTGTACTCTGTAATATCCAGCAGCAGCGGTACAATCAGACTCGCCAGTAGCTACTAAAACGCCAGAGAAAGATCCATCATCTCCCCAATCGGTGTTCCCCCAGTTGAAGTTTCCTGAAGCATCTGGAGCCACAAATTTGTATCCTCCATCTAACCAAACATACCCTTCATAATCGGTTTGACCGAAAGCAGAAGCAGCAATTCTTGGTGCAGTGGGGGGATTCCAACCTTGGTGGTTACCTGGAACCGCTAATTTTGGCAAATCTGTTGAGTAAGGAGTTACTAAATACGTAATAACATCCGAATATTTAGCTTCACTTCCAGTAGTTCCGATAGTTGATTTGATACGAACTTCTAAACCACCTTGTGTGAAAGGCGTTAATCCAGAAGCTACTGAAGCACTGTTCAACACATCTGAATTGATTGTAGCATAAGTGTTTGTAGTTGAAGTAACATCCAAAGGAGTATCAAAACTATCACCACTTTTATCCACTTGGATGGTGTAATTCACTTGAGTCTCTGCTCCATAATCAGCATCTTCCCATGTTAAGGCTAAACCTGGGTTAAGGGGTGTATCAGGAGATAAAACCACTGATTCACCAGATTGTGGAGAAAGAATTTTAAATTCAGCAGGAGGCGTAGTAAAAATTAAATCCTGCTCATCGGTACACGAAGCTGCTCCGAATAAAAGAGCAAAAGCTAGTATGGGTTTAACTATTTTTTTCATTTTAAAATTGTTTAATTGTGTTGGATTAATAACCTGGATTCTGTGTTAAGTTGGGGTTAGCTGCAATAGAATTGGTTGGGATAGGGAATACTTTTAAGTTGTTTGAAATAGCGATACCATTCACCCCATTTCCTTTCCATGCCCAATTGTAGCTTCCTCCTGTAAATTTGTTAAAACGAATTAAATCTTGACGACGGTGACCTTCCCAGTGAAGCTCACGAGAACGCTCATCTAAGATAAAGTCTAACGTCAAATCAGCAGCACTGATGTTGGCACTAGAACTTCCATTGTTTGCTCTTTCGCGTAGTGCATTAACATAAGCCACGGCTTGTGACAATGTAGCTCCTGAAGCACCACGAACAGCACACTCAGCATACATTAAATACGCATCGGCTAAACGGAACAATGGGAAATCGGTATCTACAAAAGTAGAATTTGGTCCCGCAACTCCTGTAGAGGATACGTTTTTGTATTTCGCTAAGATAAACCCTTGATCGCGATTTGCTACATCTGTGATTTCGATAGAACGAGATCCAGGTAAAATAGCACTCTTGCGCACATCAGAAGCAAAGGCAGTGCCATCAAACTTTTGTACAAATTGTTTACGTAAACGTAAAGCTCCACCCCATCCGCCGGCACCAACACCTAGCGAAACACCGTTAGATTCCATCGAACCTACTTGTCCGTTAATCATCACAGTGGTAGGACCAAAGTTTTGAGTGACCACCCCATCCGACTGTAATGAGAAAATCATCTCAGTAGAAATGTGGTTATCGGCGGTAAAGTTGTTGAAATAGTTAGAGTTTAACGTATATCCTCCACCGATAACTTGGTTTAATTGAGCCACACATTCAGTGTATTTGGGCGTACCAATGAATACCTCTGCATTCAAGTACATTTTAGCCAAAATCATACGAGCCATCGCTTGATCCAAACGGCCGTACACATTAGCACGAGGCGCTTTTAGGTCTGGAATAACAGCATTCAACTCATTATCAATATACGTAAACAATTGTTGACGGTTGTACTCGGGTCCTCTAAAGTTTAAAGGATCATTCTCTGTAACGAAAGGCGCTTTTCCAAACAAGTCCATCATGTTATAGTACGCCAAAGCGCGTAAAACACGAACCTCTTGACGATACGTAGCAATATTACTCAATTGCGTGGCATCGGTTACGCCACGAGAACTTAATTTTGCTGGCGTTGTCTGACGTAAAAACTCATTCGCCAAAGCTACTTCAGCCATGGTACGGCTAAACATCCCTAAGAAAATTGGATTGTTCGCTGTCCAAATCGCACGCTGTAGTTCACGAGTACCTGGGTCATTTTCATAACTCCAAATTACTTCATCAGTCGTTAAATTTTGCAAATACCACAAACAACGACCGTACTGACTTGTACCCGCATCAATTCCTTGAAGAAACGATGATCCTGCATCTTGTGTTCCTGTCAAGGATAAATTTCCATACACCCCAGCCAAAGCACGCTCGTAAGCACCAGGCTGGCTGTAAAAAGCCTCCGCTGTGAAGATATCATCATCTTCAGGCAACACATCCAAATCTTTCGTACAGGATGTTAACGCCAGCGATAAACCTAACAGATAAATCGATTTTTTAAACATTTTTTTCATATCACATTTTTTTAAAACTTCATATTCACACCAAACAAGAGCGTGCGTTGACGTGGATAAATGGTATTGTCGATACCGCCATTGATTTCAGGATCAATCCCACTATATTTGGTAATGATAAATGCATTTTGCATCCCTGTAAATACACGTAAGCTCGCTTTTCCATCCAACCATTTTGGGAACGTATATCCCATAGTAATATTATCCATTCGTAAGAATGATCCATTTTCTACGTACAAGTCCGATAAAAATACATCCGGTGTATTGGTAAAATCAGTAGACTGAACGTTGTTTGGAAGATTTGATAACACCCCGTTGTTACGGATTAAATTGTATTGCGCACGGGTAGCATTCACCGCATTGTATACACGGTTTCCTAAGCTCGCACGCATGTTGAAATTGAAATCAAAATTTTTGTAGTTGAAGGTAGAAGCCAAACCGAAAGTCACATCGGGGTCTCCATTCATATAAATGTAACGGTCGTCACC
>NZ_JAIXWA010000045.1 GCF_027482425.1 Flavobacterium sp.
ATCAAATTAGGGGCTGCAAGCGACAAAGTACCTTTTACCTTAATCGCCAATATCGAATCTACTGGAGCTGAAACTGCAGCAGTGCAGTTGCAATTTGAAGGCGAATTCAATGCAATGATGGCAATGATGGTTAAAGGGCCTATCACCAAATTTCTGGAAACACTCTCCTCCAATATGGGGAAATTATAAAAAATAGAAAACCGACTACTCCGTCGGTTTTTTTAATACAATAACTGGATTTCTTTCACGTCAAAATGACGAATCGTCTGCCATTGATCTTCAAGAACCAATTGCCCTTCAAGCGTAACTTCTAGAATCTTTCCCATAAACCGTTGTCCATTGGGCAATTCAAACGCAGAAGGCACCCCTTTTCGAAATAAATGGTCATGGTAAAAACCCCACATCAACTCAACTTCTTGTCGAACCACATTGGGATAGTTGGCTTGACATTCGGCGATAATTTCCTGAGCAAGTTGTTCGATATCATAGGATTGTTGCGAAACGGTATAAAGTGAAGTCGCTTTGGGTAAATCCTTGAAGTCTTTTTGATGTACATTGAGTCCGATACCTACAATAGCCTCCCAAGACTGGTCTGATTTAATCAAATTCTCAATCAATATACCCCCTAACTTTTGATTACCTGACAAAATGTCGTTGGGCCATTTGATGCTCAAATCCGGAATATGATAGCGTTGCAACACCATCAAAAGACTGGTGGCAATAGCCACATTAAGATGAAAAACTGCTTTGGTAGGGACTTGATTATTTTGAATCAATACACTCATTATCAAATTACTACCTGGTTCCGAAATCCAACGAGCCCCACGTTGCCCCTTGCCGTTAGTTTGATTTTGCGCAAGTACCGTAGTAAAATTTTCTAGCTGTTTAGAACGTGTCAATGCTTTTAAAAAATCATTGGTCGAATCTGTGGCATCGAGTTTGATTAACTGCATAGGACAAGAGGGTAAATTTTCGGATTTAAACTTCTGTTAAGCCTCAAAAATAATGACAAAAAACAATACCTTTGCAAAATAAGAAGCAGTTTTAAATGATAAAAAAAGAAGTGAGTACTGATGTCCTATTGGCGGGCATTATAAAAGGAATCGAAGAAGTAAAAGGAAACGAGATCGACCTTTTAGATTTAAGAGAAATTGACACGGCAGTTTGTGATTATTTTGTTTTGTGTACAGGCTCCTCCAATACACAAGTGAATGCAATAGTAAATTCAATTCAAAAAGTTGTTTCAAAAGAATTTAAAGAAAAACCTTGGCATGTAGAAGGAACTGAGAATGGTGAATGGGTATTGATGGATTATGTTTCTATTGTGGTCCATGTTTTTCAAAAAGAGCCTCGTGAATACTATAACATTGAAGGATTGTGGGGGGATGCCAAAATGACCCGAATTGAAACTCAATACTAAAAAAAGGAACCCAAAAAATTATGTCTGAAGATAAAAAACCTAACGGTATAAAATTTAGCCCCTGGTGGATTACAGGCGCCATCTTATTCATGCTCATTGCATTAAATATGATTGGAGGCTCCACCATTCAAGATTATTCCAAAATAAGTATCTCGCAGTTTGACGATATGTTAAAACGCGGAGAAGTTCAAAAAGTAATTGTTTTTAACAAAACCAAAGCAGAGGCCTACCTTACCGAAAAAGCACTCAAAGAAAAAAAGCACCAAAAAGTAGCTAAAGATGTGTTTGGTTCAATCAACAAAGGACCGCATTACACATTTGACATTGGGAATGATGAACTTTTTCAAAAAGAATTGGCAGAAGCTGTAAAAAAGAAGCAATTAGTTTCCTATGATTTTCAACAAAAAAGTGATTGGTCTGAATACTTTTTTAACTTTTTACCCCTTATCATTCTCATTGGTGTTTGGTTGTATTTTATGCGACGTATGGCATCAGGAGGCGCTGGCGGTGGTGGCGGACAAATTTTCAACATTGGAAAATCGAAAGCGCGTTTATTTGATGAAAAGAATGATGTTAAAGTCACTTTTAAAGATGTGGCTGGATTGGAAGGCGCCAAAGAAGAAGTTCAAGAGATTGTTGAGTTTTTAAAGAATCCTGAAAAATATACTGCCTTGGGCGGTAAAATACCAAAAGGAGCCTTGCTTGTAGGGCCTCCTGGAACAGGAAAAACTTTGTTAGCTAAAGCGGTGGCTGGAGAGGCCAAGGTACCCTTTTTCTCCCTTTCGGGTTCTGACTTTGTAGAAATGTTTGTGGGGGTTGGAGCTTCACGTGTTCGTGATTTGTTTAAACAAGCCAAAGACAAATCTCCTGCCATAATATTTATTGACGAAATTGATGCTGTGGGTCGCGCCCGTGGAAAAAATAATTTTTCAGGGTCCAATGACGAACGTGAAAATACGCTCAACCAATTACTAACAGAAATGGATGGTTTCGGAACCAATACGCACGTCATTGTGTTGGCAGCGACCAACCGGGCTGATATTCTCGATAAGGCATTGATGCGAGCAGGTCGTTTCGACCGACAGATATATGTTGATTTACCGGACATTCGCGAACGTAAAGAAATTTTTGAAGTGCATCTTACTCCTTTGAAAAAAGCAGATGATTTAGATACAGAATTCTTAGCAAAACAAACGCCAGGTTTTTCAGGGGCTGACATTGCCAATGTGTGTAATGAAGCGGCTTTGATCGCGGCTCGTAAAAATAAATCACAGGTAGAACGCCAAGACTTTTTGGATGCTGTTGACCGAATTGTTGGGGGATTAGAAAAGAAAAACAAGATCGTTACCCCTGAGGAAAAGCGAGCTATTGCTGTTCACGAAGCGGGTCATGCCACCGTGAGTTGGATGCTCGAACACGCAGCGCCGCTTATCAAAGTAACTATCGTTCCCCGAGGACAAAGTTTAGGAGCGGCTTGGTATCTGCCAGAAGAGCGATTGATTGTGCGACCCAACCAAATGTTGGATGAAATGTGTGCAACTATGGGAGGCCGTGCTGCCGAGGAAGTTGTTTTTGACATTATATCTACAGGTGCGCTTTCCGACTTGGAGAAAGTGACACGTCAAGCTCGAGCAATGGTGACAATTTACGGATTGAATGATAAAATTGGAAATATCACCTATTACGATTCCAGTGGTCAATCGGAGTACAATTTCAGCAAACCGTATTCAGAAGAAACCGCTGTTTTGATTGACAAAGAAATTTCCGCTTTGGTAGAAGGTCAATACCAACGCGCCATTAAATTACTAAAAGAAAATAAAGAAAAATTACTTCAATTGGCTGATATTTTAATTGAAAAAGAAGTGATTTTTAAAGATGACTTGGAGGCTATTTTTGGCAAGCGTCCCTTTGAAGAAATACACACGTTGACCGAAGAAAATCCTTCATAACTTCTTTTTAACAAAATTTTAAAAAATCTTAATTCATTAACGGTTTTGAATTAAGATTTTTTTATCTTTGGAATAGTCCAACTTTTTAAAGAAGAACATCCAATATATGAGTCTTTTCAGAAAAATATTTGGTTCCGGTCATGAAGGTTCCGAAGAGGAAAGTCAAAGCGAATACAACTCGCCTAAACCTTCTAATTTACCTATAGACGAGCAATTTACTTTCAATTTTAAAAAAAATGGAGGGAAGTTCATCTATTGTGAAAACTTAGCAGAAGTCAAAGAACAGTTTGAAAATATATTAGAAGAAAATGACTGGTTTGAAAAAGAAGTTTTGTGTTTTGAATCCAAACTTTTTAGTCTTTTGGAGGAAAATCGCCTTCCCCATCAAACGGTAAGCCAACCTTCCTTCTTTTTTGCCAGTTGCGAAAATTTAATCGCAGATGAAGGCTCTGTTTTGTTTTCTTCTAATCAAATTAAACAAAAAAAACCTAACGAACTTCCCGATAATATTGTAATCCTTGCCACAACCAGTCAAATTTTAGAATCAAAAAGTGACGGTTTACGGATGATTAAAAAGAAATACGACAAAGAATACCCAACCAATATTACGACCATTAAATACTTTGAAAAAGCGCA
Source organism: Flavobacterium sp. (assembly GCF_027482425.1). Classification (GTDB taxonomy): domain Bacteria; phylum Bacteroidota; class Bacteroidia; order Flavobacteriales; family Flavobacteriaceae; genus Flavobacterium. Next base: position 4,006 of record NZ_JAIXWA010000045.1, read on the forward strand.
GGAAGAGGACTTTCTAACGTATGGAAGTTGTCACAAAAACCTCTATTTGTTGCTTTTAGAAGATTTGTAATCATGAGTGAATCCCTCACCCGATTCCTATCAGGTATCGTTTATGTAACGTTGTTGCTGGGCGCTACTTCCTACTCTATGGATAGTTTTTTTATCCTGTTTGGACTTTTCATGCTTATTGCAATTTATGAGTTTTGTGGATTGGTGCATATCAATCGAATCGCTCCTTTGATTATTGGTACTGTTGCCTTTTATTGGGCGTCTCAATTTCGAACCAATAAAACTAACGACATTTTACTCCTCATTGTCACTCTTTTCATTTCCATCAAATGCTTATTGCTTCTGTTTAATTTCAAAAAAGAACACATCGGAGTCTGGTCACGCTATCTTTTTACCTTAGGTTATGTGATTCTCCCCTTTTTAATTTTAGTGAAAATTCCTTTTTCCAATAATGAATACCGGCCAAAAATTATCATTAGTATTTTCTTGTTGATTTGGACAAACGACACTTTTGCTTACATTATTGGAAAATCAATCGGAAAACATAAGTTGTTGGAGAAAATTTCACCCAAAAAAACAATTGAAGGTTTTCTTGGTGGGATGGTATTTACAATTCTTGTGGGCTACCTTATTTCACGGTTTTATTTTCAACCCAAACCTGAGTATGCCGATACTTCGGTTTTGATTTGGACGGTAAGCGCTGCGATTATTAGTATTTTCAGTACTTTAGGGGATTTAATTGAATCCAAATTTAAGCGTATCGCCGGAGTTAAAGACAGCGGCAAAATTATGCCGGGACATGGAGGTATTTTAGATCGCTTAGATAGTATTATATTTGTAACGCCCTTTGTATTTTTGTTTTACCAAATTTTAGATTATGTTTCATAAAGAAGGTGCCAAAATCATCTTAATCGCAACGTTTAGTTTTACGGTTCTATTACTCGGATCACCGCATGTAATTTCAAACCCTTGGATCCTTAAATCAGTGCAATTAGTTTTGCTTTTTTTACTGATTATGGTCTTGCAGTTTTTCCGAAATCCCAAACGTCCATTAGAGGTTAATGATTATCAAATTGTGGCTCCTGTAGACGGAAAAGTGGTGGTGATAGAAGAAGTCTTCGAAGCCGAATATTTTAAAGATAAACGCCTGCAAGTTTCCATTTTCATGTCGCCGATCAATGTTCATGTAACACGCTACTGTTCAAGTGGAAAAGTCAAATACAGTAAATACCACCCTGGTAAGTATTTGGTAGCTTGGGATCCAAAATCCAGTACTGAAAATGAGCGCACAACCGTTGTTATAGAGAACCGTATTTTCGGCGAAATTCTGTATCGCCAAATTGCAGGAGCGCTTGCCAAACGTATTGTCAATTATGCCGAAGAAGGCATGACCGTGCGTCAAGGCGCTGATGCAGGATTTATTAAATTTGGTTCACGGGTTGATATTTATCTTCCCTTAGGAACTGAAGTAAACGTTAAACTCGGTCAAAAAGCTATAGGTAATCAAACGATTATTGCTGTAAAAAAACATGGATAATCTCCCATTGGAAGAACGTTTCGATGAAGCGGTTGACATTGCCAACACAATGTCACAAGCTTCCCTGCCCCAAGATGTGCAGTTGCGTTTGTATGCCTTATACAAACAATCTACTTTGGGAAGGGCTACGCATCGATTTGTGTATCCACAAGATTTGCGAAATGCATTTAAAATGAATGCTTGGATTCAAATAAACCATCTCTCACAAGACGAAGCCAAAGAACAATACATTCAAGCGATCATGGAATTGGCGCAAAAAAAAAGTAAGTAATGAAACAGTATGTACTCTTTTTGGGATGTTTTCTCATTTTTTCCTTAGCGTCTTGTAAACGGAAAAAATACACCGAAGTCGTTGAAGTTCCACTACCCTCCAAAGAACAAAAAGTTATCCTTGGGGTACCGGAAGAAGTAAAAGCCCAAGAAGGCGCTTTTGAATTGGTTAAACTCCCTTTCGGTTACGATGCACTCCAACCTGACATCGATGCGTTGACCATGGAAACACATTATTCCAAACATTACCTTACCTATACCAACAACCTAAATCAGCTGCTTAGCGGTACCGATTTAGAACCGTTGCCCATGAGCGAAATTTTCAAAAAACTCGATGTTTCCAATATTGATTTAAAAAATAACCTCGGGGGGTATTACAACCATAGTTTGTATTTTGAAATCTTAACCTCCAAAGGACAAACCCAACCCAAAGATACTTTGGCCGCTACTATCGATCGGGATTTTGGATCGTTTGATAACTTTAAGAATCAATTTATCGATGCTACCGGGAAGGTTTTTGGTTCGGGTTGGACATGGTTAATTGTCAATAAATCTGGAAAACTTGATATCACGAATACGACCAACCAAGATAATCCATTAATGCCTCGTGCGGAAATTCCTGGAAAACCCATTTTAGGAATTGATCTTTGGGAACATGCCTACTATTTGGAGTATCAAAATCGTCGAAAAAAATATGTTGAAAATATTTTCAAACATATTAATTGGGAAAAAGTAGCTGAAAAATTTGAAGAAGCTACCGAGCAATAGCTTCTTCATCTACAGGTAAACAATTTTCGTCGCTAACAAACATTACTTTCATTGATAATACAAATTTATCTATTGTAAAAATAGTACATTTAATATGCCGCTTAATGAACTCGACATCAGGGTTCTTTTTACCAATATTAATCTACTACTATGCTACAATTTTATTCCGCATCTACTCGTATTGTAAACACAAAAAGAAGTGTTACTGAATGTTTAGAAATTGCACTTGGTGAACAGCTTAATGAAGCTTCACTACTCATCTTTAATGCCTCTGTGGGGCATGATTTTAAAGATTTTATTGAACAAGCAAATGAAATGGCCCCACATGCGCACATCGTAGCAGCCTCTTGTTGTGGGGTCGTAGGTCGAGAGGGAGTGAGTGAATCCATGAAAGATATGGCATTAATGGCCATTACAGGAGATGAATTTGCACTTTCAGGCAGTTCATCAATTTATGGCCATAACTCGTATGACGAATGTGTCAAAATGGCCAAAGCCTTACAAGCTCAAAAAGCAGGCATAAACATGATTTATTTTATTGCCTCAGGGATTGATATCAATAATTCGGAATGTATTCGTGGATTTGAATCTGTTTTTGGGGAAGAGGTAACTGTATTTGGAGCCACAACTTCCGATAATATGAAAGGCTATGTTAGTTTTCAGGCTTTTGAGCAACAAGTAACCGAACATGGTGCTTTTGCGATCGGATTTTGCGATCCCTCATTAACCATAGATACGCAAGCAACCCATGGATTTATTGCTATTGGTGAACCTATGACAGTGACCAAATCCAACGGACATATCATTGAAGAGTTGAATGGAAAACCCGCTTGGTCCACTTTTCTAGAGCGATTAGGATTGCCTAAAGATGCCGATTGTGGTCACACTATTCCCGTTGGGGCTTTAGCCGAGCTTCTTCCTCCTGAAGTTGCCGAAGAATATGGTAATCAACATATTTTGCGTGTGGTTACTAAGCATGAAGGCGAACATATTTACTATGCCACCACTTGTGAAGAAGGTACCCAACTTTGGTTTACCATACGTGATGAAGAATTGATTTTCAAAGAAATGGATCGTATGGTAGCAACAATGAGCCGTCGTGCTGCTGGAAAAAAACCTGTGGCTGTGTTTCATGCCGACTGTTTAGCACGAGGTCGTTATTTAACCAATCGTGTATTGAAAGAAGAACTGGTATACCAAATGCAAACTCCCTTTTACTCGGATGCAGTATGCCCCCCTTGGTTGGGCATGTATGGGTTTGGCGAATTTGCACGATTACATGGAAAAAACACCTATCATAATTACACCACTGCACTTTATGTAATCTACAGAAAATAAACAAAAAGCCCCAAATTTACCATGAATACTAACAATGCCATAGGATTACAGCAAGCCTATGAACAGCTGCAACTTCGCGTTACCCGTTTTTCTGCAACGGAACAGAAGTTAATTGCTGCTCAGGACCGTTTGGACCATGAATTGACATTGTACAAACGACTATCCAATTTTAATTCCAAAGCGCTCCAATCCTCGATTATAGAACATCTTGGACAGCTCGCAGTTGAAACTATAGTAGATTTGTTGGAAGTCGAAGCAGCTGTAGTTGTGTTAATGGAACCTGAAACCGGCATTCAAAAACTCTTTACTGAGGGTATGTCTTCACAATTAACCAAATCCGCAAAAAAAAGTGCTTCGCTTTTTCATTTTTTTAAACAACACCTTCCCTTTTCAATATCGCTTTTGGAAGAAAATCAATTGGAACATGTGCCCGAATTAGAGGCGTATGAAAAAGGGGCATTAATTGTCGTTGAAGATGCATTGGCAGGAATTCATATTGGCTGTTTGGGATTAGTGAGTAAACTGAAATCTCCTTTGTACAGCTCGCTAAATCCAACTTTAGAGACGCTTTTTCAAATATTTAGCCAACAATTTCTAGCCCTAACCATTCGATTACAACAGCATTTAAAAATTCAACATCAGTTGGATGAAATCAATAAATCAAAAATGGAGTTGACCAAACTCTCTCTAATAGCAAAAAAAATTAATAACAATGTAATTATAGCAAACAACCATGGGGAAATTGAGTGGGTGAATGATTCATTTGTTAAAACAACGGGATATAAACGCAAAGAAATTATCGGGAAAAAACCCAAAGATTTTTTAAAACGAGCACCCCAATCAGAGTCCGAACACAAACGACTGGTCGAAGCATTACGTGACAAAAAAAATGTAGCTGTTGAATTGATTAATTATACCAAAAATGGAAAACCGTATTATAACCAAATTGAAATAATTCCAGTATTTGATCCATTTGGAAATCATATCAACTTCATTTCGGTCCAAAAAGACATTACAAAAGAAGTTCATGCACCCAATGAAATTTTACGCATTAACAAACGCTTTGAAACGATTGCTGAAAAAGCACAAATCGGTATTTGGGAATGGGAAGCTGAAAGTCAAAAAACCCAATGGAATAGCATTTTAGAGCAGCAATTGCGAATACCGCGAACCTTAGACCCAGTCGATTTTTATCCTTTTTGGAAAAACTGTGTGCATGTAGAAGATCACCATGCTACAGTAGAACGATTGCATAACTTTATGCGTTCTAATAAAAGTCATTTGGAATATGAATACCGCATTCAACCCAGAAATACTAAAGAAACTCGGCATGTAAAAACCCTACTCATTGCCGAACGAACAGCTGAGGGTAAAATTGTTAAACTTATTGGCAGCAATTTAGACATTACTGAAAAGCATGAATCAGAAATGCAATTGGACGCTTTAAAGAAATACTACGAAAGTCTATTCAACCATTCCCCCTCCCAGAAAATTGTACTCGATAAAAATTTGAATGTCGCTTTTATCAATGAATCCTTGCTAAAAATACAACCCGAATGGGAGTCCTTTATAGGAAAAAATATTAGTGAATTAATTCAATTACGACTCAAACGACATCCATTAAAAAATATGCGTCGAATGGCTCAAAAAGTTAATGATGCCATCGATTTAAAAAAACTTATCCATTACACCGATGTTGTCACAACGCCAAACCACAAAACTTGCTACCGATTAATTGATGTTTTCCCATATTTTATTGAGGATACATTGCAATATGTTATTATCAATGGGGTAGATATTTCAGAACTCAAGAAAACACAAAAAACAATTGTTAGTAAAAATCAAGAGCTGCAAAAACTCAACAATGAATTGGATAACTTTGTGTATCGTGTATCGCATGATTTAAGAGCCCCTTTACTATCGATTAAAGGACTCGTCAATCTAATTTTTGCAACAGAAAATTTAGACCCCAATCTAAAAGAATACATTCAACTCATTGATGTTAGTGTAGCCCGACTAGACGATACGATTCAAGAAATTTTGGAATTTTCGAGAAATGCTCGATTGGAAGTTACATACGAACATTTTAATCTAAAAGAAATGATCCATGGAATTTTTGACGATTTACGCTTTATTTCGGATGTTCAAATGGAAATGACTTTTCAAGACAATGGAAGCCCATGGATTACTTCCGATCGATACCGTATGGCAACTTTGTTAAAAAATATTATCGGAAATGCCGTTAAATACCGTAATCGAACCCTTTCAAATCCTGTTGTACGATGCAAACTCACAGAAACCAACCAAAAAATAATCATAGAAGTAGAAGTTAATGGAGAAGGCATAGCACCAGAGCATCTTCCAAAAATTTTTCGAATGTTTTTTAGAGGTTCAAACAGTGCAGTAGGCACCGGACTGGGTCTTTATATCTGTAAAGAAATCACTCAAAAACTTAATGGCGCCCTTGATGTGTATTCTGAATTGGGTAAAGGTTCTCGTTTTTTTATAACACTTAATAAAAAATAATTTACATTTGTAAGAATATATTTATTTTATATGTATTGTATTCTTATTGACGATGATGCTATTTTTAATTACGTTCACGAAAAGACAATACGTAATTTGTGTTCCGACTGTGCTATAAAAACCTATTTATCGAGTCGACAGGCACTCACATTTGTATTAGAAAATATTCATGAAGAAGTAAACAACCAAGCATATATCTTCTTGGATATCAATATGCCTGAATTAACTGGGTTTGAATTTTTGGATGAAGTCATTGCGGTCATACCCGACTTTTTAAACCAATATAATGTATATATCCTCACCTCTTCGCTCAACGACAAAGACAAGCAAAAAGCAGAAACCTATATTGGATTGAAAGGGTATTTAGAAAAACCACTTGACAAAGAGCAATTGATACAAATTTTTGAATAAAGAAGGTTTCAAATGGGTGGTAAATTTTATCTTTGAGAAAAATTAAATCATGCTTCAAAACCGAATTTACCTCCTGTTTTTGGGCTGTGTTGTATCCCTTTTTGGCCAAGAACACAACTTGAAAAATATTCAAAAACTAACTTTTGGCGGCGACAATGCGGAGGCCTATTTTAGTCCTGACAGTCAAAAGCTCACCCTTCAAGTCACCAATAAAGGCTTAGGCGCTGAATGTGATCAAATTTTTAGTTTAAATCTCAACGAAAAAACGTTTTCACCCCAAAGCCTAAAACGCATTTCCAACGGACAAGGAAGAACCACCTGTTCGTACTTTATGCCCGATGGTAAACATATCATTTTTGCTTCGACACATGGTGCGCAAAAGGAATGTCCGGCTCCACCCAAACCACGCGATGGGAAATATTTATGGGCGATTTACCCTGAATTTGATTTGTATATCGCCGATTTAAATGGAAACATTGTCAAACAACTCACCAACACTCCCGGGTATGATGCCGAAGCCGTAGTTTCTCCCGATGGAAAGAAAATTGCTTTTACTTCAACGCGTTCAGGCGATTTGGAACTTTGGACCATGGATATTGACGGTTCAAATTTGAAACAAATTACCTTCGGTTTAGGCTATGATGGCGGAAGTTTTTTTTCGCATGATAGTAAAAAACTAGTTTTCCGAGCTTCCCGACCCAAAACTGAGGCTGAAGTAAGCGAGTACAAAGCACTCCTCCAAGAAAATGTAGTTGCGCCCACCGAAATGGAATTGTATACCTGCAATGCAGACGGCTCCAATTTAAAACAAATCACCCGATTAGGGAAAGCTAACTGGGCACCGTTTTTCCATCCTTCGGATCAAAAAATTATATTCTCTTCCAACCATCATGCGACACGTGGGTACGACTTTCAACTGTACATGATCAATACTGATGGAACCCAATTACGTCAAGTTACTTTTGAAAGCGAATTCAACGCATTTCCCATGTTTTCTCCCAATGGAAAAAAATTAGTTTTTTCGAGCAATCGCCAACAGGAAGCCGCTCGTGAAACCAATGTTTTTATTGCCGATTGGGTCGATACGGATCCCGCCGAATCTATTGACGAGTCCCTACTACAAAAACACATCACCTATTTGGCCTCCGATGCCATGAACGGTCGTTTGGTGGGCTCTAAGGAAGAATTAAAAGCCGCCGAATATTTGGAAAGTCAATTCAAAAAATGGAAACTCAAACCCTATCAAGGAAAATCCTTTTTGATTCCTTTTGAATATACCTACAAAAGCAACCCAAAAGATTCGTTGCATAGCCAAGAGGTGAAAATTAAAGCACATAATGTAGTCGCCTATATAGACAATAAAGCCGCCAAAACCATTGTGATTGGGGCGCATTATGACCATTTGGGTCGCAACGAACACGGCAATTCTACCCAAATGAATTCGCAAGGACAAATTCACAACGGTGCTGATGATAACGCTTCTGGAGTCGCGGGTGTTCTTGAATTGGCTCGAATGGTATCCCAAAACAAGACTACGGAAAAGGCCAACTATATTTTTGCCTTATTTTCTGGAGAAGAAGACGGATTAATCGGGTCAAAAGCGCTAGCAGACATCATCAAAGCGCAAACACCCAATGTGGTTACCATGATCAATATGGACATGATTGGTCGCCTGAATGCCTCCAAAGATTTAATCATTGGAGGAACAGGAACGAGTCCCGAATTTCCAAAAATCATCGAGAAAAACAAACCCGCTGGATTTCATGTTACCTTGGAGGAAAGCGGCACCGGACCGACCGACCACACTTCGTTTTATTTGAAAGACATTCCTGTTTTAAATTTCTTTACCGGAACACACAGCGATTACCATAAACCGAGTGACGATGCGGATAAAATCAATTACTACGGAGTTAAAAACATCGTTGAATACGTGTTCCGAATCACGCAAGCCCTTGAAGTGATGGAACAAATTCCGTTTACCAAAACCAAAGTAAATGCCGGGAAAACGCGTCCCAAATACAAAGTAACCATGGGAATCATGCCCGATTATACCGAACACCCTGACGGACTGCATGTCGATGGTGTGACCGATAACCGACCAGCTCAAAAAGCAGGTATTCAGGAAGGTGATGTCATTACCAAAATTGGTACGTTACCGATTAAAGATGTGTATGGCTATATGGAGGCTTTAGCCAAAATCAACCCTGGAGATGAAGTTGAAGTAGTATTTTCAAGAAATGGCGTTTCGCAAACGGCGAAGGTTAAGTTTGAATAAATCATCTATCAAAACAAAAAAAGGAGTACTCTCGATGAAGAATACTCCTTTTTTTTTGCTTAAAATCTTTATTTCAAACCTGCCAAACTCGCCTCAAGCGTGGCAATTTTTGCTAAGGCATCGGTTTCTTTTTTACGCTCCATTTCGATGACTTTCTCAGGAGCACCCGATACAAATTTTGCATTGGATAATTTGGCTTGCACCGATTTCAAAAATCCTTGGGTATACTCCAATTCAGCGGTCAATTTTTCAATCTCAGCAGCAACATCGATGGCACCAGTGACTGGAATAAAGTATTCGTTGGATTTCACGCGATACGATAAGGCGCCCTCTACTTTTTTATTGACATAGGTAATAGAAGAAATATTGGTCAATTTTGCAATGACACTGTCAAAAAATGATGCACTACCCTCTTTGTTGACTACCTTCAATTCAAGGACGTCTTTGAAGGGTATATTTTTGTCTTTGCGCATGGTTCGAATCCCAGAAATAACCTCTTTGGCAAACTCAAAATCATTAACCAATGATGCATCATAAGCAACCGAAGTTGGCCATTGGGCTATGATTAGCGCTTCTTCGGGAGTCCGTGTTTTGATGTATTGCCAAATCTCTTCGGTCAAAAATGGCATGAACGGATGCAATAATTTCAAATTGGTCTCCAAAAGTGCCATCGCTTTATCAAAAGTCATTTGGTCTATAGGTTGTTGATAGCCCGGTTTGATCATTTCAAGGAACCAAGAACAGAAATCATCCCAAAACAACTTATAAATGGCCATCAAGGCGTCAGAGATCCGGTATTTGTCAAAATTATCTTCGATATCCACCAAGGTGTGTTGCAATTTGGCTTCATACCAAGCTATGGCGGCAGTAGAAGATTCGGGTTGAGCAATATCGGCCACTTCCCAACCTTTGATTAAGCGAAATGCATTCCAAATTTTATTGGCAAACGCTTTCCCTTGTTGGCATAATTCTTCATCAAACAAGATATCGTTTCCAGCAGACGCGCTGAGCAACAAGCCCACGCGAACACCATCGGCTCCAAAGCGCTCGATCAATTCCAACGGCTCAGGAGAGTTCCCCAGCGATTTCGACATTTTGCGGCCTTGCTTGTCGCGCACCAATCCCGTCAAATAGACATTGGTAAACGGTTTGGCATCGGCATATTCGTAGCCGGCAATAATCATTCGGGCCACCCAAAAAAACAAAATATCGGGACCCGTAACCAAATCGTTAGTTGGGTAATAATATTTAAAATCTTTATTTTCGGGATTCAAAATACCGCCAAATACCGCCATAGGCCATAACCATGATGAAAACCAGGTATCGAGGGCATCGGCATCTTGGGTGAGTTGGTCAACGGTAAGTGCTGGATTTCCTGTTCTTTTTTGTGCTAAGGCAAGGGCTTCTTCCTTGCTTTCGGCGACTACAAAATCCTCTTTTCCATCGCCATAGTAATACGCGGGGATTTGTTGTCCCCACCACAATTGACGCGAAATATTCCAATCGCGGATGTTTTCCAACCAATGACGGTAGGTATTATTAAATCGCGAAGGGTACAATTTTACTTCTTCGGTTTCAAGTACAGCCTTAATCGCAGGTTTCACCAATTCGTCCATGCGCAAAAACCATTGATCGGATAATCGGGGTTCGATCACCGCTTTGGTGCGCTCAGAGGTTCCTACTTTATTCAAATGGTTTTCGGTTTTCACCAAAGCACCGATAGCTTCCAATTCTAGTGCAATTTCTTCTCGCACTACAAAACGATCTTTTCCGGCATAATGCAATCCAAAGCTATTTAAGCTCGCATCTTCGTTGAAAATATCGATGATTTCCAAATGGTGCCGTTCCCCCAATTCTTTGTCGTTGACATCGTGTGCGGGGGTTACTTTCAAGCAACCGGTTCCAAATTCAGGATCAACATAATCGTCAAAAATAATCGGAATCACCCGGCTACAAATAGGAACAATAGCCTTTTTACCACGCAAATGTTGGTAGCGCTCGTCTTCGGGGTGAATACATATAGCAGTATCTCCCAAAATGGTTTCCGGACGCGTGGTGGCAATGGTTACGTAGTCTTGCGTGCCTTCTATAGCATAGCGCAAATGATATAGCTTTCCTTGGCGTTCTTCGTAAATCACCTCTTCATCGGAAAGGGTGGTTTTGGCTTCGGGATCCCAATTGACCATGCGATAGCCGCGATAGATTAATCCTTTACGGTATAGGTCTACAAACGAATGAATTACAGAAGCCGACATATCGGGATCCATAGTAAACTTGGTGCGACTCCAATCGCAAGAACAGCCCAATTGTTTGAGTTGCTCCAAAATCGTGCCTCCATATTTATCAGTCCAATCCCAAGCGTGTTTCAAGAATTCTTCACGCGTTAAATCGTTTTTTTGAATACCTTCACTTTTCAATTTAGCCACCACTTTGGCTTCAGTAGCAATCGAAGCATGATCGGTACCGGGAACCCAACACGCATTGAACCCTTTCAAGCGCGCGCGACGAATTAATACATCTTGAATCGTATTGTTGAGCATGTGTCCCATGTGCAACACTCCGGTCACGTTAGGTGGAGGAATGACGATAGTATAGGGCTTACGATGATCGGGTTTGGATGTAAAATAGTCGTATTGCATCCAATAGGCATACCACTTTTGTTCGACATCTTGGGCGTTGTACTGTGCTGGAATCATGTGTGTAAAATTTTGAATTGGAATAAAAAACTCCCCTTTTAGCCCCGATAGAGCCGATATCCACGTAACGTAGTGAAGTGATAAAGGCGAAAGCGGGAGGTGATGTGGATAGCACAACCGAAGTTGATGCTCCTTACACCAAAAAACTTTGGTATGTTTTTTGTATCTATGCGGGCAAAAGTACTGAAAATAGTACGTTACGAAAAATTTAAGATTTAAAATTTTGTACCCCAACGGAAAGTAGTAATTTTACAAAAAACAGTGTCATGAAACGATTCTTACCTTATTGTCTTCTTTTTTTTACGGCTTTTGCTATAGCGCAAACGGGGCCAAAAATTGTTTTTAAGGACAAAGATAATACGATAGATTATGGTACGGTCACCAAGGAAACCGACAATGGAGAACGGATTTTTGAGTTCACCAACACAGGCGACCAACCGCTGATTATCAAAAACGTGCAATCGACTTGTGGGTGTACGGTTCCAAGCAAACCCGACCAACCGATTATGCCGGGAAAAACAGGTGAAATTAAGGTGAAATACAACATGAATCCGGGTCCTATTCGCAAAACAATTACTGTGGAAACCAATGCAGTAAATGTAGAAGGCGGAATGGTTGCACTGAAAATCAAAGGAGAAGTAATTGTGAAACAAGAACCGAATCCGCTGGAGAAAAAAACAAATATTCTGATGAATCGATCGTAAATAAACCACCTGCCTCGGCAGGTTTTTTTATGGCAAAAGATCTTTTAAAATCAAGGTAGTCCTGAGGATTTTCCCGTTTCGGATGTACTCAATTTCAACCGTTTTCCCATCGCGCATTTTTAGAAAACCGTTGATTTGATCGAGGGTGAGACTCGTACAGGGATAGTCATTAATTTTATAGAGCTGATCGCCTTTACGCAATCCTGCTTGATCGCTGGGGGAATTCACCCGAACCAATTCTACCACATACGTAGGTCGCAGGACAAATAAAACTTTAATTTGATCATTAATGCGTTGGCCGCTGTTAGAAAATACATTTTTGGCGTAAATCGACTGGGTGGTTAAATCTTTGGTTTCGGTCACCCATTCCAATCCGCTGTGCACGATTTCAAGTCCAGACATATTGTACAAAAAGGGCTCATTGATTTTGGCATTGGGACGAACGTAAATCTTTTGATTGGAATAATCCCAAACCAGATGAAATCGTTTTAAAAGTTCGTTCCCCAGCGAACCATTGCGGCCGTTAATTTGCAGTAAATGCTGAATAAATTCGCCTTTCGGAAAAGCCACCAAAGGCCTTTTGACGCTGAACGGTCCCAGTGCAATAGAATCTATTCGCCCCCGCTTCCCATAAATATCCCCCGACAAGCCCCGACCGAGATAATCATCGACAAAGGGATAGGGTTGAAAAATGAATGCTGGCTGTGAGTTGGGAAACAGCCACGCCACATCGGTATTTCCCGTATCCAACAAATAAAAGGCGGGAGTGACTTTTGATCCCAAAGCGGTCATCGCTTGGAGATAGGGTTTGTTTTGAATGAACGTCAGCGGAATTTCTGCAAAAGGTTCCCGCCGCTTCATGAGTTTGCTGACCTCTTTGGAAAGGGTAATCTTTTGCTTGATATAATCGATACGAACGCTGTACGACTTAAAAAAGTGGTATCCAATAATACCATTAATCGGCATCCCTACGGAGGTAGAAATATTTACCCGTTCATCGAGAATCAGATATAATTTATGTGTCAAATCGGTCATGGGACCAATTTCAAGCCTATTATTTTCAGAGCTGTAGGCATCAATCGCATCCAAGTTCCCGAGGCCGCGTACTTTTACTGCTTCCATTTGATTTAAGCGAACATTATCCGTATCCTCCAAACTAAAAAGTAGTGTATGCTCCACGCCTGTATCGAGCATAAAATTCATAGGAGTTCCGTTTAAAACCACCGGGATTATGATAAGATTTTGAAAAAAGGTAAATGGAATCACGATTTTCTTTCGGTGTTCTGGAAGCTGAAATCCCTCTTGCGCACAAACGTCAAGAACAAGCAATACCAGAAAAAGAAACGTGAGGCGACACTTCATAAGGTAATTTTTCTAAAATTAAAAAAAATAACGCTTTTTACGAGAGCATTAACGTCAAAATCATCTTAAAATTTGCAAATTTGCAGAGCTAAAACAAAATACTATGCCAAAGATTTCGACCAAAGGCCAACAAATGCCCGAATCGCCCATTCGTAAGTTAGTTCCCTACGCAGAAATTGCCAAAAAGAAAGGGGTAAAAGTCTACCACTTAAACATAGGGCAACCCGATATTAAAACGCCCGAAGTAGCTCTGCAAGCGGTTAAAAATGCGGCTATCGAAGTGCTGGAATACAGCCATTCAGCGGGTTTTGAGAGTTACCGCACCAAATTGGCAGCTTCGTACCGCTCGTATGGTCTCCCTGTAGAAACACAGGATATCATCATCACTACCGGAGGTTCGGAAGCCTTGCTTTTTGCCATTGGAAGCACCATGGATGCAGGCGACGAAATCATCATTCCTGAACCGTTTTATGCCAATTATAACGGATTTGCAACGGCGTCGGGTGTCAAAGTCGTTCCGGTCATTTCAACTTTGGAACAAGGCTTTGCCCTTCCTCCTATGGCGGCTTTTGAACAACTTATTACACCCAAAACCAAGGCGATACTTATTTGTAATCCTGGAAATCCTACAGGGTACTTATATTCGCAAGAAGAGATTCAACAACTTGCTGCGATTGTCAAAAAACACGACCTGTTTTTGATAGCAGACGAAGTGTATCGCGAATTTATTTACGATGCCGATGTGCAACACCATTCCGTGCTCAATGTGCCTGGCATCGAAGAAAATGCGATAATGATAGACTCCGTTTCCAAACGCTACAGCATGTGTGGCGCGCGTATTGGCTGCATTGTCTCCAAAAACAAAGAGGTAATGGCAACAGCTATGAAATTTGCTCAAGCACGTTTGAGTCCGCCCACCTACGCCCAAATTGCCAGTGAAGCGGCCCTTGACACACCACAATCGTATTTTGAGGATGTTATCGCCGAATATAAAGACCGTCGGGACATTTTGGTCGAAGGTCTTCAAAAAATTCCCGGGGTAAAAGTCGCCGTACCCAAAGGAGCGTTTTATTGCATTGCGCAACTGCCCGTTACCAACGCCGATGACTTTGCGCAATGGTTACTTGAATCGTATGATTACCAAGGAGAAACCGTTATGGTGGCACCCGCGGCAGGCTTCTACTCGACTCCCGGCGTGGGGTTAAATGAGGTACGTATCGCGTATGTACTTAAAAAAGAGGACCTACAACGGGCCATTGCCATTCTGGACGCGGCGTTAAAAACCTACAACGCTCGCTAAAGTCCAACCCATTGCTTATTGTAAACATCCACCTGCATCGTACTCCCATACCTGCAGGTTTTTTTTATTTTCTATTACCCACATTGCCTCACCTTCCTGCCGGTACTCCAAAGGCGGATAGATAGACAGGCAGGTTGCCCCATTAATCAGGGCGCGCCCCCTCGCAATCTCATTCATCATCCCAATAAAGTTTACCGCCTCGGGGTCGGGTCGTTCGTTGCAATCTTGCCTGCGCAAGCTACGGCAAGGATTTCCACTGCCACCCCTCGCGCGTATTGAAATTATGAATTATGAATTATAAATGATTTTATCCATTCAAACCTGACAACTTCTGTTTTGTAGGAACATAATCTA
>NZ_JAIXWA010000026.1 GCF_027482425.1 Flavobacterium sp.
TCAAAAACAGCCCACTGGTTACCCGTGGCTCCCGTTCCCAAAGTCCAAGGCGATGGATTTGTAGCTACGTCCGGACCGGTCGTATTCTCAAATCCCTCAACCCCTGGGGTCGGAAATTGCGAATATCCCGTGAAATGCACTAACGCAAGCAGGAGTAGTAATGTAATTTTTTTCATAAAAATTAATAATTGATGGGTTTGTTTGTATTTAAGTTGTTAGCTATCAAAAGTAAAAAAAAATCCGAAAGTACATTGATTTAATCCAAAAAAATCTATTTGTTAGGCAGTCCTTGTTAGAAGGAGATTTGCCAAAGTAGAACATTTGTAAGATTAAATAGGTCTAATTACAATTTCAAATCAATTGCTAATGAATGCTTATGGTAATGATTGTAAAAATAGCCTATATGCCTAACATAAAAGTACATAGGCTAACTACAAATGAGTACGACACCTCTTTGAATGAGGATTTAAACTATCGTATTTTTTTTTGGGTTAGAAGCTATTGATTGTTTGACGAATTCGTGTCAACTTACGCATTAAATCTTCAAAATATTCCAAGTGCAACATATTAGCGCCATCGCTTTTAGCATTGGCTGGATCAAAATGGGTTTCTATAAAAATTCCATCCACACCCACTGCAATTCCAGCTTTTGCGATGGTTTCTATCCGATCGGGTCTTCCTCCAGTTACTCCCGACATTTGATTGGGCTGTTGCAGCGAGTGGGTGACGTCTAAAACAGTTGTTGCAAATTCTTTCATGGTAGGAATTCCCCGAAAATCAACAATCAAATCTTGATAGCCAAACATGCTTCCTCGGTCGGTGACCATAATATTTTCATTGTGACAATCCAAAACTTTTTGTACTGCATGTTTCATGCTTTCGGGACTCATAAATTGTCCCTTTTTTAAATTGACTGTTTTTCCTGTTTTGGCTGCGGCGACCACCAAGTCGGTTTGTCGAACCAAAAAAGCAGGGATTTGTAAAACATCTACAAATTGTGATGCTTTATCGGCATCCTCTTCTGTATGAATATCCGTTACCGTTGGAACATGAAATGTTTCGGAAACTTTTCGAAGAATCTTTAACGCTTTTTCATCGCCAATTCCCGTAAAACTATCAATACGAGAGCGATTTGCTTTTTTAAAAGATCCTTTAAAAACAAAGGGGATTTTATAATGATCAGAAATTAAAGAGAGTTTTTCAGCGATACGTAAGGCCATTTCTTCACCTTCAATAGCACAAGGTCCGGCTAAAATAAAAAAGTTACCACTATCCGTATGTTTGATTTGTGGCAGTTGATTTAAATCCATGAAAAATTAGTTTTTTGAAACACAAAGATATAAAATAAAACCCTTTCATTTTTTTGGAATCCTTGGACTTGTTCATGGCGGTAAAAAGTTATTTTTTTATGGTTAGTCCTTTCGGGCATAGAATTTTTCCTTTTTCAAATAAGTTCACATACAATCGAAGGCTAGATGTACCATAGCTAACTTTATAAATCTCTAAAGTGCCAGCTCCTGTACTACTTTTTTTGCTTTCGTAGGGACAACATACTTCAATTTTTTCCCAGATAATAGGTTCGCCATTCGGTCCGGCAAGGGCTTTAAAAAAATAGTCAACATTTCTAGGGTTATTTCGTTCATTATCATATCCTAAATTAATCGGATATTCCATGTTATAGCCATATAAATCATCGGTGGCATACTCTTTTAGGTCAAAATGTCCGTCAATCGTTTGTAGTTTTCTGACCGAATTATCGATGTTTCGTATAACCAACTTTCCGCTTCCACAGCTAGTTTCGAGGATTAATATCAAAAGAGTAGCAATAATTTTTTTCATGGTGTTAAATTGATTTTCAAATTTGTAAATTTCTATGCAATAATCAAACCATGATTTCTATTTTTGTAAAAAATGTAGCATATGGAAATTTTTATGGCAACTTGGCATTGGGCCATTTCTGGTTTTTTAATTGGAATGGTAATGTTGCTTTTAATTTATTTTGGAAAGGGATTTGGCATGTCTTCCAATTTGAGAAGTTTATGCTCCATGACAGGTGTAGGGAAAAAAGTAACTTTTTTTCAATGGGATTGGAAAAGTCAACAATGGAATTTGGTCGTTGTTTTTGGAGCTATGTTTGGAGGATATCTCGCAGTACACTTTTTAAGTGCTCCCGATAATGTAGCGATTCATCCGGATACGATTTTAAAATTACAAAAATTAGGTATTGACGCTCCAAACGGTAAACTGCTCCCTCAAACTTTATTTGATATTTCTGCTTTGAAACAGCCAAAAATCATCGCCTTTCTGTTAGTCGGAGGCTTCCTGATTGGGTTTGGTTCGCGCTATGCTGGAGGTTGTACTTCGGGTCATGCGATTACAGGATTAAGTACTTTTCAGGGGCAATCCTTGAAAGCGGTTATTGGTTTTTTTGTAGGAGGATTATTGATGACCCATTTTATTCTCCCTTTACTTTTTTAGGTTATGAAGTATATCAAATTTTTTATAGTTGGCCTTTTTTTTGGTGTCGTACTCACCAAAGCGGAAGCCGTTTCTTGGTACCGTATCTACGAAATGTTTCAATTTGATTCCTTCCACATGTATGGTATTATCATGGTAGCAATTGCTACAGGTGTGATTGGAGTTCAATGGATTAAAAGAAAAAGAATAACCGATTACCAAGGGCAACCTATTTCCATTCCTGATAAAGAAAAAGGAACATTCCGGTACTGGATCGGCGGATTGCTTTTTGGTTTAGGGTGGGCCATGGTAGGAGCATGTCCAGGGCCAATTTTTATTCTGATGGGTGCAGGTTTTATGGCGGTAGGCGTTCTATTTATTGGGGCTCTTTTAGGAACCTTTATTTATGGTTGCATTAAAGATTATTTACCGCACTAAGTAACAGCAGTTACAATTCAATAATAACGGGTGGACTTTTTTTAATAAAAAAATATGACCACTACTTTATTCTTTAGAACCTCTAATGCGCAGGATGTGATCACTCCATTTCTAAGCAATTGAGTGCAATGGATGCGTTGCAAAATTACATATTCGATATTTAACAAGACACCTTTTCATTCACTTATCAAGTTGAATCGGATTTAGAAACCGTCATAATAGGCTGAAATAAATAGGGTGTCCTGAACTTGGGGAGGCCAATATTGAAGGAGATAAAGCATTTTCCTATGTCAGTTGTGCGTCAGGAAAATTTGTCGTGCTAATTACTGAATTTCAGCGCTTAGACCCGCATCCAATAACGCAGAACAGAGGGGTTTCAATTCATCATAAGCCCCAGTTTTCACCCCGCATTTACCCGTATAATGAACTAAAATAGCGCATTGTTCCGCTTGAATAGGAGTGTGGTCGCAAACGCGAATTAATGTGTCAATAACGTGATCGAAGGTGTTGACATCGTCATTGAACAATATTATTTCATGATGAAAATCTAAATCTTCAGCCAAAACGACTGACTCTTTTACTTTTTCAATCGTACTCATTTTCATTTATTGTTTTTTATAGCGAAGAGACGCCCAATTGTTGCGCTCCCATTTTTTTTCAAAAACCAATCCAAAAGGTTGGCAAGCGGCATCCAAATAGGGGATATCATCCACATAGAAGCCGCTCAGCAACAGGTATCCATTTGTGGCTAAACACCCCGTATAGGTGGCCATATCATTAATCAAAATATTTCGGTTAATGTTGGCGATAATCACATCATAGAATCTTCCAGGCAACAAACTTGCATCCCCTTCTTCTACAGTGATATGGTGGCAATGGTTACGTTCGGCATTTTCGATGGAGTTCAAATAACACCATGCATCAATATCGATGGCATCAATTGGTTGGGCTCCTTTCATCTCAGCCAAAATGGCTAAAATAGCAGTGCCACATCCCATATCTAACGTTTTTTTACCCACCAAATCCATTTCCAGCAATTGTTGAATCATCATGTGTGTCGTTTCATGATGCCCTGTGCCAAAACTCATTTTGGGTTCAATCACAATGTCAAAAGGCGCGTTTGTTTTTTCGTGAAAAGGGGCGCGAACGTAGCACATTCCATCGACATCAATGGGATCAAAATTTTTCTCCCATTCTTCATTCCAATTGACTTGTTCAATGGTCTCAATCGTGTGTGTTATGGTAAATTCCGGAGAGTTAACAATAAATAGATTTTCAACCATTCCTGTCTCGTAAGCCGATTGCTGAATGTATGCTGTTACGCCGTGTTCCTGTTCGACAAAACTTTCAAAGGGCAATTCACCCAACTCGGCAATTAAGATTTCTGTTCCCGGATCTTTGGGTTCCACCGTAAAATGAAATCCTAAATAGACTACTGACATGTGTTTTTATTTTTGGCAAAAGTACGGCAGGAAATGCAATAAAAAAAAACCCGACGAAGTGTCGGGCTAAATTTTATCGGTTGGGATGATTACAAGCTTCTTCAATGCGATGAAATACATCATGTACATTTTGAAACGTACGCATAACTTCAACATCAGGTGCTCTATTGGTAATCAATTCGCTTAATTTCTTGGTTAATTTCTGTAAAACCGCAATGTTTTCAACAGCTTTTGATGTTTTCAAATCGACAGGCATAGTGGCTACATCCAAGGCTTCAGATTTTTGAACCAAAGCATCATGACTGTTTTTGATCGGGGTCAAATTCCCACCTTCCGCGGGATGAAACGTTTTGGATAAAAGTTCATGGTACTCATTAAGAGGCGCCCATTTGGCAGTAGCCGATTGTGCTTGAAGGTTTTGAAAGGCTAAAAAAGCAACGATAGCCACAGCGAATTTTACAAATTTCATAAGTGTATGTTTTGAATAGTAACAGTTTTGTTGAGTCAAATATAAAAAAGTATTTCGATTTGCTTCTACAATTCATACCGAATTTTCAACAGTTCGGTAGGAAGGATTTGAGCAACTCAATGCAAGTGCCCAATTTTGCTTCAGAAAACCTGACTTATGAAAACCATCTGCACTATTTTTTTTAGTCTACTATCATATGTAATGTTCAGCCAACACACCGTAACAGGAATTGTTTTGGATGCCAAAAAAACACCACTCTCAGGCGCCAATGTTTACTTAGAAGGCACCTATGATGGCGGATTGACCGATGCTCAAGGTCAGTTTACTTTTACAACCATAGTTTCGGGACTCCAAAAAATAGTAGTGTCGTTGCTAGGATACGAATCAGTAGAACTTCCGTATCAAGTGGGTGAGGAGCAACCCCTAGAAATTATCCTTAAAGAAAGCGTCAATACACTCGATACGGTTGTTATCACGGCAGGTACTTTTGATGCAGGCGACCGGTCGCGGGTTTCGGTACTCAAACCCTTAGATATTGTCACTACAGCGGGTTCCAACGGAAATATTATCGCGGCGTTGCAAACCTTACCAGGAACCCAAAATGTAGCCGAAGATGGGCGGCTTTTTGTACGGGGAGGTGAGGCCGATGAAACGCAAACGTACATCGATGGCATTCGGGTCGCGCAACCCTATGGCGCTGCAGCCCAAAATGTTCCCACACGAGGACGTTTTTCTCCTTTTTTATTTACA
>NZ_JAIXWA010000001.1 GCF_027482425.1 Flavobacterium sp.
CGCTGCAGGAACGTTAGAACATTCTGCAGTTACATCCGCAGGTAAAGCCTCTACGAAAGCAGGAGCAGTAGTATCTTGAACGGTTACCGTTTGAACATGAGCTGTTGTGTTACCACAAGCATCTGTTGCCGTCCAAGTACGTGTCAAGGTATAAGCACTAGGACAAGAACCAGCCGTAGTTACTTCGTTGAACGTTACGTTAGCTGCTCCACAGTTGTCTGTAGCAGTTAAGGTTACCGCTGCAGGAACGTTAGAACATTCCGCTGTTACATCCGCAGGTAAAGCCTCTACGAAGGTTGGGTCAATGGTATCTTGAATTGTAATTGTTATAGTAGCAGTATCACAATTATTTGGATTTAATACTTCACAAATTTGGTAAGTGAAAGTATACGTTCCACAACTTCCACTTTCAGTTAGAGAAATATTTCCATTAGAATCAAAAACAACATTTGGTACTGTACCTGAAAGAAGAGAAAAGTTAACTAAACCACTTGCAATTGGTAATCCATTCAATGTATCATTTGAAAGTGAATTTCCAAAAATTCCATTAGCTGAACAAAGAATTGTAAAGTTATCATCGTTAGCAATGATCTGTGGTAGATGAACAGTTACAAATACGGTAGCTGTATCACAGTTGGAAGGATTGATTACTTCACAGATTTGATACACCAATTGGTAAGAACCTTCAGGCGTACCTGGCGCCACTATCACATCGGTACCCACAAGGGTGATGCCAGGGTTAGTAGACGATACGAAGGTAGTATTCACTTGAGAAGCAACAACTGGTTGCCCGTTTAAGGTATCGTTCACTAATACGTTAGTGAAGGCTGTACCACCAGCAAAGCCGTTGATAGGTGTTCCGTTGTCATCGTTAGCAATGATCTGTGGTAGATGAACAGTAACAAATACGGTAGCCGTATCACAGTTGGAAGGATTGATTACTTCACAGATTTGATATACCAATTGGTAAGAACCTGCAGGCGTACCTGGCGCTACATTAACTGAACCGGTTATTGGGTCAAGAGTTACATTTGGATCTGTAGTTGAAACTTGTGTTAAGTTTACTTGCGACAATACTACAGGCTGATCATTTAAGGTATCGTTTACCAATACATTTGGAACAGCAGTACCTCCAGTCAATCCATTTGCAATACCCGAATCATCATTGGCGATAATAACTGCTGCAGAAACAGGTATAGTTACCGTTGCTGTATCACAATTTGTAGGATTTGAAACTTCACAGATTTGATATACTAATGTGTAGTTACCAGCGGGTGTTCCTGGCGCAACAACGACATTGGTTCCAGATAATGTTACCCCAGCATTAGTAGTTGAAATTTGTGAAGTTATCACTTGTGAAGCGGTTATTGGATTTCCATTTAGTGTATCGTTAATCAATACATTAGTAAAAGAAACTCCACCTGAAGCTCCATTTACAGGTGAACCAGCATCGTCATTAGCAATAATTTCATTACATCGAGAAATCGTAAATGGAATAAAACAACCACCTCCACCAGCAGGTACTGCATAGTAAGTAGTAGTTGAACCTGGTGTGATTGGGAAGGGATTGGAGCTTGTATATTCTATTGTGTTTGATCCTAACGGGAATTCATTATAGAAAGAGGAGCCCACAGGGAAACTTGAGGCTACATCGGCAACAGGAACCGTATTACCTAAACCACAATAAGAAAAGTTACGTATCGTAGGAACTCCATCACAGTTAGTATTTACATAATTTGTACCATTTATCCCAATTGAAATAGACTGCGGTATAGGTTCCCCTATACATGTACCATTGTTGGTAAATCCTTGGATAAGAGAAATATTATTGAATAAAACTCCGGTAATTGAACCAGTCCCACTAAATGTTCCGTTTACTAGGATATTATTATCACAGGAGCTATTGTTTAAGATAGTACAATCCGTTGTTGCTCTTAATTTAAAAGTCAATCGCGCTAACACTTCGTTTGGAGTCGTTGGTAATGGCAAAAGTCCAAAATCCCAAACGATTGAGCCTGTTGCTCCTAGATTTGGATTGAATGTAATTGCGTTAGGCGTGGGAAGTGGTGTAAAGAATACACTTCCGGAAGCCGTATTGGGCACATAAGTCGCATTATAAGGAATTGGAATTACAATTTTAGTATTGTTAATTGCTTCAGTACCTTGATTACGAATATCTACCGTAAAAGTCATGTCTTGACCCGGCTGAATCGTGTAGGGTGCAGCAGAGACATTGACACCATTGAGTTGCGTCACACCTAATAAACCTTCTGGTTCAGGAATGTAGGCGTCAACCGCCATGGTAATGTTAAAAATAGCATATACGTCACCACCACTCCCGTATTGGAAATTAGTTGACGTTTGACTATTACCAATAATTGAATTATTTGTATTATTAAGATTGAACATGGAAATATCGACACCCGTATTATTTTGTAAATTCGGATTTCGCGTATTTCCACCGGTTACAATGGACGAATTAAAAAAGTTAGTTGCAGTATTACCACTGTGAGATAAATTGGTATAATTCGCAGAGTTTAGATTTTGAATTCTGAAAAAATCACCAGTTAGGCTGACATCCCCTTCAGAAGCCATTAAACCTAATTTAACACCTACATTTCCATTTTGTACGGTGTTAAAACCAGAAACCGGTAGGTTCGTTGTTGATGAACCATTCATGTAGGCATGACCGTCAAAAATTGTGATGTCTCGGTACTTCATTTTGGAGTTTTCATATACAACTACGATACCCCATCCTCCAGAGTAACCTGTTCCACCACCATTACCATCTCGCAAAGCAATATCTGCTACTGTATATGTTCCCAAACCGTTTTGACGAACATAATCCGTAATTTCAGTATAACCTGAATAAATGAAATCAGACGTGTTTGTAGGATAATAAATATTATTGGTGGTCGCCGTCATCATAGTATATGTGGATGCGCTGGGACCTCTCAACATTACTCTACGCTTGTCAAATTGCTTTGTGTAACTAGTTCCATTAATGGTACGAGTTACATTAAAAGTATTTGAAGTTCCAGCAGTGGATTGACTAGCTCGACCTGTCCAATATAATCCAGCAAAAACGATTCTTGAACAAGAAGGGATAGCTCCATTTTCTGTTGAGAAAGTTAAGTTAGCTGAAGAAGAGTTAAATGTAGGGCTTCCACCTAAACCAATGGGGGAATTTCCATCAACATCAACATATACCATAGTATTGCTGTTGTTATTAGTGTTATTCCCATAGTTTTGTAGGGTTAGGTTGGTATTACCAATCATGGTAAAATCTCCTTTCACATTGTAAACTGTCTGCGTAGGCGTAAACGAAGACGTTCTTTGTGAAAACGGAACAAAAACTTGTGCTTGAAGCATACTTAGGCATCCAAAAAACAAGATGAGCTGTAGCAGCAAAAAGTGGGTTTTGTTCGATTTGTAAGTCATATAGTTGTTTTTCATGGTATTCAACTTTTAAGTAAACTGGATTAGGATCCAGGTTCGCTTTTAAATACAACAATATAATTTGTTCCAGCAAACGAAACTACCTGAGAAATTTGAGGTAAAGTGTATTGAAAAGCTGTGAGTATATACACATAACGAAGTTTTGTAAAACTTGAAAGTGTATTCAAATTCAAAGCACCTGTGATTTGGGAAGGATTGTCAATGCGAATCGTGATCAATTCAATCGTGGCTTTTTGAAAGTTGGCCTGTGGTAAACGAATAAAACCGGTCAAGTCGGTATATAAATTCACAGGAGTACTACCGTAGGTTTTAACTACATTGTCATAAAAGTATACCGAGGATTGAACCTCATACACTAAATCCTTCAAGCGCATGCGCTCAAAGTCATTTCCTCCGTTGATGTAGGGATCGAAAGAACGGATACCGGAAACTCTGGATGTGCCAGCTTGTTGGGCAAACATTTCGCTCGAAAACGAAAGGAGTAAAGTCATCATAATGACTAAAGTTCTCCAAAAAGATTGTGAACCATGGGGTTTGTTCATGTTTGATTTATTTGGGTTGATACTATTCATGTTTTACAACTTTTAGTATAAAGTTAACATTGTTCAAAATTATGTTGATAAGTTATGCTTTTTCAATTTTATCCGTGAACTACGCTAAAACTCGTTAAACTTCAATTTTTGACCTTTTTTATATCATTCGTCGAAAAATAATTGTTTTTTAACGATGATTTTTGAAAATTCATCGATATTAAACTGCATTTAGTTCTATGAGTAAATCAAAAAACATCGACAAAATGCGTATTTTTAACACATCGAAAGTACAGTGTTAAAATCATTTTAACAAGTAAAATGTCGATTAAGTGTATAAAATAAAGGATAAAATGGAAAAAAATACATATATAACATGAATTTTCTTACAAAAAAATGAAATATCATCTTTCATTATTTCGACATGCAAAATCATCATGGGAATTTCCGCTAGATGATCGCTTACGCCCCTTAAATGAACGCGGAAAAGACAATGCAGAAAAGATTCGAAAAGAAGTAATTCGTCAGCACTATATTCCACAAAAGATATTTACAAGTCCTGCGGTAAGGGCACGAACTACCGCTAAAATAATAACTGAAAATAATGACACTCCTTTTCCAATCCTTGAAATCGTTGAAGAATTGTATACATTTGAAGGTAACAATTTAGAACGTTTTGTTAAAAAAATGAACCCCCAATACACTAACGTATTTCTTTTTGGCCATAACAATGCTATTACAGATTTTGTTAATAAATTTGGAGACTTGTTTATTCCCAATGTTCCAACTGTCGGTTGGGTAACGATTGAATTTGAAGCTGAAAATTGGGCTTCTATCACCAAGGGAAAAACAATACGATTCATAACTCCCAGCGCATTATAACCATGACAAATTCACGTAAATTTAACTATATAGACCGCGAAAAAAGTTGGCTCACTTTTAATGCTCGTGTCCTACAAGAAGCTGCCGATCCCACCGTTCCCTTACTTGATAGGCTTCGGTTTTTAGGTATTTTTTCAAATAATTTAGATGAATTTTTTCGAGTCCGCTATGCCGCAATTCGTCGATTAAGCCTCTCAGGTCAAACAGGCGAGAAAATTTTAGGCGGAATCTCTGCCCAGCAACTAGTGAAAGAAATCACTGAAATTGTTATCAAACAACAATCCGATAGTCTTCGTATCCTCAGTTCTATAGAGAAAGAGTTGGAAAAAGAAAATATTGTCATTGTCAACGAAAACCAACTCTGTCAAGAACATCAAAATTTTGTTCATGATTTTTTTATTCAAAATGTAAGTCCTGAATTAGTTACGGTCATATTGAATGATTTAGCTGAATTTCCTTTATTAAAAGATACCTCTGGCTACTTGGCTGTCAAATTGGTCATGCGCAGCGAAAATAAGACAGGTTTGTTTGGAAAAATGAAATCCAAAGAAGTGCGTTACGCCCTCATCGAAATCCCCAAAAACATCAACCGTGTCGTCGTTTTACCCGCTATCGAAAACAAGCAATACATCATGCTTTTGGACGATGTGATTCGCTATAATTTGAATTCGATATTCAATATTTTCGATTATGAAAGTATTTCGGCTCACATGATCAAAATTACCCGCGATGCTCAATTGGATATCGATAGTGATTTGAATAAGAGTATGTTGCAGAAAATCGCAACCTCAGTCAAGGAACGTCGCGTCGGTGAACCCGTGCGTTTTGTGTATGATACTTTGATTGATAAAGACACCTTAAGTTTTTTTCTCAACCGAATGGGCATTGATAAGTCAGACAGTGTAATTCCGGGTGGGCGCTACCATAATCGTCGTGACTATATGGATTTCCCCAACTTAGGACGATTTGATTTATTGTATCAAAAGAAAGTACCGCTTCCTGTTCCAGGCCTATCTTTAGAAGGAAGTATGCTGCAAAAAATTGCGCAAAAAGATTACTTGGTTTATGCTCCTTTCCAATCGTTTTCATACCTCACAAAATTTTTAAGAGAAGCGGCACTAGACCCGAAAGTTACCTCTATAAAAATCACGTTATACCGTCTCGCCAAAAATTCGCAAATTATTAGTTCCCTCATTAATGCTGCTAAAAATGGCAAACGCGTTGTGGTGCAAATTGAATTACAAGCTCGCTTTGATGAAGAAAGTAATATCTCGTATTCAGAAATGATGCAACAAGAGGGAATTGAGTTGATTTTTGGCATCAAAGGATTAAAGGTACACAGTAAAATTTGTGTAGTAGAAAGAATTGAAGATCAAAAGTTAAAACGATACGGATTTATTTCCACAGGCAATTTCAATGAATCTTCGGCCAAAGTGTATACCGACGTTACCCTTTTTACAAGCCATCAACAAATCCTCAAGGATGTTACAAAAATATTTGAGTTTTTTGACATCAATTACCGATTACACCGTTACAAGCATCTCATTGTTTCTCCTCACTATACAAGAAATCGTATCTACAAACTGATTGACCGCGAAATTCTCAATGCTACCCTCGGCAAAGTAGCAACGATTGATTTAAAAATGAATTCACTCTCTGATTTTGAGATGATTGATAAACTTTATGAAGCAAGTAATGCTGGGGTAAAAATTCGTTTGCAAATTCGTGGGATTTGTTCCTTAATTCCGGGTGTTCCTGGCATGAGCGAAAATATTCAAGCCATAAGTATTGTTGATAATTTACTCGAACATGCGCGTGTTTTTATTTTTGGAAATGATGGAAACCCCGACATCTACATTTCATCGGCCGATTTTATGACGCGAAATCTTGACGGTAGGGTAGAAGTTACCTGTCCCATTTATCAAGCCGATATTAAAAAAATTCTTATCGATACGTTTGAAATAGGATGGAAAGGGAATGTTAAAGCTCGTTTTCATTCCGAAAAATTGGACAATCGTTACCGAATGCGTGATGAAAACGCTCCCGTTTTTAGAGCGCAATATGAAATGTATGCGTATTTTCAACGCTTATATGAAGAACAACTTTTACTCCCTTAACTAGCCCCAACCCTATGATTGCGATTCGTAAATATGCTGCGATTGATATTGGTTCCAATGCGATGCGTTTGTTAATTACAAACATCGTAGAGCAAGAAGGAAAAGAGCCGCAGTTTAATAAGTCCTCTTTAATTCGCGTTCCTATTCGTTTGGGGCAAGATTCTTTTACCACCGGAATCATTTCACAAGAAAATGCGTTACGAATGGTCGATGCTATGGAAGCATTTCGATTATTAATGAAAGTCTACAAAGTCGAGCGCTATAAAGCCTGCGCCACATCGGCCATGCGCGATTCACTAAACGGACCCGATGTGGTGGAGCTTATTAAGGAAAAAGCGAATATTGATATTGAAATTATTGACGGTAAAACAGAAGCCATGATTATTGCTTCTTCGGATTTACATTCTTTCATTACGGCGGATAAAACCTATTTGTATGTCGATGTAGGTGGCGGAAGTACGGAGTTTTCCTTGTTCTCAGAAGGTAAAATGATTGCTTCTAAATCCTTTCGAAACGGAACCGTTCGATTGCTAAACGATCGCGTACCCGATGAAACGTGGAATGCTATTGAAGAATGGGTGCGAACCCAATGTGCAGCTTATGACGATATTATTTTGGTCGGCTCAGGGGGAAACATCAACAAACTTTTTAAGCTTTCAGGAAAATTACCCGATCAGCCACTTTCTTATCTATATCTAAATGCACAATATCAATATTTAAGTTCGTTGACATACGAACAACGCGTAGCAGAATTAGCACTCAATACAGACCGTGCCGATGTAATTATACCAGCGACAAAAATTTATTTAAATGCCATGAAATGGAGTGGAGCTAGAAAAATCTATGTTCCTAAAATTGGTCTCTCCGATGGTATTGTGAAGGCGATGTATCACGGAAAAATAGAATCCATAAAGTACTAAAACACTTTATAAATCAAGGTCAAATTGTTTTCGCAACAATTCCAAAGTGGGGTTGATTTCTTGTAGTCGAAGGTATTTGTCTTGGGGCGTAAAGGCAATTTTACTTTTAACTTCTTCATTGACTTCGACTTCAAGTCCGATTTCATGATTGTGTAGTTTGGCGCGTAAAAATGCAACAAGCTCAGGCTTTTCTTTGTCAAAGTCCAATTTTGAACCCAAATTCGGAAGCGTATGAATAATGGTAATACCCTCCAATCGCGGATCATTGATGCGTAATAATGCCTCCATGATTTTATGCCCTTTATCGTTTAATCGGTCAGCATATTTATACCACTGTTCCAATAGTTCTGTAGCAGTAAAGGGCTCGGTAGGCAAGGCTTTTTGTTCTTCGCGAACCGTATTTTTTTGCTGCTCCAACAGTTCCTTTTTCGCTCGAATACTTGACAGCGACAAAGCCGAAACTTTTCCTCCTTCGGTTTGACTAGGCAGAACGGTTTGAATGGGTTTGGAAATGGGTTGCTCAATAATTGGAGCATCCGTTTTCGGAACATCCGTTGAAACCGGTACCGGTGTGACTGCAGCTGCGGGTTGAGAAACGCTAGTTTCAGCTGCTGGTGGGGATATCGTTTCTTTTACCTGATTTTTTAATTCAGTGATGGAGTAATTGCTGGTCCTGTAGAAGGTTGGCGGAATTATGAAGTCAACTTTTTTTTTTCTCCATCAAAGGAGATGGAGCACAATTGCATCAATGTAAGTTCGACTAATAATCGCTGATTTTGAGACGTTTTGTATTTTAAATCGCATTCGTTGGCCAAGGTAATGGCTTTAAGTAAAAAGTCACTTTCGCATTTTTCTGCTTGTTCTTTATAAAGCACTTGTGCCTGCTCACCCGCCTCCAAAAGAGCAAGCGTCGCCGGATTTTTACACACCATCAAATCTCTAAAATGCGATGCCAACCCAACAATAAAGTGATGTCCATCAAATCCTTTGGCCAAAATGTGATGATAGGCTACTAAAATTTGAGGAATATCATGGGCTAAAATTAAATTAGTCATCGCAACATAGGTCTCAAAATCCAATACATTCAGATTCTCAGTTACCGCTTGACGGGTTAAATTTGTCCCACAATACGATACTACACGGTCAAAAATAGAAAGGGCATCCCGCATGGCGCCATCGGCTTTTTGGGCAATGATGTGTAAGGC
>NZ_JAIXWA010000041.1 GCF_027482425.1 Flavobacterium sp.
ATCGACAGGCAAAGTAACCGAGTTCCCATTGGAAATCGAAAGTACTTGTCCGTTTAATGCCAAGGTTTGGGCATCGGTGTCAATATAAGATGGAATGGGTAAAGTCACTGGTGCACTAGGAACACCGTTGATAATAGTGACCAATTGATTGCCTTCATTGATAACGGTAGAAACCGAATTAATAATAGGCGTCGAAGTAGTTACCCCATTGACATTACTCTGTAACGTATTTTGATTGGATTGCAATTGATTGGAAATAGCAAATGAAGGAATGCGTTCCAAAACCACATCGCCTGTTGCATTTACCGTTAAAAACTTATCACTAAATGTAGTATTTGTAGGAACAAAAGCGCTAGTTAGATTAGTAAAACGTAATCCTGAAGCACCGGGAGTCCCTTGTGCAATTTCCAAACGATTGCCCGGAGTAGCGGTTCCTAACCCCACACGACCTTCTACTAAAAGTCCGTTGGATGGTGCTGTAAATCCAGCAGTAGGTGTAGGCCAACTGCGTGAAGTGTAATTACGACCGATGACTACTCCGCCATTCACATCCAAACGGTTGTTGGGAATTACATTATTTCCTAAACCCAAACCCACATTTCCTGTCGCAGAAACAAAGATACGTTGGCTCCCTGAACCATCGGCAAAGATTATCGTTCGATCCAAATTATTTCCTGCAATAATTGGTGTGGTAGGATCGGTAGAAACCGTAACTCTTCCTAAAAAAACATTGTTATCCCCAGTAAGTAAATTCACGGCGGTTTCGTTACCTATAAATATGTTTCCATTGCCAGAGGTCATGTGCCGTGGTGTCATACTACCCAATGCTACATTTCCACTTCCATAGGCACTAAACAAACTACCAAAGCCAACTGCTGTATTATTTGAACCAGGATTGACTACATTTCCCATACTACGATGACCTATGGCCACATTTCGATTGCCTGAGAAATTGTTTTCAAGTGCACGTGTACCAATAGCCACGTTTAGTTCACCAGAATCATTATTCGCTAATGCGCCGTTTCCAAAAGCACAATTAAAACTCCCTTTAGAAAGTGTTAAAACGTTGTTCCCAAATCCGGCGTTACTATTTCCAACATTATTGGTTAGTGTAAAAAATCCAAAACCGGCATTGTAGCTTCCAACATTGTTGGTTCCCGTTTGTTGTCCTTGAAACGTATTATTCAAAGGAGGTGTTTGTGCGAAGAACATAAAAGGGGTGCCGAGGGCAAGGCACGCCCACCATGAGGTAATTCTTTTCGTTTCCATAGGCATTAGTTTGAAGTGGGGTAGGTTAATGTTTGAGGTTCTTTTTTTACATGATAATTTAAATTAAGTTTGACCTATGTTTCTGTGTGTTTTCTTATACTAAATTATTGAATATTTTTAAAAATAACGACAAAAAACTAATTAACTCGTTTAAAGACATTTATTTATATTATATATAATATTTTTCTTACAAATAAATTCAGGGCACAAAAAAACTCCCCACAAGGAGAGTCTTTCAATTTTATTATCGTTGATCTACTGGAACAAAGGGACGTAAAGCATACCCTGTGTACACTTGACGTGGTCTTCCTATAGGTTCTTTATTGATACGCATTTCTTTCCATTGGGCTATCCATCCTGGTAAACGTCCTATGGCGAACATTACCGTAAACATTTCAGTAGGTATCCCTAAAGCGCGGTAAATAATACCAGAATAGAAATCCACATTTGGATATAAATTACGTGATTTGAAATAATCATCCTCCAAAGCTACTTGTTCTAATTGTTTAGCGATATCCAATAGCGGGTCATCAACTCCTAACTTAGACAACACTTCATCTGCCGCTTTTTTGATAATCTTTGCACGAGGATCAAAATTTTTGTAAACGCGGTGTCCAAAGCCCATTAATCGGAATGGATCATCTTTATCCTTTGCTTTAAGGACATATTTGGCCACATCACCACCATCTTTGTTGATTTGTTCCAACATTTCCAAAACAGCTTGGTTGGCTCCTCCGTGTAGAGGACCCCATAGAGCAGAAACTCCTGCAGAAATCGAAGCAAACAATCCGGCATGTGAAGAACCAACAATACGTACCGTTGAGGTCGAACAGTTTTGTTCGTGATCAGCATGCAAAATAAATAACTTATCCAAAGCTTCCACAATTACCTTATCCGATTCATAGGGACCTGTAGGCAATTCAAACATTAATCGCATGAAATTTTCTACATAGCCTTTCGTATTGTCGTAATAATTCAACGGGAACCCCATAGATTTACGATAGGTCCATGTAGCAATCACGATGAACTTCGCCATGGTTTTACATACTGCGATGTACATTTCTTTATCATCATGGGGATCAACCGACTTGGGATTGAAAGCTGTTAATGCACTGGTTAAGGATGCTAAAACGCCCATAGGGTGCGCGGTTTTTGGAAACCCATCGATGATGTTTTTCATTTCCTCATTCACCAAGGTGTATTTACGAATGTCGTCTTCAAATTGATTGAGTTGAGCACGGGTAGGAAGTTCACCGAAAATCAACAAATAAGACACCTCCAAAAAGCTTGCCTTTTCAGCCAACTCTTCAATAGCATAACCTCGGTAACGAAGAATCCCTTCTTCCCCATCAAGAAAAGTGATTTTGCTTTCACATGAACCTGAATTTTTGTACCCGGGATCCAACGTAATTGCCCCCGTTAAAGCACGTAACTTTTCAATATCAATAGCGGCTTCATTTTCGCTTCCGACGATCATGGGAAACTCATACTTTTTGCCATCAATCTCTAATATCGCTGTTTTTGACATAATATAAATAGGAAATTAAATCTGATAAATAATAATTTAACAAAATTAGGGAATTAACTACGAACTTAAAAGGAAAATACCCAACGTTTTCGTTAAATAAATAATAAATTTTACAAGATTAGTGTAGCTGAATTATAGCCTACAAATTAGCGATTTTACCTATTGAAAGAGAGGAAAAAAAGCACTATATCAATTAGTTTTTAATCAGTTTTTTTACAGCACTTCCGTTTTCTGTATCTACTTTTATCCAATACACACCTGAAGCTTTTTGTTGAAAATCAAGCTTTTCTTGTAGTCCTTGTGCGTATCGAATTTGCAATAAACGTCCTTGGCTGTCGTACACTTCAATTTTTAGTATCGTAGCCGATGCATTAATGCTCAACAAATCAACAACGGGATTGGGAGTTATGGTTATCCCCATATAATCAGGAGTTTCAGGCAGATTTAAATCTTGATAGACCGTTTGGGTAATGCCTGTATTTAAAGGAAGATTGTAGTCAAAGAAAATATCTGCACGGTTATTTACAGTATCCCCATTCCCTAAAGAATTTTTAGATCGAATCCTCATCAACACATTGCCATGACCTCCTGTATCAATTTGCAAATTAGGGAAAAAGATATCAATTAACGCATCTTTTTGACGAATCACTGAAGGTGCAGAGGTATCGAGAATTTGCCAAGAATCTACATCAAATTCGGCTCCATTTATCTCTAAACGAACTACAACTTGAGCTGCTTGAGAAGCTCCTGTATTCTCAAAGTTAATCATGTAATGTAAATACGATCCAATAGCTGCTGTGGGTAACTGAGGACCTTGTAGGCACAATAAAGAGTTGGGTTCAAAAGAGTCTATTACAGGCTGTTCAATGACAAATGTATCATCTACAGGTTGTTGATCAATATCGCTGGGACTGACGGTCGTTTGAAAAGGTAAGGTATCACCTACCAATACAGGAATCGTATCGGTTTCTGCATTTACGGCCAATTGTACATAAACCGCTTGAGTAGCCCAAGGCTGCAACCCCGTGTAATTCCACGTTACAAGTCCTCCCCCACTTTGACTGGGAGCAGCTGTTGCATTGAGATAAGTACAGCGTGAAGCATCATAATTCAACGAAAAAGTTCCATTGGATACTTGATTACCTTTATTACGAAGGACAATAACCAACGTATTGGAAGTCCCAGGCTGAAATAAATACAACGGAGCCACCGCTACTTCTACATCGTGATAGATTCCATTGGGTGACAAACACACATCAACAACTTGCTCTTGACCATTGACTTGAGAAAAAGCTATCGTTTGTTGTGATGGTGTAACCGTAGTGTTGGCTGTATTTTCAACCCAAGGAGAAAGTGTGTAATTTACTCCTGTATTAGGGAATAACGCATACGAACCATCGTTAGTAGTAAACGTCGCGTAATTGGCTCCCCCTTCCATTTTGAGTTTTAAATGTCGAATAGGGAAATCATTTAAATCACATCCATTTTGCCCAGCATCCCATCGAGCCGTTCCGCGTATCGTATTGTAATTTCCTCCCGGCGGAATAGTGCAATAATCATTTACAGGTACTGTTGACGTCCCAAGTGCTATTTCAAAATCATCAAAAGCTCCAGAATCTGAACATATATATTGCAACTCCGACAAACCATTTAAAGAAAGCTGTTGATAGGTAGCTTGCCCATTTTTGGCAAAAATAAACTGTAAAGAGGGATTGTTATTACATTCTAAAAAGGTAAGCCCTTTTAAAGAATTAAGGTTGATCGAAGATAAATTAGGACAACTAGAAATAGTTACCGAATTTAAACTCGGCGCTAATGGAAACACAAAGAACGAAAAGCTATTTTGACTGAGATCCACACTCAACAAGTTGGTATTTGAAGATAGATCTAAATTTTGCAACCCCATGTTTCGAACAATTAGGGTTTTCAAATTGACCAAAGCATTAAGATTTGGCGTAAATGAATTATCAGATAATTTTAAAAACAATAAGGCTGGCGTCGAGGACAAATTAAGTGCCGAAAGACTACAACTTTGCAACGATAAAAAGGCAAGTTCGGGCGTAAACTCCAAATTGACAGTCCCTAGCGGATTAAAGTCGGCTCGGAGGGATTCAAGCAGCGCGACCGGTTGTAAATCTAAAGTATTCAAATTGTTTTGCGAACAATCTAAATCATTTAAAAAGCCTAGCCCATTGAGCGTAAGGGAATTCAGCGCATTGTTATTTACTTTTAAAATTTCAAGCGAAGGCATCGCAATATTAAACTGCATGAGTTGATTGAAGGCTACATTTAATTCGCGACAAGCCGTAAAGGCATTCAATCCAGTAGCATTCGTAAATGCATTGGGGTTGGGTAAACTTGTATTGTTCAGTTTTAAACGCAATACAAC
The DNA here is from genome assembly GCF_027482425.1 of Flavobacterium sp. Lineage (GTDB taxonomy): Bacteria > Bacteroidota > Bacteroidia > Flavobacteriales > Flavobacteriaceae > Flavobacterium. The sequence goes on from NZ_JAIXWA010000041.1 coordinate 5,187, forward strand.
CTGGGCTTCACTTAGTTGAATTTCACCATCATTGTTGGTATCAACGTCGCCATCATAAATTCCATCATCATTAAAATCAGCACAAGAAGTATTTACCAATTTATTCTTCAATACAGCATCGGGAATCACAACCGTTTGTGCTCCGAGGGTAACAGTACCCATGCTTAACCAGAAGAATAAAAATCTTTTCATATCATGCGCAGTTATAATGTTTTGGTTATCAATTCTTGCAAGCGCTCTTTGTTACGTTGAGAAATGGGCAAATGGGTTTGATCGGCCATGACAACATACCCTCCATTTTTCTTGACATAACTCTTCAAGAAAGTCAAATTAATCAAATGGGACTGATGTATTCGAACAAAACCGTGGTCCCGCAATAATTCTTCAAACTCTTTTAAGGTGCGTGAAACCAAAACCGGCTTGTTGTTTCGGATGTAAAAAGTGGTGTAGTTATCTTCACTTTCGCAGCGAATAATATCGGCGATTTCAAACAAATGGATGCCATCGGAATTCGTGAGGGCGATACGCTTAAAATTATTCGTTTGCCGTTTGATATTTTCCAACAAAAGTTCGACATGCGAAATTCCCGTGGACTCGTTTTGGGATTTCTTTAATTTTTCGACCACCGATTTCAACTCATCCGGATCGACCGGTTTGAGCAGATAATCTAGCGCACTTAACCGAAAAGCTTTTACAGCATATTGCTCATGGGCGGTGATAAATACCACTTGACTTCGCAATACCGTATTGTTTTTCGTAAAATGTTCAAGCACATCAAATCCGGTTCCGTCGTTGAGCTGGATATCTAAAAACAACACTTGGGGTTGCCACTTTTCAATCGCTGCTACTCCTGAAGCAACATCTTCGGCTTCGGCCACAATCACTACCTCAGGAGCGACCATAGACAACAAACCACGCATTCCACTGCGAAGGTTTGGATCGTCGTCGATTAAAAGGGCGGTTATTTTCATACTATTGTGCTATAAATTGAATGGGGATACTCAAGATTACTTCTGTACCCGTTATCGTCCCTTGTGAGGACAATTCTTTTATTTCAACTCCTGCAGCTTTCCCTGTCGTGGAGGCAATTTTTTCCAACCGCATTCGAATGATTTCGATAGCCATTGATTTATGAACTGAAACCGATTGCGCTTTTATTTTTTGTGATGCCGTAATACCAATACCGTTATCGCTAATAGTACATCGCAATTGCTCGGCTTTCAAATCAAATCGAATGGAAATCAACCCTACATTTTTCTTCGGCACAATCCCGTGAATCAAGGCATTTTCTACAAAAGGCTGAATGAGTAACGGGGGTATTCCCATATTATCTTCAATGTCAGCCGACTTTTCAATGGTAAACTCAAAGATCGAATTGAATCGCAATTGCTCCAATTCCAAATAATTTTGAAGCGCATCAATTTCTTTATCTACCGAAATTAAGGATTCTTTTGAAAACTCGAGCGTCAAACGCATTAATTTTGAAAATTTGGCCAAATATTTTACCGCTGATTCTTTTCCGTTATTGACGATAAAACTAGAAATCGACCCCAAACAGTTGAAGACAAAATGGGGATTCATTTGTAAATGCAATGCTTTCTGTTCGAATTCCGCTAGTTCTTTTTGTAGTGTCAGTGTTTTCTTAATTTGCAATCGATTGTACCACAAAAACCCTAATCCAAACAACAACACAGCGATCAATACGGAATACACCAATTGCAGGCGATTTCGCTTTGCAGTTTCTTGTAAAAGCAAGTCCTTTTTTAACAAAGCCTCTTTTTGCAACAAATTGCGTTTATCAAATTCAAAATTAAGCTCTGCCTCGACGCCTTTCCGAATTGAAGCAACATTTTGAATACTATCTTTGAGTGAAGTATACAATTTATAATGACGAAAAGCACCCGTAAGATCACCCTCTTTTTCGGCCAGTTCACTAAGCAATTTCTCGACCAGCATTTGTTGCTCCAACACTTCATTTTGCCGCGCCAATGCTAAGGTTTTTTGCGCATAAAAACGGGCTTTATCGGTTTGATTTTCCTTTTGCCAAAACTGAGCTAAATAAAAGTAGGTATCGCCCAACCCAAAGGATTCTCCAAAAGCAGTAAACGTTTGCTCCGCCGATTGCCATGCTTGAATAGCAGCTGCTTTTTGAGCTTTCTTTTGGTATAACAATCCTAGATTATTGAACAACTCCCCCAAACCGCGGGCGTCTTGATTTTTCTCTAGAATAATTTGAGCTTTTTGGTAATACGCAGTGGCACTAGTATACTGTTTCTGACCTACCAAGGCATTGCCAATATTGGTATACGTCACCCCTAAAACAGGATCATTGGGATCTTTCAGCAACTTTTCGGTTTTTGTAAAATAGGTCAGTGCTTTGCCATAAGCTTGTTGCGACTGATAAAGCACACCGATATTATTGTACAAACGTGCGCATCGTTCGGGTTCGTTTAACTGCTCATAAATTGTTACCGCTTTTAAATAAAACTCAAGCGCTTTGGTGTAATTACTTTGCTCTGAGAAAATAATTCCCAGACTCCCGAGCGCTTTGGCCATCCCTATTTTTACGGAGGGTAACGTTTGATTTTCTGTTTCAAAAATAGATTTCGCCTGTTGAAAATACTGCAGTGCCCTTTTGTAGTTGGACTGCAACACATCGGCATTCCCCAAACTAATTAAGGCATAGCCTTCTTGCACATGATCGGACAATTGTACCGCTAGTTTTTGAGCCTGCAACGCATAGGTTCGCATGGACTCTGGAGCTGCGGGTTTGTAAGCATCGGATAAGGCGTTTAAAAGACGTAACCGCTCGATAGGATTGCTTTCTTTGCGCAATACTTGTTGCAAACTATCGGCCATCTGGGGTTGTGCACCAGCCCAGAAAAAAAGAAATAAAAAACCGACAATAAATCCGTTACGCATGCATTTTTAAGTAAGAAATCAAAGATAATCAAATCTTCACATGCACTTCACATCAATGAGCAATTGCGGGGACAAGACGAGAATTTGCATAAAAAAAGCCCCATCAACACTTGTGATAGGGCTTGTTTATGAAATCAAAACTAACTTATCGTTGTCTAAAGGCTTTTTCACCTGGGAAATAAGCCGTTTCTGCCAATTCCTCCTCGATCCGTAACAATTGATTGTATTTGGCCATACGATCGGAGCGGGAAGCTGAACCCGTTTTGATTTGCCCGCAATTGAGTGCTACGGCTAAATCGGCAATCGTAGTATCTTCGGTTTCTCCCGAACGATGCGACATTACAGACGTATAACCTGCATTATGCGCCATGGTTACTGCTGCAATGGTTTCGGATAATGTTCCAATTTGGTTTACCTTCACCAAAATTGAGTTGGCAATCCCTTTTTCGATACCTGTAGCTAAACGCTCCACATTGGTTACAAATAAATCATCGCCTACCAATTGAACTTTGTCGCCAATTTTATCGGTCAACATTTTCCAACCGTCCCAATCGTCTTCATACATCCCGTCTTCAATAGACACGATGGGATATTTGGAAGCCAAGGAAGCTAAATAATCGGCTTGTTCTTCTGAAGTACGCACTTTTCCTTGTGCACCTTCAAACTTGGTATAATCATATTTCCCGTTTACATAAAACTCAGACGCGGCACAATCTAAAGCGATTTTGATGTCTTCACCAAACGTGTACCCTGCCTTTTCAACGGCTACTTTAATCGAGTCGAGAGCATCTTCAGTTCCTCCAGCCAAGTTTGGTGCAAATCCCCCTTCATCACCCACTGCAGTAGAAAGATGGCGGTCGTGTAACACTTTTTTCAAATGATGAAAAATCTCAGTACCCATTTGCATCGCATGTGTAAATGACTTTGCTTTTACTGGCATAATCATAAACTCTTGGAAAGCAATTGGAGCATCGGAATGCGACCCACCGTTGATGATATTCATCATAGGAACAGGTAAAGTGTGTGCAGAAACACCTCCTACATAACGGTACAAAGGCAAGCCCAGTTCATTAGCAGCCGCTTTGGCCACTGCAAGTGACACCCCTAAAATAGCATTGGCTCCTAAATTGGATTTGTTGGCCGTTCCATCCAAGGCAATCATGGTTTTATCGATACTATTTTGCTCAAAAACAGAAGTCCCTACGAGTTCGGGGGCAATTTTGGTATTGACATTTTCAACTGCTTTCAAAACGCCTTTTCCAAGGTAATTTTTACCGCCGTCACGTAACTCAACCGCTTCATGTTCGCCAGTTGAAGCGCCACTAGGAACGGCAGCGCGGCCTAAAACACCATTTTCGGTTACGACATCCACTTCAATTGTAGGATTTCCACGAGAGTCTAAAATTTGACGCGCATGTACTTTAATGATAATACTCATGCTAATAGGAATTAAATAGTTATGCAATGTTCTTTTTACAAAATTAAAGAATCAAGGGGAACCAAAGTTTGAATTACTCAAAAACTTATAAACTCAATCGATTGCGAATCGAAAAAAAATAGCAAGGAAAGCACGGCAGAATGCAAAATACATTTTTTAATGTATTTTCTTACATTTTATTTACTTCATAATACTTTATCGTATTTTTTTGTATTTTTATCGAATATAAAATTGCACAGCTAATTATCAGTTTGTATTTTTATACCGTATTGTAACTAAAACAAGTGAAAACATGAAAACCCTACGTCTCCAATTGATGTTCCTTCTTTGTTTTTGTTCCTCGCTACTGTTGGGACAACATTACCGCAATGCCAAAGCCTACATTAATGATTTTGGAAAAAATGAATTGTTTGTCAAGGAATCTTTGATGGAATATTCAAAATCCATTATTGATTTTACGCCAGACTCAAGGATTAGTGCTACGATGGAGCGGATTTACAATAAATTGGAAGACATCAATGAGAATCTTTTGCGAAATGACATTGGTATCGATGGCGATGTGGCTTTACGGGATGCATTCATTCAAATGAATACTAAAACCATTGAATTACTCAAAAACAAGTCCCTTAAATTAAATGATTATGCGCAACAAAGTGGTTTAGATTATGCCGCTATTTTCAACAATTTTGCATACAAAGAGCATCAAATTGCGATTTATTACAAAGATATTTTAGCCTATGAAACGGCCAAAAAAGCTTTTGGATTAAAGCATCGTATTCATATCCGTAGTTTCAACAAAAGGAATGTTTTTGAGTATAATGCGTATCTAAATCTTATCTTTTACAAAATCAACGTCTTAGATGACAAATTAATGGCACTATTAAAATACCGTTCCCCCAATCAAGTACAAGAATGCATGACTTTTATGAGTGGCGTATTGCAGGAGTCGTTGTTAAAAACGGACTTATTCAAAAACGATTATGAAGATCAAAGCTTAATTGAAGCGAATGTAGAGTTTATCCACTTTATTAAAATTCAAAACGAAACATTACTTCCCTTGTTTCAGCAATATGTGACGGTTTATGAAGATTTTCAAAAAATTAAAAAGAATTTTCTTGAAAACAACTCTCCCATTAAAGTCGAGGATTACAATGCTGAAGTACGCCGATTTAATGAAATAAAAAACACTTTTTTTGACACGCTCTACTCGATACAAGTCAAAAAAAGTGAGATGGTTAACCGCTGGTATGTTACGAACAGTCAGTTCTTGAGAAACAATATTGAATTTGAAGATCTTTATGAAAAATTCACCAACAATGATTAAGCTGTAACCGATTTTGCTTGGTGAATGGCTTCTATAAATTGATCAAACAAATACGAGGCATCGTGTGGGCCTGGACTCGCTTCGGGATGGTATTGTACTGAAAAACACGATTTTGACTTCATTCGCATCCCTGCAACGGTTTGGTCGTTAAGATGGTAGTGGGTTATTTCCAAATCAGGATGGTTTTCTAAGGCTTCCCGATCCACTGCAAAACCATGATTTTGTGAAGTAATCTCCCCTTTCCCTGTTACTATATTCATCACGGGATGATTAATTCCTCGATGTCCATTAAACATTTTATAGGTGGGTACCCCATTGGCCAAAGCTAGAATTTGATGGCCTAAGCATATCCCAAACACGGGTTTATCCGAAGCAATCATTTGTCGAGCGGTTTCTTGTACTTGCACTAACGGATCAGGATCACCAGGACCGTTAGATAAAAAGTAACCGTCGGGCTGAATGGCTACTAAAGTTTCAAAAGAAGTGTCGTAGGGAAACACATGAATACAGCAATCTCTTTGCGCTAAATTTCGAAGGATATTGCGTTTAATTCCCAAATCTAAAGCGGCTATGTGATAGGTTGCATCTGCATTGCCAAAAGTATACGCTTGTGTTGCTGAAACTTTTGAGGCCAACTCTAATCCTTTCATATCGGGGACTAAAGCCAATTGGCGTTTGAGTTCTTCGATGGGAGTTCCATCGGTACAAATTACAGCATTTTGGGCGCCATGATCACGAATATAACTCACCAAAGCACGGGTATCAACATCGGAAATAGCGACCACGTTTTGTTTTTCGAAATAGGTGAATAAATCACTTTCTGAATCGGGGCGCGAATGGGTAAAACTAAAATTTTTACACACCAAGCCCGAAATCATAATTTGATCGGATTCGACTTCTGTAGCATTTACCCCATAATTTCCTATATGCGCATTGGTGGTTACCATAATTTGACCGAAATAAGAAGGATCGGTGAAAACTTCTTGATATCCCGTCATTCCGGTATTAAAACAAACTTCACCAAAAGTAGTTCCCGAAATTCCGATGGATTTTCCATAAAAAATTGTTCCGTCTGCGAGTAACAAAAGAGCTTGAGGACGTGTAGTATATTTCATAGTGTTGTGTTGTTGTGGGCAAAATTAGGATTTCACTTTGGGATGAAAAAATTCTTTTATCAAACTAAAAAAAAAAAAAAAAAGGATAAACCCGAAGGCTCATCCTTTATTATAGTTAATTCAAAAATTGAATTATTCTGCATTTTCAGTGGTTTCTTCAGTACTTGATTGAGGTGCTTCAGGAGCAGTTTCAACAGCAGGAGCAGCCGTTTCGGCTTTTTTAGCTTTACCACCACGACGGCTTTTTACTTTTTTCTCCTCTTTTTTACCTCCATTGTACAATTCATTGAAGTCTACCAATTCGATCATCGCCATATCAGCGTTATCTCCCAAACGGTTACCCAATTTGATAATACGAGTATATCCTCCTGGACGATCACCTACTTTTGCAGCTACATCGCGGAATAATTCTGTAACGGCATATTTATTTCTCAAATAGGAGAAAACGATACGACGATTATGGGTAGAATCTTCTTTTGATTTAGTGATCAAAGGTTCAACAAATACTTTTAGTGCTTTCGCTTTCGCAACGGTCGTGTTGATACGTTTGTGCTCAATTAAAGAACAAGCCATATTCGCCAACATAGACTTTCTGTGTCCGCTTTGTCTACTTAAGTGATTTACTTTTTTTCCGTGTCTCATTTTAAAATCTTTTTACGCAATAAAGACTAGTCTTTATCCAATTTATATTTTGATAAATCCATTCCGAACGTTAGGTTTTTGTTGGCTACCAACTCATCCAATTCGGTCAACGATTTTTTACCGAAGTTGCGGAATTTCATCAAATCATGTTTGTTAAACGAAACCAAATCGCCAAGGGTTTCCACTTCAGCTGCTTTCAAACAGTTTAGGGCACGAACAGACAAGTCCATATCAACCAATTTTGTCTTTAACAACTGACGCATGTGAAGTGATTCTTCATCATACGTATCAGTTTGTGCAATTTCATCAGCTTCCAACGTGATACGCTCATCAGAGAAAAGCATAAAATGATGGATTAAAACTTTAGCTGCTTCTGTCAAAGCATCTTTCGGATTGATGGAGCCGTCGGTTTTGATTTCGAAAACTAACTTCTCATAGTCGGTTTTTTGTTCCACACGGAAGTTTTCGATGGCATATTTCACATTGACTACTGGTGTAAAGATGGAGTCAATGTAGATCGTGCCGAATGGAGCATTTTGTTTTTTATTTTCTTCGGCGGGAACGTATCCACGACCTTTTTCGATGGTTAATTCAATATTGAAATTAACTTTAGAATCAAGGTTGCAGATAACCAATTCTGGATTTAAAACCTGGAAACCGGAGATGAATTTTTGAAAATCACCCGCAGTAATTTGGTCTTTTCCAGTCAAGGAAACAGTTACCGACTCATTATCGATATCTTCGATTTGACGTTTGAAACGTACTTGCTTCAAATTCAAAACGATTTCGGTTACATCTTCCACAACACCAGAGATTGTTGAAAACTCATGCTCAACACCCTCGATTCTTACAGAAGTAATTGCGTAACCTTCTAAAGCGGATAGCAACACGCGACGCAGTGCGTTACCCACAGTCAATCCATATCCCGGTTCTAAAGGTCTGAATTCAAACTTACCTTCAAAATCGGTAGAATCGATCATGATTACTTTGTCTGGTTTTTGAAAATTAAATAATGCCATAATTTCGACAGGTGTCAGTTATTATTTGTTGTACAACTCTACGATCAATTGTTCTTTGATATTCTCAGGAATTTGAATTCTGGCAGGAACAGAAACAAAAGTTCCTTCTTTAGTATCGTTGTTCCAAGTAATCCACTCGTAAACAGCTGAGGAGTTAGCTAATGAACGATCGATTGATTCTAATGATTTTGATTTCTCACGAACCGCGATTTTATCGCCTGGTTTTAAGTGGTACGAAGGGATGTTTACCACTTCACCATTGACAGTAATGTGTCGGTGAGAAACGATTTGACGTGCAGCACGACGCGAAGAAGCGATACCCATACGGTATACAACATTATCTAAACGAGCTTCGCACAATTGTAAAAGGATTTCACCCGTTACCCCAGAAGCCGCAGAAGCTTTTTCGTAAAGATTACGGAATTGTTTTTCCAAAATACCGTACGTATACTTCGCTTTTTGCTTTTCCATCAACTGTACTGCATATTCTGATTTTTTACCTCTCTTTTTAGCCAAACCATGTTGTCCTGGAGGGTAATTTCTTTTTTCGAAGGCTTTATCGTCTCCGAAGATCGCTTCACCAAATTTACGAGCGATTTTAGTTTTTGGACCAGTATATCTTGCCATTTTACTTTTTATTTGGGATAGAGATTATGAATTCAGGTCAAATCCTCCGATAATCTGTATTCTATCCGAGTTATACTTTAAAATTATACGCGACGTCTTTTCGGTGGACGACAACCGTTGTGAGGCATTGGTGTAACATCAATGATCTCGGTAACTTCTATTCCTCCATTGTGGATAGAACGGATAGCAGATTCTCTACCGTTACCTGGCCCTTTCACATATACCTTCACTTTCTTTAAACCCGCTTCCAAGGCTACTTTTGAGCAATCTTCTGCAGCCATTTGTGCCGCATAAGGCGTGTTCTTTTTAGAACCGCGGAATCCCATTTTACCGGCAGAAGACCAAGAGATTACCTCTCCTTTTTTGTTGGTTAACGAAATGATGATATTGTTGAAAGTAGCGTTAATATGAGCTTCACCAGATGATTCAACAATTACTTTGCGTTTTTTTGTATTTGCTTTAGCCATACTACTTATTATTTAGTTGCTTTCTTCTTGTTAGCAACAGTTTTGCGCTTACCTTTTCTAGTTCGAGAATTGTTTTTAGTACGTTGACCGCGTAATGGAAGTCCTGATCTGTGACGGATTCCACGGTAACATCCAATATCCATTAAACGCTTGATGTTTAAGGAAGTTTCTGAACGTAATTCTCCTTCAATTTTGAAGTAGGAAACCGCATCACGGATTGCTCCGATTTCGGTATCATTCCAATCTTGAACTTTCTTGTCTTCGCTAACATTAGCTTTTGCTAAAATTTCGCTAGCTCTACTTTTACCAATTCCGAAGATATAGGTTAAAGCAATTACCCCTCTTTTATTTTTAGGTATATCTACCCCTGCTATTCTTGCCATAATTATCCTTGTCTTTGTTTAAATCTAGGATTCTTTTTATTAATAACGTACAATCTTCCTTTACGACGCACAATGATACATTCTGCGCTTCTTTTTTTAACTGATGCTCTTACTTTCATTTTTTAATAACTTTAGTATCTGTAAGTGATTCTTGCTTTGGATAAATCGTAAGGACTCATTTCCAATTTCACTTTGTCGCCAGGCAACAATTTGATGTAATGCATACGCATTTTTCCGGAAATATGAGCAATTACAACATGCCCGTTTTCTAACTCTACTCGGAACATCGCATTGGATAATGCTTCAATGATGGATCCGTCTTGTTCTATTGCTGATTGTTTTGCCATAAAAATTAAGCTACTGCTTTTCTATTTTTACCACTTTTCATCAAACTGTCATAGTGTTGATTCAAAAGATACGTATTGATCTGTTGAATTGTATCGATGGCTACACCTACCATAATGATCAACGAAGTTCCACCGTAAAACATGGCCCAAGATTGTTGCACATCCATACTCACTACAATCGCAGGGAATACGGCAATCAACGCTAGGAATAACGACCCAGGGAACGTAATCAAAGACATAATACGGTCTAAGTAATCGGAAGTTTCAACACCCGGTTTAACCCCAGGAATAAAACCACCACTACGTTTCAAATCGTCAGCCATTTTATTGGTTGGGACTGTAATTGCGGTGTAGAAATAGGTGAAAATGATGATTAGCAAAGCAAAAACAACATTATACCATAATCCAAAGATATTACTGAAAGTACCCGCAATGGATTGGGAAACATCGGATTTCGACAAACCAGCCACAACACCAGGAATAAACATAATGGCTTGTGCAAAAATGATTGGCATTACCCCAGAAGCATTCAACTTCAATGGAATCCATTGACGATTACCTCCGTTGGCATCTTGTTCAAAATCACCTGTAGTTGTTCGGCGTGCATATTGCACCGGAATTTTTCGAACCGCCATAACCAACAATACACAAGCGATAATCACCAATAACCAAATAATAATCTCAAAAACCAACAACATGGGTCCCCCGTTATTATTTGTTACACGAGATGAAAATTCTTGAATTAGTGCTTGTGGTAAGCGCGCTAAAATTCCGACCATGATTAACAATGAGATTCCGTTTCCTATTCCTTTATCGGTAATTTTTTCACCCAACCACATGGCAAAAATTGTCCCTGTAGTTAAGATCAACACCGATGAGAATAAGAATGCAAATGAATCAAATCCTAATAAAAAGGCACTTGAAGGAATGGTTTGGTATAGGTTGTAAATATACCCTGGCCCTTGCAACAAGGTAATCCCTATCGTTAACCAACGGGTAATTTGATTTAACTTTTTACGACCGCTTTCACCATCCTTCTGTAGCTTTTGAAGATACGGAATTGCAATCCCCATTAATTGAACAACAATTGATGCAGAGATGTATGGCATAATACCTAAAGCAAAAACCGATGCTTTAGAGAAGGCACCTCCGGTAAACATGTCCAAAATAGAACCCAAACCTTGATCGGTTTGACCCGCCAAGTTGGCTAACTGATTGGCATCAATACCTGGAAGTGTGACGTGAGCCCCGAATCGGTATACCAAAAGCAAGCCTAAGGTGAAAACGATACGGTTTTTCAACTCTTCAATTTTCCAAACGCTCTTAATGGATTCAATAAACTTCTTCATAAAGTTAACAGATTATAAAGTTACAGCCTCACCACCGGCAGCTTCGATTGCTGCTTTAGCCGTAGCTGTAAATTTGTGAGCAGTTACTTTTAATTTTGCCTTTAACTCGCCGCGACCTAGAATTTTTACTAATTCATTTTTAGTAGCCAAACGATTATCTACCAATACTGTAAAATCTACAGTATCTGTAACCAAACCATTGTCTACTAAAGCCTGAAGCGTGTCTAAGTTTACACCTTGATACTCTACTCGGTTGATATTTTTAAAACCAAACTTTGGAACACGACGTTGAAGTGGCATCTGACCTCCTTCAAAACCAATCTTTTTGGAGTAACCAGAACGAGACTTAGCTCCTTTGTGACCACGCGTTGAAGTACCTCCTTTTCCGGAACCTTCTCCACGACCTACTCTTTTGTTTTGGTTGTGCGTAGAACCCGCTGCTGGTTGTAAGTTACTTAAATTCATAACGTATCTTGTTATTTAACTTCCTCAACGGAAACTAAGTGTTTAACTTTATTTATCATTCCAAGGATAGCTGGGTTTGATTCATGTTCCACAACTTGTCCTATTCTACGAAGACCTAAAGCAACCAAACCTCTTTTTTGAGATTGAGGACAGTTGATTTGACTTCTTACTTGTTTTACTACTAACTTTGCCATACTTTAAGCGAATTATCCTTTAAAAACTTTATCCAAAGACACTCCTCTTTGTTTGGCAACAGTAGCTGCACTTCGCATTTGAAGCAATGCATCAAAAGTAGCTTTTACCACATTGTGAGGGTTTGAGGATCCTTGCGATTTTGACAATACATCGTGAACACCTACCGATTCCAAAACGGCACGAACAGCACCACCAGCAATAACTCCGGTACCGTGTGAAGCAGGCATTAAATAAACGCGAGCTCCTCCGTATTTTCCTTTTTGTTCGTGAGGTACAGAGTGACCACTAAGAGGAATGCGCACTAGATTTTTCTTTGCATCTTCTACCGCTTTAGCAATTGCTTCAGAAACGTCTTTGGATTTTCCAAGACCGTGACCTACTACACCATGCTCATCTCCGACAACGACGATAGCAGAGAAACCAAATGCTCTACCTCCTTTGGTTACTTTAGTAACACGATTTACACTCACCAAACGGTCTTTCAACTCAAGTCCGCTGGGTTTTACTAGTTCGATATTTTTGTACTTGTACATAACGATTAGAATTTAAGTCCAGCGGCTCTAGCGCCATCTGCTAATGATTTAACACGTCCATGGTATAAATAACCACCACGATCGAATGCGATAGTTTCAACACCTGCTTTTAACGCTTTTTCACCCAAAAGTTTTCCAACTTGCTCGGCAATTTCCACGTTTGTACCTTTGAAATCTACTCCTTTTTCGCGCGATGAAGCAGCTAATAAAGTAACACCATTCACATCGTCTATGAGCTGGGCATAGATTTCTTTATTACTTCTGAATACCGAAAGTCTGGGTTGGGTAGCAGTACCCTTAACAATCTTACGGATTCTGAACTGAATTCTTTGTCTTCTTTCCGATTTTGATAATGACATAACCTTTATTTTTAAGCTGATTTACCTGCTTTTCTTCTTAATACTTCACCTACAAACTTGATACCTTTTCCTTTGTATGGCTCAGGCTTACGGAAACCGCGAATTTTCGCAGTCACTTGACCTAAAAGCTGTTTGTCGTAAGAGGTAAGTTTTACAATAGGGTTTTTTCCTTTTTCAGAAATAGTTTCCACCGTAACTTCTGGTGCAATTTCTAAAACGATATTGTGCGAATATCCTAAAGCAAGATCCAATTTTTGACCTGCATTAGAAGCACGATATCCTACCCCTACTAGTTCTAATTCATTCGTAAAACCTGTTGAAACCCCAGTAATCATGTTGTTGATTAAAGAGCGGTATAAACCGTGTTTTGCGCGTTGATCTTTATAATCAGATGATCGTTCAACTGTGATTTGATCACCTTCAACTTTTACAGTTACGTCTGAGAACTCCTGTGTAAGTTGACCTAATTTTCCTTTTACTGTAATCACACCTTCGCCTAGAGTTACCTCTACTCCCGCTGGGATCGTAATTGGGCTTTTACCTATTCTTGACATCGTTTCCCTTTTTATTAGTATACGTAACAAATAACTTCACCACCCACATTCAACTGGCGCGCTTGCTTACCGGTCATCAATCCTTTGGAAGTTGACACAATAGCAATACCCAAACCGTTCAAGATTCGGGGTAATTTTGTAGCACCTGCATATTTACGTAAACCTGGTTTACTAATTCTTTGGATATCTCTAATCACTGACTCTTTAGTATCCTTATCGTACTTAAGAGCGATTTTGATGGTACCCTGAACGGTATTATCTTCAAACTTATAGCTTAAGATATACCCTTGATCAAATAAAATTTTGGTGATTTCTTTCTTCATATTAGAAGCAGGAATTTCAACCACTTTGTGATTGGCTTTTGCTGCATTTCTAATTCTCGTAAGAAAATCGGCAATTGGATCTGTATACATATGTATGAATTTGCGGTTATGGTTTTCGCTGAACACTATGCTCAGCGAACCTTTAACCAATTAAACTTTTAGTTGCTTACCAGCTGGCTTTTTTCACCCCTGGAATCAAGCCTTGGTTGGCCATTTCACGGAAAGTAACACGTGAAATACCGAATTGACGCATATATCCGCGTGGACGACCCGTTAATTTACAACGGTTGTGTAAACGAACAGGAGAAGCATTTTTAGGTAACTTTTGTAACCCTTCGTAATCTCCTGCTTCTAATAACGCTTTGCGCTTTTCAGCATATTTCGCTACCGTTTTTTGGCGTTTCACCTCACGGGCTTTCATTGATTCTTTAGCCATAACTTAATTCTTTTTAAAAGGTAAACCTAATTCAGCTAGTAATGATTTTGCTTCTTTGTCGGTTTTGGCAGTCGTTACAAAAGTAATGTCCATACCGGCAATTTTGTTCACTTTATCGATGTCGATTTCAGGGAAAATGATTTGCTCTGTAACCCCTAAGTTGTAATTTCCACGTCCATCAAAACCATTGGCTTTGATTCCGCTGAAATCACGTACACGAGGTAACGCTGAAGTAATCAAACGATCCAAGAATTCATACATACGCTCACCACGTAAAGTCACTTTAGCACCAATAGGCATTCCCTTACGCAATTTAAAAGAAGCCACGTCTTTTTTAGAAATGGTCGCTAACGCTTTTTGACCGGTGATTTTAGTCAACTCATCAACCGCGTAATCTACTAATTTTTTATCAGATACCGCAGCACCTACACCTCGGCTAATTACAATTTTCTCAAGTTTAGGCACTTGCATTACATTTTTGTAACCGAATTCATCTTTAAGAGCGGTGATAACACGACTCTTATATTCTTGTTTTAGTCTTGGAATATATGCCATAACTACAATACTTGATTAGATTTTTTTGAAAATCTTACTTTCTTATCTCCTTCAGACTTGAATCCAACTTTGGTAGCTTCTTTGGATTTAGGATCTACTAAAGCTAAGTTAGAAATATGAATAGGAGCTTCTTTCTTTACAATACCCCCTTGAGGATTTTGAGCGCTTGGCTTGGTGTGTTTAGAAACCATATTGACTCCTTCCACGATCGCTTTGTTATCCTCACGGATTACACGAACTACCTTGCCTTCTGCCCCTTTGTGGTCACCAGCAATGACTTTAACAACGTCGCCTGATTTAATTTTAATCTTTGTCATCTCTTGATCGAATTAAAGCACTTCAGGTGCCAATGATACAATTTTCATGAATTGCTTCTCACGAAGCTCTCGAGCAACCGGACCAAAAACACGCGTACCACGCATCTCACCTGCCGCATTCAACAATACACAAGCGTTATCATCAAAACGGATGTAAGAACCATCAGCACGACGTACTTCTTTTTTGGTACGTACAACAACTGCAGTAGAAACCGCACCTTTTTTAACGTTTCCGTTAGGTGTGGCATCTTTGATAGAAACTACAATTTTATCTCCAACAGAGGCATAACGACGTTTCGTTCCTCCTAATACGCGGATAGTTAGTACTTCTTTAGCACCTGTGTTATCCGCAACTTTTAATCTACTTTCCTGTTGTACCATGATTACTTCGCTCTTTCAATGATTTCAACTAATCTCCAACATTTGGTTTTACTCAACGGACGTGTTTCCATGATACGTACGGTATCGCCAATGTTACAGTCATTTTTTTCGTCGTGTGCAACATATTTCTTAGTTTTTAACACGAACTTACCATATAATGGGTGCTTTACTTTTTTAGTTTCAGCAACAACAATAGATTTTGCCATTTTGTTGCTAGTAACCACACCAATTCTTTCTTTTCTTAAATTTCTTTTTTCCATCATTCAGCGGATATTACAATTATTGTAACTCTCTTTTGCTTAATTCAGTCGCCAATCGAGCTACCGTTCTACGCATACTGCGAATTTGAAGCGGATTTTGGATTGGAGAAACGGCGTGAGCCATTTGTAAATCAGCGTAAGACTTTTTCATTTCACTAAGCTTTGCTTGCAACTCAGCTGTAGACAGATTGATAATTTCTGATTGTTTCATAATAATTACTTGATTATGCTTCGAAATCTCTTGCAACAACAAACTTAGTTTTCACAGGAAGCTTCTGGGCAGCTAAACGTAATGCTTCTTTTGCTACTGACAGAGGTACCCCTCCTACTTCAAACATGATTCTGCCTGGTTTAACAACGGCAGCCCAATATTCAACGGCACCTTTACCTTTACCCATACGTACTTCTAAGGGTTTCTTTGTAATTGGTTTATCCGGGAAGATCTTAATCCATAACTGTCCTTCACGCTTCATGTAACGGGTAGCAGCGATACGAGCAGCCTCGATTTGACGGGATGTTAAAAACGCTGAATCCAACGATTTAATTCCAAACATTCCGTTGGAAAGTACATGTCCACGTTGTGACACGCCTTTCATTTTACCTTTCTGTACCTTGCGGTATTTTGTTCTTTTAGGCTGTAACATTTTTCTTTAATTTAAAAAATTACTTTCTTTTACGGGCCCCTCCCGATTTACCGGATTTCCCATTACGGGGTGCATCCCCTTTACCACCAGCAGCTTGTTTTTTATCCATGCCTACTAATGGCGATAAATCGCGTTTTCCGTAAACTTCACCTTTCATGATCCATACTTTGATACCCATTCTACCGTAAGTAGTATGTGCTTCAGCCAAAGCATAATCAATATCGGCTCTGAAAGTGGATAGAGGAATACGACCTTCTTTGAAATTTTCAGAACGTGCCATTTCAGCTCCATTCAAACGACCAGAAATCATTACTTTAATTCCTTCCGCATTCATACGCATAGCAGCCGCGATAGCCATTTTAATAGCTCTTCGGTATGAAATACGACTTTCGATTTGACGTGCGATACTAGAAGCTACTAGAAATGCATCCAACTCGGGTCTTTTAATTTCAAAGATGTTGATTTGAACCTCTTTGTCAGTAATTTTCTTAAGTTCTTCTTTCAACTTGTCTACCTCTTGACCGCCTTTACCAATGATGATACCAGGACGAGCCGTAGTGATAGTAACGGTTACAAGTTTCAAAGTGCGCTCGATAATTACTTTAGATACACTAGCTTTTGATAAACGCGCATGGATATACTTTCTGATTTTATAATCTTCAGCAATTTTGTCGCCGTAATCATTTCCACCATACCAGTTTGAATCCCATCCTCTGATGATACCAAGGCGATTTCCAATTGGATTTGTCTTTTGTCCCATACTGTTTATTAATTACTTTGTGTGTTATCTACTTGTCCTAACACGATGGTTACGTGGTTGGAACGTTTTCTGATTCTGTGTGCGCGACCTTGTGGAGCAGGACGTAATCGTTTTAACATTACACCTCCATCAACTTTGATCTCTTTTACAAATAAGCCTGCTTCTGCCACATTGCCTTCACTATTTTTCTGCTCCCAGTTATTGATTGCAGATAACAATAGTTTTTCCAACTTGCGTGAAGCTTCTTTTGAGCTGAATCTTAGAATACTAAGTGCTCTTTCCACTTTCTGACCTCTTACCAAGTCTGCTACTAAGCGCATTTTTCTAGGTGAAGTAGGGCAGTTATTTAACTTAGCAAAAGCCAAAGACTTATTCGCCTCTTTTCTTGCGTCTGCTGTATTTCTTTTACGAACTCCCATTTCTTCTTATTTTTTACCTTTATTTTTAGCTCCAGCATGACCTCTAAAGGATCTTGTTGGTGAAAATTCTCCTAATTTATGACCTACCATGTTCTCGGTAACATATACGGGAACGAATTGGCGACCATTGTGAACTGCGATAGTTTGTCCAACGAAGTCAGGCGTAATCATTGAGGCTCTTGACCAAGTCTTAACCACATTTTTATTGCCATTTTCAGCGTTTTCTAAAACTTTCTTTTCTAATTTATAGTGAACGTAAGGTCCTTTCTTTAATGAACGTGCCATGTCTATCTAATTATTTCTTTCTGCGTTCAACAATATACTTGTTACTTGGATTAACTAAAGAACGTGTTCTATATCCTTTAGCCGGTAGACCTTTTCTAGAACGTGGGTGACCTCCTGAAGAACGTCCTTCACCACCTCCCATGGGGTGATCAACTGGGTTCATCGCTACTGGTCTTGTTCTTGGTCTTCTACCTAACCATCTGCTTCTACCTGCTTTACCAGATACAATCAATTGGTGGTCAGAGTTAGAAACTGCCCCAATGGTAGCCATACACGTCAACAAGATTAAACGAGTTTCACCTGAAGGCATTTTTATGGTTGCATATTTACCATCACGCGCCATTAATTGGGCAAAAGTACCCGCTGAACGCGCAATAATAGCTCCTTGACCTGGACGCAATTCAATACATGAAATTACGGTACCAAGAGGAATCTTACTTAAGGGCAAAGTGTTTCCGATTTCAGGCGCAGCATTTTCACCTGATACCACTGTCTGACCTACCTGTAAACCATTTTGAGCAATGATATAGGTTTTTTCTCCATCCGCATACGCTAATAATGCGATAAAGGCAGTTCGGTTTGGATCATACTCAATCGACTTAACGGTTGCAGGGATACCAAACTTAGTTCTTTTGAAATCGATAATACGATAACGTTGCTTGTGACCACCGCCTGTGTAACGCATGGTCATTTTTCCTTGACTATTTCTACCTCCTGAGCTTTTTTTCGGTGCGATCAATGAACGCTCCGGCTTATCAGTTGTAATGGCGTCAAAACCATTGACAACTCTAAAACGCTGGCCAGGGGTAATAGGTTTTAATTTTCTAACTGACATTGTTTACTTAGTTATTAGAATAAAAATCAATTGTTTCACCTTCCTGTACTTGTACGATGGCTTTTTTGTACGAATTTGTTTTTCCTTGAATCAAACCACTTTTGGTGTATTTAGTAGTACGATCAGGACGAACATTCATCGTATTAACTTCAACAACGGTAACGCCATAAGCAGCCTCTACAGCTTTCTTGATCTGTACTTTGTTGGCTTTTTTATCTACAACGAAACCAAAACGATTAAAAAGCTCCCCGTCTTTGGTCACTTTTTCGGTAATGATAGGTTTAATGATGATACTCATGGCTCTGTTATTTACTTAAATTTTCTACAATTCCCGCTACAGAACTCTCAGTTAGCACTAAATTATTTGCATGTAATATGCCGTAAGTACTTAATTCTGAAGAAGTTACAACCTTAGAGGCTTGTAAATTGCGTGACGACAAATATACATTATTATTTGTATCACCCAACACGAACAATGATTTTTTGTTCTCTAACCCTAAAGCATTCAATACACTAAGGAATTTTTTGGTGCTTGGTGTTTCAAAAGTGAAATCTTCCACAACAATCAAATTAGACTCTTTCGCTTTCATGGACAAAGCTGATTTACGTGCTAAACGCTTCAAGCCTTTGTTCAATTTGAAAGAATAGCTACGTGGACGAGGACCGAAAATTGTACCTCCACCAACGAATACAGGAGACTTAACACTACCTGCACGCGCTGTACCTGTTCCTTTTTGTTTTTTTATCTTGCGTGTACTACCAGCCACTTCATTGCGCTCTTTCGCTTTGTGTGTTCCTTGTCTTTGGTTAGCAAGGTATTGCTTAACATCAAGATATACCGCATGGTTGTTTGGCTCGATGCCAAATACAGCATCAGAAAGTTCTACTTTTCTGCCTGTATCTTTTCCGTTACTATCTAAAACTTTTACTTCCATTACTTCTGAATGATTACATACGAGTTTTTATGTCCAGGAACCGCACCTTTAACCACCAATAGGTTTTTGTCAGCTACGACTTTTAAAACTCTAAGATTTTGTACTTTAACATTTTGACCTCCCATTCTTCCGGCCATACGCATTCCTTTGAATACACGAGAAGGATACGATGAAGCACCCACAGATCCCGGTGCACGCAAACGGTTGTGCTGACCGTGTGTAGATTGTCCAACCCCACCAAATCCGTGGCGTTTCACAACCCCTTGGAAACCTTTTCCTTTCGACACGCCTTGTACATCGACAAATTCGCCTTCGCTGAAAACGTCAACAGTGATGTTATCACCTAATTTATACTCCGTTTCAAAACCTTGGAATTCAACGACTTTTTTCTTGGCAGATGTCCCCGCTTTTTTAAAGTGACCTACGGCCGCTTTGGTGGCGTGTTTTTCTGTTTTGTCATCGAAACCAAGTTGCAACGCTTCATACCCGTCAACCTCTTTGGTTCTGACTTGGGTAACGACACATGGACCTGCTTCAATTACGGTACATGGGATGTTTTTCCCGTTCTCGTCAAAGATGCTGGTCATGCCGATTTTTCTTCCAATTAACCCAGACATAAAAATTATTAATTAATTAAACATTGTTTAGCAATGGCAAGTAGCCATTTTTTTGAGCGTGCAAATATATAGATTAGAATCCATCAATCAAAATAATCTAAGTAATTATTTTTCAGGAAGTAATTAACCGACTTTAAACGATAAATTATACAAAATAAAAATTGGTGAAAATATGATGCGAGCCCCCGAAAACAATAGTAATAAACGAAACTTCCCTGTGTTTTAATTTGCTAAAAAAGAGAAAAAACTTCTAAAAATAGTTATCAACAAAATTTCATTCGGAAATTATACCCTCAAAAAAAGAGCCTTCACATACATTTTTTTACGACCCAAAACATAAAAAAAATGACCGGTCATAACCGGTCATTTTATAGGTATAAAAAGTGACTTATCACACTTTGATCTCTACTTCAACACCACTAGGAAGCTCTAACTTCATTAATGCATCAATAGTCTTAGAAGAAGAACTATAAATGTCTAACAAACGTTTGTATGAGCTTACTTCGAACTGCTCACGTGCTTTTTTGTTTACGTGAGGAGAACGTAATACGGTGAAGATTTTCTTGTGTGTAGGAAGTGGAATTGGACCCGTTACTACAGCACCTGTGCTTTTCACTGTTTTTACGATTTTTTCAGCGGATTTATCCACCAACATATGATCGTAAGATTTCAATTTTATTCTAATTTTTTGACTCATCTTTTCAAGAATTAAGCGTTACCTTTTGCTTTTTTGATTACCTCATCAGAGATGTTAGAAGGCGTTTGTTCGTAGTGTGAGAACTCCATAGTGGACGTTGCTCTACCCGATGACAATGTACGCAACGTAGTCACGTAACCAAACATTTCAGAAAGTGGCACATGCGCTTTGATTACTTTTGAACCGGCACGATCACCCATGTCGTTCACTTGTCCTCGTCTGCGGTTAAGGTCACCTACGATATCCCCCATGTTTTCTTCTGGTGTAATCACTTCGATTTTCATGATAGGCTCAAGAATTACAGCACCCGCTGCTTTTGCAACTTCTTTGTATCCTAATTTAGCCGCCATTTCAAAAGATAGTGCATCCGAGTCAACAGGGTGGTACGAACCATCCAACAAGGTTACTTTCAAGCTATCCACTGTATACCCCGCTAAAGGCCCTTGTTTCATCGCTTCTTTAAACCCTTTCTCTACAGCAGGAATGTATTCTTTTGGTACGTTACCTCCTTTTACTTCATTCACAAACTGAAGACCCACAAATCCTTCTTCGGCAGGCTCCAAACGGAAAACGATGTCCCCGAATTTTCCACGTCCACCCGATTGCTTTTTGTAGACTTCGCGGTGTTGCGCTGTTTTTGTGTATGCTTCTTTGTACTCTACTTGTGGTTCACCTTGGTTTACTTCTACCTTGAACTCACGTTTCATACGGTCAACCAAGATGTCTAAGTGCAACTCTCCCATCCCTGAGATGATTGTTTGTCCTGAAGCTTCATCAGTACGCACGGTAAATGTTGGATCTTCTTCAGCCAATTTAGCCAAAGCCATACCCATTTTATCAACGTCAGCCTTCGTTTTAGGCTCAATCGCGATACCAATTACAGGATCAGGAAACTTCATCGATTCAAGGATGATCGGGTGTTTCTCATCACACATGGTATCCCCCGTTTTGATATCTTTAAAACCTACAGCAGCTCCAATATCACCCGCTTCGATAAATTCGATTGGGTTTTGCTTGTTAGCGTGCATTTGGTAGATACGAGAAATACGTTCTTTATTCCCTGAACGTGTGTTCAAAATGTAAGAGCCCGCATCCAAACGACCTGAATACGCTCTAAAGAATGCCAAGCGACCTACATAAGGATCGGTTGCAATTTTGAACGCCAAAGCCGCAAAAGGTTCTGTTACATCAGGACGACGTGTAATTTTAGTTTGCTCTTCTTCGGGAAGATCAGCATCATCAGGGTGAATTCCTTGGATACCCTCTTTATCTACAGGTGAAGGCAAATATTTACAAACGGCATCCAACATAAATTGAACTCCTTTGTTTTTAAATGACGAACCACACATCATAGGAATGATGGCCATGTCAATAGTAGCCGCACGTAGGGCATTGTTGATTTCGTCTTCGGTAATAGAGTTTTCATCCTCCATATACTTATCCAAAAGGTTCTCATCGTATTCCGCTACAGCTTCAATCAAGGTAGAGCGGTATTGTCTTACTTCATCTACCATTTCCGCTGGAATATCAACGATGTCAAAAGTAGCGCCTTGTGTTTCCTCATGCCAGATAATAGCTTGGTTTTTTACCAAATCCACTACCCCTTTGAAGTCCATTTCATCCCCAATTGGCAATGTGATGGCTACTGCATTGGATTTTAACATGTCACGTACTTGCTGACAAACGGCCAAGAAGTTAGACCCTTGACGGTCCATTTTGTTTACGAATCCCATACGAGGAACACGGTATTGGTCGGCTAATCTCCAGTTGGTTTCGGATTGAGGCTCTACCCCATCCACCGCAGAGAACAAGAAAACCAATCCATCCAATACACGTAACGAACGGTTTACTTCTACCGTAAAGTCAACGTGACCGGGAGTATCGATAATGTTAAAGTGATATCCTTTTGTTTCAGGTAAATTTTTACCTTGTTCGGTTGGGAAATTCCACGTACAAGTGGTTGCCGCCGAAGTAATGGTAATACCACGCTCTTGCTCTTGTGCCATCCAGTCCATGGTAGCCGCTCCATCGTGAACCTCACCAATCTTGTGAGACTTCCCAGTGTAGAACAAAATACGCTCAGTCGTTGTCGTTTTTCCAGCGTCAATGTGCGCTGCAATTCCGATATTTCGGGTATATTTTAAATCTCTTGCCATCGCTTAAAAATTAAAATCTAAAGTGAGAGAATGCTTTGTTAGCTTCTGCCATTTTGTGTGTATCCATTCTCTTTTTCACAGCCGCACCTTCTTCTTTTGCTGCAGCTAAAATTTCAGAGGCTAGTTTACCCGCCATGGATTTCTCGTTTCTTTTGCGTGCATAAAGGATTAACCATTTCATCGCCATAGAGATCTTACGATCGGGACGAATTTGCATCGGGATTTGGAACGTAGCTCCACCCACACGACGTGAACGAACTTCTACGTGAGGCATCACGTTTGTTAATGCATCCTTCCAAATTTCTAAAGCAGATTTTTCTGCATCTTGCTTTTTAGTTTCTACGATTTCCAACGCAGAATAAAACACATTAAAAGCAATTGATTTTTTACCATCCCACATTAAGTTGTTCACAAAACGGGTGACCAATTGATCGTTAAATTTTGGATCCGGTAAAAGCGGTCTCTTTTTGGCCTGTCTTTTTCTCATTTCTTCTGATTAAAAGTTTTTAATTACTTTTTGTCTTTTGGGCGTTTTGCTCCGTACTTTGATCTTCTTTGAAGACGTCCGTTAACTCCGGCCGTATCCAAAGCACCACGTACGATGTGGTATCGTACCCCTGGCAAATCTTTCACCCTTCCACCTCTCACTAATACTATCGAGTGCTCTTGTAGATTGTGTCCTTCTCCTGGGATGTAAGCATTCACCTCATTACCATTGGTCAAACGTACACGCGCAACTTTACGCATGGCTGAGTTTGGTTTTTTTGGCGTAGTGGTGTAAACACGCGTACAAACCCCTCTTCGTTGAGGACAAGAATCCAAAGCAGCCGATTTACTCTTCTTAGCGATTTTGGCTCTTCCAGTTCTTACTAATTGTTGAATTGTTGGCATAATTTAAATAATAAATTTACTTATGTTTACTTTACCCGCATTTTACGGGGTTGCAAATGTATAAATTATATTTAATAAAAAAAATCATGTTTATTTATTTTTTTCACGCTAACCATTTGTATTGTAAAGCCTTGTGTTTTTCACAAATTCAAGCCTTTTTTATCTTCGTTAATTTGCAATAAACATACCGAGACATCGTTTTTTACGTTATTTTTACCACAAATCCTCGTGATGCGAATACTGATGTTATTTTGTTTGGGTTGTAGCTTTTTCCTTTGCCAGGGACAAAAACAGTATTTAGAGATTACCACAGCCGAAAAAAAAGTCCAAACCCTTCTCGAACAATTCAATTACCAAAAGCAACACGATTCGCCGCAAAAACTTCAAGACGAACTGGCACGCGTGCTGCTCCAATTGCAAAAAACGGGATACATCGAAGCGCATTACGAATCGCCTACCGCCGTCAATGACACCTTAGTCAAAGCTCCTTTGAAAGCAGGTCGTTTAATCTCATGGATGCAACTGCAAGCAAGCTCCGGAATGGCCTCATTGCCCGAATCCCTTCGCCCCAAAACACCTGTAACGCTACCCTTTTCAGAATGGGACCCGTGGGTGAATGGGTGGGTAAAAAAATGGGAACGCAACGGCTATCCCTTGGCTAGCGCCCAACTCACCGATATCCGCGTGGTACAAGACACCTTAAAAGCAACCCTAAGGGTGCAACCGGGCAAACCGCGAAAGGTAAATGCTATTGTGGTTAACGGCTATGACAAATTTCCTGCCAGCTATAAAAAAGAACTCGAGCGCTTATTTCGCAACCAAACATTCAACCAAGAAAACTTAGAAAAACTCCACAAAACCATAGGACAGTTTCGTTTTGCACGCGTCACGAAATACCCCGAAATCTTATTCACCACCGATTCCACCAAAGTATTTGTTTATTTGGAAAAAGTGCGCGCCAACACCTTCGATGGTTATCTTGGATTTGCTAATTCCGACGGTCAGCAATTGGTTTTTAATGGATACCTCGATGTGAGTTTGACCAATGTCTTAAACAACGGCGAACGGATGAATCTATATTGGAAAAGCAATGGTGAGGAGCAACGTACGTTTAATGTACTCTTTGATCAGCCTTACATTTTCAAAACACCCCTAGCGCTGAAAGCACAACTCAATATTTTTAGGCAAGACAGTACGTTTCAAAATACACAAACCAATATCGATATAGGCTACTGCCTCAATTATGCTTCTCGGGTGTACCTCGGCTATCAAGCCATGGAATCGAGCGATATCAATAATGCCAATACCGCTTTACTCCGTGATTTTAAAAATCGATTTCTCACCGCGCAATGGCTCTGGACTGTTCGGAATACGGAAGAAGACGCGCTCTTGTTTCCCGACAAAACCCAACTTTCGCTAAAACTGGGTTGGGGATCCCGAACGGCTTTGGAACAAAAAAACAGTCAGTTTCAAGGACAATTAAACCTCCACCATCAAATCTATTTGAACAAACGCAACAGTATTGCCCTGCGGAACCAAACGTTTGTATTGCAAAGTACATCGTACCTGACCAACGAACTCTTTCGCTTTGGCGGGATTAATTCGGTACGCGGTTTTAATGAAAACACACTACAAGCCAACTTTGTTTCAGCTCTTCTTAGCGAATACCGCTACACCTTGAGCAATACTTTGTACCTCCACAGCGTACTCGATTACGGCTATTTTCAAGACCAAACCACCAATATCAATGGAAATTTGTTGGGTATCGGGTTTGGATTTGGACTCTTGAATAAAAATGGATTACTCAACTTTGTCTACGCCAACGGCACCACCAACGACCAAGCCATCAAATTGAATAACTCGATTGTACAAATCAGTTTGAAAACAATTTTCTAACAGCAATAAACCGTTTCCAAAAGCATTCCCAAAACCAACGGCAGAATTCCTATCTTTGCCGCATGGAAAAAGAAAACCAAATTTTTGGCATACGTGCCGTCATTGAGGCCATTCATGCTGGAAAAGAAATTGATAAAATTTTTGTGCACAAAGAAGCCCAAGGCGATTTAATGCGGGAATTGATGAAAACGCTCAAAGCCAACAACCTCCCGTTTACGTATGTACCTGTCGAAAAACTCAACCGCCTTACACATCTCAACCACCAAGGCGTTGTGGCTACCATTGCGCCAATCCAATTCCAATCGCTAGAATCCATGGTCGAAAACGTATTGGAAACAGGTAAAAAACCGTTGTTTCTGATTCTTGATCAACTCAGCGATGCCCGAAACTTTGGTGCCATCATTCGCACCGCAGAATGTACCGGTGTAGACGGCATTATCATTTCCAAAACGGGGGCGGCTCCCGTCAATGGCGATACGGTGAAAACCTCTGCCGGTGCCGTTTTTAATGTACCGATTTGTAAAGTAGACCATATCAAAGATGCCGTATTTTACCTGCAAGGCAGCGGTATTAAAACCGTTGCGGCCACCGAAAAAACCGAGGATACGCTTTATGCAGTTGACTTTACCGAACCCGTAGCCATCATCATGGGAAGCGAAGACCGGGGCATTAACCCATCGGTATTGAAAATTGTCGATGAAAAAGCCAAACTTCCCCTTTACGGAACGATTGGTTCCTTAAATGTATCTGTGGCTTGTGGCGCCTTTTTATACGAAGCCGTACGTCAACGCTTTTAAGGATTGGGAGCAACACGTTCCAATTTCTTTTGAAGCCCTCTCCCGCTTTACGCTGTATCCCTCCACTGCGTTACGGGGATGCCGCTTCAATCGGGGCTATACAAGGACGGCTATCGATCTAAACAAAACGCCGAAGGACTTATTCTTCGGCATTTTTGTAAATATAATTGATTTGAATAGGAGTGCCTTTTGTTCCCATCTCTTCTTCATACTCCACAAGGATCTCTTCTAGTTTTGGGGGATTTACAAACTGACCATTTTCATCAAAACGCCGCATAAACGGATCGTTTTCTGGATTAAAATCAGGATGTTCCCAGTCGTAACGGTATTCTGAAATATAGTCGGGTGTTTTAAACACAAAAGCCATGATCATCCCGGTTACAAATCCACCCAAATGACCTTCCCATGAAATCCGTGGATCAACTTCGGGAAACACATACCACACCATCCCGCCATAAACCACAACGACCGCAAAAGACAAGGCCATCAATCGGTAGTAACCGGTGCGCAATCCTTTAAAAAAAATAAAAGAAACCAGTACATAAATGAGTCCGCTAGCCCCCAAATGCACATTCGGCCGTCCAATGGCCCAAGTAAATAAACCTGAAAATAGAATTCCGAAGACCAATACTTTCAAGGATAGATCACGGTAAAAATAAATCAACGCCATCGTCAATACAAACAAGGGCAAACTGTTGTTGGTTAAATGCTGCCAGTCGGCATGAAGAAATGGACTGCAAATAATACCCACTAATCCTTCCGTCGTTCGGGGAAGAATACCCAAAAATCTTGGACTCATATTGGCCCAATCCAACCCCAAAAACACAGCCCAAAGGGTCACCAAAAAAAGGGTGGGCAACAGCCAAACGACAGGGGTATATTTAAAAATATGGGCGTCTCTCATAATTTACTCCTTACAAATATATGACCAAAGTTGGATTTCTGCTAAAATGGCAGGATACGGAGTTTGGGGAAAGGTTTTCTTCTTAACTCCTTTTTTTTACCTTTAGCACTCAAATTGATCCGTATGGAAGCACCCTTAGCCGAACGCGTTCGCCCGCACAAACTTGAAGACTATATCAGTCAATTGCACTTGGTAGGTCCACAAGGTTCCCTAACCCAACAAATTGCTCGTGGCGTGATTCCTTCCATGATTTTTTGGGGGTCGCCTGGAACAGGAAAAACAACGTTAGCGCAAATTATCGCCCGACAAAGTGACCGCCCGTTCTATGAATTGAGTGCCATTAATTCGGGAGTGAAAGACGTTCGTGATGTTATTGACAAAGCCAAACAAAGCGGCGGTATTTTTACCACAAAAAATCCGATTCTTTTCATCGATGAGATTCACCGTTTTAGCAAGTCACAGCAAGATTCGTTGTTGGGTGCTGTCGAAAAAGGATGGGTTACGCTTATTGGGGCTACCACCGAAAATCCAAGTTTTGAAGTTATTCCCGCTTTACTTTCCCGCTGTCAGGTGTATGTACTGAATCCTTTTACCAAAGAGGACTTATTGGCGTTACTGGAGCGTGCCATGAAGATTGACGCGCATTTGGCACAGAGAAACATCGTGATTCAAGAATATGAGGCCCTGTTACGCTTATCGGGCGGTGATGGACGAAAACTTCTCAATATTTTTGAGCTCGTCGTGAATGCCACTCCAGGCGATGACGTAGTAATTACCAATGCTAAAGTATTGGAATTGGTGCAACAAAACACGGTGCTTTATGATAAAACTGGCGAACAACATTACGATATTATTTCGGCCTTTATCAAATCGATTCGTGGGAGTGACCCCAACGGTGCGGTGTATTGGTTGGCCCGCATGTTGGAAGGTGGTGAAGATGTAAAATTTATTGCCCGCCGAATGCTCATTTTGGCGAGTGAAGATATTGGTAATGCCAATCCCACGGCTTTAATCATGGCCAACAATACCTTTCAAGCGGTGACAGCAATCGGCTATCCTGAAAGTAGAATTATCCTAAGCCAATGTGCGATTTATTTGGCTACTTCTGCCAAAAGTAATGCAAGCTATATGGCCATTGGGGAAGCCCAAGCTTTGGTGAAACAAACAGGCGACTTACCCATTCCGTTGCATTTACGAAATGCTCCTACCAAGTTGATGAAAGAGTTGGGCTATGGCGAAGAGTATGCCTATGCGCACAACTATGCCAATAATTTTATCGAACAAGAATACCTGCCCGATGCCATTCAAGAAACAAAGTTTTACGAACCTGGGAATAACGCTCGGGAAAACGAACTGCGTAAATTTTTACAAAACCGATGGAACGACAAATACGGGTATTAATTACAATCCCGAAATATACTGTGGGACAATGCGAAGTTGATTTTCTTCATAATATTCCCAAAACCATTGTTGATTGCGGTACAGGAAAACCCCTTTAGGCGCATTGTTTTGGGTGACCAAAAAACAATCCCTAGAGCTAGTTTTGTAAAGCACTAATATTGGAGCTAAACCCTTCTGTTCATACAACCCAATCGTATGCTCGGAAAGTGTTCGCGCATCTAAATATTGTTCCAAGGTAACTTTTCGCTCGGGAAGCGGCGCCTTTCCTTCTAGAATCAATTGGGGTTCTGGTGTGGTGGTAGTGGGTTCACTTTCCGTTGTACTTGTAGTAAAAAGAGTACGATTTTTTAAAGTTGTAAATTGATCCATGGCAGCCCGTGTAGCCTCAATGTAGGCATAGCGGAACTCTTTTTCGCGACTCGTACCTTCAGGGGAAATCGCTATTTCGTTGCCTTCGTAATCCAAAATGAAGACTTGGATTCGTGTAATAAAAAAATTACTCTTTTTTTTGATAATCACCCCATATTCGTTGGGTGCTATTCTTTTGGAGAGTGTTTTTTCGGTCACATCGGTCATGATAACCGCTTGATATTGATATTTTTCAAAATACAAGCGCAACAGCGTACTAATCCCGTATTGATCAGGGGAACTCATGAAATCAAACTTTTCAGGGATTCGAATCACCTGACTCTGCAGGGGAGCTATCGATAAAAGTCCAATAAAAAAAAGGAAGAATACGGATTTATGCATAAGAAAAAATTGGTTTTAATTCGTGTAAATCGGTTACTTGAAGTATAGTCTCAGGAATCACTATTTTGAATTCATTAAAAAAAATAGCCTGCATGCCCACATCGAGCGCCCCTTGCACATCGGCCTCTAAACAATCCCCTATCATCACGGCTTGTTGAGGAGCACATTGCGCAGCCGACAAGGCCACTTGAAAAATCTTTGGATGGGGCTTTTTGACCCCTGCCGTTTCGGAATTGGTAATGGTTTGAAAAAACTTTTCAATCCCCGAATTTTTTATTTTTTTATCCTGTACCGTTTGAAATCCGTTAGTAATGATATGAAGTTTATAATGCGGTTTCAAAAACTCCAAAAGATCCAAAGCACCGTCATACAAATGATTATTCAAAGGCAAGTTTTGGATGTACGCCTCCGATAGTTCATGAATTAACGAATCGGAAATAGCGTAATCCAAACGGTCAAAGGTTGCTTTCAAACGTCCGTACCGTAATTCCGCTTGGGACACCAAATCTTTACGATATTGTTCCCAGTACCACCGATTTAAAGGCACATAATGCGTCAAGAAATCAGAGAGCGGAACATCAACTTCAAACTGATGTAAAACAGACTCAAAAGCCAATGCGGAATTCCGTTCAAAATCCCACAACGTATGATCTAAATCAAAAAAAATATCAGTAATTCCTTTCACCTTCATAAAATTCCTTCATCGGCAAAGCTTAAATATCCTGTTTCTGTAATGATTACATGATCCAAAACCAAAATATCCAAATGTTGGCCAGCTATTTTTAAACGTTGGGTGATGGCCCGATCGGCTTCGCTGGCTTGCAATTTTCCCGACGGATGATTGTGGCTCAAAATTAGCGAAGTTGCTTGGTTTTCCAATGCCGATTTAAAAATTAAACGAATATCAACAATAGTTCCAGTGATGCCTCCTTTGGACAATACCGCTTTGTGAATAATTCTATTGGAATTGTTTAAATACAACACCCAAAACTCTTCGTGGGGTAACTCACCAATGAGGGGTTGCATAATATCGAATACCGTCTTGCTCGACGTAATTTTGACTTTATCTTGAACTTCCTCCATCCGACGACGCCTTCCGAGTTCGAGCGCTGCAGCTATCGTTATTGCTTTGGCTTCACCGATACCGCGAAAGGCCATAAGTTGTGCTATCGTTTGTTTGCCAAGCGTATTCAAATTGTTTTGGGATTGGGCTAAAATACGTTGTGCCAATTGAACGGCACTTTCGTTTCGGGAACCTGACCCAAGTAAAATGGCTAGTAATTCGGCATCGGAAAGGGCAATTTTGCCTTTGAGTAAAAATTTTTCTCGCGGCCGATCATCTTCAGCCCATTGGGTAATTGGAGTATACATAAACTATTGGCTTTAAAATCAGTAACGAATTTCGGGTATTTTTTTTGAAAAGACAAAATAAATAAGTGATTCAATTCGTTTTTACCGAAAGTACCTTATGAATCAACTATTTCTTTTCGTCCTTTTATTTTTTTCTTGCCAAAAGTCGCCTCAAAATGCCAAGGTTTTGCAAGGTACTTCCTCCAACCCCTTTATGGACATAAAACCGATAGCTTCACCTAAAAATTTTGGTGAAAAGCTATCCAATGCCGCGTTGCAAGTTATTGACTCCTCGGTAGTCTATACCCCCGATTATGTGTCGCTTCGTTACCCAGGAGGCGATGTTCCCCCAAAAACTGGGGTTTGTACCGATGTGGTGATTCGCGCCTTTCGAAAATGCACCATAGATTTGCAAAAGGAAGTACACGAGGACATGAAGGCCCATTTTGAGCGATATCCTACGATAAAAAAATGGGGATTGAAAACTACGGATAAAAACATTGACCACCGACGTGTTCCCAACTTGGAAGTGTTTTTCAGTCGCAAAGGCAAAAAATTAGCGCTTAGTAACAATCCTTCCGATTATTTACCAGGGGATATCGTAACGTGGTTGGTAAATGGAAAACTTCCCCATATCGGCATTGTCACCCACATCAAAAATGAGGGTATTCCTATGATAGTGCATAACATTGGCAGTGGACAAATCATCGAAGCTTGCTTATTTAAATACCCTATGGTAGGCCATTTTCGATATGATGGCAAATAAAAAACTCCGACATATCATCGGAGCTTTTCATTATTCAATTAATCCTTTAACCTCATCAAAATGGAGTCCACCATAATTACCTGAACTCATGAGCAACAAGGCCGTGTGATCTAAATCGTAGGCAAACAAAAACGATTTAAATTCATCGGGATTCGTGTAAATAATCAAATCATTTCGCTTGAACGATTGTGCAATTTGCTCGTAGGTAACTTCTTCCAGTTGTTTAATTTTTACCGCATCAGGGGAATAGAACACTACAGCCACATCGGCCGCATCTAGAGCCCCTTCATATTCTTTTAAAAAAGCAGCGTTTAAGCTACTGTAGGTATGCAATTCAAGACAGGCTACCAATTGGCGGTCGGGATACTGGTTTTTAACCGCTTTGGTCGTAGCGGCGACTTTACTTGGG
Organism: Flavobacterium sp.; assembly: GCF_027482425.1. Classification (GTDB taxonomy): domain Bacteria; phylum Bacteroidota; class Bacteroidia; order Flavobacteriales; family Flavobacteriaceae; genus Flavobacterium. The sequence continues at coordinate 37,710 of NZ_JAIXWA010000041.1, forward strand.
GAATGCGCAAAATCTTTATAAGCGACTTTAGTAGCACTTTCGGCAATTTTTTCCAATCGTTTGGAAGCGCCCTTGAAAGTGGCTATGGCTTCATAAAAATCGGCCTCATCCACACCCATACATTGGCAAACCCATTTGGCTCCAGCGAGATTATTGAGATTATGTGCCCCAAAGACTTCGATAGGCATAGGGCCTTCGGGGGTATCTAGCAAGGTTTTTCCATTTTTCACTTCATAACTTGCCGTTTGATACGGAATTTTACGAATAGTGTTTTGGGTCCCTTCGGCCACTTGCTTCACGTGGACATCTTCTTCATTATAAATCAAAATGCCGCCTTGCGTGATTTGATCTACAAAAATCTCAAATTGATGAACGTAATTTTCAAATGTGGGAAAAACGTTGATATGATCCCAAGCGATACCTGAAAGTAGGGCAATATTGGGTTGGTACAAATGAAATTTTGGACGTCGATCGATGGGAGAAGACAAATATTCATCGCCTTCCAAGACGATAAAATCATTGGTTTCGGTAAGATGAACCATGGTGTCAAAACCTTCCAACTGCGCCCCTACCATGTAATCTACTGGAATATTATGGAAATGCATCACATGTAAAATCATGGACGTGATGGTTGTTTTACCATGCGATCCTCCAATGACCACACGGGTTTTATGTTTGGATTGTTCGTACAGAAATTCGGGATAGGAATAGATTTTTAACCCCAACGCTTGGGCCCGTAATAATTCGGGATTATCGGCTTTGGCGTGCATTCCTAAAATCACAGCATCAATATCGGACGTTATTCTCTCGGGAAACCACCCCATCGCTTCGGGCAGTAAGCCTTTTTTTTGTAAACGTGATAAAGAGGGTTCAAAAATGGCATCATCGCTTCCTGTGACCTGAGCCCCTTTTTGATGAAGGGCTAAAGCTAAATTGTGCATGGCAGCCCCGCCTATCGCTATAAAATGTGTTCGCATATGTTTTGGACAATTAACCCTCGAATTCTTCTTTTAATTTTCGGGCTTTTTCGGTGTTTTTTAATTTTTGTTGGTATAAATGATAGAGTTTTTGATACGTTGTTTTGGAATGCCCAATCTCGTGTGCTTTCAAATAATGCGCTTCGGCTTTGGTGTACCGTTTAAAATACTCATCGATGTATCCTTTGGCCATAAAGCCGTCTACTTTGGAAATGCCCATCAATTCGTTGGCATATTTAATGGCTTTATTTTCGCTTCCCCCAAGAATACCGGGTAATTCCAAGTACAACATGACCAAAGCCCAACGGGTATCGACATGTTTGGCATCTAATTGAGCGGCTTTCAGAAAGGCGTCTTCTACGTCATCAATCAAGCCTAGGGCTTTAAATTTACTTACCGATTTGGCTTTCATCCCCATAGCACCCCCATATTTATACCAATAATTGGCATTGTTGGGAAAACGTTTCTTCAAACTTCCATACCGATCAATGGCAGCATCCCAATCTTCTTGCTTTCCGGCAATATCACCAAGATACTCTATGGTTTTTGGCGCATTGGGTAACTCGCGCAAACTTTTCTCAAAACAAACTTTGGCTTGTTCCCACTTTTGGGCTTTAAACCATTGCTCGCCTTTTTCAAAATCCGATTGCGCCATTGTTCCTATTGAAAACAATAAAAATACGATTTGCATGCAACGTTTCATAAGCTCCTTCTTCGTTCTCAAAAATAAAAAAACTCCGGCGATTGACCGGAGTTTTCATATGATTTTATAGGAAATTATTTGACTAAAGTCATTTCATCCACGATATGTTTCGCTCCAGCAAAATTTTCGATGACCCATAACACGTAACGAATGTCCACGTTGATGGTGCGTTGTAATTTTTTATCAAAAATAACATCCCCTGCCATCGCTTCAATGTTACCGTCGAAAGCCAATCCAATTAATTCCCCTTTACCATTCAATACTGGTGAACCCGAGTTACCTCCAGTGATGTCATTATCTGTCAAGAAATTCACGTGTAATGAACCATCTTTATCGGCATAACGTCCAAACTCCTTATTAGCATTCATTTCAAGAATACGCGTTGGTAAATCAAATTCGGCATCGCCTTTTTTGTATTTTTTCACCTGACCCGCCAAAGTAGTGTAGTTGTTAATGGTAGCATCATTGCGTTTGTCGGCGGGTAACGAACGAACTTTTCCATAGGTCAAACGCAAGGTTGAGTTCGCGTCAGGATATTTTATAGTAGCAATTTTGGATTCGCGCAATCCTTCTACCAACAAACGGAAAGCCGCTCCAAAGTCGTTTTGTGCTTTGGCAATTTCATCCGATTTGGAATTGAAGTGCGTGATTAAATCGGCAGACAACACATACAAGGGATCGTTGGTCAATTGTCCTTCAGAAGGAAACTGTAAAAACGCTTTTACGCGGTCTAAAGAACCGAAAATTGATAGGTCAAAAGCGGCATTGACATAGCTCGTAAAATTATTTTGATTGGCTTCTCCAATTTTTTTCACCATTGGCGCCATAGGATAGCCTACCGCTTTGGTAGCATACAACGCTAATTGAGCCGCTAAAATATCACGCTCGGCAGGAATATGCATTTCTTTATACATTTCTTCCGCCATTTCGGTTAGCATAGGCAACATTTGACTGCGCTTGGCTGCATCGGCTTTGGCATAGGTTTCCAATTGACGTCCCAGACTACGTGAAATGGTACCCATTCCGGAAGTGCGCAACAATTGTTGTAAATAATTATCGTGACGCGACTTTTCATTGGTCAACGCATAATACTTGTTGATAGTTTCAACTACGGTGCCGTATTTTGCTTTATTTTCGGCTTTGTTGGCCCATTTGTTGAATTTGGCTTCTTGAGCCGCTTTGGCTTTGGCGGTTTCAAACTTGGTCAACGCATCAATCATTCCTTGACGGTTTTTCCAATAGTTGGCAGTAGAAGCATATTTGGACGCATAGATCAAATTTAAAGCAGCGCTTTGATCCATGTATTTTTTCATATTGTCCATCCCTGTTTTGGCACCTTCTACCCAAGCTGGATAGGCAAACTTCACATTTTGCTCAATTCCTCCGGCGGGCATCCAACGGTTGGTACGACCGGGATAACCCAAAATCATGGCAAAATCATTTTCTTTCACCCCTCCTAAATTTACAGGTAAATAATGTTTGGGTTTTAAAGGCACATTATTTTCAGAATATTCCGCTGGTTTTCCATTGGCATCACCATAAATACGGAACATAGAGAAGTCAGCGGTATGACGAGGCCATTCCCAGTTGTCGGTGTCACCCCCAAATTTTCCTAAGCTTTCTGGAGGCGTTCCTACCAAACGGACGTCTTTATAATCTTGGTACACAAAATAGTAAAACTCATTCCCTTGGAAGAACGAACGAACAGAAACGACATATTTCCCGCCTTCGTTATTTTCTTTTTCAATCTTGGCGATTTCGGCGTTGATGGCTTTTTCGCGCTCTGCTTCGGTCATTTTATCATTAACTACCCCTAAAATTCGTTTGGTACAATCGTCCATACGAACAAAAAAGCGCACAAATAAACTAGACGGTTTTAATTCTCCTTTTTTATTGGCAGCCCAGTAGCCGTCTTTCAAATAATTTTTTTCTGCCGAAGACAATTCTGCAATAGCATCATAGCCACAGTGGTGGTTGGTTAAAACCAAACCGTCTTTGGAGATCACCTCAGCCGTACAACCTCCGTTAAATTGCACGATGGCATCTTTTAAACTGTGGTTATTAATGCTGTAAATCTCTTCAGCGGTAAGTTGTAGTCCCATTTTTTGCATATCGCGGTGATTCAACCGTTCGATAAACATCAAGAACCACATTCCCTCATCGGCTTTAAGCGAGAAAGGAGTTAAAAGCACTGCAGAGAGCAGTGTAAGTACTAATTTTTTCATGGTAGTTTGTTTGTAATTATGCTATAAAAAAAGAATTGTAAATAAACGGATTTACTTACAATTCTTCAATGGTTTTATGAAAATTTTTATTCTACAACAATTTTCTTGGTTGCAATTCCTTCTTGTGTGCGTAACATTACAAAATACACTCCTTTTTGAGCAGAAGGTAAGGTAATAGTGCGAACCAATTCGCTATTGTTTACTTGCTCTTCATCGACAATTACACGACCCATGGCATCATAGACTTGTAAGGTATAATTAGCAATAGGATTGGCAAACTGAACGGCGAAAGTTCCGTTGTTTGGGTTGGGTGCCAACGTAAATTGATTTTTCAAAATTTCTTCATTTCCTAGAGTATTCATATTGAATTGAGAAGAAATAGCATTGTACCAAGCGGTCATTCGGGTAGCCTGACCCGCGGTGAACATGTACATACAAACATCTTGTACATAATCCATATAGTTCATCGTCAATTGTGGATTACCCGTACAAGAACTTGCTACATCTCCTGCGGGTAAGCAATCATATTCTGGGGTATTTGTAGATTCTGTATCACATACACGGTCACCAGATGTAGCACAATTGGAACCGTCACAAGCTTGAAAAGTATGCGCTAAATTAAAGAAGTGACCTAATTCGTGAGTTAATGTTCTACCTCTATTGTATGGTGCTTGAGGTGCATACCCAGAACAAGTTGCTGGAGTTGTTGTCATGTTTGCTCCAAATGCATTGTTGTCAATAACCACCGTCATTCCTTGTGAGGGCGACCCTCCTAGGGGAGAAAATCCTAAGATACCTCCAGTTAAATTTCGTACTACTAAGTTCATATAACCGGACCAAGTTGAATCTTGATTACACCCATCGGTACAACCAATATTCCCTGAAGCCAAGAAATCGGTACCAAAAGTTACCGCTAAAGTCCCATTACTTAGACCCGTTCCAGCAGGGTGGTTTTGGGTAGCAAGAATAAATTGCACATCCATACTTCCAACATTGGTATTGGGATAGAATGAACTAGCACTACTCCACAACGAAATATCGGAATTCGTCGCATTGTAGTCAGCATTTAAAATATTTACCTGTGTCTGAGCCAATGCGCGCAAACATGATTTCAATGATTCTGAAGAATTATTCGCAACCGCTGGATAATGCACGGCCACTGGAATACGGATGGTTACGTTGGGAGCTGCTTGAGTTACTTGACCAGAACGTGCTTCCAATTGCTCTGTAACTAATCGTCGCAACTCGGTTTCAAAACGGTCTTGCAACGCTTGGTGTTGCTGTTTCATCACCGGATTGGCCATCAATTTTTCCATGTAGGCATCGACACCGCAGGTACGTTGTTGCGCAAATCCTAACTGTGCGATACACAAAGCGAAAAGTAATCGTAATTTCATAAAATGTAATTTAAATTTTTAGTGGTATAGCCTTATTGATTTATAAAATTTAGCAAATGTAGCCTATTTTTCTTGAAATCAAAGCAGTAAACGTAATTCTTGCTTGTTATTATTAGGAATTTAACATTTTCCACAACATATCCTTTAACTCTTGTAAGCCTTGCTGTGCCACCGAGGAGATAAACAGGTATGGAATCTGTTGAAAGTCACGATCCAATAGTAGCCTCATCTCTGCTTGAAGTTCAGCATCGAGCATATCGCTTTTGGAAATCACCAACAAGCGTTCTTTGTCGAGAAGCTCGGGATTATAGCGGCGTAATTCATCCAACAAAATGTCGTATTCTTTTTTGATATCATCGGCATCGGCGGGGACTAAAAACAAGAGTGTCGAATTGCGTTCAATGTGGCGTAAAAAGTAATGCCCGAGTCCTTTCCCTTCGGCAGCTCCCTCAATAATCCCAGGAATATCGGCCATGACAAACGATTGAAAATCGCGATAGGCCACGATACCAAGGTTAGGCTTTAAGGTCGTAAATGGGTAATCGGCTATTTTGGGTTTGGCCGAGGTGAGCACCGATAATAATGTTGATTTTCCAGCATTGGGAAAACCGACCAATCCTACATCGGCTAAGACCTTTAACTCGAGAATCACATCGTGTTCTTCGGGGGGCATCCCGGGTTGAGCATAGCGTGGGGTTTGGTTGGTGGCGCTGCGAAAGTGCCAGTTCCCTAACCCCCCTTTACCGCCGCGGGCTACGATTTTTTCTTCGCCATGTTCGGTGATTTCAAACAAGACTTCTTCGGTTTCTTGGTCTTTGACGACCGTTCCGAGGGGGACTTCAATGATTTTATCTTCGCCGTCGTGTCCGGTGCTTCGACTGCTTCCGCCATCGCCGCCGTGGCCCGCTTTGACGTGTTTGGTAAATTTCAAATGAAAAAGCGTCCACAGGTTTTTGTTGCCGCGCAAGATCACGTGGCCGCCTCGACCACCGTCACCGCCGTCGGGACCGCCTTTTTCGATAAATTTTTCACGATGTAAATGCGTAGACCCTTTGCCTCCTTTACCGGAGCTCACATAAATCTTTACATAGTCTACAAAATTTCCTTCTGTCATGGGTTTGGTATTGGGTCAGCCTGTAGTGAAGCACTCAGGCTGAATAAGGAACACGGTTAGGGGTTCCTGTTGAAAACGATTCGTGTATTCTAGCCCCGGGAACGCCGGCATCCCGCGGTTTTCGCGGATATAGGCAATCACGGGAAGGGGTTTAATCGGGTTGTGGGGTGCTTGCTCCTACTGATCGGCCACATAAGGGGCAACGCGTATCTTCTCGACCTTGGCGCCTGCAGTTTCCAAAATGGTGAACTGCATTTTATTCCAAATCAGGAGTTCCCCTTGCTTGGGAATATACCCCATTTCGGTGGTGATTAGGCCGCTAACGGTGGTCACTTCGTAATCGCCTATCAGCTCGTCCATATCAAAATAGGTGAGAAAATCATGCAACGAATATTGTCCGTCTACGGTCCAAGTACCATCAGGTTCAGCCACTAACTGGTATTCATCTTCATCAAAATCGGATGCATCCCCTACCAAGGCCTCCAAAATATCGTTGAGCGTAATAATTCCTTGGAAAATCCCGTGTTCATCGACAATCAAGGCTTGGTGATTTTTGGTGGTTTTAAAATTTTCAAGCGCTTTGTAAGCCGATGTATGTTCGATCAAATAGGTGGCTTCCCTTGTAATCTCATTGACTTTAAAGTCTTTTTGCTCCAATCCCACAAACAAATCCTTGAGCAAAACAATCCCTTTCACCTCATCGAGATTGTCTTCGCAAACAGGGTATACGGAATGCATTTCGTTGAGAATTTTATCTTTGATTTCGTCAAAAGTATCTTCCATCGTGAGGTATACCACATCGTTGCGGTGCGTCATGAGGGAATTGACTTTACGATCGCCGATGTGAAAAACGCGTTCCACGATATCTTGCTCAATTTCTTGCACCTCACCTACTTCGGTTCCTTCTTTGATGATGGCTTTGATTTCTTCTTCGGTGACTTTACCGTCGGCGGTGGGTTTGATTTGAAACAGTTTCAAAAGTGCCTCTGTGGAAGTGGTCAACAACCAGACGAAGGGCATAGTGATTTTGGACACGAGTTTCATGGGTACAGCCACGGCTTTGGCGATTCCTTCGGGAAAATTTAGGCCAATGCGTTTGGGTAGTAATTCGCCTAAAACTAGGGAGAAAAAGGTAAGTACTACCACCACAACGATGGTGGCCAACGAATCGGCGTAGGGGGCTAGCGCGGGTAATCCGGCAATAGCATCTTGCACATCTTGGGTAACTTTCTCCCCGGAGTAAATCCCAGTAAGAATCCCGATTAAGGTAATCCCTATTTGTACGGTGGACAAAAATTTATTGGGAGAATTGGCCAAATCAAGCGCGGCCTTGGCGTTTGAATTGCCTTTTTTGGCCGCCGTTTCCAGTCGGTTTTTACGCGCCGAAATTAAGGCGATTTCCGACATTGAAAAGACCCCGTTGAGAAGGATTAAAAAGAGAATAATCAGTATTTCCATAGGCTGTCACAAAAAAAGAGCCTTCGTCCCGAAGTCCGAAAATGCTCTTTTCTGGTGTACAAATATCTTAAAAATTATTGAATTACGGCTAACATTCAACCGATTCCTATTTAAAATGTATCCAATACAGCACTCAAACGCGCGGTAACTTCGGCGATATTTCCAATGCCATCGACCGCATAAAACTTTCCTTGGGCTTGGTAATACGCCATGAGAGGGGCAGTTTTTTCGTTGTATTCTTGGTAACGGTTGCGAATTTTTTCTTCGTCTTGATCGTCGGGACGACCTGAGGTTTTACCGCGTTCCAGCAAACGAGCCACGAGAATTTCATCGTCGGCTTCCAGGGCCACGGTGGCGCGAATAGACTCGCCTTTCGACGCTAGAAAAGCATCTAAGGCTTGGGCTTGCGCAAGGGTGCGTGGAAAACCATCAAACAAGAACCCAGCGGAATCGGGATTTTTTTCGACTTCGCTTTGCAACATTTGTATCGTCACAGCGTCGGGTACCAAATCGCCTTTATCCATATAGGTTTTGGCCAATTGACCCAACTCGGTTTCATTTTTAATATTGTATCGAAAAATGTCCCCTGTGGATAGGTGCGTTAAGTTGTATTTTTCCTTCAAAAATTCGGCTTGGGTTCCTTTTCCTGCTCCAGGCTTCCCAAAAAGAACGATATTAATCATTATGATTTTAGATTTTAGATTTTAGACGTTAGACTTTGGACTTTAGACTTTAGACATTAGACTTTTGACGTTGGACTTTAGACTTTAAACTTTTTACTACTCCGCCAATTGGTACACATCGGGCAAATTACGTCCGAGACCATCGTAATCCAAACCATAGCCCACAATAAATTTATTGGGAATACGGATACCGATGTAATCGATTTTGACCTCGTGCTGATACGCTTCGGGTTTGAAAAATAAGGTAGCAATTTTCAAATGCTTGACCTTTTGTTGTTTCAACAGTTGTTTCAAAGCCACTATAGTGGTTCCTGTATCGATAATATCCTCTACAATCACCACGGTTCTTCCTTCAAGATTTTCATTCAACCCTATCAAATGTTTTACTTCATGAGTACTTTCGGTGCCTTCATAAGAAGCTACTTTGATAAAACTCACTTCGCACATGCCACGGTAGGCCTTCATTAAATCACCCATTACCATAAAAGAGCCGTTAAGCACCCCGATAAAAACAGGAACCTCATCAAAAAAATCATCTGCCATTTGCTTAGCCATATTTTGAATGGCAAAGTCAATTTCCTCCGAGGCAATGAAGGGTTCAAACGTTTTATCGTGTAAATGAATCATAGGGTGTTGGGCTTGGGAATAAGCTGCAAATTTAACAACTAAAACCTATTAAAAATCAACTCCTTCGTAAAATTTGCAAATTTGATATATTTACGTCATGAATTCTGATGACTACGCTCAAATCGCCAACATCAAAGCGTATCGCGCGACCCGTGATTTTTATAAAATGCGCGCTTTTGAATCGCCCGAATTTTTGGCACTTCTTGTGGCAGTGGGTTGCAACCCGAAGGACAAAAACCATTACAAAGCCTTGTGGATTTTGGAGTTGGTCGCCGAAGAACGTATGGCACTACTGTCTCCCTATTTGGATGAATTTTGCAATAGATTGTCGCAATTCACGTTGGATCCCGCCGTGCGACCGGCTTCGAAAATTTGTTTGTTTTTGGTCACCAAAAAAGGGATCGTATTGGAACCTTTTCACGAGGAAAAAATCATAGAAGGATGTCTCGATTTTATCCTAAGGGAGGCAAAAGTGGCTACCATAGCCTATGCACTTCGGACATTATTTCGCTTAGGAAAAAAACATCCTTGGGTGCATGATGAACTCCAGCTGTTGTTGTCGCGCGAATGGAACAATCCCTCACCCGGGATGCGGTTTGTACTGAAGGAAACACTACAACGTTTGGCAAACAAATAGCGAAGTTGCCTTTTTTTGACGGTCTTTGTAAACTTCAGATATACTATATTTGCACAAACAACACCACCTCATGAATTACTTCTCTTCTGATTTCCGATTGGGCATTTTAGGCGGCGGTCAATTGGGCAAAATGCTCCTTTCCGATACACGGAAATTTGACATCCAAACCCTAGTTTTAGACCCCAGTGCGGAAGCCCCTTCGCGTTTTGGCTGCCATGCTTTTTATCAAGGGAGTTTATTGGAATACGATACGGTTTACAAATTTGGCAAAATGGTCAATGTGTTGACGATTGAAATTGAAAACGTCAATCTGGAAGCGCTTGAACAACTGGAGCGGGAAGGACTGCCCGTTTTTCCTTCCCCGAAAACCCTACGTTTAATTCAAAATAAAGGAAAACAAAAAGATTTTTATGTGCAACACAACATCCCTTCTTCGGCCTATCACCGCTTTGTGGGACTAGACGCTTTACGTCAAGCACTGGCCAACGACACCCTTGACTTTCCGTTTGTTTGGAAAGCCGCTACTGGAGGCTATGATGGTAATGGGGTAAAGGTTTGTCGCTCTGCTTTTGACCTGCGGGGACTTCCCGATGTAGAATGTGTGGCCGAAGCTATGGTCGATTTTAAAAATGAATTGGCAGTTATTGTGGCCCGTTCGGTGTCGGGAGAAATTCGCACCTATCCTGTGGTGGAAATGGAATTTCATCCGGAAGCCAATCAAGTGGAATATGTGATTTGTCCCGCGCGAATTGATGCTGACATCGCACAAAAAGCGCAAGAAGTCGCCCTAAAAGTTTCGGAAGCGTTTCAACATGTAGGCTTATTGGCGGTGGAAATGTTTCAAACCCAGGACGACCATATCTTGGTCAACGAAGTCGCCCCTCGCCCGCACAACTCGGGACATTACAGCATTGAAGCGAGTTATACGTCGCAATTTGAAAACCATTTGCGTGCGATTTTGAATTTACCTTTGGGCAATACCGATAGTAAAGTCGCCGGCATCATGGTCAATTTAGTCGGTGCTGAAGGACATTCAGGACCTGTAGTGTATGAAAATATCGAAAAGATCATGGCAATTGATGGCGTAACACCGCATATTTATGGCAAACGCGAAACCCGTCCGTTCCGAAAAATGGGCCATGTGACGATTGTGAATGCAGATATGGCAGCCGCCCGACGTATTGCGGAAGAAGTGAAAAACAGCATTCGGGTGATCAGTATTCAGTAAATAGTATTCAGTCCCGAAGGGTCGGGACAGTGATCATTGGGCAGTGGGGCTTTATGCAAGAAACAGGGCAACAAATCCACTTCTTTTTCGTTTCTACAACCATGAAGAAAATTATTTACCTATTCACTTTTCTGGCATTTGGAATTATATATGCTCAAGAAAAATCGTTCATTCCTGAGGGACAAATTGCGTTGGATCGAACTACGTACTTTGAATTTGTACAAAAAAAACGTCCCAAAACGCAACTCTTTTTACCCGATGGCAAAGAATTGCCGTTGAAAAAATTGGATTCGCTGAACAAAACCATTTATGACCAACCCTTCACGACCCTATTTTATGCAGATACGCTACAAAACAAGGCGTCCTTGGTCTTGAAATACCTTTCGAAAGAAGAGGTCAAATTACGCAACGACCAATTTCGGCAACAGCAAAAAGACTTTGAAAAAAACCGCCGAAAACTGATTGGGTCGACCCTTACCGAATTGTCCTTAACTGATATGGATGGGAAAACGTACACGTTGGAAGATTTAAAAGGGAAAGCGATTTTCCTCAATTTTTGGTTCACCCAATGCAAACCCTGTATTGAAGAAATGCCCGATTTGAACAAACTAAAAGAAAAGTACAACGATCAAAATGTTGTTTTCTTTGCTGTAACCTACAATGAAAAGAAATTGATAACTGAATTTTTAAAACGAACGGATTTAAACCTCACCATTATTCCCAACGACCGCAAAACGATTGACCAATTTCACATCAACTTTTACCCCACCAATATTTTAATTGACCCAAATGGCAAAGTGCTGTTCATCAACGAACTCATGGGTGGCAACGGTTTGAAGGAAATTAAGAAGTTGTTGCATAAAATGTTTCAGGATTAAAGATTCCAGACTTTTATCAATTGCTAATAAATTGTACCTTCGTACCCTATCCTTCAAAAAATAAAATTTACAATTTATCATAACATGAAAGTAGCCATCGTCATGGGAAGTAAAAGCGACTTGCCCGTTATGCAAGAAGCCATTGATATTTTAAAATCCTTCGGAATTTCGACTGAAGTAGACATTGTATCGGCGCATCGCACGCCCGAAAAATTGGTCGATTTTAGTTCGAACGCCCACCTACGCGGCATCAATGTCATCATTGCGGGTGCAGGCGGAGCTGCCCATTTACCCGGGATGGTCGCGGCTATGAGTCCGCTGCCCGTGATTGGCGTACCTGTCAAATCCAGCAACTCGATAGACGGTTGGGACTCGGTGCTTTCTATTTTACAAATGCCCGGTGGCGTTCCTGTAGCAACCGTTGCCTTAAACGGTGCAAAAAATGCGGGTATTCTTGCCGCACAAATCTTAGGCAGTCAAAATCCAGAAATCCTTCAAAAAATTGTGGCTTACAAAAACGAATTGAAAGACGTGGTTTTGAAAGCGGCTGAAACGTTGAGCCACTGAGCTGCTGAGACGCTGAGCTGCTGAGCTGCTGAGTTATTTTTTTTACACTTAAACAATAGCATAACAACAGTACTCCGTTACGGAATCAAGTGCGGACGCATTATCTTTTAGAACAAATAACAATGTTTACTGAAAAATTCAACACCCCTTATACAGCAGCGCCTTTTAGTCAGATTCAATTAGAAGACTATATTCCTGCCTTTGACCAAACCATTGCTCAAGCCCGCGCTGAAGTGGATGCCATTATCAATAATCCCGAAGCGCCTACGTTTGAAAATACGCTGGAAGCCTTGGAATTTTCGGGACAAGCTTTGGATCGATTGTCGTCGATTTTCTTTAATTTGAATGCAGCCGAAACCAACGACACCCTGCAGCAAATTGCCCAAGAAGTATCGCCTAAATTGACGGCTTTTGGCAATGACATCGCTTTAAACGAAACCTTATTCCAACGGGTGAAAGCGATCTACGACCAACGTGATTCTTTATCGCTTTCGCCGGAACAATCCATGTTATTGGAAAAAAAATACAAAGGATTCAGTCGAAACGGAGCTCTATTAGCCGAAGACCAAAAAAACCGCTTGCGTGCGATTGACACCGAATTAGCGAAATTAAAATTAACCTTTGGCGAAAATGTGTTGGCCGAAACGAATAGCTATTTCAAACACATCACCAAGGCTGAAGACCTGGCTGGTTTACCCGAAGGGGCCATAGAAGCTGCTGCAGCATTAGCCCAATCGAAAGGTTTAGAAGGCTGGGTATTTACCTTAGACTTCCCGAGTTACATGCCGTTGATTACCTATGCCGACAACCGCGAATTACGCAAAGAAGTCGCGATTGCCTTTGGAAAAAAATCGTTTCAAGACAATAGTTGCAACAATACCGAAATCCTTAAAAGAATTGTCACCCTTCGTCATGAACGCGCCCAATTGTTAGGGTATGCCTCCCATGCCCATTTTGTATTGGAGGAACGCATGGCGCAAAACCCAGAAACGATAAAAACCTTTTTAAATGATTTGTTAGCCAAAGCCAAACCCGCGGCCCAACGTGAATTTGCGCAATTATCGGCTTTCGCCAAAGAAAGAAACGGTTTGGATCATTTGGAAAAATGGGATGGCGCGTATTATTCGGAAAAATTGAAACAAGAATTGTTTGATTTGGATGACGAACTTTTGAAGCCTTATTTCCCATTGGAAAAGGTCTTGCAAGGCGCTTTTACGGTGGCTGAGAAGTTGTTTGGACTTACTTTTCACGAAATCGATACGATTGACAAATACCATCCTGATGTACAAACCTATGAAGTGCGCGGGGAAGCCAACGAATTTCTAGCGTTATTTTATGCCGATTTCTTTCCACGACCCGGAAAACGCCCGGGCGCTTGGATGACCTCATTCAAATCACAATACATTCAAAACGGAGTCAACGACCGACCCCATGTGTCGATTGTGTGTAATTTCACACCTCCTACGCCTTCAAAACCTTCATTGTTAACCTTCAATGAAGTAACCACATTATTTCATGAATTCGGACATGCGCTCCACGGAATGTTGGCAAACACCACCTACCCGAGTCTATCGGGAACCTCGGTCTATTGGGACTTTGTAGAATTACCGAGTCAGGTAATGGAGAATTGGTGTTACGAACCCGAGGCGTTGGCGTTGTTTGCCCATCATTATGAAACGGGCGAAGTGATTCCGCAGGCCTATGTCGACAAAATCAAAGAAAGTGCGAGTTTTATGGAAGGCATGGCAACGGTGCGCCAACTGAGTTTTGGATTATTGGACATGGCGTATCATGCCCAAATTCCCGTTATTGATGATGTAAAAGCCTTTGAAGTTGCCGCTATGCGCGAGACGGCTCTATATCCCGATGTATTGGATAATTGTATGAGTCCAGCGTTTTCCCATATTTTCCAAGGCGGGTATTCGTCGGGCTATTACAGTTACAAATGGGCTGAAGTGTTGGATGCCGACGCCTTTGCGTATTTCCAAGAAAAAGGAATTTTCAACAAGGAAGTGGGAACGCGATTCAAAGAAACGGTACTCTCCCAAGGCGGCACGGAATTGCCCATGGAATTGTATAAAAAATTCCGAGGACAAGAGCCCAAACCCGAAGCGTTGTTGAAGCGCGCAGGGCTGTTGTAGTTATGAGTTATGAGTTATGAATTATGAATTAAGAGTCGTGAAAGCGGCTCTTTTTGCTTACTATACCCCATCGACAACAAGCATTGTCACCCGCCAATCCCATACACCAATCCCGCCCACACCATCGGGAGCGCTTCTACCCAAAAGGCAGTAAACGTTTTCGATTGGTGGGGTTGGGTTTTGTAAATGGCCCCCAAAGTAAGCAGCGCGATACCCAACGCAGCCCCCTTTTGTGGCATGCCATGACTCCATAAAACTAGACCCACAAATACAAGCACCAAAACATACCCAAACCGCTTGGCCCAAAGAATCCCAAACCGTTGCGGTAGGGTTTTTAATGCCGTAGGATCGCGGGTACTGTCGTAAATCTCAAACGGCAACAGTAAAGCGCTTAATATTACAAAACGAGAAATGCCCTCCAAAACGAATACATTCATAGACTGTTTATAAAAAAGCAAAGGAACCATACATGTAAAATACGTAATAGTTGCGCTAACCCAAAATAGTTTAAGCCACCCAAGCTTTCGAACCCATGGGTAAAGAAATACAAAACAAAAACCTACCACTAATTTTTTTTGAATCGCAAAGGGCATCTCTAAAAAAATCATGAGAAAAAAGAAACTTGCCAAGAGTGTTATTCCTAAAATAAACTGATGTTGGTAAGAAATTGGAATTTGATATCCCCATATTTTCCCATACTTCAATCCATTATATACCACAAGGGTTCCCAAGGCCATAAGTCCAATATAATCATGGATTAAGATTAGACCTTGTTGCATAAAGGTAATTAAGGTTAAACAGCCCACGGCAAGCGAAACATGCAATGAGGCATTCAGGTATAAGGCTATCATCGTATTTTTTAGAACCATATTTCAAAAGTAAAGCATCTTGTTAATAACCACACTTTTGGTTGAAAAATTCTAAAAATATTAGCAACTGTGCGTGACCAAAATACAAGTTTAATAAGTACTTTTGTTAGCGATTTTTTTAGGTTAAAAAAAATCAAGACAACACAACAAAACAGACTAATTTACCCAACTTTAATGAGAACAGATTTATTTGCATCACGTCACATTGGGCCGCGTGAATCCGACTTACAACACATGTACCAAACCATCGGGGTAGCCGATATGGACCAATTGATTTACGAGACGTTACCCGATGAGATTCGATTGAAGCAACCCTTAGCGTTGGAACCCGCGCTTTCCGAACATGAGTATTTGAACCATATTACAGCCTTAGGTAAAAAAAATAAGGTGTTTCAATCGTATATCGGATTGGGATACCACCCCACGGTCATTCCTGCGGTAATTCAACGCAATATCTTTGAAAACCCCGGATGGTATACCGCCTACACCCCCTACCAAGCAGAGATTGCACAGGGGCGTTTGGAGGCTATTTTGAATTTCCAAACCATGGTAATCGAACTTTCGGGAATGGAAATCGCCAATGCCTCATTGCTTGACGAAGGAACAGCCGCTGCCGAAGCCATGGCGCTCTTGTTTGATGTGCGTACCCGCGATCAGAAGAAAAATAATGCGCATAAATTCTTTGTCTCCGAAGACATCCTTCCCCAAACCCTATCGGTTTTACAAACCCGTTCAACCCCTATTGGCATTGAATTGGTGGTAGGAAATCACGAAACCGTAACGCTTACTGCGGAGTACTTTGGCGCTATTTTACAATACCCAGGAAAATACGGTCAAATCAACGACTACAAGGCGTTTATGGCGCAAGCCAAAGCGTTGGACGTTAAAGTTGCCGTAGCAGCCGATATTTTATCGTTGGCCGTACTTACACCTCCCGGAGAATGGGGCGCTGATGTGGTGGTGGGAACTACCCAACGTTTCGGTATTCCTATGGGCTATGGCGGACCCCATGCTGGTTTTTTTGCCACCAAAGAAGAATACAAACGCTCGATGCCCGGCCGTATCATTGGAGTCACCATCGACACCAATGGCAACCGAGCACTGCGTATGGCGTTGCAAACCCGTGAGCAACATATTAAACGTGAAAAAGCAACGTCCAACATTTGTACCGCGCAAGTATTGTTGGCGGTTATGGCAGGAATGTATGCAGTATTTCACGGCCCGAAAGGATTGCAATATATCGCCAATAAAGTACATGCCTCAGCCGTAACGTTGACCGATGCGTTAAATCAACTCGGCGTGTATCAAACCAACACGGCGTATTTTGATACGATTGTAGTAAAAGCCGACGCGGCTAAAGTGCGCCCCGTTGCCGAGCAACACGAAATCAATTTCTATTACATCGACGGGGAAACCATTTCGATTGCGTTAAACGAAACGACCTCGGTAGCGCATTTGAACCAAATCGTCAACGTATTTGCTACAGCCCTCGGAAAATCGCCCGTAACGATTAGCGAACTCAGCACGCAAACGCAAATTCCATCGACATTCGAACGCCAATCCGCGTTTTTACAGCACGAGGTGTTCAACAGCTACCATTCGGAAAGTCAGTTGATGCGCTACATCAAAAAATTAGAACGCAAAGATTTATCCTTAAACCACTCGATGATTTCCTTGGGTTCATGCACCATGAAACTGAATGCGGCAGCTGAAATGCTTCCGTTATCGCAAGCGCAATGGAACAGCATTCACCCTTTTGCCCCCCTCGACCAAGCGGAGGGCTACCAAATCATGTTGAAAAAACTGGAGCATCAATTGAATGTCGTGACCGGTTTTGCAGGCACCACGTTACAACCCAACTCGGGAGCGCAAGGGGAATATGCAGGCTTAATGGCTATTCGCGCCTACCACCTTTCGCGTGGCGATAACCACCGCACCGTTTGTTTGATTCCCTCGTCTGCCCACGGAACCAATCCGGCTTCGGCAGCGATGGCGGGTATGGAAATTATCGTAACCAAAACGACACCAGAAGGAAATATCGACGTGGAAGATTTACGTGCTCGCGCTATCGAACACAAAGATCGTTTGGCCGCCTTGATGGTAACCTATCCTTCTACCCATGGCGTTTTTGAGAGTTCGATTATCGAAATCACCAACCTGATTCACGAAAATGGCGGTTTGGTCTATATGGATGGCGCCAACGTGAATGCCCAAGTGGGACTGACCAATCCAGCGACCATTGGAGCCGATGTGTGCCACTTAAACTTACACAAAACCTTCTCGATTCCGCACGGTGGTGGGGGGCCTGGAGTTGGACCGATCTGTGTGAATGAAAAATTAGTTCCCTTTTTACCGACCAACCCGATTATTCCAACAGGCGGAGCGCAGGCCATTACGGCGATTTCGGCAGCACCTTTTGGATCGGCTTTGGTGTGTTTGATTTCCTACGGCTACATCATGATGATGGGCTCGGAAGGACTGACCGATGCCACAAAATTTGCGATTTTGAATGCCAACTATATGAAGGCCCGTTTGGAAAGCCACTACCCTGTGTTGTATTCGGGTGAATGTGGACGGGCAGCCCACGAGATGATTTTGGATTGTCGTGAGTTCAAACAAAAAGGCATTGAAGTCACCGATATTGCCAAACGCTTGATGGATTATGGGTTCCACGCACCCACGGTTTCCTTCCCGGTAGCGGGTACCTTAATGGTAGAACCTACCGAATCGGAAGATTTGGCCGAATTAGATCGTTTTTGTGATGCCATGATTGCCATTCGCCAAGAAATTGAAGCGGCAAGTTCTGACGAACCCAACAACGTCTTGAAAAATGCGCCGCATACCTTGGCCATGTTGACCGCCAACGATTG
Source organism: Flavobacterium sp. (assembly GCF_027482425.1). GTDB lineage: Bacteria > Bacteroidota > Bacteroidia > Flavobacteriales > Flavobacteriaceae > Flavobacterium. Next base: position 56,084 of record NZ_JAIXWA010000041.1, read on the forward strand.
GAACTTCCCCTATTCGCGTGAAGCAGCGGCATTCCCCTTGGAGTATTTGCACGACAACAAATTCTGGCCTAGCGTGCGCCGTGTAGACGACGCCTACGGCGACCGTAATTTGGTGTGTTCGTGTGCGCCGATTGAAGCGTATATGTAAGATTAGTCTTTAGACTTTAGACTTTAGAACAAAGAACCGCTTTTAACGAGCGGTTTTTTTATGGTTTTAATCGTAATTGCAAGGCATCAAAATAGGTTTTTATTTCCTGCTGGGCCGTATTATCGATTCTATTCTTATCAATCACCACAGTCGTGTGTTTTGCTTTGATGGTATAATCGCCGGCAAAGTAGGTCAGCGATTGGATGTCCTCGTGGGGGATGATTTTGTTTTTGAAAAATCCGTTGTACGTAATGGTGTCCGGGTGAAGTTCTAGCCACACCCTATTTTTAATATAAAAATACTGTGCAATATACAGCACCCCTATACCCGACAAACCCGCTAGAAAGGGACTGCCGTCTGAAAAAAAAGTATACGTCCCAAGCGCTACATACCCGACTCCGAGAAATAAGTTGCGCTGCAGATGGCTTTGATTGTAAAGAATGTTCATCCCGTAAAGATACAACTTCACCCCAAAAAATAAACCCGTTGAAGTGCTTTCCTCGGGGTGTAAAACCCACACTGCCGCGTCACGCATTGCAGGATTGAAGCCGTAATTTCGGAGCCAAACGTTCTTTGGAACGGGGTTCCTTTTTTTCATTTTTTAAAAAAAGAATAAAAAATATGGGTTGCGGCTTTATTTATCGTAATATTGCAATATAATTAAATACAAAAATGGGTGTAACCAAAACAGAGCATTTTACAGCAGCACAAAATACAATAGCAGTACAACTAAAAGCCTTAGCACATCCGGCTCGTATAGCCATCATGGAGTATTTATGTGAAGTCAATTCATGCATTTGTGGGGATATTGTCAACGCGTTACCGCTGGCACAACCTACCATTTCACAACACCTGAAAGAACTAAAAAATGCAGGGTTAATCAAAGGAACTATTGAAGGAACCGCCATTTGCTATTGTATTGATGAAAAAGGAATCGCGCAACTGCAATCGTACTTCAATCAATTTGCAGCCCGTCTTCAAGACAAAAATCAATGTTGTTAACCCAAAAATCATAAACAATGAAACTCTCTACCTTCATGAGTCATTTGGAAGGACGCTCCGAAATTCAATTCCAATTGCCCAACGGACAAAAGGTTCCCGCACATTTCCACATTACGGAGGCCGGACATACTACCAAGCGTTTTATCGATTGTGGAGGGACTTTTCGAACTACTAAAAACCTCACATTACAAGTTTGGGTCGCCAACGATACCGAACATCGTTTAACGCCAGAAAAGTTGATCCACATTTTAAAAATGGCCGAACCCTTGTATCAAGAGGACGATTTGGAGATTGAAGTTGAATACCAAGACACCACCATCTGTCGGTATGGTTTGTCTTTCGAAAAGGGTGTTTTTCGCTTCGAACCCAAATTCACCGATTGTTTAGCCAAAGATCATTGCGGCATTCCAGAGGCGCAAATGCCTCAAAAAAATACAACTACCACAGCGACCTGTACCCCTGGGGGCGGTTGTTGTTAATTTTCTGACGTATGAAAAACGAACTTTTTCCTGCACTCCGCCACTATCTCGAGGCAAGTAATTTTGAGAATATTACCCCTGAACGGTTGTCGTTACTTGAACCCGTAATCGCTTTTGGGCGCGAGGCATTGGCAGCGGAGCGATCGCTTGTATTGAATTGCATTTGTACCCACAATTCGCGACGCAGTCACCTCACGCAAGTGTGGGCACAAGCCGCTGCCGATTATTGTGGCATTCCGCTCACTGCTTATTCGGGCGGCACGGAGGCAACAGCCCTTTACCCCGCGATTCTCGAAACGCTTCATGCCGCAGGGATACAGTATCAAACCTTAGCCACAGGTGAGAATCCGATTTACGCCCTTCGTACGGGGCCAAACACCCCGCCTATCCTTGGATTTTCAAAAATCTACGAACACCCGTTCAACCCCCAATCGGACTTTATCGCGTTAATGACCTGTTCAAGTGCCGATGAAGGCTGCCCTATAGTTCTTGGCGCGAAGGCCCGTTTTCCACTGCGCTATAGCGATCCAAAAATCGCCGACGGAACGCCTGAACAAGCAGCCGTATATGCCGAGCGGTGCCGACAAATTGCGACAGAAATGATGTATGTGATGATTCAAATTCAAACACAAATCTTATGAGTGCCCAAGATTGTTCTCCAGTAGTTAACCGAAAACGGCTGTCCTTTTTAGACCGTTACCTCACCCTTTGGATCTTTTTAGCTATGGCGCTAGGAGTAGGTTTGGGTCATTTTTTCCCCTCGGTGAGTGAGGATATTCAAAACCTATCCCATGGCACAACCAATATTCCGTTGGCTATCGGCTTGATTCTTATGATGTATCCGCCCCTTGCCAAAGTGAATTACAGTAAAATGAAACCCGTTTTTAAAAACACCAAAGTACTTACGGCTTCCTTATTTCTGAATTGGATCGTGGGACCTATCCTAATGTTTGCGTTAGCCTTGTTGTTATTGCCCGATTATCCCGAATACCGCAATGGATTAATTTTAATCGGCTTGGCCCGATGTATTGCTATGGTGGTGGTTTGGAATGATTTGGCCGAGGGTGACCGCGAGTACGGCGCCGGTCTCATTGCCTTAAACAGTATCTTTCAGGTACTTTTTTACAGCGTTTATGCATATCTATTTTTGGGCGTTTTACCTCCTTATTTTGGATTACCGGGAATTGAAGTCGATTTATCAATGGGTGTCATCGCCGAAAGTGTCGGTATTTATTTGGGAATTCCTTTTCTGTTAGGCATAACCTCCCGCTACCTTCTAATCCATCTCAAAGGAGAAACGTGGTTCCAAGAACGATTTGTTCCGTTTATATCCCCTTTTACCTTGGTGGCGTTGTTGGCTACGATTGTATTGATGTTTAGTTTAAAAGGGCAACTTATTCTTGAAATCCCATGGGATGTGGTGCGAATTGCCATTCCTTTGGTACTCTATTTCGCGATGATGTTTGTGCTTAGTTTTATCTTGGGCCGTTACTTTGGTGCCAACTATGCCCAATCAACCGCGGTAGCTTTTACGGCAACAGGCAACAATTTTGAGTTGGCCATTGCTGTGGCCATCGGTGTATTTGGGTTACACAGCGGGGAAGCTTTTGCGGGTGTCATCGGACCTTTGGTTGAAGTTCCCGCGCTGATCGCCTTGGTTCAACTCGCCTTTTGGTTTCGAAAAAAAGGAGGAACTCCATAAGGAGCGGGTTCACTATATTTGTAGCTATAAATAAATTTTCGTGACCGACTTACAAACCCAAGACGATATTTATGTTATCGTTGCTGCATTTTATAAAAAATTATTTGCCGACGCGCGAATCAGTTACATTTTCACCGATGTGATTCCCGTACATGAAAAACTGGAAGAACATTTACAAATCCTGGTACGCTTCTGGTCGCAGGCTTTGCTTGGCACGGGGGGTTACGTCAATAATCTCACCCAAATCCACATGGAGGTCGACACCCTTTCGGCCTTAACCAAGGAGCATTTTGATATTTGGCTGGAACATTTTGAAGCCGCTATTAATGAAAAATTTGAAGGGTTTAATTGTGAGCGCATGAAAAACATGGCCCACAATTTATCGACGATCATGCAAATCAAAATCAAACAAAAAAGAGGATAGCTTTCACTACCCTCTTTTTTTATGTCGAACCGTTACGGTTTACTTTTTCACAAAAGGACGCACCACCGATTGCGTAGTATTACTTAACCGAATCCAATAGGTTCCTTGGGGTAAGTCGGCCACATCCAACGCAGCCCCTGTTAACGTACCTTGTCGTACCGTTTGCCCTAATGCATTGACAATTGTATACGCACTAAAATCGACAGGCGCTGTCCAGGTCAACTCCGTTTGCACTGGATTGGGGAACAAACGCAAATCAGCAAGGGCTATTTCACCAACAGTCAAAGCATTATTATAGACACAAACGACAAAGTTAGCCGCCGTGGTCAGTGCTGCATTTACATTAAACACCCGAATCAAATAGGTAGCTCCCACCGTCAAATTATTCAAATTCACAATTTCGGTAGCACTGGTTCCCGCTTGACTCATGCAATTAATCACGCTACCCGAACATGAGGTTTCATATACTTGAAAGCCGTGATTGACGCCTGTACCTCCCGAGATTTGAACCGTCATGGACGATAAGGGGGCCACAAACGAATACCACACATCTTGAGAAGCGGTAGCCGCACAAGTAGGCGCTGGGGCTTCAATCGTCGCTCCCGCTAAGGATACCACGGGACCGTTACAGGCATTAGAAGGCGTGATTGGCGTTGCATTGGCACACGCATCGTTGGAGGGTTGTGGGAAACCTTGTACACAAATGGTAAATGTACTGGTGATTACCCCGTTGGTTGCCGACGCCACCCGAACAAAGTATACGTTACCCGGCACAAAATTGTTGTTCAAATACACTTCAGAAGCGCCATTCCCAACAGTATTGATACACGCGATGGCCGTTCCCGTACAACTTCCATCAAAAACTTCCAGGACGACATTAAAGTTATTACCCGGGTTTACCGTAATACTGGTGGTTGCATGAGTAGCGGTAAATTGATACCATACATCTTGTATAGAAGCCGTTACACAACTCGGTATAGCGCCAGTAGCTGTAGCCCCGTTAAACGTTCCCGTGGTTAATGCGCAGCTCGTACTTGAAGTAAGCACTTGAGCATTGGCACAGGCATCGTTGGCAGGTTGCGGGTAATTTTGAACACAAATGACAAAGCCCAAGGTAGACAAGGTCGCTGTAGTGTTCAGTACGCGGACGTAGTAGGTGGTTCCGACGACAAAATTGGTATCGACATAAAACTCGGAAACACTCGATCCCGTTTGATTTTGACACGCTACTAATGTGCCTGTACACGAATTGGAGTAGATTTCAAACGCCACATTCAAGTTCGTACTGGGTCCGACCGACACACTCATTGTAGGCGCCGTTGCGGTAAACTGGAACCACAAGTCTTGCCCTGCATTGGGGGCACAAGTTGACACTCCTCCGTTTAAGGTACTGCCTGCAAAAGTAGCGGAGGTAGCTACACAGGTTTCGGCGGGAGTTAACACCAAAGCATTGGCACAGGTATTATTTGCTGGCGTTGGATAATTTTGAATACAAATGGTAAATCCAGCGGTATTGATTTGCGCCGTAGCCGAAAGCACCCGTACGTAATACTCGCTGCCCACCTCAAACGTACTGTTTAAAAAATCTTCGGTTGCTCCGGAGCCGCCGTTGTTAAAACACCCCAAAAGCGTTCCCGTACAACTTCCGCTGTAGACTTCAAAAGCGACATTCAAATTGTTTAAAGGCGTTACTGTAATGCCCATCGTTGGATCGGTAGCCGTAAATTGGTACCACACATCATGCGGACTCGTGGGAACACACGCTGCAGCAGGTCCGCTAAACAAGGCACCACTCATCGTTCCCGTTGTTGGATTGCAAAGGTTTGCAGGGGTCAATACTTGGGCGTTCGCACAGGCATCGTTGGCAGGTTGCGGATAATTTTGAACACAGATGACAAAATTAAGTGTAGATAGGGCCGCACTAACATTGAATACCCGTACAAAATAGGTGGTCCCTACTACAAAATTGGAATTCACAAAAAACTCTGAAACCCCAGTACTCGTTTGACTCACACAGGCGATGGATGTCCCTGTGCACGACCCTGCGAAAATTTCGAATCCTACATTTAAACTACTATTGGGTCCTACCGATACACTCATGGTTGGATCGGTGGCCGTAAATTGGTACCACACATCCTGCGAAGCGGTGTTGGCACAGGCTGGAGCCGCAGTAGAAATGGTTGCCCCGTTGAATGCCCCTGAAGTGGCGTTACAGGTTGGAGACGGCGTCAAAGTAATCGCATTGGCACACAAATCGTTGGGTTGTGTGGGAATGTTTTGCACACAGATGGTAAAACCGCCCGTGACCAAAGAGGCACTCGAATGCAACACCCGAATGTAATACGTCGTACCGACTACAAAATTACTCGCCAACAACGTTTCTGTCGAGCCTGCACCGAATTGACCGATACAGGAAAATACGCTACCTGAACAACTGCCTGAATACACTTCAAACGCTACATTCAGATTATTTAGCGGCACCACAGTAATGCGGTTGCTGCTGTCGGTTGCTGTAAAGCTGTACCACACATCTTGAATAGACGCTGAGGCACAGGTTGGTGCCGCTGTTGTGCGACTCGAACCGCTGAACGTTCCCGAAATGGCATTACAGGTTAAAGTTGGCGTTAACGTTACCGCATTGATACATTCGTCGTTGGCGGGTGTGGGATAATTTTGAACACAAATGGTAAACGAGTTCGTGGCCAAACCTGAGCTCGCATTCAACACGCGCACAAAATAGGTATTCCCCACAACAAAATTGTTATTGAAATAAAATTCAGTCGAACCTACTCCTAACTGACTGATACAAGCCACTGAGGTTCCTGTGCAACTCCCATCCAAAACATCGAAAGCGACGTTGACATTACCGTTGGGCACTACCGTAACACTCATCGTCGGGTCGGTTGCCACAAAGCGGTACCATACATCTTGAGAGGCGGTATTGGCACAAGTTGGCGCCGTTGTCGTGCGACTCGAACCGCTAAACGTTCCCGAAATGGCATTACAGGTTAAAGTTGGCGTTAACGTTACCGCATTGATACATTCGTCGTTGGCGGGGGGAGCAAACTGTTGCACACAAACAGTAAATCCAGCGGTGGATGTTCCACTACTTGCATTCATCACGCGTATGAAATAGGTAGTGCCTGGGGTGAATATATTTCCAAAATAAGATTCAGTTGAACCGCCCCCAAACTGTCCAATACACACTACAGAAGTTCCCGTGCAACTGCTTTCCAAAACTTCAAAAGCGACATTGAGTCCCCCAGCAGGAACCACCGTAATACTCATGGTAGCTTGCGTTGCGGTAAAGCGGTACCATACATCTTGCGAAGCAGTCAAGGCACAGGTGGGTTGGGGTGTGGTGCGCGTGGCACCGTTAAACGAACCCGAAACGGCATTACAGGTATTGGCAGGCGTAAGTTCAATCGCGTTGGCACATTCATCGTTTTGTGACCAACCGCTTACGATTCCCATGAAGAGGACAAAAAATAAGCGTAAAGTTCTTTCCATTTTTTCAATTTTTGACAAAAATAATGCAACTCAAACAGATTTAATCGCTTGGTTTTAGGTAAAATGTTAATAGGGGGTATAAAAATTTTTAATTTAATAATTTTATAAAGAAAGGATAACATCTTTAGTTAGAACTCCGATTCATTTCGTATTTTCGAGTGCTAAAAAAAAGAAAATGTCGATAAAAATCACTGGATCGGGGAGTTACATACCCACAGAAGTGGTAACCAACTTGGACTTCGCCCGCCACCAATTTCTCAACGAAGACGGAACACCTTTTCCTTACTCCAATGAGGTCGTTGCTGAGAAATTTTTGGAAATAACGGGAATTAAAGAACGACGCTATGTTTCTGATGATTTATTGACATCCGATATTGCTACTGTAGCTGCACAACGTGCCATAGCCGATGTAGGTATCGATCCTGAAACGCTGGATTACATCATCTTTGCACACAATTTTGGCAACGTCAAAAAAGGCGCCATTCAATCTGATATTCTTCCTAGTTTGGCGACGCGAGTGAAATATGATTTAAAAATCAAAAATCCGAAATGTGTGGCCTATGATATTCTCTTTGGTTGCCCCGGTTGGATAGAAGGAGTCATTCAAGCCTATGCGTTTATCCGAGCGGGTATGGCTAAAAAATGTTTAGTGATTGGAGCGGAAACCTTATCCCGTGTAGTCGATATCCACGATCGGGATTCGATGATTTATTCCGATGGTGCGGGGGCTACTATTATTGAAGAAACCCAGGCGCCTGGGGGAATCCTAGCGTATGAAACCGCTACGTTTGCGCATGACGAAGCATATTATTTGTATTTCGGCAATTCGTTCAACAAAAACCACGACCCCGATGTGCGTTATATTAAAATGTATGGTCGTAAGATTTATGAATTTGCCCTAAGCAATGTTCCCAAAGCAATGGCCGCTTGTTTGGAAAAAAGTGGCTTAGATATCAGTAAAGTAAAAAAGATATTGATTCATCAAGCCAATGAAAAAATGGATGAAGCGATTATACATCGGTTTTTTAAACTTTACCAACAATCACCCCCTGAAGGTGTCATGCCGATGAGCATTCATAAATTGGGTAATAGTAGTGTGGCTACCGTTCCTACACTCTATGATTTATTGATTAAAGGACAGATTGAAAATCAGGAATTACATCCTGGCGATGTGGTGATTTTTGCGTCTGTAGGTGCAGGGATGAACATCAATGCGATTATTTATCAATTGTAACCCAACACTTCTGGTAGTCATCTGACTTAGGTCCAACACAAATAGTAATTATTGTAAATGCGACTTCTATAATTTCACGAATCACTTGTTTTGAATTCGTAAATGGGAAGTTTTACTGTGAATTTGCAAAAGCGATTCCTAAGAAATTTATTTATAATTTTGTCCCGCTTCGTCCTAATGCGTGAAGCCTTTTGGTATGTACGAGAAAACCTATCCCTCCAAACGATTCCGGATTACGTTGGAATTTTTAAAAAAACACATTGCTATTACGGAAACCGTTTTTGATTTAGGCGTCCCGAATCCATTTTCCAAAATCATGGAGGACAATGGCTATACGGTTCTAAATACATCAGGGGAAGATATCGATTTGGATCAAACGGCCTTGCAACAAGTCAATTACTCAGTGTTTACTGCATTTGAAATCTTTGAACATTTACTCAATCCCTTTACGGTGCTACAACAGGTGAATGCCGATAAAGTTCTCATTTCAATTCCGCTGCGACTATGGTTTTCGTCCGCCTACCGAAGCAAAACCGACGCTTGGGACCGGCATTACCATGAATTTGAAGATTGGCAATTGGACTGGTTGCTGGAAAAAGCAGGATTCACCATTGTCGATCGCGTAAAATTTACCCATCCCGTAAAAAAAATTGGTATTCGTCCGTTCTTCCGTTGGTTTACGCCACGGTATTATTTGGTTTACGCCGAACGAAAAACGTCTTAATCTCTAGTTATGTTGCGATTCGCAATCATTATTCCCACCTACAATGAAGAAGCGTTTATCGAACAAACGTTGACTTCTTTGGTCGCTCAAACGCAAATGCCCGAGCAAATTATCGTGGTCAATGACGGCTCCACTGACACCACTGCCGCTATAGTTGAATCGTTTGCTGTCCGTTATCCTCAAATTCAATTGGTCCATAAATCTTCAGAGGCCATTCACCTTCCCGGCAGCAAGGTTATTCAAGCGTTTCAGGTGGGTGAAAAAGCACTGAGCCTTCCGTATGATGTGATCGCTAAATTTGATGCTGATTTAATTTTTCCTCCCGATTACATCGCCACACTGAATGCTCATTTTGAAGCCGATTCCAGTGTGGGAATGGTGGGCGGATTTTGTTATATCGAAAAAAAGGGGACATGGGTTCTCGAAAACTTAACCGATAAAGACCACATCCGTGGTGCCCTGAAAGCCTACCGCAAAGAAGCGTTTGAAGCGATAGGGGGGTTACGTCCACAAATGGGCTGGGATACTGTTGACGAATTGTTGTGTCACTTTCACGGTTGGAAAATCGTCACCGACAAACGTTTACACGTTAAACATTTAAAACCTACCGGAGCTAGCTACAACCAAGTTGCACGCTTCAAACAAGGGGAAGCCTTTTACACCTTAGGTTATGGATTTTGGATTACCGCCATTGCAGCTTTAAAACTCGCCCAACGCAAACAAAAACCTTTCCTGTTTTGGGATTATCTACGGGGCTATTGGAAAGCCCAAAAAGCGCAAAAGCCGTTGTTAGTTTCTCCCGAACAAGCACGCTTTATTCGAGAGTACCGTTGGCAAAAAATGCGGTCAAAACTGCAAGGCTTTTGGCGTTGAAAAATCATAGTTGCTTTGTATTTAATGTTGTATTCAAATCGATAGCATAGCGACAAAATGGTTGTCTCTTTTGGCCTATTTTTCTACCAAGGATACCAAAATCCAGCACCCGCTGTATCTTGGTCTTTCAAAAAATAAACGTACTTTTGTGCCAATCAAAACCCAAACGGATGCTCCGCTATCTCACACAAATTGGACAATATTTCTTGATGATCAAGGAAGTATTTTCAAAGCCCACCAAATGGTCGGTGATGCGCGGTTTGCTGTTTAAAGAAATTGATGATTTGATTATCGATTCGTTGGGTATTGTTTGTTTTATTTCCTTTTTTGTGGGCGGTGTTGTTTCCATACAAACGGCGTTGAACTTAACCAATCCGTTGATTCCAAAATTTCTCATTGGATTTGCAACGCGTCAATCGGTGATTCTCGAATTTGCACCTACTTTTATTTCCATCATTATGGCCGGTAAAATGGGCTCATTCATCACCTCGAGCATCGGTACTATGCGGGTTACCGAACAGATTGATGCGTTAGAAGTAATGGGTGTTAATTCGCTCAACTATTTGGTTTTCCCAAAAATTGTGGCACTACTACTCTACCCTTTTGTCATCGGAATCGCAATGTTTTTAGGGGTTTTAGGCGGCTGGATGGGTGGTGTTTACGGTGGATTTACGAGTAGCGCACAATTTATTCAAGGGATACAAACCGAGTTTATTCCGTTTCACATTACCTATGCCTTTATCAAAACCTTTGTGTTTGCCTTATTATTGGCCACCATTCCTTCATTTCATGGATATTACATGAAAGGAGGCGCCCTTGAAGTAGGAAAAGCAAGTACGGTTTCCTTTGTGTGGACCTCCGTCGTTATAATTTTGACCAACTATATCCTAACCCAATTACTTTTGGCATGATTGAAGTTAAAGACATCGAGAAATCGTTTGGGAATGCCAAAGTGTTAAAAGGGATTACCACGACATTTGAAACGGGTAAAACGAATTTGATTATTGGGCAAAGTGGCTCGGGCAAAACGGTGTTATTGAAGTCCTTATTGGGCATTCATCAACCCGATCAGGGTACTATTTCTTTTGATGGACGGATTCTTTCCCACATGGATGCCGATGAACGTCGGGCGCTACGAACCGAAATTGGGATGGTTTTTCAAGGGAGCGCGTTATTTGACAGCATGACCGTTGAAGAAAATGTGGCTTTTCCGCTGAAAATGTTTACCAATAAAACGCCTGCTGAAATTAAAGAACGGGTTGATTTTGTAATCGACCGGGTGAATTTAGTCAACGCTCATCATAAAAAACCTTCGGAGTTATCAGGGGGAATGCAAAAGCGAGTAGCAATCGCTCGTGCTATTGTGAATAATCCACGGTATTTGTTTTGTGACGAACCCAATTCGGGACTTGATCCGAAGACCTCTATTGTAATTGACAATTTGATTCTTGAAATTACGGTCGAATACAATATCACCACAGTTGTGAATACCCACGACATGAATTCGGTAATGGAAATTGGAGAAAAAATTGTCTTCCTTAAAGAAGGGATTTTAGCTTGGGAAGGCTCTAAAAATGAGATATTTAAAACCGACAACGAGGCGGTAACCGATTTTGTCTACTCTTCCAATTTGTTTAAAAAAATTCGTAAAGCACAAAACCGCGACGACAGTTAACGACCCGAGGTAAGCCATACCCAACCTTGTTTTTCATTCCCATTACGTAAAAACACCAAATAGAAATACACCCCATCCGGAAGGAGTCCACCGCTTTCATTTTGCCCACGCCAACTGTTGGTGTAATTCCGCTCTGCATACACGCGTCGTCCCCAACGGTTATACACCTCAAAACGATCGACATCCCATCCTGTTAGATTAAAACTGTCGTTATTTCCATCATCGTTGGGCGTAAGCACATTGGGAAATGCACAAAACGTATTAAGTATTTCAAGGGAAACGGAAGTGGTACAAATGCCATTTAACGTCACCACTGCCGTATACGTTCCCGCAGCTTGTCCTGTTAAGTCAACCGTTGCCGTAGTCGCTTGAAATCCGCCAGGCCCTGCCCAAGCTAAAGAAGCGTTATCCAAATTGGATGGTGTTTGCGGAAGGACTTCCAGGTGTACCGCCCCATTCACACAAGTAGACACTATCGTAAATTCAGGCAAAGGCGTAACCGCAACGGTTGTCGAGGCTGTTGCAACACAAGTATTGCGTTGTACCGTCAATTCGTAAGTTCCTGCAGCTTCGAGAGTTGCAGTAAAAGGGGGCGGAGAAGCGCTTGTGGATGTAAATCCGTTGGGGCCAACCCAAAGGTAAGAAGCCCCAGGAATAGTGGGTGCTGAGAGTTCCAACTGACTTCCTGCACACAAGGCGAGGTCGGCCGTAATATTGAACTCTGGTAGGGGTTCGAAGAATTGTACAACCACCGTTGCCGTATCAAACGTATTACACAATCCGTCTACCCGGTATTCAAAAGTATACGAGCCAAAAGGCAAGCCTTGTGTGGACCAAACCGATCCATTGAGTCCACCACTACCTGTAACATCGGTCCAAATCCCAAACGGCTGATAACTTCCTGACAACACGGCAAATAAATCTAGTGTTACTGTGGGCGAACACAATGTAACTACGCCATCATCTCCTGCAAAAGGGAGTGTAGTAGGCGGAATTACATATTGCAACACTTGATCGGGACACCCTGTTCCCGCAAAAGCATAGGTGATTCGCACAAAATATGTTCCCGCATGTAACGCATTAAAAAAGGGATTAAACTGAAGTACCGCACTGGTGCTTAAAATTTGATTCGGATTATTGGCATTCCACCATTGGTATGTAAAAAGTGTATTATCATCGACCGCTAGTTGCCCAAATTGCCCTTCGCACAGATTATTGGCGGTAATGGCTGGCGGATTTAACGACCCTAAATTGACCAATCGATTCACAATATTCCCGCATTCGTCTTGTACTCTAAAGTTATATACCCCGGGCTGTAACCCTGTAAAAATATTGGACGTCCCATTGACTAAAGTAAACGGCTGTCCGTTTAAAGACGTAATCGAATAATAAAGGGGGGCAGCTCCTTGCGCAACAATGACCACACGCGGCGTATCGGCACAAGGAACGTTGTAAGCATTGATAATTCTTAAATCGCCTAAAAAAGTGGCTTCCTCCAAAGTTGTTTCACAGGTAATCAAATTGGAGCCTCCATTGTTAAAATAATAAAACACCTGAACGACACGAAATTGCCCTGTGAAACCAAAATTGTAATTCATCCCCTGATATAATGGAATTCCATTCAACGGATTAGGAATAGCACCATTTACTTGAGGAACCCCCGTCCCGGGATGGGTCCATTGATTCAATGTTGGATTCCATTTTTGCAAATAAAAGACGTGATTGGATAAATTATTATCGGTAAAAAACAAGCGTACATCAAAAGATCCGCAACGGGGTATAAATGAAATATCACGTTGTACAATCTGATACCCTACTACATTATATTCTTCAGTAAGTTGAATACCGCATACATCTACAGTAACAATCGTATACGTTCCCGCAGGCAAACCATTTAAATATAGACGGCCATTGGCAATTTGGGCAGTTACATTAAACGGTAAAGCATGAGGAAAACTTAAGGGAGCTGAGATTATTTGAGCCGTCACCAAATCGCCATTTAAAGAGCGTAACGAAATGGAACCCATCCCGAAACCACAACCCGTTAATTCTTGTTTTATCAAAGGCAAGCTATTTAAAACGGGGACAATCGAAGTAGTTCGCACATAAATTCGACCACACACATCAGTAATGGTGAAAGTGTAAGTTCCAACTGGTAAATTTGGAACTGAAGCATACACGCCATTAGCCACTATAAAACTAGTGCAATCATAAGGTAATGCCCCTGGGAAGTTAGCCGGTGCACTTGTCATAATTATGGATTGAAACTGAGAAAAACGAATACTGATTCCTATTGAACCCAAATTACCCTCGCAACCGTTGGGATTTACGGGAACTAATTGAACTTCCACTGGAGGTGCACTCACCGTTACTGTAATTTGAGACGTTATGCCACAACTATCGACCACCGTAATTTCATATTCCCCAGCAGGCAATACATCCTCAAAAACTCCACCGACAATGACGCCTGAGGCATCCAAAGGAAGCTGCTGTGCATATTCAGGGGGAGCCTCTGTAAAGATAACCGACACTACCGGATCACCACTAATAGGCATGGTCAACACCCAAGAACACAACGAAGGCTGATACTCTAAATTATAATTCATAGGAGGGTCGCTCACCATAAAAGTATACGTTAACGTTCGGTTACAGCTGTCCGTTAATACAACAGTATAGTTGCCATTTGGAATAGGAGTCGTGGGTGTAGCGGCAAATGAAACCGTTGTATCGTTATAGGGCCCAGGGTACATGGAACTCAATTGAGCCGGATTAAATCCTGGGGGAGCTTGTGTAAAATTTAAGGTATACGGTGGAAGAAATAAACAGGGATTAACCTGTAACACGCGGAAACAATTATCCTTAAAACTGGACACAGAAACCGTAGGTTGTGAAATATAATTGATAGGGCCAAACGAACGTATATTGCCACAGGCATCGGTGATTACTACCGAATAGGTACTATTGTTTGTATTGAACAAGGGCATTTGTACTGGAACAGCAACAAAAAATGGATCCCCTGAAGGTACGGTTTGTGTCCAGAATATCGAACCTTGATTGGATGCCTGAGCGGTAAATTCCAACGTCAAAGGATAGCGTAATGAGAGGGTGGTATCATCGCTAAAAAGGGAGAGCGTTGCAGCCCCCGTAGTGCAGGAACTTAATACACAATCCAGCACCAAACTCCCTACCGCTACATTGGGGGGATTCTCATAAAAAACCGTATACGATTGCACGATAGCATCATTACAATTATCATTCACCCGAAACAAATAGGTTCCCGGCGGCAAATTAAAAAACTGATTGGAAGACTGCGGAGGATAGGTCACCGGACCTGAAATAATCTCATACGAAACGGGTTGCCCGACCGTAACATCTATTGTCACATCGGCATTGAAACAGTTCACTTGTTGTCCAGAAATTTGATACGACAAAATGGTGCGTTCGTCGATAAGTGTGACCGTGGTTTGCTGACTGTTACTGGCATTCCCCAAGGTTTGCAAAGCCACTACTTGATAGGTTCCGGCCGTAAGTCCCGTGACGGAGAGTTGTGTCGTAGTAACTACAGGCTGAGTAGTATTGGGCAAGGCATATACTGAAAAAGTTACGGTTGCATTGGGCGTCGTATTGGCCAATTCAAATTGTAAGGTACCATTCCCAGTACACGTTTCATTCTGAATGTTAACTAATAGTGAAAAATCTGTCAACTGCGCAAAAGACATGCTTGAAGCAAGCAATAAAAAGAAAAGGCTTATATGTAAATAGTTTGGGGATCGCATAGGTAGCTTTTTTTAACACGACATAAAATAATTGATAAGAATTTACTTATAAAGATAATGAATTACTCCTTCATTACTCCCCTCATCATAAAGTAAATTTCAAGAAAAACTACATTTCGTTTGCCTTGGCAGTAATCCGCTTGATCTCTTGTTCCTTCCCTTTAGGATAAATCAACAAAACATCTTGATGGTCTACAATGATAAAATCATCCAATCCATCAATCACAATAAGCTTTTTTCCTTCGGAGCGAATAATATTGTTGGAGGCATTCTCCAAAATTACGGTAGCATTTACTACCGCATTGTCTTGAGCATCTTTGTCCAATTTTTCATGAAGTGAACCCCAGGTTCCTAAATCATTCCAATCAAAAGTAGCGGGCAATACAAAGACATTTCGGGCATGTTCCAAAACGGCATAATCTATGGAAATGTTTTCTGCATGTACATAATGTTCCGCAATAAAATCGGATTCACTTGGGGTATTGTACGCTTCCATTCCCGCTGAAAACAACGTATACATCGCCGGTTGAAAATGATGAAAAGCTTCAGTTATCGCTTGTACATTCCAAATGAAAATCCCTCCGTTCCACAAGAAATTTCCTTGCTCCAAAAAGTGTTTGGCTGTTTCATAATCGGGTTTTTCGCGAAATTGAACCACCTGCTTCACTGGGGCAGTCTCCATTTGATTGTATTCGATATACCCAAAACCCGTATTGGGGAATGTGGGTTGAATTCCCAAGGTCATTAGTGCATTTTCATTTTCACAATAATCAAAACACTGCTGTAAGTTTTGTGTAAACGCTTGTTCATCTTCTATCCAATGATCGCTAGGCGCTACCACGACCACCGCATCTGGATTTTGTTTCTTGATTTTTAACGAAGCATATAAAATACATGGTGCCGTATTACGCATCGCTGGCTCTAACACAATTTGTTCGGGCGCTACTTGGGGCAATTGTTCCAAAACAAGCGCATTGTAACGCGCATTAGTTAAAATCAATATGTTCTGTAGAGGAATGCTCTTCGACAAGCGACTGAATGTTTTTTGTATCAAGGTTTCCCCCGAACCCAACATATCGTGAAATTGTTTCGGAAAATCAGCGGTACTCACCGGCCAAAAACGAGAACCAACTCCGCCAGCCATTATAATCGCGTAATAATTAGAATTCATGCCGTTAACAATATTTAGCTTTACCCTTTACCTGGGGCAAATATACTGATTCTTGTGGGGAAAATAATCGTAACAAATATTTAAAATCGCTATGACTCGCGAACAGGAACGAGTTCAACCTCAGCATTGGCATTAAACAAAAACAATTTTCCTGTAGCTACCTCCAAACCAATGTAGCGCTTCACCCGCAGACCCTGTTTTTGAAAAATCCGACCGTTTTTTAGTCGAAAATAAGCGCCATTGGGTACTTCATGGATAAAATATACATCCGACTTACGCTCGTCAAACTGTTTTAACGCATAAGCCAAACGCGCATCGGTATCACTGGAGGCTGTGGGATTACGAAAATGTTGGGCCACCAAGGGCAACACCGAATGCGGAAAAATCTCGGGGCGAATAAACGGCACCATCAGCCGTTGGAACGTCATTTTCCATTCAACCCCATGCGGCTTAATTTGCCTCCCGTAGTGCTCAAAAGCTACCAAATGCGCAATCTCGTGAACTAAGGTGATCAAAAAACGGTACTTATTCAAATTGGCATTCACCGTAATCTCGTGCTTCCCATTGACCGCTTTCCGATAATCACCATGCCGCGTTTGCCGCTCATGGACAATTTTTAAATGCACACTATGGGTTTTGATCAACTCAAAACAAGGCATTACGGCATGCTCGGGGAGGTATTTGGCGAGGACTTCCAAAGGAATATGTTAAATTATAAATGTTAAATTATAAATTAAGGGGTTGAAGACGAAACCTGAATAATTTTTCCATTGTGAAAAGTATTCCCATTTAAGGTGAAATTATAGATATAATCGGCCATTTCGGCGGCAGACACAGGCGCTTGGTACCCCGGGAATGCTTCTTCCAACATTTCGGTTTGAACCGCGCCTAAGGCCAAGACATTAAATGCAATACCGCGTTCTTTGTACTCCTCAGCAAGTAATTCCGATAAGGTAATGACCGCGCCTTTGCTCGAACTGTAAGCGGCTAATCCAGGGAATTTCATACTGCCTTGTACACCGCCCATCGAACTCACACTGACCACATGACTACCCGCCGGCATGAAGGGCAAACACACTTGGGTGAGCATCGCTACGCCGAAGACATTCACTTTGTAAACCTGCTCAAAATCTTCCATACGCAATTGTTCAAAAGGCTTGTTGACCAAACTCCCCGCATTGTGGATAATGCGATCCACCTGCTTCCAACTGTGGGTGAGAAAATCCCGCACCTGTTGCAAATCGTCTTCCACCGTTAAATCAAGTGAAAAGCAAGTAATATTGGGGTGCTCCATTAACTCCTGAGGAATTTTTCGCGATAACGCCAATACATGATGCCCCGCTTGAGCACATTGAAGCGCTAAGGACAAACCGATTCCTCGGGAAGTTCCAGTAATGATAATATTCATAGGCTTTATGTCTAGTTGGTAACTCTTTTTTTTCGCATCCGCAGCTCATGGCCATTGAAGCAAAGTTAGGGATTTCACCCCACAAAAAAACCTCCCCTAAGGGAGGTCTCATTATTATTCCTATATAATTTAAGAAATCAATCCGCGGGAAATTACAATACGTTGGATCTCGGAAGTTCCTTCGTAAATCTGTGTAATCTTCGCATCACGCATCATACGCTCTACATGATACTCAGCCACATATCCATTACCTCCGTGAATTTGCACCGCCTCATTGGCAACTTCCAACGCGACTTCAGAAGCATATAATTTGGCCATAGCACCACTGTGCGCAATGTCTTTTCCTTCATCTTTCTCCACCGCTGCTTTCATCACCAACAATTTTGCCGCCGTCGTTTTCACATACATATCGGCCAATTTGAAAGCAATTGCTTGGTGTTTAAAAATCTCTTTCCCGAAAGCCTTACGCTCTTGGGCATATTTCAACGCCAATTCATAAGCACCATATGCAATACCCAAGGCTTGCGAAGCAATACCAATACGGCCTCCATTTAAAACATTCATGGCAAAAGAAAACCCAAAACCATCTTCACCAATGCGGTTTTCTTTTGGCACTTTAACATCCGTAAACATCAAAGAGTGCGTGTCCGAACCGCGAATACCCATCTTTTTTTCTTTGAGTCCAATTTCAAAACCTTCCCATCCTTTTTCTACGATGAAGGCATTGATTCCTTTGTGTCCTTTTTCAGGGTCGGTTTGCGCCATCACTAAATAGGTAGAAGCGGTTGAACCATTGGTAATCCAGTTTTTGGTTCCATTCAACAAATAATAATCCCCCATGTCTTTGGCTGTCGTTTTTTGCGAAGTAGCATCCGAACCTGCCTCAGGCTCTGACAAACAAAAAGCACCGATCTTTTCACCTTTGGCTAAAGGCACCAAATATTTCATTTTTTGTTCTTCGCTACAGTATTTCTCCATTCCCGCACATACCAAAGAATTGTTCACCGACATGATTACTGCCGCTGAAGCATCAACTTTGGCAATCTCCGTCATCGCCAATACATACGATACACTATCCAATCCTGCGCCGCCGTATTTCGGGTCGACCATCATGCCCATAAAACCCAAATCGGCCATCATTTTGACCTGCTCGGTAGGGAACTTGGAGTGTTCGTCGCGTTCAATCACGCCGGGCAATAATTCGTTTTGAGCAAAATCACGCGCCGCCTGCTGAATCATTAAATGCTCTTCGGTAAGATTAAAATCCATATAAATTCGTATTTGTTAATCGTAAATTTTAATTTTGGTTTCCAAATGTATAATATAAAACGCGAAACTTCAAACGATTTCGTAATTTTAAAAAATGTCTAAACACACCTACCATATCCTCGGTGTCATGTCGGGCACATCCCTCGATGGCATTGACTTGGCTGAAGTTTTTTTTACGCTCGAAAACAGGCGTTGGACCTATACTTTCGGGGTTTCCGAGACCCTGCCCTATCCCGACACTTGGCTGCATCGTTTGCAGGTTGCGCTTCACTACTCTCCACTGGAACTTCAACAACTTAATCAGGACTACACAGCCTATCTCGGCGGAGTGATAGCGGCATTTATCAGAACCCATCGCCTCCAAGCGCTCGATGCCGTGTGTTCTCATGGCCATACGATTCTCCACCAACCTCAAAACGGATATACTTTACAAATCGGCAACCTTCCTGAAATTGCCTCCTATTGCCAACAAACCGTGGTGTGCGACTTTCGCGTGCAAGATGTGGAACGCGGTGGACAAGGCGCTCCTTTGGTTCCCATCGGCGATCGAATGCTATTTTCAGCATACACCTATTGCCTCAATCTCGGGGGGTTCTCCAACGTGTCTTTTGAACACCAACAACACCGCATTGCCTTCGACATTTCGCCCGTCAATACCGTTCTCAATCACTATGCGGTTCAACTTGGAATGGCCTATGATGCCGGAGGAGAACGCGCCGCAGGAGGAACGCTATCACCTGAATTGTTGGATGCTTTAAATGGCTTGGAGTATTATACACAACCCTTTCCTAAATCATTGGGAGTTGAATTTGTTCGTGAAAAAGTCTTACCATTAATGCAACGTTTCAACCCCGCGCCAGAAGACGCCTTACGCACTTTTGTGGAACACATTGCCCAACAAATCGCCCGTGCGTTACCCCTGGCCCAAGGACGTTTACTGATCACTGGCGGAGGAGCTTACAATCATTTTTTGCTACAGCGAATGCAAGCCTACCTCCCCGAAATGACGCTCATCGTTCCCGACAATACCACACTTGAATTTAAAGAAGCATTGATTTTTGGTCTATTGGGCGTACTGCGATTACGAGAGGAAATCAACGTGCTTTCAAGCGTTACTGGTGCCCACGATGACCATTGCAGCGGAAAAGTGTACCCTTGGAAAGGATGAATTATAAAGGAATGCGTACTTTTGCCGCACAAACAAACTACGATGAAAGATTTACTTAAAAAATTTGAAAATAAACAACCTGAAATCATCTTCAATTGGAAAGATAGCGAAACCGATGCCGAAGGATGGACCGTAATCAACTCCCTGCGTGGAGGAGCGGCCGGCGGTGGGACACGGATGCGCAAAGGACTCGATATGAATGAGGTACTTTCATTGGCGAAAACCATGGAAGTGAAGTTTACCGTTTCTGGCCCTGCTATTGGAGGCGCTAAATCAGGAATCAACTTTGACCCCAACGATCCCCGTAAAAAAGACGTATTGAAACGATGGTATAAAGCGGTATCGCCTTTATTGAAAAGTTATTACGGCACGGGAGGCGACCTCAACGTCGATGAAATCCATGAAGTGATTCCCATGACCGAGGAATGTGGTGTGTGGCATCCGCAAGAGGGTGTGTTCAACGGCCATTTTAAACCCACCGATGCCGACAAAATCAACCGTATTGGGCAATTGCGTCAAGGTGTGATCAAGGTGATTGAAAACCCCAAATTTTCTCCCGATGTATTGCGCAAATATACCGTAGCCGACATGATTACGGGATACGGAGTCGCCGAAGCCGTTCGCCATTATTACAATACGTATGGTGGGGATTTTCATGGCAAAAAAGCCATCGTGCAAGGATTTGGTAATGTGGGTTCGGCCGCCGCGTTTTACCTTGCTGAGATGGGCGTTCGCGTCATTGGAATCATTGACCGAAATGGAGGTGTTTTGAATGAAAACGGATTTAGCTATGATGAAATCAAACGGTTATTCCTCAACAAAGACGGCAATACGTTAGTGGCCGAAAACATGATTCCTTTTGCCGAAATTAATACTAAAATTTGGGCCATGGGAGCACACATATTTGCCCCCTGTGCCGCCTCGCGTTTGGTAACTCAAGACCAAGTAGATGCCATGATTGGAAACGGATTAGAAGTCATCACTTGTGGAGCCAATGTCCCTTTTGCGGATAAAGAAATCTTCTTCGGCCCCATTATGGAACATACCGATCAAAAAGTGAGCTTGATTCCTGACTTTATCTCCAACTGTGGAATGGCACGCGTGTTTGCCTATTTTATGGAGAAAAAAGTGCAAATGACCGACGAAGCCATTTTCTACGACACCTCCGAAACCATCAAAAAGGCCATCGAACGCATACACGACCGGAAAGCCGACAAACAAAACATTAGTGCTACTGCTTTTGAAATTGCATTACAACAATTGGTGTAATGAAAGTAACCCGTTTATTTACTTCCTTTTTTGAAAGTGAAAAAGCAGGCGGATTAGTCCTTGTATTTTGCACGATGCTCTCCTTATTCTTGGCCAATTCCCAAGGGTCGGAGTCGTATTTGCATTGGTGGCATACCCCCATGGGAGGAAAACCCGTTGAATATTGGATCAACGACGGTTTGATGGCTATCTTCTTTCTGTTAATCGGACTCGAACTCGAACGGGAAGTTTACATCGGGGAACTCTCCAAAATCAAAGATGCTGCACTGCCCTTAGCGGGTGCCTTGGGAGGCATGCTCGTTCCAGCATTGCTTTTTGTTGTCTTTAACCACGACACTCCTACCCACAAAGGCTATGGCATTCCCATGGCAACCGATATTGCTTTTGCTATTGGCATCTTGTCATTGTTGGGCAAACGGGTTCCCGTGGCCTTGAAGGTTTTTTTGACCGCCTTGGCTGTCATCGATGACTTGGGCGCAATTTTGATGATTGCCATTTTTTATACTGATAGTTTAGATTTGGTGAATCTCGGCATTTCCCTGGGGGTGTTTGGCGTGCTGCTTATCCTCAACCGACTAAAGGTCAACAACCTGTTGTTATATCTTATTGGCGGGGTAATCATGTGGTATTTCATGTTGCATTCAGGCGTGCATGCCACGATTACAGGCGTGCTCTTGGCCTTTGCCATTCCGTTTGAAAATGGGAGTCCGCGCACCATTTCGTACCAACTCCAACAGTGGTTACACCATCCCGTAGCCTTTGTGATCATTCCTATTTTTGCCTTATGCAATACCGCTGTTGTGATCGAAGGCAATCTCATCGATACCTTACATCACCCCTACAGCATTGGAATTCTAGTGGGCTTAATCGTGGGGAAACCGTTGGGTATTTTTGCTTTTAGTTGGCTCACCGTTCGTTTCAAACTCACGCAACTTCCCGAAGGATTTACCTGGCAGCGGCTCTTGGGACTCGGGATGTTAGGAGGCATCGGATTTACCATGTCCATCTTTATCACCCTATTGGCATTTGACGATACGACCGTTATCAACAATAGCAAGTTTATCATTGTAATTGCCTCGACTGTATCGGGTCTTTTGGGCTACCTCTGGTTGCAGAAAACGCTTCCTCCCAACGAAGCTCTACCGAATCAATCATAATTTTTTGTACTTTTCAGCGTTAAAATTAAAAACCGCGTATGGATTTCCAAGAACAATCATCGCAAGATGTCTCTTTTGACCGCTCACAAGACCGTCTTAAACCGCTCGGAGAAACGACTACCCAAGACAAACGCCTTTCGTTAGTTTTGGCGACAGCACTCTATGCCGTGCTGATTTTGGTTTTGTTTTTCATTCGCTTTTGGCCTCCTTCCGATAAAGAAATGGCGGCTTTAATTGCAGGCGGTGGCGGCGGTGGCGGGGTCACCGTGAATTTTGGCGATAGTGATTTTGGTTCGGGTGCAGATTACCGCAACGACGACCTTAATGTTACTAACCAAAAAGCAACGGCAACACCCACGCCTGAAGAAAGTTTGCTCACCGACGATAGGGATGCGGCTCCCGACGAGGTAGTGGTTCCTAAAAATGAACCCACCAAAAAACCGGTGACGCCCACCAATCTTCCTGTAAAAACAACCCAACCCAAGGAGGTAAAACAACCCGTTCGTAAAGTCGATGATGCTTTAGCCAATATCCTAAAAGGAGGGAATCGTGGCGGCAATGGTGACGATGCCGCAGGAGGTAATAAAGGAAAAACCAACGGCAGTCTCGGTTCCAACGGCTACTACGGTAGTGGCGGAAGTGGAGGCGGCACAGGAGGCGGAAATGGCCCTGGTAATGGAACGGGAACAGGTCCCGGCTCAGGAAGTGGCAGTGGCGGTGGTAATGGGAGTGGCAACGGACGCGGTAACGGTCCCGGCTACGAACTCGCAGGCCGCAAAGCGCTCAACAAACCCCAACCGGCCTATACCTGTAACGAACAAGGCACTGTCGTGGTACAAATTACCGTGGATAAAAACGGAAACGTCATCGATGCCAAACCGGGCGCGCGCGGCACCACCAATTCTGCTTCATGTCTTGCTAGTCAAGCCAAGATTGCGGCCATGCAAACCAAATGGTCGGCCAGTCCCGACGGTGCTGAACGGCAAGTGGGGAAAATCACTTACAACTTCAAATTAACAGAATAAACAAAAGCGCTTTCGGGCGCTTTTTTTAGGTCTTATTCTTTTCACTAATCCATTTCGAGAGGTAACGGGTGCTTTGCAACGTATGGTGGTTGAGCAATTGCCCCACCACATTGGCCTCGCGATGGACGTCCAACCGGGTTATTACCGATTCCCACCGCGACCAAAAAGTTGCCGTATGGGGTGCCGCCGAAAACTGCTGTTGCAATAACGCATATCCATTTTGTTGTGCCGTAGCCCAAGTCGTGGGTTGGGTGTATAGGGTCACTGCGGCTTCAGCAAAAACATCCCAATCCTCGGTGATGACCCCATTCCATAAACCGTTATCGTGCATTCCTTCGGCGCCAATGGGCGTGGTAACGGAGGGCGTACCCATTTGCATCGCCTCGAGCAATTTGCCCTTGATGCCCGCACCAAACCGCAAGGGGGCCAACATGACCTTGGCATTTGCAATGACCGCTAAAGCTTCGGGAGCACGCCCGAGGCAATGAAATCCCTGCTTGGGTTGGTGCATTTGTTGGATGCGTTCGGGAGGATAAGCACCGTAAATATGGAGTTGTGCCTGGGGCAGTTGACGTCTAATTTTTGGCCAAATCACGTCTTTTAACTGCTGTACCGCATCGGTATTGGGGTCGTGCATAAAATTGCCGATAAACACAAAATCGGTACGCGAGGCAAAATCGGGCACCGAAGTTCTTTTTTCACCAAACAAGGGCAAATACACCAATTGGGCCGCTGGGAATTGCCATTCGGTTTGCAACCATTGGTACTCAAAAGCCGAAATGACCAGCACCCAATCACAGCGGTAAAAGGCAGCCAGTTCACGTTTGGCGGTATCGGAAAGCAGTAAAGCACGCGAGAGCGGCACCTGCTTTTTGACCGCCTGTTGTCGCGCCGCACGTAAGAAATGGAGGTCTTGACTGTCGAGTAGTGTAAAGGCTTGGGGACACTGTTCGCGCACGCGCCAGCCGAACTGTTCTTCGGTCACAAAACGGTCAAATAGCACCACATCGGGTTGCAAGGTCTGCACCCAATCGTAGAAGGCCGCATCGTTGACAGCTATGGGATGAAAGGTGTAGGGATAAGCCGCCCAATCGATGGAGAAATCGCGGTTGTGCGCTGCTGAGGCCACGGTGATGGCGTACCCTTTGGCTGCAAAAAGGGCAAGGAGTTGCAACGAACGGGTGCCGGCTGCCGACGAATGCGGTTCGGGCCACACGAGACCGATAAAAAGTAACCGTGGAGTTTCCATTCCTACAAAGAAAACATTTAATTTTGTGGCATCAAAACGCAATCGTTATGTTGGGATTACAATTGGCCACCGACCCACGCTGGGTGAATATTGTGGAAGCAAACATCGAGGAAATTTTAACCGACCACGCCTGGTGCGAGCAAAAAGCCGCTTCCAATGCGATTTATATTATCGTTAATAACTCCGACAAAGTGGAACTGGTGACCGAAATGTTGCGCATTGCCCGCGAGGAATTGGAGCATTTTGAACAGGTCCATGAAGTGATTAAAAAACGGGGATTGGTATTAGGCCGCGAGCGCAAAGACGACTATGTGGGTGAATTGGTAAAATTTATGAAAAAAGATGGCAGCCGCAACGATGCCTTGATTGAGCGTTTGCTTTTTGCCGCCATGATTGAAGCACGAAGTTGTGAGCGTTTTAAAGTGTTATCGACCAACATAAGCGACCCTGAGTTGGCGCAATTTTACCGCGAACTGATGATTAGCGAAGCGGGACATTACACGACCTTTTTGAAATTTGCCCGTCAATACAGCGAATCCATCGATGTAGACAAACGCTGGAAAGAATGGATTGCCTTTGAAGCCTCGATCATCACCAAATACGGCAACAAAGAAACGGTACACGGGTAGGAAGATTTTGGTGTGGGGTGAAGAAGTTGAGAGCGATTGGGCAGCAAGGTTTGAAGAAATTGGTTGCTATTTCTTCCAGTCTGTTAGTTTGGTATACTTATTAAGGAACTTGATTAGCTGTACTGTTACTTCTTTTTGTTCTGGTATAGATAAAAATTAAAAAAAACTCCCACAAGGCGCAAATTCATAATACTGAGATTATGAGGTGGCATAAATTAGATACACATCTAAAACTATAAATTGTTTGAACAAATTTTTTCAGCCCTAAATACCACACCAATCTATCTTTACAATCGTAAGAACGATACCTACTCCAGCTCGCAATAATTCCCAACTTTATGATGGTAAACTTGTTTAGCTATTTACCTAAGTATTTTTTCATTTATTGTTGTATTTAATGATAGAATGCGCAGCAGGAGATCTAATATGATCAAGTTTACTGAAAATATTAAATTCATCCATTTGTTTCTTTGGCTGACCTAGTAATGGGCTGGTTAAAAAAAAAAAATAAAAAATAAGGGTTACCTTTTTTCTATGTCACTATTAACAAGTGTAAAAACAATTTAATCATTAACAATTTAAAATTTATTATTATGAAAAAAGCATTCTTCTTTATCGCGTTTTTGTTTGCAACTGCTACTTCTTTTGCTCAAACATCCACTTATGTTTCGGGTTATACTCGCAGTAATGGAACTTATGTGCAAGGGTATTACAGAACCACTCCTAATTACACCCGTAATGACAATTACAGTACTGTGGGAAATTTAAACCCATATACTGGTACTTATGGAACAAAGCCAGCAGACACTTATGTACCAGCTACAACCAATTCATCTTACAGTACTCCTACTCATTATTCTACACCAAGTTATACTACTCCTATTTACACAGGACCTCGTGGAGGCACTTATTACATTAATAGCAATGGAAATAAAACTTATATAAGTAGATAATGGAATTCATATTAAATCAATCTCCTTTTTTTAGGGAGATTGATTTTGTTTTAGCCTTATTTTTATCGCAAAAAATATTAAATTGTGCCTTTGTAATTAAAGGATGCAATGGTTCAAAAAGTAAGTTTTTCAGAACTTAATGACCAAGAGTTATTAGGTAAAATAAAAGAGAATTCCGATTATTTGGGTATCGTTTATAAACGATGTAAAGCAAATTGTTTGGGGTTTATGAGGAAAATGACTAATGGAAAAATTAGTGATTATGAACTGGAAGATGTTTTTCAAGACGCCAATATCATACTTTATGAAAAAATAGTAAAAGGTGATTTTGTTCTTACGGTACCTTTTCAAACGTATTTGAATTCTGTTTGCCGTTTCCAATTATTGAATACTATTAAAAAAAGTAAATTGACCACTGATTATCAAGACAATTCCGATGATGACGATGATGAAAACCCTAATAGTTATCATTCTTCTATAACGGATAGTTTGGATGCTGTAGATCATTCCAACGAAACGCAATTTTTGGCAATAGAAACTGCTTTAGTGAAAATGAAAGACGCTGGAGGACATTGTTATGAATTACTCACTTTGTTTTGGTATCACAAAAAATCAATGAATGAATTGACTACTGAATTTGGTTATAACAATTCAGATACTACTAAAAATCAAAAGGCAAAATGCCAAAAGCGATTGGAAAAAATTGCTTATAACGAATTGAACCAATAAAAATGAAATTAGCTATCGACATAGTACAAAGTTTGTTGTTGCCAAAATTGGAGAAAGATGCCAGTTTTGATATCAACCAAACAAATATAGCTTTTTGGGAAACCTTTACTCATGCCTTACTTGATTTTGAAAAGGATGCTAAACCAGTATATGCTGCTATTTATAGTTTGGGATTGAAAGATGCCGAGAAAATCATTTCTAAATTAGATACTGTTTACATTTCTTTTATAAAAGAGTTGGCTGAAAACCATGTTTTAGGAATTACTTCTGAAACCATTGATTATTTGATTAACTCCAAAAACAGCACTTTTGAAAAAGAAGTACACTTCTTTACTGATTTACAAAATGCCATTAAGAAAATAGAGCGCAAACGCATTAAAACGGACCTTCCTAATGCTTTTGATAAACTAAGCTTTGAAATTTCTGATGATGCCATTGCCTTAGCTATTACCAAAAAAGAACGTGAAACTCTCAAAGAAAAAATGAATGCTTGGGATAAGGAATTAGTTACCTCGGAAGAATCTCCTGTTTATTCTGTTTCTGCTAAAAAAGAGACTAAAGTTATCTCTTTATCTTGGATAAAATATGCAGCAGCTGCATGTATTGTTTTGACAGCTGGAATTATGTATTTTAAGTTTAATACTGACACCAATTTAGTTCAACCAGGTGATCCTAATGTGGTAACTGCTCCGGTTAAAAAAGACACTACATTAAAAGGTACAATTACTGCTGAAATCCCAACAGATTCATTAGCAGCGATTTCAACTGTTTCAAAAAACACACCTGTTATTGAAAGTGGTTTAGGATTTGCTTCAAAAGAGAAGAAAATTAAGATTATAGAAAATAATCAAAGAGCTAGAATGCAATCTATTGTAATTGCCATTGATAAATATCGTCAATTTCTTGAAAAAGAATTGACTGAAAATAAAGTTGGTTATGGTCCTGTTGTAAAAGAAATTGAATCTAAAATTAAAGCACTTCAAAATAAATTATCGATATTAAAGGAAAGAGAGAATCACTATGTTTTTGATGGTAAAGCATTGGTAATGTATGTTTCGAACAATGCTAAAGAAAATTCTATTGTACTTTATGAAGCTACTTATTATCTGAAAAGAGATGCTGATTACTTTAAGTTGACTGTTGCCGAGCAACCTCAACTTTATAAAAAAGAAAGCAATACAGAATTAGTAAGTGAATTGGATAAAATTATTTTTGATTATGGAAATTAAGACTAAAACATTTTTAAAAAAAGGACTTACCCTGTTTTTCAGTGTGATGTCCTTTTTTATGTTTGGACAAAATAAAGAAGAACCACAAATTAGAAAGGTTTTCAACCAAATCGTTTTAGCCTATGGAAGCTCTAAAACGGCACCAGAACTTGTGGTAACGAAACAGAAACAAGACAGACCAGCTTTTTACAAATTTGACAAGAAACCGATTGTAACTATTGATGCTTATTTATTTACTATTTGTAGAAGTTTTGGAAAAGACAGTTTAAATGCATTGTCCGTAGTCATTGGTCATGAATTGGCACACTATTATAATGAACATAGTTTTTGTACAGATTTTGCTTTTGCTATTCGCAATAAAAATGAAGTGTTTTCTAAAAAAGTTAAGTTGATTGATAAGAACCAGAAAATTATATATGAAACCCAAGCCGATGATAAAGGCTTGTTTTATGCTGCTATTGCCGGTTATGAGCCATTTGAAGTACAACCCAAATTGTTAGATACCATTTATACCCAATATCTATTAAAAGATGCCGATGGTTACCCAACAAAAGTGCAAAGAAAAGAAATTGCTAAAAATGCTTTATTAAAAGCCAAAAGGTTATATGAAACCTTTACACTTGGATTAAAATATATTCAGGAGAAAAATTATGATAAAGCTATAGAGGCTTTTAATACTGTCAATAACGATTTCCCTTCACGAGAGAACTATAATAATTTAGGTGTTGCTAAAACCCGAAAAGCACTTGATTTACAAGAACCAAATACAATTGAAAAAGCAAGCCCCGAAAGGTTTTTGTATCCTATAGAAATTGAAAATAAAAGCCGATTGAATAAAGAAATAACAAGGTCTTTGGATGATAATAGTGAAGTAATTGAACAACTATTGAAAGATGCACAAAATGATTTTCAAGAAGCAATTCGTTTGGACCCAAATTTTACAAAAGGATATATTAATTTGGCTTGTGTTTTAGATTTATTGGGTAATTATCCAAAATCTATTGGGACAATTTTTGATTTAACGAAAGAGCAACAAAATAGTATTGAAGCGAAACGAATATTAGCGATTGCCTATTTTCATGATAAACAAGAAAATAAAGCTCTTGCTATTTGGAATGAACTAAAATTATAAGTATGAAAAAGTTTAAATTATTATTTTTTATTGTTTGTCTTCCCTGTTTTGTTTATTCTCAAGAATGGAAACAGTATTCAGATTCAATTTCAAAAATTACTTCTGTAAAACATGACAAAAAAGACTTGGAAAAAGCCAATACATTTATTGAATTAGCAGATAAGGACATAGAAAAAAATGGATGTAATAAAGATACAATATTTGCGCATTATTTATATTTAAAGGGATTTATAAAATATAAAATAGGACAATTTACTTCTCAACCATTTGAAGAATCTATTTCTATTTGGGATAAATCTCCGAAAAAAAATTATTTAAAATTATCTAAAGTTCATTATTTTC
The DNA here is from genome assembly GCF_027482425.1 of Flavobacterium sp. Classification (GTDB taxonomy): domain Bacteria; phylum Bacteroidota; class Bacteroidia; order Flavobacteriales; family Flavobacteriaceae; genus Flavobacterium. The sequence goes on from NZ_JAIXWA010000041.1 coordinate 86,361, forward strand.
TTGCAGATGGATATAATGTAAGTAAAGATTATTCAAATGCATATCTAAACTATGAAAAATGCTATTTGATAAATAAACAATTTAAATTAAAAAATAATATTTATTTCTCAAATTCTGTTTATTGTTTATCAGTAATTGATTACCGAGAAAATTTTAATTTTAAGAAAGCTGAACAATATGCTATTGAATATATAGAATTGAATAAAGAAACTGCATATTTGAATTTTGACTTTAATTATGCCTATGCATTTAGATGGAAAGAAGATTCAAAAGGTTATGAAAATGTATTATTAGATTTTAATAGTAATTATGAGAACAAAAACATAAATAATCCAGACTTGTATTTTCAGATTAATTATTTATTATTTGATTATTACAGGAAACAAATTTTTTATTATAAACAAAATAAAAACGATGAACTTATTAAATATGGCGAAAAAGCTATTGAAATTCAAAACAAATTGAATAAAAAAAATGATGATATTTTGCAAGAAATATATCTAGAGCTAGCTTTATCATATAACGAGAAAAAAGATGAAGTAAATAAAAAAAAGTATAATGATTTTCTGAAAAAAAGGATTTTTAATGAATAAGAAAATTAATATAAATTTAATTACTCTAATTTGTGTTTTTTTATCACACTTTTTGAATGCTCAAAATAGTGTTGACTCTACAGCAATTTATTTTGATTTAAAAAAATATGATAAAGCAATAGAATTTGGAAAAAATGACTATTTTTCATTAGTTGAATACGGCTTAAAACTATTTTCAAATAAGGATTATGAAAATGCATTGCCTTTTTTATTGAAAGGTTATGAAATTGGTGAAAACTCATTGAATAATGATGATAAAATTTATATTAAATCATACATTGGCGTACTTTATTTGTCAAAATCAGATTATAAAAACGCAATAATAAATCTTGAATTTGCTATAAAATTACAAGAAAGTTTGTATGGAATAAATGGTCAAAATTATTTAGAGTTTCAAAATGTACTAGCTTATACTTACAAATCAAATAGGGAGTATTTAAAAGCTGAAAATCTATATATAAAAAATATTGAAATAGTAAAAAAAGGATTATTGATAAAGGATAAAGAATTTATCACATCATTAAATGGCTTAGCAGATATATACTCTGATAAAGGAGAATTAGAAAAGTCAGAAACATTTTATTTTCAGGCTTTAGATGTTGTTAAGGAAATTTTCGGTGAAAAGAATCATTATTATGTTCTTACTTTAAAAAATATAGCTAGTTTATATGGTGAGCAAGGTCGATTCACTAAATCAGAAGAATTTTATTTTAAAACTAAAGCTATTGTTAAAGAAATTGATGGAGAAAATAATCTTGAATATGCATTATTGTTAATGGATTTAGCTGGATTATATAAAGCTCAATATAAATATTATTTAGCAGAACCATTGCTCATAGAAGCATTAGCTATTAGAAAAGAAATATCAGGGGAAAGAAATGATTTTTATATTTCAACCTTAACTTCGTTGGCACAATTATATAATTTTCAGGGGAAAAATGAAAAATCAGAAATGATATATTTAAAGTCGTTATCATTAACTAAAGAAATATTTGGAGAAAAAAACCCTAAATATGCTGACGCTTTAAATGATTTAGCTAATTTTTATGCGGATATTGATTATTATTCAAAAGCTGAAAGACTATATAAAGAAGCTAGTGAAATTATTAAGGAAACACTTGGAAATAAACATCCGGATTATATTGCATCGTTGAATGACTTAGCAAATTTTTATGTAAAGGGAAAAAACTTCACTGAAGCACAAAACATATTTTCAAAATTACTAGAATATAAAAAAGAAATATATGGTGAAGATACTAGTGAATATGCATTTTCATCTTTAATTTTTGGATCTTTATACCTTAGTCAAGATAAATTTAGCCAAGCGGAAGAATTATTTTTAAGGTCATTAGAAATTTATAAAAAAATATATGGAGAAAAGCATCGTTTATATGTAGCCAATTTATCTATTCTAGCGAATTTATATAGAAGATCAAATATAAATAGTAAAGCTGCAAATTTTTATGAAAGATATTTGATTTCAAATCGCGATAAAATTATTAATGATTTATACAGTTCTTCTGAAAATGAGTTAATTAATTATAATGACATTTTCCTAAAAAATGAAATGCAGATTTTTTCATCTCCATTATCTTTCATTAGTAATTTTCCAGATTTATATCCTAAAATAAATATAAACGCATATAATAATGAGATATTAATTAAAAATATTTCAATTAGAAATAAAGAATTAATTAAGAATTCAATCAAAAAAAATAGTAATGAATCAATCAAGACTAAATATGATAAGTATTTAAACAACAAAGTTGAAATTAATAAAAATAAAGAATTGTCTTTAGTTAACAGGCCTAAAAATTTTGAAAGTCTTATAATTGAAACAGACCTAATTGAGAAAGAGTTAATTAAAGAATCTGTTAGTTTTTCAGACTTTAAAAAGATAATTTCAATTTCTTGGGAGGATATTAAATCTAAATTAAATGAAAACGATATTTCAATCAATATTTTTCAATATTTGTCTGCGGAAAACAAAATGAAATATTCTGTTTTTCTTGTTAAAAGTCATTCAAAATATCCTAAAATTATTTCTCTTTTTGAAGAAAATCAACTTGAATTATTAATATCAAGCAAAGATGAAACAATAAAGTCGAACAAAATTGACAGTCAATATTCAAATAAATTAATTAGCGATTTATTTTTAAAGCCTTTAGAAATAGAATTGATTGGTGTTAATAATATTTATTTGTCACTTTCAGGATTAGGACATCAAATCAATTTTGCAGCTTTACCAATTAATTCAACACAAAATTTTGGAGAAAAGTATAAACTTCATATTTTAAATTCTCCCGCGGAATTAATTGATTATAAAGTTGCTTCTTTGGAAAAGAAAAGCAAAATTGAGTTACTACTCTTCGGAGGAATTGATTACACTGAAAGTAAAGGAAATATTAGTATGGTTGTTAATGAGAACACCATATCATCCAATGAAAATTTTATTAATACTGCAAAAAGAAGCGGTATTGAAGCTTTGCCAGGAACATTAAAAGAAGTTGATGGAATTAACTCAAATGCAAATAAGAGTGGTTTTAATTCTAAAATATATAAAGAAAGTGAAGCAACAGAAGAAAGTATTAAAGCATTAGATGGAAAAACTACTCCTTTTGTATTACACCTTGCGACTCATGGTTTTTTCTTTCCCGACCCAGTTCAAGAAATTTCAAAAGATATTGTAAGTTCAGGCGGTAAGTCAAAGATTTTAAAGGCTTTGGAAGATCCAATGATGCGTTCCGGTTTATTGTTGGCAGGGGCTAAAAATTATTGGGGAAAATCAAATCCAAACAATACAATAGAAGATGGCATACTAACTGCTAACGAAATTTCAAATCTAGATTTAAGCGCTTGTCAGTTGGTAGTGTTAAGTGCTTGCGAAACAGGATTAGGAGATGTTAAAGGCAGTGAAGGAGTTTTTGGTTTGCAACGTGCTTTTAAAATGGCAGGGGTTAAAAACATCATTATGAGTTTATGGAAAGTACCTGATACGCAAACAGCAGAACTTTTTGATATTTTTTATAGTGAGTGCTTTGCTGGTAAAACGATTCATGAAGCATTTCGGTCAGCTCAATCTCAGATGAAAGCAAAATATTCTCCTTATTACTGGGCAGGGTTTGTGTTGTTGGAGTAGGTTACACCAGATAAACATAAAGAATTATTCTATTTTCATAAATGCTTCTATTATACTTCTGAAATCATACTTCTGAGTTAATTGAAAATGGTAATTTTCGTCGAAAATTTTCCCAAAAATATCGTTGTAAATTTTATTAGCAAAGTCTTTTAAACAAATTAAATCTTCAACACTAATATCATCTTCTGGAATATTAGGGTCTGTATGTGCAAAAACTTTATCTCGTAAAGATTTTATTTTTTCAATAATGACTGATTTATTTTCCATTTCTAAAGTTATTTCAGCTACAACCGACATCAAATCTTCTTTGCTTTTCAAAACATCATTCAATTTAGTTTTATTCAATAATAGTATTTGATTTAATTCATCGTCAAAATCTTCCATTGTGATTTTTTTGCAAAGTTTTGAAATACTCCTTTTTTGTTGACCACTATCAGAAAATAACTTTGCAAGTTGGATTATACATATAAAATATTGTTGATACCATAAATTTAAATAGACTTCAGAATGTTGAGTTTTAAAACTAATTGAATTTTTATGTTTTAGTATGTACAAGTTGTTTGTGGTAAGATTTATGTCGAATAATACGGATTTTAAATCTATACCCCAATCCATTAATTCCTTTAAGGTTAACATTTGATTTTGATTTTTATGCTCTTCATATCATTTTTCTAAATCATTTGAATTAATTGAAGTCGTAATTCCATTTTCAAATTCAACTTCACAAGAAGTAATTCCATCGACTTCAATCACTTTTTTCACTATTCCAGTAGAATTTTCAGAAATATCTTTAGTGTAAGTGTAATCATTGGTTTTCCCAGTATATTTTACTTTCGTAACTTCTTTAATAGTTTCCATAATAAAAAAATTTAAGGTTAATAAGTAACAAATGTATATGACAAATTATTGATTAACAATAGAAATATTGACGTTACGGAATTTTTTTGACATAATATAGCATTACTATCTTTTTGGTTTAAAATGATATCCCAATTCTTTGATAAATTAAAGATTTGGGATTTTTTTTATTTACTAGGGTTACCTTTTTAGTTTTTAATTATAAACAGTTGTAGAAGGAAATAAACTTCTTCGATTTAATAGATTCAACAAACTTAAAAAACAATTATCATGGGATTATTCGACTTATTTAAATCACCAGAACAAAGAAAGCAACAAGAACAAATTAATCAGTTGCGAAAACAAATATTTCCTGGAGGAAGACAACAACAAGAGCAAGAGGTTCAAGAAGTGCGCCAATTATTAAATTTTAAATACTCTAAAGAGGCAACAGAATATGCCTATTGTTATGCGGTAACATCTTACTTTACTTCAAATTTCACCAATGGCAATGAATTAACTGATGTTATTCTTAGAAATTCAAAATGTGCTGTATCAAGAGAAGATGCCGCCAAAATAGCTCAGTTTGCGGTATTAAAAAGACATTATAACTCTAATGATTCAATAGGACAAACATTACAGCAAAAATCAGATGGAGAAAAATTATTTATGGTTGCCTTTGGTGCCATTGTAGAAATTAAAAGAGCTTATAAAGATTTAACCAACTTTGGAAAATTTGAAGTGTTATTATTCAATTCGTTGATTGCGTTGCAAGAGTATCAATCTAATTATCCAGAAAAATATGAGAACATGCAAGAAGATTTTTTTAGAAATCTATTTAAGCAAGCTAGAGTATACAATATACCTATGACAGATTATGAACTTGCAGATTTTGTAAACTCAAGATTTGAAACGTATTTATTAGAGATTATTAGATTTTTTGATGAAGAGGAAGATGGCTATATGCTTTTGAAAATTTACACTCTGTTCTATGAACAACCTTTGGAACCAAATCCTGAAACTAGCTTTGATTTATTTGAATATGCTGCATTTCTTCCTGCTTTAATGCAAATGAGAAATTATGTTATAGAAAAATCCTTTACAACTATATAACTGGAATTTTATAATTATTACTCTTCAAATCAATAAAGTCATGTATCATAAACTATTACTTTTCATGGTTTTTCTTCCAACAACCATTTTCAGTCAAACAAAATTTACCAGTTCAAAATACAACTATTCTTTTATCATTCCGGATGGCTGGTATGTAAAAGATAAAATATACAATCCGGATGTGGATGCTAAAATTGTGAATGGCAAAGGGAATTCATTTATTGTTTCGATAAAAACGTTTCCCACGTCAACTAAGTTAACTATTAAACAACAAATGGCTCCCCTATCAACCCAAGAACTTGAAGAGCAATTTAATGCCGTATATGGGTCAGCTCAAATTGTAAAAAGAGGCACCTTTATTATCGACTTAAAAGAATTCTATTATTTGCACATGCTCACACCATTTGATCATGGGTTGCAATTGTATCACAAGCAATTTGCCTATAGTTATGGGAATAGAGTTTTGACCATTGATGCTTGTTCCATTGAAACTTATCTAGATGAAACGACTCCAGCCTTTGCCATTATGTTGGACACCTTCAAAATCTTGAATTTGAAAAATAAATAATAACAGTAGGGTTACCTTTTTCTTTTTTGGATATAAACCAATAGTAGCAAGCAAAAGTCTTTCTACAAAACTATTTTCTAACATAAAAAAATAAAACACATGAAAACATTATTTGGAATTGGATTAATCATTTTTGGTATCATAACATTCTTTCGATACCTATCAACTTTTGGAATGCCTAATTTTTATGAAGCAATAGGAGCAATTATAGGAGTTGGATTATTTACATTTTTGCCTGGAATATTATTGATTAGAAGTGAAAACAAAAATAAATCGAATAGCAATGAAAATTAGAACTATTATACTCACGTTATTCTTGTTAGTTTCTGTTCATTCTTTCTCGCAAAAATTTTATTTGGGAGATCGATTAACACCAAAAGCCACCCAGTTTAAACTACTTGGTATATCCTCTACAACTGGTGTTCACACCTATAAATACATTGTTGCAATTACAGATAAATTCTTTTTTAATAGAAGAATTGGTGAAATTATAGTAGGTATTAAAAACGGTATAATTGTAACCACTATTTACAATCTAATTCCTGAAAATGGAGATGAAGGCGTACCTCAGTCCACCTTAGATTTAGTACAAGCAACCATTCCTTTTCCGTTGGCTTATCGCAATGGTGTGTATGGAGCTAATATAGACAATATGTCTGTTTCATTAAGCAGAACTAAGAATGCTATGACATTTAATAAAGACCGTATTATGTTCTTGACAACGGTAAAGAATAGTCTTTTGAGGGATTGATTCATCAAAACCATTAAAAAATAATATGTTTAATATGGATAAATTAAAAAAGCTAATCATTGGATTGTGTGGAGTTGCCGCAATTGGTCTCATAACTTATTATGTAATAGTAAATGATACGAAATCAGGAGTTGTTAAAAAGAACATCAAAAATCCTGAAGGTGAAACAATTGCAAATGGTGAAGTAATTCAAGACTCAATACTTGCGAAAATTACAAGTGCCTTGAGTATTGAAGAAGAATCGTTTACTCCAACAAATGAAGAAGGCGTTTATACAAATACAACCAAAGATAAAATTTTGGTATTAAAGGAAGATGTTTGGAAAACTATGATTAGAAAAACACAAAGAAAATTTCCAGTTGATGCAGATGATTGTGTATATGAATATCCAATTCCAGACTTGAAGAATTATACTTTTATAGGGTTACTTACGCATTTTACATACAATAAAGATTCCAAATTAACTACAGCCTATCGAGCAATAGAAATTAGAAATGGCAAATTAAAATCGTATGCAGGAGGAAACATATGTTGTGATTGTGAAGAAGGAGAGCCTCTTGTAGCACAGAAAATTGAAGCTGTTATAGTTAAATAAAAACCATCTAAGGTTTACAACATCATTTGTAAAATAATTTAAAAATGTCAATTACTAATAATTTATTCTAACAGAATAGTACGCAAAAAGTAAACATGAATAAAGAGCAAAAACAACTATTAAAGCAACTTGCTGAACTTGGCGATGTAATCCTTGTCCGGGAAGATGGAGGAAGAATAAAATTAAATGATAATGCAGAAATTTCATTGAACACACAGCTAGATGCTGTATTGTACTTCATGCAGCATTTAGATAATGGTATGCTAAAATTGATTTTAGAAGATCATTTTACCTATCAAGATTATGATAAGGTAACGTTTTTAAAAAAGCTTTCTTATGTTTTTGATGAATTTCAAGGAAATGGAAATACCTACTTAAATGTTTTTGAAGGGAAATGTAATTCAGTTGCTTGTAGCAATTTGAATTGTAGAGGGTTTTCTTTTGTAGGTAATCAAACGTATCATTACATGGATTTAATTATCCAAACAAAAGAGAGTAAGGTTTCTGATATTTATGAATGTTACGACTTTGTTAACGAAAATGATACTATACTAAAAAAAGATAAAATTATTATTGATGGTTTAAATCTTCCATTTTAACAACTCATATATGAAAAATATAGTACCTGCAATTATTATAATAATATTAGTGATTATTTTACTTCCCATATTACTTTCCATTTTAAAATTTATTTTAATGATTATCGTGAATAGTATACTCTACGTTGTTGTCCTTTTTGTTATTGCTTTAGTGTTAATTTTTTTAGGTGATTTGTTTAATAAAAAATAATAAAATATGGTTAGAGAAAATAATAGTATAAACTACCGTATTTATTTGGTGTTCTTACTTATTTTATTATTTGCTATAGCTATAGTATGTAAACTCACTTCTATACAATGGAAATACGGAGCATATTATAGAAAATTGGCCGAGCGAAATACTATTAAGACTTTTATTGTTCCTGCCAACAAAGGTAGTATCTATTCTTCAGACGGGAGTTTGCTGGCAATATCTATTCCAGAATATACAATAGCATTCAATGCAACAATACCCAGTGATAAAAATTTTAATGGTAAAGTGGATTCGTTATCTCACTCGTTATCAAAATTATTTGGAAAACCACAGTCATATTATTATTCAATACTTACTAAAGCAAAGCAATCGAAAAGGAGGTATGTTGTTATTCAGAATAAAGTAAATTATTCCAATTATGTATTAGTAAAAAAACTGCCATTGTTCAACTTAGGTAGCTACAAAAGTGGATTAATTGCAGATTTACATACTATTCGAGCTTATCCGCTAGGTGCTATTGCGAGACGAACTGTAGGGTACACAAGTATTGACAATAAAGGTAATTCAATAACTTTTGGTATTGAAGGATCTTATGACCAATATCTCAATGGTAAAGATGGTAAAATATTGAAACAAAAAATTGCTCATGGAGAGTATAAGCCTATCAGAGATGAGAATGAAGTTGAACCGATAGATGGCTATGATGTTATTTCAACTATTGATGTTTATATTCAAGATATTGCACATCATGCCTTGTTGGATGCTTTAAAAAAATTTGATGCTGAACATGGTTGTGTAGTTGTTATGGAAACGAAGACAGGTTTTGTGAAGGCTATTGCAAATTTGGGTAAAGGAACTGATTCAAAATATTATGAACAACTTAATTACGCTGTAAGGGAAAAAGGGGAGCCTGGTTCAACCTTTAAACTTGTTGATATGATTGCCTTATTGGAAGACAAGAAAGTTGATACTAGTAAAGTATATGATCGTAATGGAGGCTTGATAACTTTTTTTGGAAAAGATGTTGTAGATTCACACAGAGATGGACCACAAAGAATTTCATTAGCCAAAGGTTTTGAAATATCCTCAAATACAGTATTGGTTAAAGCTGTTTATGAAAACTATAAGAACAACCCAAAACAATTTGTTGACCGTATTAATAATATGGGGCTTAATAAACCATTAGGATTGTGTATAAAAGGAGAAGGAATACCCTTTGTTCCTCAACCCAATACCCCAAAGTGGAATGGAATATCATTACCATGGATAGCGTTTGGTTATGGTGTAGAAGTAACTCCTATGCAAACCTTGACTCTTTATAATGCTATTGCCAATAATGGGGAAATGATAAAACCACAATTTGTATCTGAAATAAGAGATAAAAATAAAACCATCAAAAAATTTGAAAAAGAGATTATCAATCCCAAAATATGTTTTGAAGGAACTGTCAAGAAATTAAAAGCCCTATTGGAAAATGTGGTTAAGAAGGGAACTGCAAAAAGTATTTACTCTAAAAATTTTTCAATGGCAGGTAAAACCGGAACCGCTCAAGGTAATTATGGAATTAATAATGGAGTGAATAAGCATTATATATCCTCATTTGTAGGCTTCTTTCCTGTAGATAAACCAAAGTTTTCATGTATTGTTGTTATACATAAACCAAGTACCAAAAACAATAATTATTATGGGGCAGATGTTGCTGGTCCAGTGTTTAAAAGAATAGCTCAAAAAATTATTACAGATTTACCAATTAGTGATAATGTTGAAGAATTGAATAAAAAAATTAAAAAACAAGAACAAAATTATTCAAGCTATTCGAAAAATTTGACTCTTAACAACCAATTGATTCCTAACCTAAAAGGGATGCCAGGTATGGATGCTATTGCATTATTAGAAAATAAAGGTCTAAAGGTAAAGCTTAAAGGAAATTTATTAGGGAAAGTAAAAAGTCAATCGATAAAGCCTAATGTAGCTGTTCGAAAAAGCAATACTATTGAATTGATATTACAATAAAATTTTTAATCTTTTTAAAGGTTTATAATATTCTAAGTAAAATGTGATTGGGTGTATTGAGATTTGTGAGGTTACAGTTACTACCCCACTACAAAAAACTATGCTGGTAAATCAATCCGGCTTCTTTTTTTTGAAATTTTGCTGAAGCTCCCTCTAAAGTGATTGATTTCAGCAGTTGCATGTCTTGATAATTTTGAACATTGAATTGACAATTTTCTAGATCAAATCGGAGTGATTGAATGAGGTAGCTTCTAATGAATACTAGCTCCTTTTGTATGTTGTAAATTCTAGGCACTAGAGGAGTGGGCTTCGATTGATGCTTCACGTTGAAGAACGGAAATAAATATGTAGTACTGAGGATTTCTCTCAGGGAAAATGCTACAATTTTACTTTGGTTCTACCAAAAATAAAAATGACATTTAAGGTGATTATTTAAACCACAGTTTAGTTACCTGTGGAGTGACAAGGAGGGTTGTACTTCACAAGACACGTATCAAAGGAGCCGTTTCCCAAAACTCCGCTCCTACAGCTGACGCCCAAAGTACCGCCGTAAGGCCATACATCATGAAGGGAGTACTTAAGTAACGATGGTAGGCATACAATACATGTTGGGTCATCACCCGCGCCAACACCGCGAGCAACAACAACACCCCCAGACCTAGGCTAAGGAGGAATCGTATATCAAACTGTGTGGTCGTGTGCATAACGTAAAGAATAGTGGAATAATTAGACTCAATTTCTACCAATATTGACGGCGGCCTTGCTTTTTTTCCTTGCCCAATTGGTCCAACTTGTAGGTGAGCGAAAACATCACGTAACGGCGCAATACCACATTTTCTTCATCGCGAATCGCTGTGGCTGTAATCGTACGGGTGGCGTTTTGGTTTTGGTTCAAGAGGTCATATACCTTCACTTTGGCGGTAAAACGCTTTTGGTAAAAACTGTAGGCCAAACTCGTATTCCACAAATAAAAATCCTTGCGAAAACCGTCGGCGATATTGGAGTTGTACGTATACCCAAAATCGTTACCAAAGACCCAGTTGGTAGGCCAAAATAGGGTCGTTTGCAGGTTCACGCGGTGCAAATAATTGGTGGCCGCATTGACCACATAATTGGTGTACTCCGTAATGTTTCGGGTAAATTGATACGAGGGATTGAGGATTAGTTTTTCACCGTATTCGTAAGTAAAATTCACCCGTGGGTTCAAGGTCACCGTACGGGCTTCAAAAGCGTTGCCGTCGGTAATCCCTTTGCTGAGTCCGAAATTCATCGCCCAACGCAATTCGTAGCGAAATTTGTGGGCCTCTTTTTTATAGGTTTTGTTCCAATACACTCCCGTCCAACTGTTGTATGTGCCCGAGACATTAGTATAGGTCGTGGTCCGCTTACGGCTTGCATCAAACGTAGTCGCCGAAACAATCTGGGTGTCGTAAACATTACCACCCGCATAAAATCCGTAGCTCGAACGCGAGGCATAATCAAAATCCCGAAACGATACGTAAATATAATGGCGTAGGGAAGCGTCCAAATTCGGGTTTCCAATCGTGGTATTCAACGGGTTGGCCAAATCCTCTACGGGCAACACCTGACTCCCCCGCGGAAGTTCGTTGTCATACGAATACGTTCCCCAAATATTTCGCGATTTAGACAGACGCAAATTCAAGGTCGCTTCTACAAAGGGCACAAAAAACGTACGGTTGGTGGGAGTCGTAACGCCTAAATAATCCATAGCCGCATCCATCGTACTCCATTGCGGACCTACATTGAAAGACGCGTTCCACACCGATTTTTCCAAAACCAAACCCGTGGTGGGTCGAAATACTTGTTGCTTGGTGCGCATGGCATTGGTGAGTAAGGGATTGGCTTGCGTAAAATCATTGGTTATTGGATCAAACTCTTGGGAGTCGCGGCCGTTTTTTTCATTGGTAAACTCATGATAGACATTGTTCACCCACCGCAGCGAGTCCTTTACGGGTTCGTAAAACTTCAAGTCGTACGAAAACTGATTCACCCGATTGTAACTCGTATTGCGCTGGTTTCGTATATCGTCGGGTTGGCTATTTTGGTAAAAAAGGGTTTGCGAGTCCACAAGATTTTGGGCATCATCTTGTTGATGATCTTGGTAAAAAACGAGGGCTACATTGCGTCCTTTCCGACGAAATGACTTGGTAAATGTGGTGGTATTTTCAAACGAGGTCGCCGTATTTTCGGAAATAGAGGATGAATTACTCTCGTTGAGCAATTGCGCCGAAGCATCCCGCGACTCTTGCCGAGAAACGTTGGTACTCTGACCCAAGGAACGGCTCCATTTGGGTTCCATGACCACTGTAAAAGTCGAATCGATGGCCCACTCGATATCGCCTGAGACATTGTGCGCGGTGGCTGCATTTTTATAGGATGCTTCCGAGGCGGTTTCGTAATTCCCCGAAGGCAAAAAGTTGATTTGTCGCGTGCGGCTGTTGTTGCGGGTATTGGCTTCACTAAAAAAGTAACTCAAGGCAAGGGGACTGTCCTTACGCCATTCGTCGGCATAGTTAACGCCCGCCAAATGGGATTGCGTGATGCCCGTATTGCCTCCAAAACGACGGCGGTTGACAAAAAACGAACCGTTGTCACCGACCCAAATATTGGAATTGCGGCCGCCGCCCATATTATCAAAAATCTCGTCCATAGAAAAACCGGTCGCATTGATGTTGTTGGACGAAGCCAAAACGCTTACTTTACGGTTGTTGTTGAAATAATTGATAAGTCCACTGCTTTCGTAGCGGTTGCTCGAACCCGCTCCGGCCATGACTTTTCCGAACCAGCCTTTGTTTTTCTTTTCGTCGATAGTGAGGTTTATACTGGCGTTGTTGGAGGCCGCAACGGCTCCTGTTTTTTCCTCTTGTTTGGTTTTGGTGTCGGTAACTTGCACTTTGTTAATCATTGAGGAGGGTAAGTTTTGCAAAGCAATTTTTCCATCCCGGTCAAAAAAGGGTTTCCCGTTAACGAGGATTTGATTGACTTCTTTCCCGTTGACGGTAATTTTTCCTTCGGCATCGATTTCAACACCAGGCAGTTGCTTGAGCAAGGCTTCCACATTAGCATCGGGCCGCACTTTGAAAGACGCGGCGTTAAACTCAAGCGTATCTTTTTTGATCCGAATGGGCGGTGTTTCATTTTTAATCACCACTTCATCGAGGGTTTGAGCCGCGGGTTGGAGTCCGATAATCCCCAAATCTTGCGTGGTGGTCAAATTTTTTAAGGTCACTTTATAGTCTTGATAGGCTACAAAGGAAATTTTCAAAATAACGGGGGTATTGCTTTTTTTTAGGGCAAAATCAAAGGTTCCATTTTTTTGACTGATGGTGTATTCAATTACGGTAGAATCTTTGGGGTTGGTCAAATAAACGGTCGCCGATTCGATGGGAATACGTGAGTCTTGGTCGACAATAGTTCCTTTGAGGTGAATGGTTTTTTGGGCTGTTGCGGTAACAAAACAAAAAATAAAGAACAGGACAAACCAATTTTTAGGCATAAAGCTGGTGTAAAATACTAGAACGCGAATATCCTATTTTATTGTGAATAGACTATAGTAATCCCTCATTTTAACATCATAAAAAAACCCGGAGGTGATCCGGGTTTTCTATCATTTAGAGAAATTATTTCAATACTTTAAGCGATTCCGTGGCATACGCATTGGTAGGATCCAAGGCTAAGGTTTTGTTTAGCAACTCTTTGGCTTTTGCTTTGTCGCTGTTGGCGTAGAAGGAAGCCATGTTGTTGTAGGCTTCGGTCACCTTGGCTTTATTTTTTGTGATTTCCTCGGGACCTTTGGCGGTTAAGGCATCCAAATACTTTTGGTACGCCTCTGTCATAACATCATCTTTGGCCATTACACTGTTGATTCGTGCTTTGTACAAATACGCTTCTGGATATTCGGGTTTGGCGGCAATCACATTGTCCATTGCTTTATCGGCATTGGTCAAGGCGGCTACGTCAATGGTTTTGGCATCTTTCCCGCGATTTACGGTGTGTACACACAATCCATAATAGATGTTGTCTTCAAAGAAATTTTTGGAAGTAGTGTTCAAAATAGCCGCTTCAAAAACACCAGCAGCCACTCCGTACAACTTTTGTCCAAAGTACGCTTTTCCGATTTCGTTCAAGCCATTGGCCACGTTCATGTCCATTTCTACCGCTTTCTTCAGATTTGCAACCCCTTGTGCTAATAACGTTGCGTCTATAGTTTTACCATCGGCTCCAATTGACTTTTTCACTTGCGCCAAGCCCAAGAAATAGTAATCCCCACCGATAATTTTATTGGCTTTGCCTAAGAACTCCGTCAAGGCGTTGATCGCTTCATCGGTGTTGCCGTTTTCGTAGGCAGCATATCCAAGGTATCGAAGAATACGCGGATTTACTTTATCCATTTTCTTCATTTCCAAGGCTTCTTTTTCCAATTCTTTGTACTCTTTAGCCAAGATCAAAAAGTCAGCATGACGCATACGAGAAGACAAAGAGTAGTCGGTAAGACTCATGTATTTTTCGTAGTTGGTTAACGCTTTGGCAATGTTTTCCTTGTAGGTACCCGGTTTGTTGTTCGCCCATAAATAATAGGTTTCTGCCAACTCACGGTACACGGGACCATAGTTAGAATCGATACTCACCACTTCGTCGTAAGCTTTAACCGCTTCGACGTAGGCCTTGGCTCCTTTTAAAAGGACACCCAACTGCATTTTGGCACGAATCAAATTTTTATCTGTGTTGTAAGCATCGCGATACGCCGAATAAGCATCGTTTTGATTTTTTAACCCATAATACGCATCGCCCATTACCAATTTCACATTGGGATCGTTGGGATTGGCTAATTTAGCTTTTTCCAAAACCGCAAGTGCAGCTTGATAGTCAGGCTTGTCGGTATTCATATACGCTTGCGCAATGTAAACGTATTCTTCTACTTCTTTTTTACGCATTCCTTGAGTCGCCAAGTCAAATTTGGATTTGGCTGCCGCCGCATTTCCGGCTTCAAGGTCTAACTGCCCTAATCCGATGTTGTTGAATTTACCTCCTTCAGCTGCGGTTAATCCTTTATCAAAAGTAATTTTGGCCGAGTCTTCCACACTTTGCTTGAGGTAAACGTTCCCCAATAGGAAAGCAGCCTTACCATCGGCAGGTTTGGTTTTTATGATGGACTTTAAAATCGATTTTGCCTTATCATATTGTTCAGCATCAATGGCTTTCTTGGCCTGATCTAAGTCCTGCGCTTGTGTGGCGGCAGTGGCAGCGAGAAAGGCTACGCTGAAAAATTTAATCGTGCTCATTGTTCTTTGTATTTAAATTTTTGTTTTTTCAATTTGTTTTCGGGTTACAATCTTACGACCGGGTTCCCGTATGGGGGCAATGCCTGATTTTAATACGATGCGTTGCCCTTTGTCGCCGGCAATGAAAGAGGCAAATCCGATACCGAGTCCTTCATACCCTTGACAGTTGATGATGTACAAAACACGTGCCAAAGGATAAGCGTTAGTCCCCAAGGCTTCTTGGGTGGGATACGCAATTTTCCCGTTAGCTTGTTGCACTCCTAGTATTTTTACTTTTTCAACCCAAGGTTTTAAGGTAGCATTGGGTTCAAAAAGCCAATTACTTCCCACTAATCCAATCATACCCTCATGTTCGGCTACGTATTGAATCACCGCTTGGGTATTTTTTTGCGAATATACGCCTTCCGAAGGCAATTGTGTAATTCCGGCTTTTTCCATCATATAGCGAACCGTTCCCGAATTGGGGTTGTCAAAAACGAGGCCTTTCAGCGCTTTGTTCTTGCCTTGTAAAAATCCAATAAGAGTTTCTAAATTCACTATCGTATCTTGCGTATTGGCGGCTCCAATTAAGGCAACACCATCGAGCGCAAACGGAGTGGTTCTCGGGACAATGCGTTGCGCTTTGAGAAATTGGGTTTCGTTGGTATTTAGTTTTCGGGAGAGAATGGCTATGCCTGATTTGGCTTCCGATAACTTCTTAATCACAGAAACTTCGGAAGAAGGCTCAAGGGTTATTGAAGCCTCATACGTCGTTTGAAACACCAACTGTTGGTCTTCAACGATAGGCAACAAGGACTCGTCAACCCAAATCGTTGCTTTTCCGCGAAGTATAGAGTCTTTTTGGTTTTCGGAGGTGTTGGGCTTACAAGAAATGAAGAATCCCAGCGTTCCGAAAAACACCAACATCACATATGTTAGGATTGCATAAATTCTTTTCATGACTCCTCAGTCGGTTCGGACGAATTAAAAAAGCGCAAAAAACGAAAGAAGGCATACACGATAAGTAGTCCTCCAAACATTAAGCGGTAGTTGTCGTCCATGTTTAAGGGAATCTTTTTCCAAAAAATGATCATTAACCCTAATGTTAAAAAAAAAAAAAAAAACAAGATTCCCATAAATAGAAGAAATCGCTCTTTAAGCGATTTCTTCTTGTATTGCATTACCCATTTCGTAAGCATGCTTATTCCTCTGGGGTTTCGATTTTAATAGGAATTTGGTACGAACAACGAACGCGTTTTCCGTTTTGTTCCGCAGGGGTCCATTTTGGACTCTTACGCAGCACACGCTCGGCTTCTTTCCCTGTTCCATAACCGATATCGCGTAATACTTTGATGTCGGTTAATGACCCGTCTTTCTCCACAACAAAAGAGACAAACACTTGTCCTTTTAAGCCGGGTTCATCGGGCGCTTGGTAATTGTTTTTGATGAAGTTGTAGAACTTCGCAATACCTCCTGGAAATTCGGGTTTTACTTCAATCCCTGCCGAGTTGTAGATGTTGTTATCTTCTTCAACTACCTGACTAACGGGCCCGTTACCAGGGTCTTCAACTGTAGGAATTGCGTTTGGATCTCCTTTGATATCCTCTTTCCCTAAATTTTTATCCTTGATTTCTTCAATCTTTGGAGGCTCTTCGGTTATTTCTTCCGTTTTGGCAACTACCGGCTTCACAAACTTCACCTGATCCACTTTCGGAGGTGGTGGTGGCGGTGGGGGTAATTCTTCCTTCGGTTTTTCCTCTTTAGGGGGCATTTTCACCGTTTTAATTTTGGTATCGATGGTAGCCGAATCGTCTTCGGTTGCTGCACTAATAAATTCAGCAATTTTAGGTGTCGCTACAGCAATCGAGAAAATCACAGCTCCGATGAAAAAAGCCCGTAAGTTGGTATTTCCGTCTTTAATACGTAAATCGTAAGCACCATAACTCTTGTTACGTCCTTCGAAAACGATATCCAACCATTGTCTTTTTAATAAGTCAAGTTTCATACGTTATACTTTTGTACTACAAGAGTGGTTATTTTTTATTCAATTTATCAGCCAACGCTTTTTCTTCTGGAGAAAAATCGTTTACGATCGCATAAGTGGGAACTGAGCAAATCGCCATTTCATCCAAGATATCAACCAAATTACGGTAGGTAGACTCTTTGGTAGGTTTGATAATCACAATTAACCCTTTGTCTTTGTTCCCTGTAACCTGTGGCACTGACTCAACGCGCTTTAAGATTTCCTTACGGATTCCTTCGCGACCGTGGGTAGTTTGGGTGGGTTTTCCTCCCGCTTCAGGAGCTTCCAACAACCCGTGAAACCATTCAATTTTATTGTCATCACCCAAAATAATGGTCATGGTACGGCGTTGATCTACTTTAATATCTTTCTCTTTGGTTTTGTCCTCTTCTTTATCGGGCAATCCCAAATCCATCGCCTGTGGTTTTGACAAGGTGGTCGTCAACATAAAGAAGGTGATCAAAAGGAACGCCAAGTCCACCATAGCTGTTAAGTCTACTTTGGAGTTTTGTTTTTTACTGCGTACCTTACCACTCCCTTTTTTGCCGCCACCGTCGTTGGTATTTAATTCAGCCATTTCTTATGTATTGGGATTAATAATTTTTACCTCGAAGACCCGTAACCAGATTGAAACTGTTTACCGATTGTTTCTGAAGCTCGTCCATCACTTGTTTGATGCGCGGATATTGCTCTTCTGCATCGCCTTTAATTGCAAAATTCAACTGCTCTCTTTGCACATCGATATTTGCTTGGCGTGACGTATAAATCCAGTCTCTCAACTGATTGTTCTCATTGTTCTTGATCGTATCGTGAGGAATACCGGGTTGTACCCCTTGCTTATTACGATCTGATCCTTTCATAGCGATCAATTGTTTCAATCCTTCGATCGGAACGCCAAATTCATCAATCAAGCTGAATTCTTGGATTTCGTTTTCTGTAAATTGAATACCATATTTAGCGCCCATTAACTCGAGGGTTTTTTTGCGAACTTCTTTCCCTTTGATTCCGTAGAACACTTTGTCTTTTCCACCAATGGTAATGATGGCTAAGTTTTCTTCTGGCAACTTGGATTGTACCGTTGAATTGGGTGTTTCTACCTGAAGCGGTTCCGGGTTTTTAGCGGTAGCCGTAAGGATAAAGAATGTAAGCAAAAGAAACGCCACGTCACACATCGCCGTCATATCAATCGACGCTGCTTTTTTGGACATTTTTACTTTTGCCATAATATACTCTTTTACTTTATTATAGGTTACCCTAAATTATTTCAAGCTTCCTTTCATTTTACGGTACTGGTTTACAATAGCGGTACCTGCCTCATCGATAGAATACGTTAAGGTATCGATTTTTGATGTAAATAAGTTGTATGTTACAATGGAAAGTGCCGAAGTAGAAATCCCGGTAGCCGTGTTGATCAATGCTTCAGAAATACCGTTTGCCAACATCGCTTGGTCAGGCGTACCTGCTGTTGCTAATGCCGCGAACGCTTTGATCATCCCTGTTACTGTTCCTAAAAGACCAGCTAAAGTTCCTAACGATACTAGAGTAGATAAGATGGTCATGTTTTTCTCTAACATTGGCATCTCCAAAGACGTAGCTTCTTCGATTTCTTTGTGGATCATCTCAGCTGCTTCTTCGCTAGAGAATCCTTCTTTTTTCACATCTTGGTATTTCACCAAAGCTGCACGAATTGCATTTGCTACAGACCCTTGCTGTTTGTCACAAGCCGCGATAGCATCATCAATATTTCCTTGAGCAATGCTCGATTGAACCAAACGCAAATACGCGTCTAAGTTTCCTTTTCCAGCTGCTTTTGTGATCACGAAGTAACGCTCAAAAGAGAATACAATCACCATCAACAACAATCCCATCAATACGGGTACGATAGGTCCCCCTTTGTAAACCATGGCTAAGTAGTTACCGGGTAGTGGATGCCCTTCATTGGTTCCCCCTTCGAAGTTAGATCCCGCACCCATGATGAACTGCCATACAAGCCATCCCACGAAAATACATAATACAATTACAATTGCGGAGAAATAGTTACCTCCATTTGACCCATTAGCGTTTTTTGCGTTTGCCATTTTTTTAAAAATTTTTAGTTTTTAATAATTTATAAGCTATTAGTTGTAAATAAACTTGAATTGGAGCAAATTTAATTTTTTACTTCAAAAAAAAAAACTTTTTTCGGCTTTTATAACATTCTATTAAAACTAAACAAAGAACCCTATAAACTTGAATAATTAGAGGGTTTTGCTAAGGATTTGACAATAATTACTTTAATTTTTTTATTCATAACATTCGCTTAACATTGTAAAAACGATGAATTACGACCGTTTAGTATTTAAAAGAGGGAGAAAATGGAATTTAGGTTGGAATTAATGCGAAAAATTCATCAATTTGCTTCTTTTCATGCATAAAAAAAAGGGTATCTTCGCCTAACATTAAATTATTTGCACTATGCCTTCAAAATCAGCTTTTTTAAAAACGATACAAAACGGATTTCTCTTTTTGAATGTAACCGTTTATTTCATTTATAATTCGAAAAAGGCATGAAAAAACCATTCAACTTCGGCTCGATTTCGTTTTATGTACTGCTACTATGGGGTTGCTTACTGCCACCGCTTTGGGGACAGCCCCTTACAAAACGCGTATTGTTTTTAGGGAATAGTTATACCAACACCAACAATTTACCTGGATTGATTGCAAGTGCAGCCCAATCGACCAATGATGTTTTGATCCATGAGAGCCACACCCCTGGCGGCTTTCGTTTATCGGATCATGCGGTCAATACTACTTCGCTGGCTAAAATTGCACAAGGTACTTGGGATTTTGTAGTGTTGCAAGAACAGAGTCAGCTTCCCTCCTTTCCCATCAACCAAGTCAATGCGCTGGTGTTCCCGTATGCAGAAGATTTAAACACCTTGATTACCACCCAAAATCCGTGTGCGGAAACCGTATTTTATATGACCTGGGGCCGGCAAAATGGTGACAGTCAAAACTGTGCGGCCCACCCACCCGTGTGCACGTATACCGGCATGGACGACTTGTTGCGGGAGCGTTATATGACTATGGCAACAAATGAAGCGGCTATCGTATCGCCTGTGGGAGCGGTGTGGCGTTACCTTCGCACGAATCATCCGAACCTCAACTTGTATAGTGCTGATGGGAGTCATCCCTCATTGTTAGGGTCGTATGCTGCGGCGTGTACTTTTTATACCACCCTTTTTCGAAAGGACCCAACGCTAATCAGTTTTGAATCGACCCTTTCGGCAACCGATGCGCAACTCATTAAACAGGCGGTAAAAACGGTTGTTTACAATCAGTTTCCCACTTGGTTTATTGGGACTTATGACCCGGTGGCTGCTTTTACCTACACGAATCCAACGGGAACGAGTGTTCAATTTTTCAATCAATCGATGGGCGCAACGAGTTACCTCTGGGATTTTGGGGATGGCACGACAGCAACTACGGCGCAACCCACGCACACCTATGCCCAAAATGGAATGTACACGGTTACGTTAACAGTAACACATTGCGGCATCACTTCTGTCTTGCAACAAGTGATTAATACTGCGGTATTGCATATTTCGCCCCCGAATCCTTCGCAAAATGGGGTGAATGTGAGTCCGAATCCCGTCACTACCACCTTAACCCTTCAAAGTAATGCATTGATTGAGCACGTGAAGATATACGACGCGTCGGGACGATTGGTGCAAACATTGAACGGAAATGTAACTTCGGTGGATTTTTCATCTTTGGTCCCGGGCCTGTATTGGCTTTCCGTTGAAACATCGGAAGGAAGTCGTACACAAAAAGTTATCAAATCATGAAAAAATATCACATTCAAACGGCGCCTTTTGTGGTTCCCACGACTGATGGTAAGTTAATCGAAGAACATCACGGCCGTGTGGCGACGCAAAACGAAGCGATTTCAATTGCCCATATGATTGCGCCGCCGCATTGGAGTGAACCTTTTCAAACGCCTGAATTTGAGGAATACACTTATATTATTTCAGGGAAAAAGCAATTCATTATTGAAGGTGAAACGATTGTTTTAGAAGCGGGTCAATCCCTTCGCATAGCCGAAAACACGCGGGTTCAATACTCCAATCCGTTTGACGAACCCTGCGAATATATTTCGGTATGTCGCCCGGCTTTTGATTTTTCCAAAGTTCATCGGGAGGAGTAACGGGCGTGTTTTGCGCGAGGGGTGGCAACGGAAATCCTTGGCGGAGGCACGGAGCCAAGATTGCAGTGAACGACCCGACCCCGACTGGGATTTTAATGAGAAAGCAAAATGGGATTCGGGGACGCGCCCTATAAACATTAACCGTTTTGCAATAAGGAAATAATTTTGGTTTCCACTTCGGGGCTATTCCATTTTTGTGCGATATCGGGCATTTGCATGACTTGCTCCATGATGGCATTTTGGTAGTCGCCAATAGCCAAGGCTTCGGCATAGGGTTGCAAGCTAAAGGTCACACGACTGTAAAGGGGCATCCACAAATCGGGATGTTTGTCGGCGAACCATTTTTCGATTTTTTTCTGCAATAAAAACTGGGCATCGGCGGTTTTGGCGCTCATTTCCTCAAAGTTTCTACGGGAGAGTTCGGCGATCGCATCGGCATTGGGTTTTCGGGATTTTTCGTAGGCTCTAAAAATCGCATTCCAATCGTCGCCGTAGTGCTCGATCATTTGGTTGAGGAGCGTAATGTCTTCGAAACCGGCGTTCATGCCGTGGCCGTAAAAAGGAACAATGGCGTGGGCTGAGTCGCCAATAAGGGCCACTTTATCTTCGAAGGTCCACGGATAACACTTCATAATGGCCAAATAACTCGTAGGGTTTTTATAGAAATCACTCACCAAATCGGGAATGACGGCGGCGGTATCGGGGAAATATTCGGCAAAGAAATTCACCAGAGACGTTTCGTCTTTCAACTGTTCGAACGAGTTTTCGCCTTCAAACGGCATGAAGAGTGTACAGGTGAAACTTCCATCGAGGTTGGCCAATGCCATGAGCATGAAATGACCGCGGGGCCAAATGTGTAAGGAATTTTTGTCAATTTTGTGCGTCCCGTCGGGATTGGCGGGAATATGGAGTTCTTTGTAGCCAATTTTCATGAACTCTTGGGAGTAATCAAACATACTTTGGCGTTGCATGCGGTGGCGAATACGCGAAAAAGCCCCATCGGCACCGAAAACTTTATCGTATTTTAAATCGGTCCAAGCGCCTTTTTCGGTGGGTCCCATGTGCAAGGTTGCCTCGGCCAGGGTCACATCCCAAATACGGTGTTCAAAGAAGAATTCTACACCTGCTTCTTCGGCCAAATCAATCATTTTTCGGTTGAGAACGCCACGGGATAACGAGAAAATGGCTTCGCCTTCTTTGCCGTAGTATTGGTAGTTTAACTGTCCGTCTTTCAAGTGAATGGCGCGTTTGTCAACGGGAATTCCAATACTGCGAATCGCATCGTCCAATCCAATATCTGCCAACGTCTTCCAACCGCGATCGGACATCACCAGGTTGATGGAGCGTCCTGAGAATTCAACCGTACGAATGTCGGCACTACGGTCGTAAACGTGTACAATATGGCCTTGCTTTTTGAGATAAATCGCCAGGAGTGTCCCGACTAATCCGGAACCCACCACGGCAATTCGTTGTGGCGTTTGCATGGTATTGGTAAAAATGTTAGACAAAAATACTTAATAATATCCGAACGTTACCGTAACAGAAGTGCAAAATTACAGCAAAACTTAAAATTTGTTTAAACTTTTTAATATTTCATTAAACAAATTTATCTTTGAAGAAAAAAGCAATGAAAGTCTTTACCTCTTCGAACCTTGCCGCCTTATCAAAAGTAGAACGTTTAAACCTTGTCAACAGTTGCACCGGCTACAAGTCGGCTAACTTGATCGGCACCCTTTCGCCAGAGGGGCATGAGAATGTAGCAGTATTTTCGAGCATTACACATTTGGGTAGTGACCCCGCAATGTTGGGATTTATCGTACGTCCCACTTCGGTGCCACGTCATACCTATCAAAATATCAAAGGAACCGGGTTCTTTACGGTAAATCATATTACGGTGGAGCAAATGGAAGCGGCGCACCAAACCTCGGCGGCCTATGATCATGGGGTTTCGGAGTTTGACATGACGGGATTGACGCCAACGTACCGCGAGGGCATTGCAGTACCTTTTGTGACGGGGTCGCCTGTGCAATTACTTTGCCGCTATTTGAATGAATATCCGATCCATGAAAACAACACTATACATGTCATTGCGGCGATTGAAGCCATTTATGTTGAGGACAATTTAGTCACGCCCGACGGCTGGTTGCAATTGGACCGCGGAGATGTCGTGGCAATTAATGGTTTGGATGGCTATGCCCGTCCTAGCCTACAAGACCGATTTGATTATGCCCGTCCGAAAACCCCGTTAAAATCGCTTCGCCCCCATGCCTCATAAAAAAA
Organism: Flavobacterium sp.; assembly: GCF_027482425.1. Classification (GTDB taxonomy): domain Bacteria; phylum Bacteroidota; class Bacteroidia; order Flavobacteriales; family Flavobacteriaceae; genus Flavobacterium. The sequence goes on from NZ_JAIXWA010000041.1 coordinate 110,533, forward strand.
CCTTTTTACCCCAAAAAATATGTTTGGTTTGCGGACTCCCCTTTTCTTGGCGCAAAAAATGGGAAAAGAATTGGGAGTCCGTTAAATTTTGCAGTGACCGTTGCCGAAAAAATAAAAACACCCTATGAAACATCTCGTTTGGTTTCGAAATGACCTTCGTACCGAAGATCAATATGCGTTGTGGAAAGCCACAAAACACGCCGAAAAAGTGATCGGCGTATATTGTTTTGACCCTCGGCATTTTGCCATGACAACCTATGGATTCCCTAAAACGGGTGCGCATCGCGCTCAATTTTTATGGGATAGTGTTCATGAATTAAAACGCAATTTGGAAGCCTTGAACATTCCGCTTTGGGTGATTTATGGCGAACCCGAAATGGTGATTCCTGAGTTGGCGAAAACCCAAGGCATTACAAGCCTTTTCACTACGCATGAATGGACCTCGGAGGAACGAAAAGTGACTGAGGCACTCAAAGTTCAATTGCCCGGGATTGCATTCCACGAACTTCAAGACGGCTTTTTGTTTCATCCCGAAGACATTCCGTATACCTCGGCAAAAGAAGTTCCCGAAATCTTCACCGAGTTTCGTAAGAAATGTGAAAAGCTTTCAAAAATACGGGCGTTGGTCGAACCCAAAGCGATGCCGAAATCGAATTATGAAGAAACGCCTGAAATTCCCACTTTAGTCTCGTGTGGAATTACACCACAATCGCCTGATAAGCGCACGGCATTCCCGTTTAAAGGAGGAGAAAACAAGGCGTTGGCGCGCTTGGAAGATTACTTTTTTACTACCGAAAATTTATCCCAATACAAACAAACCCGCAACGGATTACTTGGCCCCGATTACAGTTCGAAGTTCTCTCCTTGGCTTGCCCACGGCTGCATATCGCCCCGAAAAATCTACTGGGAAGTACAACAATATGAGGCGGAAGTTTGCAAAAATGAAGATACCTATTGGTTGATTTTTGAATTGATTTGGCGTGATTATTTTCGGTATATTTCCCAAAAACATGGCAATAAAATCTTTCAATTGAACGGTATTGTCAAACAAAAATACGAGTGGGAACTTAATGCCCGAAAGTTTGAAAAGTGGACGCAAGGTAAAACCCCCGAGCCTTTTGTGAATGCCAATATGAAAGAATTGGCGGCCACCGGATTCATGAGCAATCGCGGGCGTCAAAATGTGGCGAGTTTTTGGGCCAAAGAATGGGAACAGGATTGGCGTGCGGGTGCGGCTTGGTTTGAATCGCTATTGATTGACTACGATGTACATTCCAATTATGGGAATTGGTTGTATAATTCGGGCGTAGGCAACGACCCCCGCGACCGGAAGTTTAATATTCGCCGACAAGCGGAAATGTATGACTCGAAAAACGAATACCAAAATTTATGGAATACGTAACCTTACGCTTGATTTTGGGTGACCAATTGAATCGTCAGCATTCGTGGTTTGATTCAAAGGACGACACTATTTTGTATATGATGGCCGAAATGCGTCAAGAAACCGATTATGTGAAGCATCATATACAAAAGGTAACGGGATTCTTTTTAGCGATGCGAGATTTTGCTCAAGAACTCCAAAACCAAGGACATCAGGTGCATTACATCCGGATTACAGATTTACTCGCTACAAAAAGTCTGCCTGAGATTCTCCAACATTGTATCGCCACTTACGCCATCCAAAATTTTGAATACCAACTCCCCGATGAATACCGTTTGGATGTGCAATTGCGAACCTTTTGTAAAAGCTTATCCATAACACATCAAGTAGTTGACACCGAACATTTTTACACGACTCGTGAGGAATTGGGACAGTTTTTTACCGGTAAAAAGCAATTCTTGATGGAGAATTTCTACCGTATGATGCGGAAGAAACATCAGGTGTTAATGGTGGGGAACGACCCCTTGGGCAACCAATGGAACTTTGATCACGACAACCGTTTGAAATTCAAAAATCAAGTGCCTGTGCCTCCTATGGCGGTTTTCCCGAAAGATGTCACAGCACTTCTCAACGAACTTGAGCAAGCCGAAGTGCAAACATTTGGTGACATTGAACCCAAGTGCTTTGCTTGGCCGATCAATCGAAAAGAAGCTTTAATGCAACTGAACTATTTCTGTGAACACTTGCTGCCGCATTTTGGCGATTACGAAGATGCGATGCATACCGAACAGGCGTTTCTTTTCCATTCGCGCTTATCGTTTGTGATGAATACAAAAATGGTAAGTCCGAAGGAAGTGGTTGATTGTGTGGTGCGGCATTATTATGCAAATCAAGAGACCATTACTTTGTCCCAAGTAGAAGGATTTGTTCGGCAAATATTGGGCTGGCGTGAATATGTTCGTGGAATCTATTGGCACCACATGCCCGATTACGCGCAACGCAATGCCTTGGATAATACTTATCCGTTGCCTGAAATGTATTGGACTGGAAAAACCAAAATGAATTGCATGCAACAGGCGTTGGGGTTGAGTTTGCAAAACGCCTATGCGCATCACATTCAGCGGTTGATGGTCATTGGTAATTTTTCCTTACTTACTCAACGGCATCCCGATGCGGTCGATGCGTGGTATTTGGGTGTCTATATGGATGCGATTGAATGGGTTGAACTTCCCAATACGCGCGGCATGAGTCAGTATGCCGATGGCGGAATTTTGGCCACCAAACCCTATGTTTCTTCGGGGAGTTATATTCAAAAAATGAGCAATTATTGCACGGGTTGTCATTACGATGTTAAATCCCGTACGGGCGACCAATCGTGTCCGTTCAACAGTTTGTATTGGAATTTTTTGGATGATAAAAAAGCCTATTTTGCCAAGAACCAACGCATGGCCATGATGCTGAATTTGCTGGGGAAAATCCAACCCGAAGCATTGTATGCGATGAAAAAAAGGGCTTCCGAAATTATCGAAAACCCAGACCTATTTTGATATTAGAAATTACAAATTATAAATGTTGAATTAGTGGGCTTTGGGTTTTAATACCAATAACGTTGACGTTTCTTCAATTTCTTTACGGTTTAACTTCATTTTTCGGAAATGGCCTTTGACAAAAAGTTCGGCTTGGTCATTGTAATGCGGACTCGAGCGCACCCCTGATTGTCCCGTGGGTAATATACTCACACTATTTTCCACATCCGAGAAATCGATAATTCGACGGGTTGAGGGTCCGCCGCCTACGTTGTACTTCCCGTCTTCGGTCAAATAAAACAATAAATTATTGATGACTTCATTCCCACCGGGGACCTCAAAGGTTCCTACATTAAAAAGGGGACGTAAAGCCGCTACTTTACCCAAAGGATGCTGGAGCTCTAGTGTATGTACTTTACCCCAACGCCAATGGGTGTAGTCAGAGCCTAATTGATTTTCAAGCGCTTTAATTGCTTCATGAAACGAACGGTTCATTATTTGATCACGGGTTTCTTTACTGCCTTGAGTGTTCACATTATCCCACCATGGTGAATTGGGATTGACACTTTGCCCCGCGATCATTTGTTTTAACATGTGGGTCCCTAAAAACAACGAAAATCGTTCTTCCCCCAATTCGTCTTGAAACGTATTTTTTAGATAACAATACAGCCATTTGTTGTAAATCGTAGGTGCGATATCATACACGGCATGGGTTCCTTCCCAGAGTTGGAGGATTTCCAGCGCACTTTTTTCAGTGGGCGTTAATCCGACTTTAGGAATACTTTGCATCCAATTTTTTACCAAATCGGGATAAATTACCGACGTATGGTCGTTAATCATGCGTTCCACATCGGCGCGTTGCCAATTGCTTTTGGTTTCAAGTAACGACTGAATGCGTTTCGCACGATCTTGGGGCAAATAATACCCGGGATACAAATAACCGTTGATGGGTTCGGGTTGGTTATTAGCCGAATACAGATAATGCCAATCGGGATTGATGGCAAAGGGATTTTCTTCAAAAGGCAAAAAGGTCCGTTGGTCGTCTTTACCATTCGTTCCATCCAAAATAAAGTTGGGATTTACCCCTTCGGGCATGCGATACAATTTCCCCGACGTAATCCAAGCAATATTGTTTTTGGCATCGCCATACATGACATTCAAACCGGGGGCGTGGACGAGACCTACCTTTTGATAAAAATCATCCAAATTTTTGGCATGACTCAACCCATAGACCGCTTCCAAAATACGATTGGCGTGTTGGGTATAAATCCACGACATGGTCACTGGATTTTTGGCATTCAATCCTTTCAACAATCCATTCATCACGGGTCCATGGGAGGTAGATTTGATGGTTAATGCAACATCGGCAGTGTCTTTTACTTTGATGGTTTTGGTGCGCACCGAATAATTGGCATAGCCCGTTGCGGTTTTGTATTGATTGGCATTTTGCGGATGATTTTCCTCTTGGAAAAAGTCCAAATCATCATTTTCAAACATGGTCAATCCATACGCATAATCGCGGTTATGACCGAGTAACGGAAAAGGGGTTCCGGCCAAATAGTAGCCATACATTTCGTATCCTGGACAGGAAATATGGGCTTCGTACCAAGTGCCTGGTTGGGAGAACATGATGTGGGGGTCATTGGCAAAAATAACCTTGTTGTTCTTGGTTTTTTCGGCACCGATTACCCAGCTGTTGCTTCCGATAAAGGGAGGTACAGGCGATTGCTGGAGGAGTTCAGTGATTGATTTTGAAATTACAGCATAATCGTTGGCTTTGCCTTTATACGATTTCAAACGGGTTTTGGCTAAGGCACCGTCCAACCCAAAATCGCCTAAATAATGCATGCCCCATTCGTCACGGATTTCCGTCAGTAACGGGTCGGTTTTTTGGGCCATGGCAAAACTGAAGGACATGAAGCCAAAAATGTTGTACATGTCTTTGAGGGTAAACGGTGTCTTTTCCACGCCGATTAAATCAAATTCAACAGGTGTTTTCCCTTCCTCCATATAGTGATTGACACCATCGATATAGGCTTGGGCCAACAGGTAGGCTTCTGAATTTTTATCTAAAGCAGCTACGGCTTGGGCTGAATTTTCATCGATTCCAATCCCTGCAAAGAACTTGTCGTTTTCTAAGGCTTTCGCCCCAAACAACTCCGACAGGCGACCGGGAGCAATACGACGCATCAACTCCATTTGCCACAAGCGATCTTGGGCATGCACGTAACCGAGCGCCCGTAATGCATCTTTCTGATTTTGGGCATAAATATGAGGCACACCGTAGTCATCAAAATAGACTTTGGTTTCGGTTGACAACCCGGCCAGTGTTTGTTCGCCTTCGTATTGGGGTGCTTTAGTTTGGAAATAAATATAAATTCCAAGGCTAATAGCCAAGACAATGGACAATGCAACCAGTACAATTTTTTTGACTATTTTCATGATAAAAAAGTAAGATAAACTTTAGTCGTCGGGTATGATGATTTGTTTCAACATAAAAAAAGCCTTGCAGTAAGGCTTTCGAATTTATTGTTTTTGTAAGGCTAAAATTCCCGTTTTCAAAATCTGTCCAAATGCATACATATCTTCATAGGAACAATAGAAAGGAGCGGGAGCCAACCGAATTACATTGGGTTCGCGCCAATCGGTAATGACGCCATTGTTCATTAAATAATCGAACAAACTTCGTCCTTGTCCATGTAAATATACGGACAATTGGCAGGCGCGTTCTTCGGGATTTTTGGGCGTGATGACTTCAAAATCGGCGCCTTCCAGCTGTTGGTCGATGTCGTGTAACACAAATTCGAGGTAAGCTGTTAGTTGGTTTCGCTTTTCAATTAAACGGTCCATACCCACTTCATCAAAGAGTTCGACCGAGGCCAAATAGGGAGCCAATGACAATATGGGCAAATTACTCACTTGCCAACCGTTGGCCCCGTGGACTGGGTCAAAATCGGGTTCCATTTTGAAACGACGTTCTTTATTATGTCCCCACCAACCCGCGAAACGAGGGAGATTGCTGTGGTGGTGTTTTTCGTGTACAAAACAACCCGAGGCATTCCCGGGGCCGGAGTTCATGTATTTATAACTACACCATGCTGCAAAATCGACATTCCAATCGTGTAAGTTCAATTTAATATTCCCCGCAGCGTGAGCCAAATCGAATCCCACATAAGCACCCACAGCGTGACCTGCTTCGGTGATCGTTTTCATATCAAACACTTGACCCGTATAATAATTAACGCCACCCCATAAGACGAGTGCCAACTCCTCGCCTACTTCGTTAATTTTGGCCAGAATATCTTCGAGACGAATGTTGTGTTCGCCTTCACGTCGTTTGACCTCAACAATAGCGTCTTTGGGATCGAAACCGTGTACGCGCACTTGAGATTGGAACATATATTGATCGGAGGGAAAGGCTTTTTCTTCGCAAATGATTTTGTAGCGTTTGCCTTCAGGGCGGTAAAACGATACCATCAGAAGGTGAAGATTTACCGTTAGGGTATTCATTACGGTTACTTCAGAGGGCAAGGCACCTACAATTTTACCGAGAGGCTCAGCAAAACGTTCGTGGTAATCCCACCAGGGTTTCTCGGCATAAAAATGGCCTTCTACGGCAAGATTCGCCCAGTCATTCATTACATCCTGAACAAATTGGGAAGCCGATTTGGGTTGCAACCCCAACGAATTCCCCGTAAAGTAAATTACATTTTTACCGTTGTGTTGCGGAAAAATAAATTGATCGCGATAGGAACGTAATTTGTCTTGTGCGTCGAGTTGTTGTGCGAATTCTCGCGTATTTTGAAATATCATTGTTGCGTTGGTTTGAAGGGTAAATGTAGTAATCTTGAGGGAGATTTGAAATAGAAATTATGAGTTATGAATTATGAGTTATGAACTGGCAGGCAGGTTGACTCCTTCACCTTAATTAGAATCGTTTTCTGTTTAAGAGTTGAGAGCACAAGTCAGTTGATTTGAACAGTAATTTCTCATAGTTGTGCATTTTTAGTTACATTTGTGTGAAATTTAACACAAACACATATGAAATCTAAATTATTACTTATTGTAACGAGCTTGATTTTGGTGGCTCAAACCCTTGTGGCGCAAGTGCCTTCTTATGTCCCTACAAATGGATTGGTAGGGTATTGGCCGTTTAATGGGAATGCCAATGATGCCAGTGGCAATGGAAACAATGGAACCGTGAATGGAGCAACGTTAACCACCGATCGAAATGGAAATGCGAATAGTGCGTATAGTTTTGATGGGGTGGATGATTATATAATTGCAAATGGTGGAAACCAATTTGCAACAACTAGTCGCACTGTTTCTTATTGGATTGTGGCTGACCAAAATTTATATGGTGAACTTATTTGTCTTGGAAGCCCTGCAAGCACATATTGGGGTTGTATTAGTGCAAATACTGAAACAAGGATTAATTTTGGGAGAGGTTGTTTTGAAAGTGGTACAGCTCTAACACCACAATATCAAATTGGACAATGGTATTATGTAACATTCTGTAATATAAACGAAACAACAAGTAATATTTATATTAACGGAATATATATAGGACAAATAAATCACACGCCACCAAATTCTTGTTCTTCAAAGGCTAATTTATATTTTGGAGTAGATATATTTTCAATTCCTGAATATCATAATATCAAATTAGACGACATCGGCATTTGGAACCGTGCTCTCACCCCACAAGAAATCACTAATTTATACAACGCCTCTTTGCCCCAAACCGCTTGCTTACCTGCCAATGTACCCACGAGTGGCTTAGTAGGCTATTGGCCGTTTTGTGGCAACGCCAATGATGAAAGTGGCAATGCAAACAACGGAACGGTAAATGGCGCTACACTCACTACCGACCGTTTTGGAAATGCGAATAGTGCGTATAATTTTGATGGCGTGAATGATTTAATTAGAATACCTCATCAAAACGAACTGAACTTAATTGGAGACTATTCAATTTCTGTATGGTACAAAGGAAATTATCAAAATATATTTAATAACAATTGGGTCTTTATTTCTAAAAGAGATGATAATGGTACTTGTTGCTCTCCTAATGTTCCATATGGTGTTTTTATTCCTTTCAATAGTACTAATTTTGCTGTACCAGCTATGGCATACGCAAATGGAAGTTATAGCTTTTCTGCACCGCCAAATACGAGTCCAATTTCTTTAGACCAATGGCAAAATCTTATTATAACTAACTCCTCTGATTTATTAAAATTTTACATCAATGGTCAATTAATTTTTAATCAAAGTATTTCTTCCTCGTTAAGAGCACCAAATACTTCAGATTTATTGATTGGAACTGTAAATAGAGAGGTCGGAGCAGAGTGGATGAATGGGAAACTCGACGACATTGGTATTTGGAACCGTGCCTTAACCCAAGAAGAAATAACAAACTTGTATAACACCAACCAATGTATAACGAACATTACCGTTACTGATACCTTGATTATTAACGTGGGGCAGTTATCGTTTACCAACCCGGTAACCTGGGCCAACAATATCACCATCGCGCCCAACCCAGCCAGCACTGAAGTAAACATCAACTTCAACAACATAACCAACTTGTCTGGCGGTTCCATCAACATTATCAACGCTTTGGGGCAATCGGTGGCTACAACCCCTATTACAGCATCGGGCACCAACACTACCCTAAGCTTAGCTACTTGGGGCGGCACCGGGATGTATTTTGTACAAATTATCAACCCACAAGGGCAAATAGTCGATATTAAGAAGATTATTTTGCAATAACCGTAACTTATTTCCTAAAAAAAGCGTGGTCTTTTCGAGAAGTACCACGCTTTTTTATTTGAAGTTTCTATTGTTGTTAAAAGTAATCCATTTTCAAACCTTCTTAAAGCAGACAAATTTTCAAATCCTCAAATTTTCAAATCTATCTTCTGCAGGCAGGTTGACTAATTATAATATCAACATTGCATCGCCATACGAGTAAAAACGGTATTTTTCTTTTACCGCTTCTTCGTAGGCTTTTTTCATCAAATCGTGTCCACAGAAAGCCGAAATCATCATCAACAAGGTTGATTTGGGCGTGTGGAAATTGGTCACCATACAATTAGCGATACTAAAATCATAGGGTGGAAAGATGAATTTATTGGTCCAACCATCATACGGATTTAAGGTGCGGTTGGAAGAAACCGAACTTTCAATGGCGCGCATCGAAGTCGTACCGATACAACACACGCGGCGTTTGTTTTCAATAGCCTTATTCACCGTATCACAGGCTTCTTGTGAAATACGTAATTCTTCGGAGTCCATTTTGTGTTTGGACAAATCCTCTACTTCAACAGGATTGAAGGTTCCTAATCCCACGTGAAGGGTGACTTCAGCGAAGTTGATGCCTTTGATTTCTAGACGTTTCAACAAATGCTTTGAAAAGTGTAACCCAGCAGTGGGTGCAGCCACGGCGCCTTCTTCTTTGGCATAAATCGTTTGGTAACGTTCGGCGTCATCTTCGGTTACTTCGCGGTTGATGTATTTTGGAATCGGCGTTTCGCCCAATTCTTTTAATTTATAACGGAATTCTTCATACGATCCGTCGTATAAGAAACGTAAGGTACGTCCACGAGACGTTGTGTTATCAATAACCTCAGCAACTAAGGAATCGTCATCGCCGAAATACAATTTATTTCCGATACGAATTTTACGGGCAGGATCGACCAAAACATCCCATAGGCGTTGTTCTGCATTTAATTCGCGTAACAAGAAAACTTCGATACGAGCGCCAGTTTTCTCTTTGTTTCCATACATACGCGCTGGAAACACTTTGGTATTGTTTAAAATCATCACATCGCCATCGTCAAAATAGTCGATAATGTCTTTAAACAATTTATGTTCGATTTGCCCTGTGCTGCGGTGTATAACCATTAAACGCGACTCGTCTCGGTTTTCAGCGGGAAATTCGGCCAGTAACTCTGGAGGTAAATGGAAATTAAAATGGGATAGTTTCATCTTTTTATAGCCTTTAAATTACATTGTTTTGCCTCACGACAAACAAGTGCAAATATACTATCCGCAAAAGGGGGTTGTCAAGTAAATTAGGATTTATTTTCCGACATTTCCCCTGAAATCCCTGCCTGCGCGAGATCACTCCAAAAAGTGGGATACGATTTTGACACCACTTCGGCGTCTTCAATAATTAGAGGCACGCGAAGGGCTAAAGGAGCAAAAGCCATGGCCATGCGATGATCTTGATAGGTTGCAAGGGCAACATTGGGGTGAATATGGGACGAAGCTACTAAAAAAAGAGCGTCCTCAGTGGTTTGGATTTGTCCTCCTAGTTTTGAAATTTCTTGTTGTAAGGCTGCCAACCGATCGGTTTCTTTGATTTTTAACGTATGTAACCCGGTCAAAGTACACGAAATTCCGAGTCCGAAACAAGACACTGCAAGGGTTTGTGCGATATCGGGAGCTCCCATTAAATGGGCTTCAAAATGTGACGTTGTGGGTAGTGATACTTTGGTAAGTTGAAGGCGAAAATCGGGTAAAAATGTGGTGGTTACGCCTAAATGTTCATACAAAGAAACCAAGATTTGATCCCCTTGTAAACTTTCAGCCTGGTAACTTGTTAACGTAACTTGAGAACCTACTTCCGATAAAGCGATTATACTATACCAATACGAGGCCGAAGACCAATCACTTTCAACCGTGATGGATTGACTAGTTGCCATGGCAGATTGCACTTCAAACGGCGCCACCGCAATGTGGTTCCCTTCAAAGGAGGTGGTTACGCCAATTTGATTCAATAAGGCAAGAGTCATTTGTATGTAGGGAACAGAAGTAATTTCCCCTTCCAAAGTTAATTGGAGTCCGTTTTCCAAACTCGGAGCAATTAATAATAATGCGGAAATATATTGACTGCTGATATGAGCGGGCAAACTAACTTTGTATTGTAATAGCTTTTTCCCTTTTATTCTCAAGGGCGGAAAACCGTCTTGATCCGCATAGGTTATGTCGGCGCCCAATTGTCGAAGGGCTTCCACTAGAATTCGAATCGGGCGTTCCTGCATGCGCGACGAACCCGTAATCAGGACTTCTTTTCCTTCTTGAATGGCAAAAAAAGCGGTAAGAAAACGCATGGCTGTTCCGGCATGATGCACGTCAATGAAAAGTTGGCCTTGATTTTCAAGCATTAATTTTCGAAGGGCCTGCATGATTACTTCCGAATCATCGGAATTGGAAGTGTTTTCCAAGTGTATATGCGGATATAACGCTTGGAGCAAAAGAAGCCGATTGGTTTCTGACTTTGACCCCGTAATGGCTATTTCTTTTCCTGTAAGTAACTTAGAATGCAGAAGGTGATGGGTCATGTAACGCGATTAATTTGAGTCCAATGCTAAGGAGATATGAATTACGAGTTATGAATTATGAGTTAGAAAGTTACTAGTCACTAGTCACCCCCGAAGTTTCGGAACCAATCCCTACTTCAGCTTCTCATTAGTATGATGGCGGTCGTGGTCGCGTTTCGTTTTCAAGTCCATTTTTTTATCAAATGCGGCTTGCAAATCGACCCCTGTTTGATTGGCCAAACAAAGTACGACAAATACGACGTCGGCCAGTTCTTCGCCGAGATCTTTGTTTTTATCACTTTCTTTTTCCGATTGTTCGCCATAGCGGCGTGCAATGATACGGGCTACTTCTCCCACTTCTTCGGTGAGTTGCGCCATATTGGTGAGTTCGTTAAAATAGCGAACACCATGATTTTTAATCCAATGATCGACGTCGAGTTGGGCGTTTTTTAGGTTCATGATTATCATTGAAATTTAACAGTTACTAAATACGTAATTTAATAATTTTTTTATGCTAGCAAACCTATAAAGTTTGTAAATTCATTAATATTAAAACTACTCTTTAATACGAGTATCAATAAAAATAGTGACTGGACCATCATTGAGCAAGGCGACTTTCATGTCGGCGCCAAAAATACCTGTACCAACTTTTTTCCCCAATTCACGTTCCATAGCCAACACAAAGGCTTCATATAACGGAATCGCTTGTTCGGGACGCGCTGCTCTAATATACGAGGGGCGATTGCCTTTTTTGGTCATGGCATGTAACGTAAACTGACTCACCACAATACAATCCCCTTGGCAATCTTTGACAGATAGATTCATAACCCCCTGGGCATCGCCAAAGATGCGGAGGTTCGCAATTTTGGACGCTAACCACTGCACATCCTCTATCCCATCGGCTTCTTCTACACCCAATAGAATCAATAAACCCGATTGAATTTCAGAAACTACTTTTCCATCAACAGTTACTGAAGCTTGAGTGACTCTTTGGAGAACTGCACGCATGATGAGCTATTTTAAATTTTAAATGATAAATTTTGAATTTTTTGATAATTAAAACTGTTTACTACAAACTAATCACTACAAACTCTTTCGTTCTTCAGCATACTGGTCTCCACGGTACTGCTCGTCATCACCCGCTAAAATTTGCAAATAACTACGGTAACGCGACCAAGCAATTGCATCAGCATCTAGCGCTTTTTTTACCGCACAATGGGGCTCTTCTTTGTGTAAGCAATTGTTGAACTTGCACGATTCTTTTAAGGCAAAAAACTCCGGAAAGTAATCGCCTACCTCTTCAGGTGCCATGTCTACTACGCCAAAACCACGAATGCCAGGAGTATCAATAATTTTTGTCCCGAATGACAAATCAAACATTTCGGCAAATGTTGTCGTATGTTGCCCTTGCTGATGGGAATCCGAAATCGAAGCGGTACGTAAGTCCAACCCCGGTTCCAACGCATTGACTAAAGTAGATTTCCCTACCCCTGAATGGCCCGAAAACATACATACTTTATCGCGCATTAACGCTTTCAGTTCCTCAAGACCTTTGACTTCTAAGGCCGAAACGCGCAAGCAACGATAGCCAATCTGACTGTAAACATATTGCAAAAACAATTGCTCCTCCAAAGCCGCTTCGTCATAGGTGTCTATTTTATTAAATACGAGAACCGCTTCGATACCATAAGCCTCAGCAGTAACCAAAAACCGATCGATAAAACTCGTCGTTGTAGTAGGATTATTGATGGTTATCAGTAAAAAAACAACATCTACATTGGCCGCGATGATGTGCACTTGTTTGGACAAGTTGACCGATTTGCGGATAATATAATTTTTTCGGTCGTGAATGGTGTGAATCTGTCCAATGGTTTCATCGGTGGACTGATCTAAGTCAAAATCAACGCGGTCGCCCACAGCAATCGGATTGGTACTTTTGATACCTTGGATGCGGAATTTTCCTTTAATCCGACAATCGTACAGCGCTCCCGTATCCGTTTTTACTGTGTAGTAACTTCCCGTCGATTTGTAAACCCATCCTGTCATGCTACAAAAATAAAAGAAAAAAGGCACCGAAGTGCCTTTAGTATTTTGAAATAATACGGAATTAGTATTTGTAAGCTACTCCTTTTTTGATGACCTGTGAGCCTCCCAATTGGTTGGAATTAGCTCCTACAGTTGCTTTATCAGCTGTCAACAAAATGAAAGGACATCCTAACTTAGCGGCTTCCATTTTTAATTTTTTCTCCGCTTTTTTGTCTCCAGTATTTCCAGTTTGGAAGTTGATTAATCCTGTTTTTCCACGTACTTCTTCTCCTTTTTTCAAACCAGAAATGTAAGCTTTATCTTCCAAGATGACCACTTTTTCCCAATCGTCTTCTCCGTTTACAACAATTTTCTCTGTAACTTCTTCTACACGTCCGGATTTTCCGTAAACGATTTTTTCGATGGCATACTTACTTACTGTATTTTCTGCATCCTCGCCATCATATTTGAATACGATGGTGAACTCTTCTAATTTAACTACTTTTCCGGTAATCACTTCACCGTTATGCTTGTAAATTTTGTCTGCCTGTGCTGATACAATAGAAGTGATCAAGGCAAATAGTAAAACTAATTTTTTCATGATAAATAATTTATAGGTTATCGAACGCAATATTACTAAATTATTCTGACTTAAACACTTTTTCTTGATGCGCGATACTTTCTTGGTGAATGGCTTTAAAGAACTGAACGATAAACTCTTCACTCAAACCTCTTTGCGAACCCTCATTAACCATGCGTTCTAGGATTTCATTCCAACGTTTATTCTGTAAAACGGCTACATTCTTCGCCTTTTTCAACGCCCCAATATCTTCGGCCACTTTCATTCGTTGCCCAATGACGTCCAACAACTTAGCGTCGTAATCGTCGATTTTGACCCGAAGCTTCGATAGTTGCTGTAAATAGTCGCTATCCGCATCATCCTCTTTACGAATGACCAAATCAAAAATAATCTGCTTCAACCGCTCGGGGGTCACTTGCTGTGCCACATCACTCCACGCATTATCGGGATCGCAATGGGTTTCGATAATCATCCCATCATAATTGAAATCCAAGGCCTGCTGTGTTACTTGAAAAATCATATCGCGCTGGCCCGTAATGTGCGACGGATCAATAATCAAAGGGATATCGGGAAATTTACTCTGAAAATCAATCGCAATTTGCCACTCAGGATTGTTGCGGTATTTGGTTTTTTCATAGGTTGAAAATCCGCGGTGAATCACACCCAATTTCTTGACTCCCGCATTATACAACCGCTCTACGCCTCCAATCCACAAGGCCAAATCAGGGTTTACAGGGTTTTTCACCAAAACTATTTTGTCTGTATTTTGTAAGGCATCGGCGATTTCTTGCACGGCAAAGGGATTGACCGTAGTACGAGCACCAATCCACAATACATCCATATCATGTTCCAAGGCCAACTTCACATGCGCCGCTGTAGCCACTTCCACCGCCATTAACAAACCGGTTTCGGCTTTGGCTTTTTGCAACCACTTTAAACCAATTTTCCCCACGCCTTCAAATCCACCGGGACGTGTACGCGGTTTCCAAATCCCAGCGCGGTAAATCGACACCTTTGAATCTTGCAATTCACGGGCAGTTTGCATGACCTGATTTTCGGTTTCGGCACTACACGGACCCGCAATTACCAACGGATGGGGCAAATGAAAATCATCTAACCATGTGCGCATTTCTATTCTATTTTTCATAGGGCTTATTTTTTGATGCCGTTTAAAATTTCTTTGATGCGATTCGTATGTTGCATTTCTTAGTACGAGGCTTCATACTGATCGGTTTTCAATAATTCACGAAATCGGGACAAATTTCGGATATATTCTTCTAAAGTGGCTAAAACATTTGCTTTGTTTTGGTTAAAAAATGGGTGTCGACAAAAAAGGCGTAAGCATACGGCGACTCGATTTTAAGTAGCGATGGCATCTTGGCAAGCTTCAAACGGCAATCGATCATCACGTTGAGTACTGCGACCAGACTTCCGCTTTGATGGTGGAACGAACCTTGAATTCCTTGGATGGCTATTTGTTGGCTCATGGGCAAAAAAAATCCCGATGGAAATCGGGATTGGTTTATTTCAGTTTACTTTTTATTTTTTGATGTAACACCATACTGCTCCCTATTCCTTCATGAAAAACAAATAAAAGAAATAATTAAAATAGGTATGGAATGTGCTTGACATAAATGATTATATTTTGATAATGTAAAAATAATAGTTGACACCCCAACTTAGCATAGAAAAAACTACGAGAATGATAGAAATGAAAGTGCCCTATATTTTTAAAAATAGATTCGTTAAATTAAAAATACTATAATCCCATATACTTTCTGTTAGCACCTTGCGTTAAGGATGGAGGCCTTGCGAAGCTCGCCCGAGGTGACGAGGGCAGCGACGGCCGAGAGCCTGACCTCGTAGGGTGAAAAACAAGCGACTTAGTGCCGTTTTTCACCCTACGAGGGAACGCCCAAAAAAATTGAATGAGAATCTGTACCTTTGTGTCAAATACATTACCATCATGTCTATAGAAGTTCAAGCGGTTTCGAAATATTACGGGGCACAAAAGGCCTTAGATGCTGTATCGTTTTCTGTCCAAAAAGGAGAAATTGTGGGATTCTTGGGTCCGAACGGCGCCGGAAAATCGACCTTAATGAAAATCCTAACCACCTACTTAAACGCCGACGAAGGTTCGACCGCCATCAACGGACATGATGTGGTGGAGCAAGCGAAGGCCGTGCAACGAGTCGTAGGGTATTTGCCCGAACATAATCCGCTGTATTTGGACCTTTTCGTTCGTGAATATTTGGCGTTTAATGCGGATGTGTATCGCATACCGAAAGTCCGTATCGAGGAAGTGATCACCTTGACGGGATTGACGCCTGAAGCGCACAAAAAAATCGGTCAACTTTCTAAAGGCTATCGCCAACGCGTGGGATTGGCCACAGCTTTGTTGCATGACCCGGAAGTTTTGATTTTGGACGAACCCACGACTGGACTTGACCCGAACCAATTGGTAGAGATTCGCAATGTGATTCGTCAGGTGGGAAAAAATAAAACCGTTTTCTTATCTACCCACATCATGCAGGAGGTGGAAGCCTTGTGTGATCGGGTTATCATCATCAATCAAGGAAAAATTGTAACCGACAAAAAGTTGGATAAACTGGTCGACGAAGTCACCGTTCAAGTGCTGGAAGTGGAGTTTGATCAAGAACTGGAGGCGACCGTTTTGGAATCACTACCCGGACTTACCCAAGTGCGGAAAACCAAAGATCGCGTTTGGGAACTCACCTTTAAAACCGATGAAGATCCGCGCGTACAATTATTTGATTTTGCAACGGCCCAGGGCGTTCGTGCCCTACAAATTGTGACGAAAAGTAAAAATCTGGAGCAAATTTTCCGCGAAAAAACGACTACTAAACGTTAAGGATACAACAGTTGCCCTTGGTAGGTGGTTTCTACCGACACTAGGGGTGGCACATAGGCCAAGCGCACATTACCTGTGCTTACAATCTTACCCGAAATTTTTTGAAGAGGATGCACGAAAAGGTCATTGGACCCACGGTGGAAAATGGCTACTTCGCCTGCAACTAGTTGGGGCGATTCGACGCGACTATCGCCTGCCCAAATTAGGTAATGTGCATGCTGTGTTTGACCGCTGAGATAAAAGCGCGCCACATTATTTGTTTGTACAACGACCTGATTGTTATGAACTTCCATAAAAAAATCGCCTGTACCCGCTCCATTAACGCCATCACCATTTTCATCTAGCGCAAATAATCGTAAAATAGGATAGGTCAAAACGCCAATTGAGCGAATATCTTGTTCGGTTTTGGAGAAAATTTCTTCAATATTGGGCGCAGTGATTTTAAGGATAGCGGTACCATATTCACGGGTCCAATTGCATTGCGAAGCATCGCGCAACATCAGGCGATTGCCGTCTTGGGTGACTTGTACGTTGTTGATGAGATTTTCTCCGGCTTCAATAAAAACCTTGTACTCGGACCCTTGGGTTATTTCGACCCCGATGCCCGGGTACACTTCGAGTCGTGTAAACGGACTCACGGGAACTTCACGCAGTATGCGCGGGCCTTCTGATTCGATACAATCCATGGGACGCTCACACCCCAAAAACAAAAACAACAGACAGCTATAAAATAACGGCTTCATACTTACAATCGAATGCCTATACCCCACTCGATAGCTTCGGCGAGGAACAGATGGGTTTTTAAACTTAAAGAAGAATAGACCTTCGGAGTCCAATAGTATTTGAGTCCGATACGGTCATAAACGGGAATGTCATTTTGCAAACGGTCGTAGACATAATAGCCTACTTGTGCTTCAAACGAAAGGCGGTTGATGTACCATTCGTAACCCGCAAACAATCCCACTCTTCGGTAATCAGTATCGGGATCGATTTGATCTTCGGGGAAGGCTGCTGACTTGTAGCGTATAAAATCTTTGAGACTTTGGGTCAGAAACACATCGACACCCAATTGAAGACCCGACTTACGATTCAAGCGTTTATCGACATAGGCGCCCAAATGTAAAAAAGGATATTGACCACTATTGATGACCGAACTTTCATTGACACCGGTGCGAACAACGATATTGTAATGCAATTGCTGTCGGTAATTGATTGTGTCTTTTGCCAAAGTATCGATGGCTTTATCGTTGGATTTCGGGGAACTGTAGGTGAGTCCGAGGTTGAGTCCATACGAATTGATGCCGCTATTGGGCGACTTAGTCCGTCCGTTGGAGTAATGGGTAAATAGAAATCCGGCTTGCATGGCCCAATTCGAACGAAATAAGGGAATTTGGTAATGCAATCCCAAATTGATGTTGGCCAACAAGGGACTCCCAAACGCTTTATTTTTACTATTAGTGACCTTATCATACGGCTGATTCATGTAGGCCACCCCAGCGGCCGTGGTGAGTCGCACATGACGGTTTAGAAAAAAGAATTGAAACTGTCCACCGACGGCCCAACTCTGTCCGAGAAACCGATTATTAAAATCCTGATACAAAAGATATATTCCGTAATTGGGATTGTCGTAGGTACGGTGCCACTCTTTGCTTCCGTGGGTTTGCCAATTGTAGGCCAGCAAAACCCCTTCGGGATGCCCTTGCAAATGATACAAGTCGGGTGTATGCGGCATAACATTCCCGCGAAACAGACTTAATTCCCATTGCGGTGTAACCCCTGGCGCCTGCGCCCATAGAAGTTGTATTCCGCATAAAAAGAAAAAAATACTGCGCATGGCAAGAGGTTAAGTGTTGCAAATATAGTAGAAAATAGGAATTTTGAATTTTGAATGAGGGAATCCAATCAACCCTACTCATTTTCATAAATTTACTGTATGCAAAACAACTTTACACCTCCTCAAAAAATCTACCTATTCCTATTGGTCAGCTTTTATGTAGTAATTCTAATGAAAAATGAGGTCGTTTTTCTTTGTTGGCTAGGCATGTATTTCCTTTTAAACAGCTACATCCTTTACAAAATTCCACAATGGTCGTTACAGCACCCAAAACGATGTCGAACGCTGTCTCTTGCTATGATAGGAATTCCGTTACTATGTCTTGGATTTTTATATTTCACGTTAAAAAATGTGCGGATGTGTTAATCCTTCGGTGCTTTTGCCACTAAAAATGGCTACTCTTTGACCACTTTTCGGGTTACACGCTCACCAGAAGTTAATTTAACTTGTACGTAATACACGCCTGCTTCAAGCGTGGACAAGTCGAGTGTTGCTACTTGATTTTGCTTGTAGATTTGTTTTCCTAAAGCATCAAAAACAACAACCTCATCATAGGTTTGACCCAAGTCTAAACTTGCTTTGGTCGGATTGGGATGCATAACAGGAAGAACCGTTTGCACCTCAGGTGTATTAAGCGCAATATAATCTTGATAGCGGTATAACACAGCACTTACCATTACGACCAATTTATTATCGCCTTGCAGGTGCGCAAATCGCGCCCAATCCCAAGCGGTCACATCGTTCAAATAATACCCATTCGACATAAACGCAGTATCAAGTGTTGTATTTTCATTCAATTGTGCAATGATGTAATTGTACGAATTATTTTGGCGCACCGTCATGCATACAATATACTTTCCGTTGGGCATTTGTAACAAATGATCAGCGATAATCCCAGGGTAATTTTCGGCACCAATGGTATTGTGATTCGGTACAGCAATATTCGTAAGATTTACACCATCACCACTAAAAGAGGGGTCCAAAATTCCATTAGCATCCAATTTTCCAAAAGCCAAACCGCCCGTTATATTCAACCCACTTACCATTAAACTACCGTTTGACTGCGGGAAAATTCTTGCTGGATATGTTTTTCCTCCAAAAGCCAATTGGGCAATTCCACTGGTTCCAAAAGTGGTATTGAGTGTGCCATTGGGAGTAATTTTCATAACGGTCAAATTGGAACTTGAATTGGAAGGGATAACATTACCTAAAACGAGTATATTTCCATTTTCAGCTTCGTAGATTTCCGAGAAACTATCGGTGCCAGTGAGCGGAGATTCAAAAATACCATTGACACCAAAAGTAGTATCCACAGCGCCTGCTTCTGTAAAGCGAATGGCTAATCCGCTGCCGTCGTAATTGGTTCCCCCTAAAAACCAATAATTATACCCCACAGCAATAATGCGCCCCTGACTATCAACATATACATCGGTTAATCGCTCATCGTTGGGATCGGCGCTATTTTCGACATAAGTATTCAAAATTCGCACTCCGTTTGTACCAAAACCGGTATCTTTCGTTCCGTTGGCATTCAATCGACAAATAAAAACACGGTAATCCGTTGAAAATCCGCCTAAGTTGTGACTGCGACCCACTAAGAGAATTTTTCCGTCACTTTGCACGGTAATTCCTGAAACATCAAATCGTTCAGCATGATTGTTTGAGGTAAATAAAGCAATTCCATTGGTCCCAAATGTGGTATCTAAACTGCCATTTTGTAAATATTTTCGAACACCAATCGTTGGTGCTAAATTGGGAAACTGTGGACTGAAATTGGGATTCAAAGAATACGGTATCAATACTTTGTTGTCTGCAAAAAAATAATGGGCATTCGATACCCCATTAATTCCGCTGCTGTAAATATTCCCCGAGGGCAACCCTGTATCATTGACTCCTCCATTCCCATAGGTTGGATCCAATACCAATTGGGCCACAGCTAACGATGAAAAGCAAAACAAAAAAAGAGCATAGATCTTTCGCATAGCGTTTTTTTTACAAATATAAAAGAAACGACACACAATCAAAGTGTTAAACCCCCCAACCCTCTAATGTCTAATATCCAACGACTAAAGTCTAAAAAAACCTGCCCCACCGAAGTGAACCAGGTTTTCGAATATAAAGGTTAGTTCGTAACGATTAAAACACCTCTTGCGCAATCGCCTTGATGTTGTCGGCTTTTCCCATCGAATAGTAATGCAATACGGGTACACCTGCCGCCAAGAGTTCTTTACTCTGTGCGATGCACCATTCAATACCAATTTGCTTCACGGCATCGTTGTCTTTCGCGCGCACCACTTCCATAATCAAACTGTCGGGCAATTCCAGACTAAAACGGTGGGGAATCAAGTTCAATTGCTTTTTGGTCGCAATCGGTTTGAGTCCGGGAATGATGGGCACTTCAATTCCGGCTTTCCGACATTTGTCTACAAAGTCAAAAAACTTTTGGTTGTCAAAAAACATCTGCGTGATGATATAATCGGCGCCGTTCTTGATCTTTTGTTTCAAAAAATGAATATCTGAATCCAAACTAGGCGCTTCCATATGCTTTTCAGGATAACCGGCAACTCCGATACAGAAATTGGTTTTGGCCGTATTTTTCAAATCCTCATCCAAGTAAATCCCTTGGTTCAGGTTGCTAATTTGCTCCACCAATTCTGAGGCATAATTGTTCCCGTCTTTCTCGGGTTTGAAATAGGTTTCTGTTTTCAATGCATCCCCACGAAGCGCCACCACATTGTCAATGCCGAGGAAATCCAAGTCAATCAACAAGTTTTCGGTATCTTCTTTGGTGAAACCGCCACACAACACGTGCGGAATCGCATCCACATCGTATTTCCCTTGAATCGCAGCACAAATTCCTACCGTTCCCGGCCGTTTTTTCACGATTTTCTTTTGCAGTAAGCCGTTCCCCAATTCTTTGAATTCGTATTCTTCACGGTGGTAGGTCACGTCAATAAAGGGGGGTTGAAACTCCATCAGCGGATCAATCCCGTCAAAAATCGACTGAATATTTTGGCCTTTCAACGGCGGTAAAATCTCAAAAGAAAACAACGGCTTTCCTTGAGCATTTTCGATATGTTGGGTTACTTTCATCTATTTTAAATTATATATTTTGAATTTTAAATGAGTCGTTATTTAAAATTTTGTCTCCATTTTAAAGCCTGCCTGCCGGAGGTAAGTTTACTATTTCAAGTTTTATTTTTTGGGCGCGTCCCCGTTGAGGAACACCCTGCTTTTATTTACTTAGGAGCAACGGGGTCGGGTTATCCGCGGTGCACAGCACCTTGCTTCTACCCCTCGCGCACTCCCTGCACTAAACACCAGTCACTACAGACTAAAGTCCAAAGTCTAAAGTCTAACGACTAGTCACTAATTACTAGTCACTAAACTCCACCTTTGGGGGCTGGGGGGCTGGGGGGCTAATCCGCCACATTCGGCGCCAACCACTTATGCGCCACCTCCACCGAAACGCCACGACGTTGGGCATAATCCTCCACTTGATCCGCTTTGATTTTCCCGAGTCCGAAGTACTTACTTTCCGGATGCGCAAAATAATACCCCGACACCGAAGCGGCCGGCCACATCGCCATGCTTTCCGTCAAGGTAACCCCAATGCGTTCTTCGACTTGCAAAAGGTTCCACATCGTCGGTTTCTCTAAATGGTCGGGACAAGCGGGATAGCCTGGCGCGGGACGGATTCCTTTATAATCTTCCGAAATCAAAGCTTGGTTGTCCAACTGTTCGTCGCTGGCGTAGCCCCAAATTTCTTTCCGCACTTTCAAATGCAAATATTCCGCAAAAGCTTCGGCCAAGCGATCGCCCAAGGCTTTCACCATAATTGCGTGGTAATCGTCTAACTCTTTTTCAAAAGCGGCAGCCCTTTCATCGACTCCAAATCCGGTAGTCACACAAAAACAGCCGATATAATCTTGAATTCCTGTTCCCTTCGGTGCGATAAAGTCGGCCAAGGCGATATTGGGAGCGCCAACATTTTTCTTCAACTGCTGACGCAGGGTTAGAAAAGTTGTTGGTTGTGGGTTGTAGGTAGCTGGCAGTACTTCGATATCATCGTCGTTGACCGTATTCGCTGGGAAAATACCCACCAATCCTTTGGCGGTAAACCAGTTTTCGTCAACGATTTGCGCCAACATTTTTTGGGCATCGTCAAACAACTGCTGGGCTTGTTCGCCCACAACCTCATCCTTCAATATCGCGGGGTATTTCCCAAACAACTGCCACGAATGAAAGAAGGGTGTCCAGTCGATAAACGGCACCAAATCCGCTAAGGTCACCTGCACCTCTTGCACTCCAATGAAATTCGGTTTTGCCGGTTGGTAACGGGACCAATCCAATTGCAATTTATTGGCGCGCGCCTCCGCGATTCGCAAGTATTCTTTCTCTCGACTGCGGTTCAAATACCCTTCGCGCAATTGATCGTATTCCTCGCGAATCTGTTCGGCATACGTTGCTTTGTTTTCAGGTTGCAACAAATTACTCGCCACCGTTACGGCACGCGAAGCATCGTTCACATGGACTACACTCCCGGTATATTCGGGGGCAATCTTCACGGCAGTATGTGCCCGCGAAGTCGTTGCGCCACCAATCATAATCGGGATCGAAATGTTCAAGCGTTCCATTTCTTTGGCGAGGTACACCATTTCGTCCAAGGACGGCGTAATCAAACCGCTCAATCCGATAATATCTACATTTTCGGTAACAGCCGTTTGTATAATTTTCTCTGGCGGTACCATGACCCCCAAGTCAATAATTTCAAAGTTATTACAGGCCAAGACCACAGATACAATGTTTTTTCCAATATCGTGTACGTCGCCTTTTACAGTAGCCATGAGCACCTTTCCAGCCCCCGCCGACTGACCATCTTTGCTGGCTTCAATAAATGGCAACAAATAGGCCACTGCTTTTTTCATGACCCGAGCCGATTTCACCACTTGAGGTAAAAACATTTTCCCTGAGCCAAATAAATCGCCCACGACATTCATTCCGTTCATCAAATGCTGTTCGATAACCTGTATGGGGCGGTCTACCAGTTGACGTGCTTCTTCGACATCCTGTTCGATAAACTCGTCCAATCCTTTTACTAAGGAATGCGTAAGGCGCTCTTGTATCGTACCGTTGCGCCATTCTTGCACGACTTTATCGGTTGTTTTGGTATCTGCTTTTAAGTTTTCGGCATAATCCAGCAAGCGTTCGGTCGCATCATCACGACGGTCGAGCAACACATCTTCCACATAGGTGAGCAATTCGGGTTCGATTTCGTCATAAATTTCCAACATCTCCGGATTCACAATGCCCATCGTCATACCGTGTTGGATGGCATGGTAAAGGAAGGCCGAGTGCATGGCTTCGCGTACTTTATCATTGCCACGAAATGAGAACGACACATTACTTACGCCGCCCGATATGTGTGCATGGGGTAAATTTTCACGGATCCATTTCGTCGCCAAAAAGAAGTCCACTGCATTGCGGCGGTGTTCCTCCATACCTGTCGCGACTGGGAAAATATTGGGATCAAAAATGATATCGGTAGGCGGAAAACCGACTTGGTTCACCAAGATATCATAACTGCGTTTACAGATTTCAATACGGCGTTCATAAGTATCCGCCTGACCGACTTCATCAAAAGCCATGACAATCACCGCAGCGCCGTAGCGTTTAATCAATTTGGCATGGTGGATAAAAGCGGCTTCACCTTCTTTCAACGAAATCGAGTTCACTACCCCTTTTCCTTGAATAACTTTGAGTCCAGCTTCAATGATTTCCCACTTCGAACTGTCGATCATCACGGGAACACGGGCAATATCGGGTTCGGCGGCAATCAAATTCAGGAATTTGGTCATGGCTTCTACGCCATCGAGCATCCCTTCGTCCATATTGACGTCGATGATTTGCGCACCGCCTTCTACTTGGGCGCGGGCGATATCTACTGCTGCTTCGTAATTTCCTTCTTTAATCAAGCGTAAAAACTTGCGCGAACCCGTAACATTAGTCCGTTCCCCTACGTTTACAAAGTTGGTTTCTGGGGTTATGATTAAAGGTTCGAGACCAGATAACCGTAAGTATTGGGTTGTCGGTTGTCGGTTGTCGGTTGTTGGTATATCCTTACTCATAATACGCTTATAATCGGGCTACTGATGACTGTAAACTGCTTTCGGTTCTCGGCTGATATTCAGCAGCCACTTGTGCAATCGCACGAATATGCTCGGGCGTAGTGCCGCAACACCCCCCAATGATATTCACTAAGTTTTCGTTTAAATACTCGCGGATTAACGCTTGCATTTCTTCTGGTGTTTGGTCGTATTGTCCGAAGGCATTGGGTAACCCGGCATTCGGATGTGCCGAAATATTGAGTTGGGTATGTTGCCCCAAGCGTTTTAAATAAGGTTTCAACTGATCGGCACCGAGCGCACAATTGAAGCCTACACTCAACAACGGAATGTGTGCAATCGAAATCAAAAAGGCTTCTACCGTTTGCCCGGATAAGGTTCGACCCGAAGCATCAGTAATCGTTCCTGAAACCATCACGGGAATATCGGATTGGCGTTCTTCTTTCACTTCTTCAATCGCAAACAAGGCGGCTTTCGCGTTGAGCGTATCAAAAATCGTTTCGACCAAAAGTAAATCAGCACCTCCATCGATAAGGGCTTCCACTTGTTGTCGGTAAGCGATACGCAAATCGTCAAAGGTTACGGCGCGATACCCGGGATCATTGACATTGGGACTCATACTCGCAGTTCGGTTAGTAGGGCCAATGGAACCGGCTACAAAACGCGGTTTGTCAGTAAATTCGTCGGTGACTTCACGGGCAATTTTAGCCGATTGATAATTGAGTTCGTACACCAAATCCTCCATGTGGTAATCGGCCATTCCGATGGTAGTTCCCGAAAACGTATTGGTTTCCACAATATCGGCACCGGCTTCAAAATAGGCACGGTGTACCGCTTTTACGGCTTCGGGTTGGGTAATCGAAAGCAAGTCGTTATTTCCTTTTAAAGGATGCGGAAAATCCTTAAAGCGTTCGCCTCGAAAATCGGCTTCTTCAAAGGCATTGCGTTGCAACATAGTACCCATAGCGCCGTCGAGCACAAGGATGCGTTGTTTTAGAATTTCATTGATGTTAGTTCGCATACTGATAACAGTTCGGTTGGGGCGTTATCAGGAAAGAGAGGATTCTCCTAAGTTATCTTTTTCTGAAAAAATCAGAATAGAATGTAGCACCTTCCTCAAGGTTGAGGGGTTGCTAAGCGTTCGTAGGGTCTATTCCCTCCCGCTTTCGTGATAACGCCATTATTTTTAAGAACAATGCAAAGGTAAGACAAGAAAAACCTCATTTCAAAATAATTATTTGAAAAAAAGCGCAAACGTTTGCAAAAAATTTAAAGATATATTTGGATTTATTGGAATTGATTTTCATAAATTTGCAACCGAAAAATAGAAGAGGAGAAATTTGTTCTGATTGCAACCTCGTAAAAAAATGCTAAAGCAGTAATTCTTCTTTAGTTGTTGCACCACCCTTTTTTCCCTCTTATCATTTAAAACAAAAATTTTAAAGGTATAATTATGGCTTATTTATTTACTTCTGAGTCGGTAAGTGAAGGACACCCAGACAAAGTGGCGGATCAGATTTCTGACGCGTTAATTGACAACTTTTTAGCATTTGATGCTGATTCCAAAGTAGCTTGTGAAACATTGGTGACTACGGGACAAGTAATTTTGGCGGGTGAGGTAAAATCTAACACCTATTTGGATGTGCAGCAAATCGCACGCGATGTCATCAAGAAAATTGGGTACACCAAAAGCGAATACATGTTTGAAGCCAATTCATGTGGTGTGCTTTCAGCGATTCACGAGCAATCGGCAGACATTAACCAGGGGGTAGATCGTGCTACCAAAGAAGAGCAAGGTGCGGGTGACCAAGGAATGATGTTTGGATATGCCACCAATGAAACCAACAATTACATGCCGTTGGCGTTGGATTTATCACATGCGTTATTAATCGAATTGGCGAACTTACGTCGTGAAAACAATGAAATTACCTATTTACGTCCGGATGCGAAGTCGCAGGTAACTTTAGAGTACTCAGACGATAACAAACCGCAACGTATTGACGCGATTGTGATTTCGACTCAACACGACGACTTCGACCAAGAAGAGGCGATGTTGGCCAAAATCAAGAAAGACATGATCGAAATCTTGATTCCACGCGTTAAAGCGAAATACCCACAATACGCCCATTTATTTAACGACGATATCACGTACCACATCAACCCAACCGGGAAATTCGTAATCGGTGGACCACACGGAGATACCGGATTAACGGGTCGTAAAATCATCGTGGATACGTACGGTGGAAAAGGCGCTCACGGTGGTGGTGCTTTCTCTGGAAAAGACCCAAGTAAAGTAGACCGTTCGGCAGCCTATGCCACCCGTCACATTGCGAAAAACTTAGTAGCTGCTGGTTTGTGTGACGAAGTTTTGGTACAAGTATCTTATGCGATTGGGGTAGCGAAACCTACTTCAATTAACGTAAACACTTACGGTACTGCTAAAGTCGACATGAAAGACGGCGATATCAGCAAAATTGTGGAAACGATTTTTGACATGCGTCCTTACTACATCGAGCAACGTTTGAAATTACGTAATCCTATTTATAGTGAGACGGCAGCTTATGGCCATATGGGACGTACACCTGAAGTAGTAACCAAAACCTTCAAATCGCCGGATGGGCAAACCAAAACCGTAGAAGTTGAATTGTTTACTTGGGAAATATTAGACCACGTAGAAAATGTAAAAGCGGCTTTTAACTTATAGTAATTTTACTTTATTGAATAAAAAAAACCTGACTCACGAAAAGTCAGGTTTTTTTGTTTATAAGTTATAACGCAACGTCAACATAACGTATCGGGGTTGCACAAAAAACTGGGAGTCTGTGATTCGGAATTGGTCAAACGAGTTGTCGTTCAAGGCCTTTGTATTCAGCAAGTTGGTTCCTGAAATACGGTATTCCCATTGGCTTCCTTTTTTCTGATAGCTGAAACTTGCCGAAAGAAAATCGTATTCGTTATCGACACTTTTGTCGCTATTGTAATAATGGTAAAACTCATATTCAGACACAAAAGAAAACCCTTCCAAAAAGAAATATTCTAAGCGTGCAAAGGGTTTGTCGGTAAAGAATTTGGTAATTCCTCTTGGGTTCTCAAACTCACTAATTGAGTAGGTATATCCCAATTCTAAATTCGGTATATTTTTGAAATTGGTAGATAAACGAACGGTATGGTTCTGATTAATACTTCGCGACAAAGCGCTCTCACCTCCTAAGAAGTTGTAGAATTTAGACCAGTTGATATTGGTAGATAAGGAAGCTTTGTAATATTTCAAAAAGGAACGCCCGTATTGTCCAAAACCGTTGAGGGTTTCATCCACAAAATTGGTATTGTTGAAGGGCGAAGAAATTTGGTTTACCCCAACGAACTCGGTTTGTGATTTGATTGCATCCATGCGTCGGGTGTAGGAAACTGACGCGTTGATATTTTCAAAATTAAACATGTTGTACTTGAAGTAACGAAGGGAGTGCGTTTGTGCGATCGCATTTTCCAACCGTCGATTTCCACTCGACAAACTAGCATAATTGTTAATGATAAACCCTTGGGCCAATCGCGTTACATCGGCAAAATCATTGGTCATTGCAAAATTATAGGTCAAGG
Source organism: Flavobacterium sp. (assembly GCF_027482425.1). GTDB lineage: Bacteria > Bacteroidota > Bacteroidia > Flavobacteriales > Flavobacteriaceae > Flavobacterium. The sequence continues at coordinate 138,797 of NZ_JAIXWA010000041.1, forward strand.
TCTCCGATTTTTTGATTTGATACATCGCATAAAAATCAGGCAAGACACGCGCAAAACTTTGCTTAAAACTTGACCCTAATTGCACGTTATTCAAATGATAATAATGCACACTGACGCCGGGATTGAAGGTAAACTTTTTGTATAAAATTTTGTAATGTACCCCTAAAAACACATCATTAAAATCATACGAAACATCGTTGTTATTTTCAGGAGCCGTCAAGTTGTTTTGAGTGCCGTTATCCAAAAGTTGAAAAATCGATGAATTAAATCGCTGTTTTGAATACGTATTTCCAAGAGTTAGATTCAAATTCGCCTTTGGTGTCACCATGTAATAATAATCCAATTTCGCATCGACTTTGTGCGTTTTAATCAAGCGCGATTGGTTGTAATCGTTGCGATTTTGCGTAATGTATCCATTTAACTGAAACGGTTGTAGCGCTAGATTGGCATTGTAAAAAGGATCTTCGTTTTGGTACAAATGTTGGGCTTCAAAGGCAATCACATGCTTCTCTGAAGGCGTATGGTAGAGTGCTAAATTTTGATTGACCGAAATCGGCTGTTGATCCTTATTGGTCAAAATCGTTTCGTCAAAAACAGTACTTCCTGCGATTATATTTCGGAACAAATTTCCGTTTTCCAACTGGTCCGATTTTTTTTTTTTTTTTTCATAATCCAACTGTAAGGAGGTGCTCGGTTTATAGCTGGCACTTCCTTTCATCAACCCAAAACGATTACTTTGACGTGTTCGATCAACGGTATTAGCAATGGTATTGTTGGCAAAGTTGGTGGTTACAGTTTGTGTTTCCAATTCGGTTTTGGAGCCGGAATAAATTCCAAACCCACTCAACGTCCAGGATTTAGAGGGATTGTATGAAAAATTAACCGCACCAAATTGCGTATCGATATTCTTCGCACGGTTGTTTCGCAATAAGGAAAGTCCCAAATCGTTGGAGCTAACATTAAAACTGCTTCCTCCTTTGGACATCATATTGCGAAAACCCCCTGTAATTTTAAAATAATCTTGAATTGTCAGCGGTAATTCCCCGATATTATTAATGTTGGTAATGACGTTAATACTGTACTTCGGATTATAATAAAAAAGCTTCGGATTGACATTGTAGCGGTCAAACTTGGCTTCTGGTTGAAAACCACCCGCTGCGGTCACATCCCCAAACCAGAAGTTCTTTTTCCCTTCCTTGAGTTTGATATTCATCGCAATATTATCCTGGTTGTTTTCAACGCCTTTAAGGATCGAATTTTCATTATAGTTACGAAGGACTTGAATTTTATCAATCGCATCGGCGGGAATGTTTTTGACGCCCAATTTGGTATCGCCGTCAAAGAAATCTTTTCCTTCCACCATTAACTTGGTGACCTTCTTCCCTTCCACCTCTACTTCTCCATCGGCATTGACCTCGACGCCAGGGAGTTTTTTTAATACATCTTCCAACTTACGTTCGGTCCCATTTTTAAAGGAATCGGCATTGTACATAATGGTATCCCCTTTAATCGAAACAGGCATTTCTTTGATAATTTCAACGCCATCCAACTGGATTCCTCCGGGTTCCATGGCGATGTTTTGCGTCATGTTGTCCGATTTGGTTTGCAACGTAATTTCCTTGTTTTGCATTCCAATGTAACTCAACTTCAATACGTAGGTTGCATTGGCTTTGAGGGTGAGCGCATACTTCCCCTTATCATTGGTTATGGCATACGAATCTACCCCTTTGGTCTCTTGATTTACTGCCATAATGTTGGCCATTTCCAAGGGTGTCTTTCCCGATTCGGTCACTGTTCCTTCTACACGAACACTTTGAGCGACTGTGAATAACGAACTCAACAGCGCCAAAAAAAAACTAATTTTTTTCATGAAAAAAAGGAATTAACGAGAAAAACGCATTTCCATTCGACGACCTCCGCCGGGACCGCCATTCATTTCACGAAACTCCTCCATTTTTTTCAGTACGATATCGTCGTACTCTTTTTGCTTGACTTCTTTTCCGTTGGTGGGCGCTTTGATTTCGGCTTTCTCTTTCGGATTCAATACAATTTTGGAACATAAAATAATCGTCTTTCCATCGTTGACTTCCAAAATCAACCCGGGAAGTCCCCAATATCCCTCGGGTCCTTGATTAATCGGAATTTCGGGCGTATACCAGGCGGTAATTGTAATGTCTTTGGGAAGATCAAAATCCTCCATAAAATTGGTACGGGTTTGTTTTTTCTCCTCAGTAGCTTCCGCTTTTACTTCCTTCGTTCCTTCCTCTTTTTTAGGTTCAGCAGCCATTTCTTCTTTCTTTTTGGGACGGAAATTACGGAAATCGGTTTTACTTGCAGGAATGACACAAGTCGCTTTAAAACAGTTGTAGCCCCCAATTTGCTTGGTCTCACCTGTCATTTGCCATTTGTAATGCGTCAACGTATCTTTTACCAAAAACTCCTTGCCCATAAACTCTTTATCGACAACATACATTTGGTCTTTCACATTTTTGTAATAGGTTCCGCCGCCGCCCATAAACGAACTCATAACCCGAAAACCGCCACCATTCTGTCCAGGAGCGTCTAATTTTTCTTCTTCTTTGTAAATGGAGGTTTGTTTATCAAATTGAAGTACAAACGTTTTCTCAAACATTTTTTTCATGCGGTCTTCAATCATTTTTTGCATTTCAGGCGTCATGTCTTTGTTGCCTTCAAAACGGGACTTAAAATCGGCGGTACTCGTTTTGGATTCGTACACAGCCATGCCTTGAAAATCCTTTTGGGCAAATGCCAAAGTAGAGAAGCACAAAGCTAATCTTAGGAAGATTGTTGTTTTCATATTCGATAAAATTGTTTTTTGGTCAACAAATATGACGACGCTTGGGTCAAAAAGTTACCAATATTATGTTAAATTCCATTTTAGACATTTCAAATAATCCAAAGGTTTAAAGTATCTTAGCTTTATGAAGTTACGCTGGCTCCTCTTACTCTGTCTTGGACTCCCCTTTTGGTGCGATGCACAACAAGAAACGCAACAGCCCGAAAGGCGCTCACATTTTTCTATTCAGGCCGATGCTTTTTGGGGATTTGATGGTTTGGGCAACTATTTTTACAGTAAAAACAATGTCTTGTTTAAATACCATGAATCGGGAATTTTGCAATACCAAAATCTTCCTTTTGGCAAATTAAAAAATGTGGATATCACACAACCGCTTCGCCCCATTTTATTTTACGAAAACTTCAATGCTGTAGTGGTTTTAGACAATTTTTTAAATGAAATTCAAGTCGTCGAATTTTCAAATATTCCAACACCCATCATGATTACTGCCGTGGGGATGGCCAACCAAAATCGGTTATGGGGGTACGATGCTGTAATGCAACAAATTGGGATGTATCACCTGACCACAGGGTCTTTTAGTCCGATTGGAAACCCTGTACAAGGCAGTTGGAAATATTACCAATGTGCCTTCAATAGCTTGACTTGGGTTGACGCACAAAACCATTGGAAATCAATAACCATTTATGGCCACATAAGCGATTACGGCCAACTCCCTGAAGGCATGTATTATTTTGTCAATGAGGCCGTCGTGTTAATTTACAACAACGCGACATGGACGCTATTGAATCGCCTTTCAGGGAAAAAATCCAGCTTTGAAATTGTTGAGAAATCGGTCAAAAATTTTTCGTGTAACGACCAAATTTTATCTATTTTTACCGCAGAAGGAATTACAAATTATAAAATCACCGTACCCTAATGCACATCGCAGTCGCAGGAAATATTGGCGCCGGTAAAACCACTTTAACTCGGTTTTTGGCAAAACATTATAAGTGGGAACCCCATTATGAAGACGTTGTTGACAATCCCTATTTGGATGATTTTTACCATCAAATGGAACGCTGGTCGTTTAATCTTCAGATTTACTTTTTAAATAGTCGTTTTCGTCAAATTTTACAGATTCGCGAAAGCGGGAAAAAGATTATTCAGGATCGTACGATTTACGAGGATGCCCACATTTTCGCCCCCAACCTTCATGCGATGGGATTGATGACGAACCGTGATTTTGAAAACTACAGTTCCTTATTTGAACTGATGGAAGCTTTAGTTAAAGCACCTGATTTATTGATTTACCTACGTAGTTCTATACCCAATTTGGTGAAGCAAATTCATATGCGGGGTCGGGATTATGAAAACACCATTTCCATTGATTATTTGAGTCGTCTCAACGAGCGTTATGAAGCGTGGATTCATACCTATGATAAAGGCAAATTACTCGTGATTGATGTAGACCATATTGACTTTGTGAATAATCCAGAAGATTTAGGAACAATTATCAACCGTATTGATGCTGAAATCAACGGATTATTTTAAGCTATACCTCAGGTAGCTCTTTAGTGCATAGCATCAAATAAAGACATTATTTTTATAGCATCGGTTGGTCGATCGGTTTTGATAATTCTCGGAATTCCGGGGATTACATCAAAAAAATTGTCGTTAAAAAAATGGCCCTCTGCTTGTAGAAATACATTTTTGGCGAGGGTATTTGAGCTGATTTCTAGCAAGGTTTCCCCAATAATTTTTACATTGATTGTCGGTTTTTCAAGTTGCAATTCTTTTGGTTTTACAAAATAATGGTAGGCCACAGTTTTTTTATGATTGCTGGTAAACTCTATGTATAAAACCGATTTTTCTTTTACAAATTCAGGGAAAGCCATAAACGGAATCGGCATTAACGCAGTGCTTTTTTCAACCTCCAACACACAATCTTTAGAGGCACTCCAAAGTTCTACCCCCGAAAAATCCATCAATCGTACTGTTAGTTTACCTACTTTTTCCTCCAAAGTGTCCGTACTTCCTTGAATTGAAATACCCGTTTCATTTTGTGTTACCGCCAAAAATACAGGGGCAAAACTTTCTTTTATTTGATACTGGGATGCTTTCCAATGGCCAAGATAATCCAACGAACTCCAAGAAGTTACTGGCCAACAATCGTTTAATTGCCAATATAGGGTTCCCATACAATAGGGTTTGGCCAAGCGATGGGCTTCGATAGCGATTTTCATTCCTCGGGCTTGCAATAGTTGAGAAACATACTGATACTTTTCAATATCGGCGGGTACCCAAAAGTCGCGTTGCATGTATTCATCGATGGTCGCAAAACCCGTAGGGTGTTTTTGATGATGTCGTAGGGCTTTTGACGTTAATGATAAAGATTCGCCATCGGATAAATAGCGCAATGTGTGTATCGATGGCAGGGCTTGAAACCCGTATTCGCTCATGAATCGACCCACTTTTTCCGAATATTTTTCAAAAGGTTCTCTGCCCCACCACACGCCCCAATAATGGGAATCGCCTTGACTTAGACTTTCTTTTCGTCCCCAACCGATAGAGGGAGAAGACGGCCAATAGCGGTTTTCATTTTGAGGTAACAGTTTTTTTAACGTTTGGGGAATTCGTTGATGAAACAACTCCTTATAGTCGTTCCAAATGCGGGTTGAATCTTGAGTCGTATACTTGTATTTTTTTTGCCAACCCCAATTGTGCCAACCTTCATCGCTTTCGTTATTACCACACCAGATTGCTATCGACGGATGATTTTGCAGGCGTTTGACCTGATCTTCAACTTCATGTTCTACCGATTTTAAAAAGGTTTCGTCGCCAGGGTACATCGCGCAAGCAAACATAAAATCCTGCCACACAAGTATTCCTTTTTCATCACAAGCGTTATAAAAAGCGTCATCGGCATACACACCTCCGCCCCAAACCCGCAGCATATTTTGATGGGAAAGACGCGCATTTTCAACCAAATTAATCCATTGGGCTTTCGTTACCCGAGGCACAAAACTATCGGGTGGAATGATGTTAGACCCCTTCATAAATACTGGTTTTCCATTTAGTTTGAAGTAAAAACTTTTCCCTTGGGCATCTACTTCTTGCACCAGTTCAAGCGTTCGAATGCCCAATTTTAGTTCCCGCTGCTCTATTACCTTTCCATTCTGTTGAAGTATCACTGGAAAAGTATACAAATGCGGCGCCCCCAACCCGTTACACCACCATAATTTGGGTTGTGCAATCGTCAAAGGAAAATCGATTATTGAAGTTCCTTTTTTCACCGCGACACTGCGCTTTTGATTATTGATTAAAAGATCGAGCGTCATCGCAGCAGCACTCTCTAAAGCCACTTTCACAACGATTTCAGCGTTTTCCGTTGAAACTAATTTTTGTTCATGAAACACATGCTGGATACGTACATCATTCCAAAACAGAAGTTTTACGGGTTTCCAAATGCCACAAGTTACTAAACGCGGTCCCCAGTCCCAACCAAATTGATACGGTGCTTTGCGGACAAAAACCCGGTTGTCATCGGGCAATGGGTACGGTAACTTTTGGGCTAACCTATTAGTTTGCGCTATTGCGGACTTAAACTGAATTTTCAATTGATTTTGCGCTTTCGCGAAAGGTTTGATATCGAGACGCCATGTACGAAACATATTATCGGCTTGGAGTATTAACTGCCCATTTAAAAACACACTCGCAAACGTATCTAAGCCCTCAAATACAAGTTCGATATGCGCATTTTGAAGTGCTCTTGGGGTCAGCGAAAAGGTCGATTCATAGACCCAATCTTCGTTTTCAATCCACTGCACCTCATTTTCATTGGATTGTAAAAAGGGATCCGGAATACGGCGGTTGGCCAGCAAGTCGGTGTGAATCGTACCAGGAACTGTGGCTTTCATTTTATCATTTTTCCCCATCTGATGTACGGTCCATGACAAATCACTCAAATCTTTTTCAAGCACTTGAGCTGTGAGTCCGAACGAACAAAGAAGAAAAAACAAAAGTCTTTTATGCATTTGATTCCCTTTTTAAGGCTTTAATTTCTTCAGGATTGGCTAAAGTTCCTCCCTCAGTAATTGCAGAGGAATGCACAAAATGCACCCCCGTAGTGTCTACAATTTGACGAACATTGGAAGCACGTAATCCGCCGCCTGGCATAATCGTAATTCGGTCACCTGCTTGTTGTTGTATCGCTTGCAGTATGTTTATACCTTCCACAACATTGGCCTTTGTTCCTGAAGTTAAAATTGTCGAAAACCCACAATCGATGATGTGTTCCAAGGCGATTTCCCAATGCTTAACACGATCAAAAGCCCGGTGAAACGTACAAGGTATGGGATGAGCTAGTGCAACTAATAGTCGGTTACGCTCTTCATCCAGCGTGTCGTCTTCTTTTAAAATTCCGAAAACCATACCGTGAACTTGCAGTTTTTTGAATTCGGCCACTGTAGCTTTCATGGTTAGAAATTCTTCATCCGTATAGACAAAATCACCTCCCCGTGGACGCACCATTACAAAGACAGGAATGGGTACTTGGGTTAAGACTTTTTGTGTGGTATCCAAATCCGGAGTGGTTCCTCCTACCTCAATTCCGTCACACAATTCAATACGATCGGCTCCGGCTTGGGCGGCGATATTAGCCGACTCGGGATTAAAACAAGCGATTTCGAGTTGGACCCTCATTTTAAATAAAACGGTGCATCAATTAAACGGTTTCCAGTAGTATCATGAACAGCATAATTAAAACCCCCTTGCACACAATAGGAACCATAATTTCCCTGCTTATCCAAAGCAATGAATCCTACTTGAATATCCTTCAAATTCTTTTTACGGTTTTGGGTCAGTTTCACGATGCGCATCACAGCTTCTTCACAGGCTAGTTGCGGCGACTTCCCTTGACGCATGAGTTCGACCACCAAATGACACCCGGCAATACGAATCACTTCTTCCCCATGACCGGTGGCCGTAGCCGCTCCCACTTCATTATCGACATAGAGTCCGGCTCCAATAATGGGTGAATCGCCTACTCTTCCGTGCATTTTATACGCCATACCACTGGTGGTACACGCTCCCGAAAGATTACCAGCTGCATCCAGAGCAATCATCCCAATGGTATCGTGATTTTCGATATTGACTTTGGGTTGGTACTGACTGGTTTTCAGCCATTCTTTCCATTCTTTTTCGGAAGCTTCGACCAATAAATTTTCCTTTTTAAATCCTTGGGACAGTGCAAAATCCAAGGCCCCTTGCCCAACCAACATCACGTGAGGTGTTATTTCCATGACCGCACGTGCCACGGAAATGGGGTGTTTGATATGTTCAAGACACGCGACCGAACCAATATTGGATAATTCATCCATGATACAAGCGTCGAGGGTGACTTTGCCATCGCGATCAGGCCGTCCACCGTAGCCCACACTGCGCTCGTTGGGATCGCCTTCGGGAATACGCACGCCAGCTTCGACCGCATCGAGAGCACGGCCCTTTTTGGATAAAATTGACCAAGCCGCTTCATTGGCTTGCAGCCCGAAATTCCAGGTAGACAAGACGATTGGTTTTGTCCCTACGCGTGAAGAAACATCTCCCAATTCGACGGCTTTTGAGGTCCAAGAAGTGAGAGACAGCCCTACGGTTCCGATGGCCGCTGATTTTAAAAATTTTCGACGTGTATTTTCCATATTATTTTACGATTAGTTCATCGACAAAAAGCCACGATTCGTTTCCTGCGCCGGGCATACCTTCTTGAATTTTACCATTATTGACAGCGGTTACCTTGATAAATTGGGCTTTTACTTTTTTACCTTTCCAATCGACATTCCCTCTAGTATTTTGGATTTCGGATGGGGTGAAAGAGGCTACTTTTTCGAAACGTATTCCATCGGTTGAGACTTCAAATAGGACTTCTTTCGGGAAATAAATCCAACTAGACGGACTTTCGAGTGTCCCCAAATTGAGATGCGAAATGGATTGCTTTTTCCCCAAATCGATGATAGCAACCAAATCGTTACCCCAGAATCCCAACCAATCACGACCGAATTTTTGAGTATCCCCTTTTACCCCATTGACTAAAGCAAATGCACCGCCAGCATTATAGCGTTTATCGGGTTGGTCTTGAAGGTTAACTAAACAACTGGTGGCTTTATGAATAGTGAACGCCTGCTCTGAGAGCGCACTTTTTTGAGTTTCATTTTCAAAATAAGCTGCTTTTACCGTTTGCGACTGTTGAATTGTTAAAGCAGAGAAAAATGTGGGTGATTGTATTGTGGGCAAACTTCCATCTAAAGTATAATGGATGTTAGCTGGATTTTGATTGGATTTCAACACGTACAACACGCCATTCTCACCCCCCGGATTGGGCATGACTTCGGCCGTAATTTCAAACACGGCTTTACTAAAATTGATTTTTTTGGCTTCCCATTCTTTAAAATGTGGCGTGAGTCGATTAAAATAATTGGAGTATTCTTTTGGATTGGCAGTACCCCATAACACTTCGGAAAGTGCTGTCATTCGTGGAAAAATCATGTATTCGACCTGTTCAAAGGTTGGAATATATTCGGTCCAAACATTGGCTTGTGCGCCGAGAATATAAGTGGCTTCTTCTGCTGTGAGTTCGCTAGGAATGGGTTGGTAGCTATATACTTTTTCTAAAGGCGTATACCCGCCAATCGCTAGGGGTTCGTTTTTGGGTTCGCCTTGATAATGATCAAAATAACAATGTGAGCCGGGCGTCATCACCACTTGATGTTTTTGTTGGGCCGCTGCGATTCCGCCTTCCGTACCGCGCCAGCTCATAACCGCTGCATTGGGCGCCAATCCTCCTTCGAGAATTTCATCCCAACCGATGATTTTTTTGCCTTTACTATTGACAAATTTTTCTATACGTTGGATAAAATAGCTTTGTAATTCATGTTCGTCTTTCAAGTTGTTTTCCTTCATGCGTTTTTGACAATGGGGACACGCTTTCCAACGGGTTTTGGGACATTCATCGCCCCCAATGTGGATGTATTGCCCCGGAAATAAAGCCATAACTTCGGTAAGCACCTCTTGTAAAAAAGTGAAGGTTTCCTCTTTGGGACAAAACACATCTTCCAAAACGCCCCATTCTTTAGCCACTTCAAACGGCCCTCCCGTACACGAATATTGGGGATAAGCGGCTAATGCAGCCCTTGCGTGTCCCGGCATTTCGATTTCGGGAACAACGGTAATATGACGCATACGGGCATAGTTGACCACGTCACGAATTTCGTCTTGGGTGTAAAAACCGCCGTATCGCTCGGAATCAAATTTTTGTTCATTATAATGTCCCACCATAGATCCGTTACGCCAAGCTCCGACTTCGGTGAGTTTGGGATATTTTTTGATTTCAATGCGCCATCCTTGATCGTCGGTAAGGTGCCAATGAAACGTGTTGTATTTGTATGCCGCGAGGTAATCGATGTATTTAAAAATAGCTTCTTTTGGGAAAAAGTGCCGACTTACATCGAGGTGCATGCCACGCCATTTGAATTGAGGAGCATCTTTGATTATACCACAAGGAAGTTTCAATTGATCTTTGGGAACACCTAGGAGTAATTGCGTTAACGTTTGAAAGCCGTATTGTACTCCTGTATAATCGCCTGCCTTTAAGAAAACTACTTTTGGATTAATTTCCAACACATAGGCTTCAGGGTCGAGATTTGCCTCTATTTGAACCACAATTGCATTTTCAATGATACCCCCTTTGTTGGAAATATAAAGGGCTTTTTTTCGAGCGCGAACTTCGTTGATAAAAACTTCAGCTTCGGTATCCATTTCCAATGGAGCAGTGAGAATGATTGTTTCTTCAATGGTAAAAAACCCCTCTTGAAAAGTGGCAAATTGCGGTTGGGGAATCAGAGGATACTCTTGTTGCGCCCACATCCATGTAGAGCAAATTAGAAAAAAAAGAGAGAGCTTACGATACATTCCTTTACTTGTTTGAGGTAAATATAAAAAAAAAGCCCCACCGAAGTGAGGCTTATGATTTGTAGTGCGGATTATTTTTTATCTCCCTCTGCGCAACATCCAGCCGCGTCTTTGGAAGCTATAAATTTTCCGTCTTTATCGTAATGCGATAAACATTTTTCTTTTTCTTCGGGAGAGCACCCTAAAGAATCACACATTTTGGCGCACTCGTCTTTAGTCATGGTGGCACATTTGCTCATATCGCATTTTCCATCCATAGCCGCATTTTGCTCTTTGCAAGCGGTGGCACATGATGACTTGTCGGCACACATTTCTTTGGTAGCACACGCTTTTTTGTCGGTTGTGGCATGACCATCACTTAAAATTGGCGCGATAACCAAACCAACTAAACACGTTAATTTGATCAAAATGTTCATCGATGGACCCGAAGTATCTTTGAATGGATCACCCACAGTATCTCCAGTTACCGCAGCTTTGTGCGCATCTGAACCTTTGTAAGTCATTTCTCCATTGATAACCACTCCCGCTTCAAAAGACTTTTTAGCATTGTCCCACGCACCACCGGCATTGTTTTGGAAAATAGCCCAAAGCACCCCAGAAACACAAACACCAGCCATATACCCTCCTAAAGCTTCAGGCCCCATCAATAATCCCAAAACAATGGGAGTAATGATGGTGATTGCTCCGGGCAACATCATTTCGCGTAAGGCTGCTTTCGTAGAAATATCCACACATTTGCCGTACTCTGGCTTTCCAGTTCCTTCCATAATGCCTGGAATTTCACGGAATTGACGACGAACTTCTTGTACCATATCCATAGCCGCTTTCCCTACCGATTGCATCGCTAATGCCGAGAAAACTACAGGAATCATTCCTCCAATAAATAAGGCTGCTAAAACATCCGCTTTGAAAATGTTAATCCCGTTGATACCTGTAAAGGTTACATATGCTGCAAACAACGCTAGTGCGGTTAATGCCGCAGAAGCAATCGCAAAACCTTTTCCTACCGCTGCCGTCGTATTTCCTACTGAGTCTAAAACGTCGGTACGTTGACGCACTTCTTTGGGTAATTCACTCATCTCAGCCACCCCTCCTGCATTGTCTGCAATGGGTCCGAAAGCATCAATGGCCAACTGCATGGCTGTAGTGGCCATCATGGCAGAAGCCGCAATTGCAACACCATAGAAACCAGCTAAGAAATACGCTCCCCAAATCGCTGCGGCAAATAAAATTACAGAGCCGAATGTTGATTTCATTCCTGTGGCTAGACCCGCAATAATGTTGGTCGCCGCACCCGTTGACGAGTTTTGTACAATATTTAGAACGGGTTTTTTACCTAAGGCAGTGAAATATTCGGTAATTGCGGAGATTAACAATCCCACTGCTAAACCTACTAATGTCGCATAAAAGACATTGATACGAGCAACTTCCTTGGTTCCTTCACCGAAGAAATTCATGCTAATTTTTTCGGGCAACATTTCACCGATTAAAAACCAACAAGCCACAACGGTTAAAGCAAGAGAAATGTAGTTTCCTAAGTTCAAAGCGCCTTGAACTTCAGCTTCTTTAGCTTCGTTATTTTTAATTTTCACAAAGAAGGTTCCGATGATAGAGGCTAAAATACCAATACCTGCAATCGCTAAAGGCAACAAGATAGGCCCCATATTCCCGAAAGCATCGGTAAATTGAGTCCCGTTGGCCTCTGTCATATCTTTAATGATATAGTTTCCTAACACCATTGAAGCCAAAACGGTAGCTACATACGAACCAAATAAATCGGCTCCCATACCCGCTACGTCTCCTACGTTATCTCCTACGTTATCCGCGATAGTGGCTGGGTTACGCGGATCGTCTTCTGGAATTCCAGCTTCAACTTTTCCTACTAAGTCCGCTCCCACGTCGGCCGCTTTGGTATAAATTCCTCCACCCACACGGGCAAAAAGTGCAATAGACTCAGCCCCTAGAGAGAAACCAGCAAGCGTTTCTAACACCATAGACATGTTTTCGTAGAACGATTTCCCTTCGGTACCCATGAATTGGTTTAAGAAAAGTAAAAAGAAAATGCTCAATCCAAGAACCGCTAAACCAGCAACTCCCAATCCCATTACAGTTCCTCCTGAAAAAGAAACCTTCAACGCTTGAGGCAAACTTGTTTTGGCGGCTTGTGTTGTGCGTACGTTGGATTTTGTAGCGATTCGCATCCCTATGTTTCCAGCTAGTGCCGAAAAGATAGCTCCAAAAATGAACGCTACCACAATCATCCAATGCGAAACTCCTGAAATTTGAGATACAGCAAACAAAGCTCCCGAAGCGATAACCACAAAAATGGCCAAAATTCGGTATTCCGCTTTTAGGAAGGCCATTGCACCTTCTTGAATACTTTTGGCAATTCCTTGCATTCGTTCGTCACCCGCATCCTGCTTATTAATCCATGCGGCTTTGATCCCCATGAACAGCAATCCTAACACTGCCATTGCAATAGGCAGATAGATATACATTTTCTCCATAAAATTGGTTAGTTAGTTAATTTTAAAATTGAAATCGAGCAAAAATAAAGAAAAATAAATTCTGAGATTATGAATTTTGCCTTTTTGTTATTTAATTTCAAGAAAAGCGACATATTCTTTTTTAGGAGTCTCAATTTTTCGGGAGACAAATAATCAAATCATTAATTCCTCATCAATTTTATGCTTTTTTAATGTCAAAAAAAGAGTTGCCTTCATGACAACTCTTTCTTAATTCTATTTTTATTTGATAGTAAACAATCCTTCGGGACGATTTTCAATGGTTGCAAACCGATCGACACATTGTTGGATAATTTCTCTGGCTTCGGTTACATTCCCCCATCCATGTACATCCACTTTTTTGTTTTCCAAATCTTTATAGACTTCAAAAAAATGTTCAATTTCATTAAGCATGTGAGGATTAACATCGCTTAAGTCATTCAACTTATTCCAAACAGGATCGGAAACTGGCACACAGATTACCTTTTCATCGGGCCCTTTATCGTCGGCCATGTGGAAAACACCGATGGGTTTTACTTCCATTACACACATGGGGAATGTAGGCTCGGTAACCAACACCAACACATCCAACGGATCGCCATCCATGGCCAAGGTTTCTGGAATAAATCCGTAATCGGCAGGATACATCATGGAGGAGAACAACATACGGTCGTAACGAATTTTCTTTAACTCAAAATCATACTCGTATTTGTTGCGACTTCCTTTGGGAATTTCAATCAATACATCAAAGGTATTTTTATGATCTGCAGTCATTTCTTTAGCTATTTAGAAGGGGTAAATTTACAGTTACAAACACGTTTTCAACAAACACTTTTTCCCAAAAATAAAGGGCTACGTATGTATTTATGAATCCGAAATTTATTTAACCTAAAAAATAAATGATGTGTTTTTTTCCAGCGTATTTATTACCAAATTAACAGCATGAATGGCAATAAAAAAAACTGAAATCAGGACAAATGATCTCGGTTTTTTCATTGAAAATTATGCATCTTTAAAAATAAAATCCAAATTCTCCTTTGATGGTAAAATTGCTTGTTCCAGGCACATCGCGGTAATTGCCTCGCCAACAGGCATCAATACGAAACACTTTAAAGATATTCCCAATACCCACACTGTATTCCCAATACGGAGTGGTGGGTGCTTTATATACCAATCCCGAGGCATTTAAGAGTCTATTTTCTTCCGAAAAATCGCCATAAGCCCCTCGAATTCCGATAATTTCCCGCCAATTCAACTTGCGCAACATAGGAATACGTGAGAACAAGCGCCCTTGAAAATTATGATCCCATTGTAAAGTAAGGTAACGGTCGGAAACAAATTCGTAAAAATTAAGGTTACTAAACGTATTTCCGATGATAAAATAGGTTTGGTTCCCAGGTATGATACTCATCAATCCCAACGGCACTTTCCCAAACGTTTTCCCCATTTCAAGGGTTAAATTAGTGCGCCCTAAGGGGCCAATGATAATCGGTTGTTTGTAATACAGCTGGACTTTGGTATAATCAAAATCACTGTTTAATAATCCTTTAATCCCTTGACTAAACTTGGCAAAAACGCGACTGTAGGGGTTGTCGACGGAAAGGCGCTCAACTCCATACCCAACTGTTTTTCGTCCTGGGGTGTATTCCACTTGAAAATGGGCTTCTGCTTGACGCAAGTCGCCTCTTGTTTGCGTTCGAGCATCGTCGGTAAAATAATCCATGGTGAAAAACTCACGAGAAGCTGATGCTAAGGTGCGATACGAAAGCCCTGTTTCAAACACTAAATTTTTAATGGGTTCGATTTCAAGTGCCGTGGTGGTAAGATTGATATTGGACAGTTTACCATTGGTGCCCGACATGAAGACCCCAGAGGATGCGAAACTGCGTCCCAAGACATCATTGGTCGTAGTCAAACTCGCTCCAATTTGCTCGATATCCCGTCGGTTTCCAGCAGAGATAATCAAGCGATTTTTGGTATTGAGCATCCATTTGGCCGAGATGCCGTATTTGAATTTATTGTCGTCAAATCCATAGGCCGTATACCCTTGCAAACGCCATTTGTCGTTGGGTCCAAAATAGGTTCGCCCCCCCGCTCGGAGACGAATCCCTTCCACCACATTGTATCCGAAGGTGGAGAAAATGGGACCGTAATCAAAATTTCCTTTTTGAATATAACCGCTCGCCAAAATGGTGACCAGATTGTACATTTGTTTAAACTTCTTGACTGTTTTGAGGGTGTCCAACATTTTATACACCCCAATTTCATCTTTATTGAGTTTTTCAAACCGATTTTGCTCCCAAAACGATTCGGGTCGGGTGTATACGGTATTGTCAATGAAATTAACTTCCTCCTTATAAAACTTCTCTGGTTTGGGTTGGTTGAACTTATGATTACGGTACAATGACGTTCGTTTTCCATAGACCCCTTTTGCTTCATCTTTTTTGGACAACGAGAAATCGGACATCATATAATCTCGGGTAAGCAGAAAAATCGAATCGTTCACAACATCAAACTCTTGTTCAATATAAATATCCTTCACCCAGTTGATGTTGGCACTTTTAGACACCGCCATGTTAATGGTTTTGATGGCAAAGGTGGAATCATTGACCCAAAAATCACCTTTAAAAGTGAGTTCGTTTTTACGACGGGGATAAAACACAATGTTATAACACCATTTATTATCAATGTAGGCACTATCACGCAACACATAATTGTAGACATCGATTCCTGTGGTAGAAATCGGACTTGTAAAACTCTTGTCGAAAAAGGTCAAGTGGTTGTTGTAGATGTTGTAGTCATTGTACAAATCTTTGATAAAGGTATTGACCCCATCACCATTGCTTAATCCTGAATTTTTATTTCCGGAAAGAATTTGTTTCTCCTTACCCATTTTGTTATCGCCATACACTTGATACACCGACTCGTTAATAAAAATAGGCAAGTATGTTTTTCCTGTTATTTTGGAAGTATCTACTTTTTTGAAAACAAATTCGAGTCCTTTGAAGATTTTACTCTTCATAAAATTACTGTCAATGGTATTCAGGTCAAATTCTACTTTTTCATATTTGTCATAAGCGTATTGCTCAAACATCCGCAGTCCGTTCTTTCGTTTGCGCTCCCAAATCTTTCGGAGGATACGTAAGGCGGGATTGTTTTTCTTAGAGGTTTTTCCCGTAAAAATGACAACTTCATCCAAGACTTGCTCTTCGGTGAGTACAATTTTCATGTTGTAATTCACGGGCTTTTCCAACTCGACATCACGCGTTGTATACCCCATGAAAGCCACGACCAATACACTGTAGGTTTTAGATGATTCGATGTAAAACTTTCCGTTTTCATCACTAACGACTCCTTCGTTGGAACCTTTAAAGACCACATTGGCAAAAGGAATGGGTTGGTTCTTTTTGTCGATTACCGTACCACTCACTTTAGTCTGTGCCAACGACAGACTGGAAACGGCGCATAACAACAAGAAAAGAATTTTTTTAAACATGAATAAAAAATTAAAAAAAAAAGCCATCTCGAGACTTCCCGAAATGGCTTCAAATATAAGAGAATATCCTTATCGATACATTACTTTTTTTACAGCTTTTACTACATCACCGGCATTGGGTAACCACTCTTTTAATAAGGTGGGTGAATAGGGTGCTGGAGCATCAGCGGTGGTGATTCGTTGTACAGGCGCATCCAAATAATCGAAAGCACGCTCTTGCACCATATAGGTAATTTCAGAGGCAACACTTGCAAAAGGCCAAGCTTCTTCCAAAACCACTAATCGGTTGGTTTTTTTCACTGAATTAATGATCGCATCATAATCCATGGGACGAACGGTACGCAAGTCAATAATTTCACAAGAAATACCTTCTTTGGCTAACTCGTCGGCAGCAATGATCGCTTCCTTGATAATTTTTCCAAAGGAAACAATCGTCAGATCAGAACCTTCTCGCTTGATGTCGGCTACTCCAATAGGAATGATGTATTCGCCCTCCGGCACTTCTCCTTTGTCGCCATACATTTGTTCGGATTCCATGAAAATCACAGGATCGTTATCGCGAATGGCAGCTTTCAAAAGCCCTTTAGCATCGTAAGGATTAGAAGGAACAATTACTTTTAATCCTGGGCAATTGGCAAACCAATTCTCAAAAGCTTGCGAGTGCGTAGCCGCCAACTGACCTGCAGAAGCGGTCGGTCCACGGAACACCATGGGCATTGGGAATTGTCCCGCTGACATTTGACGCATTTTGGCAGCATTGTTAATGATTTGATCAATCCCAACCAAGGAGAAATTGAAGGTCATGAATTCAACAATCGGACGGCATCCGTTCATCGCAGAACCCACCGCAATACCCGCAAATCCTAATTCGGCAATAGGGGTATCGATAACACGCTTAGGACCAAATTCATCGAGCATTCCTTTGGAGGCTTTGTAAGCACCGTTGTATTCGGCCACCTCTTCACCCATCAAATATACTGACTCGTCGCGACGCATTTCTTCACTCATCGCTTCGGCAATCGCTTCTCTAAATTGTATCGTTCTCATATCGAATAAATCGTTAATCCATTTTTGGAAAGGCAAAAATAACAAATCTGTAGGATTTAAATATTGCCCTTTCCTATTTTGTGTGAGCTTTTTTTACGAAATCGTTATATGTGAAAAAAAAAAGCCTAAAACAACGAAAGAATAGGGTGTCTTTTTTGAATAATGTTTCACTCCAAAAGAAAATATGCGTTAAATTTTTTATAAAAACCAACTTTTCCCCCAACATCTTCAAGAATCTTTGGCGAAATCGATTGAAATATGAAAAAATATTATGCGTGCATACAAAAATTAGAAATATATTTTTTACTTTTACATCGGAAAAATTTAAACCCCTCTATACGGTATGAAAATATTAGTTTGCATCAGCCATGTGCCTGATACTACTTCAAAAATTAACTTCGTCAACGGGGACACGGAGTTTGACACCAATGGTGTTCAATATGTGATCAACCCTAATGACGAATTTGGATTAACCCGTGCCATTTGGTTCCAAGAACAACAAGGTGCTAAAGTGACGGTTGTAAATGTGGGAGGCCCTGATACAGAGGCAACCTTACGAAAAGCGCTTGCTATTGGTGCTGATGACGCAATTCGGGTCAATGCCGTACCGATGGATGGATTTTTTGTAGCGCAACAATTGGTGGAAGTCGCTAAAAATGGCGGCTATGATTTGATCATTTGTGGAAAAGAGTCTTTGGACTACAATGGAGGTATGGTTCCTGGAATGATGGCTGGTTTATTAGGCTATAACTTTGTCAATGCATGTACCGAACTTACCGTGGAAGGTACTCAAGCGAAAGCAGCCCGCGAAATCGACGGAGGAAAAGAAGTAATTACTACTGCTTTACCTCTAGTTGTAGGTGGCCAAAAAGGAATTGTAGAAGAAAAAGACTTGCGTATTCCTAACATG
Organism: Flavobacterium sp.; assembly: GCF_027482425.1. Lineage (GTDB taxonomy): Bacteria > Bacteroidota > Bacteroidia > Flavobacteriales > Flavobacteriaceae > Flavobacterium. Next base: position 157,513 of record NZ_JAIXWA010000041.1, read on the forward strand.
CGTGGGATCATGACGGCGCGAACAAAACCGCTTTCTGTTGTTGAACCTGTAGGCGGTGAGGATAAAACGAAGGCCATTAAATTTGAAAAACCAGCCCCTAAATCAGCGGTAAAAATGGTTTCTCCCGACAATCTTGACGAACTCATTAACTTATTACACAACGAAGCGAAAGTAATTTAAGCTTCCTAAAAAATATCACTATGTCAGTAGTACTCTATGCCGAATCATCTGACGGCAAATTCAAAAAAGTAGCGTTGGAATTGGCTTCCTACGCCAAAGCAGTAGCCGACGCACTAGGTACACAGGTTACCGCGGTAACGATTAACGCTAGTGACGCTAGCGAATTGGGGAAATATGGGGTAACTAAAGTCCTTCAAGTACAGAACGACGCGCTAAAAGCATTCAATGCCAAAGCCTACGCCGATGTGATACAACAAGCCGCTCGACAAGAAGGCGCGCAAGTAGTGGTGTTCTCTTCTTCAACCGATAGCTTGTATGTGGCACCATTGGTGGCTGTAGCTTTAGAAGCGGGAATGGCGTCCAATGTAGTATCAGCTCCTTTAAGTACCGCTCCTTTCCAAGTGAAACGCAGTGCTTTTTCCCAAAAAGCCTTTAATTATACAACAATCAATACATCTGTGAAGGTGTTGAGCATCTCCAAAAACTCATTTGGAATATCTGAAAATGCAACGAATGTTTCCGCCGAAGCCTTTACGCCGCAGTTAAACGATGGCGATTTTGCTACCAAAGTGGCCGCCGTTGAAAAGGCCAGTGGTCAAGTATCTATAGCTGATGCTGATATTGTGATTTCAGGGGGTCGCGGATTGAAAGGCCCCGAAAATTGGCACATTCTTGAAGATTTAGCGACAACTTTAGGTGCCGCAACTGCTTGTTCCAAACCAGTATCGGATATCGGA
>NZ_JAIXWA010000031.1 GCF_027482425.1 Flavobacterium sp.
AAAAATAGTAATGTTTAAAAAAGCAGGATTGTATATCCTGTAGTGGGTTAGTTGCTCAAGAAAAAGTGGACACGCCTTAGCAGGCTGCGTCCACACTTTTTTTTGTTCTGGTTGGCAGGATTCGAACCTGCGGCCTCCTGCTCCCAAAGCAGGCGCGATAACCGGGCTACGCTACACCCCGAATTTTTTTTTGCGTGGGCAAATATAGTATTATTTTTTGCATTGTATCGCCTGTTAGTCAATTATTTCAGGGGTTTTTTCGATAACACAGCACTGTCTGTAAATATGGATAACTCTATTTTAGGTTCTCCAAATAAATCCAATTGAGATTTTCCCGCCATGGAAAGCGTGAGTTGCTTATCAACTTTAATACTGGCTCGCGAGTAGGATTCCGTAGTGACTTTTCCGGTCTTGCAGTCAAGATTTTTTCCCGTAAATCCACTGTTGTTATCCAAACGAAGCGTAATATTTTCAACATCGCCTTCTACTTCTGCTGTAGCTTTTTGATAGGCATCAAAGGTAAGGTCATGCCCAGTAATCAAAGCTTTGCACTGGGCGCTTTTGCTTAAATTGATGCGACATTCTTCACTTTTTATATTGAGTTCCGATTTGGAATGGTCGTTGGCAATAAGTTCAAATTTTTTGCACTGAGCATTCACAAAAACTTTAGAATCATCAAAACTGGTAAACGTAATGGTTTCCAATTTCATTTCCGCAAGGGCGTTAATTTTAGCTTCATCTTTTGTAGTTACCGCGATAAAATCATCGGTGTATGTCACACGAATGCTTAATTTCTTGTACCCGAAAGCACTTTTTAAAGTAGATAATCGCAATTGACGTCCTACCACACTAATGCCAATCGCATCATGCAAATTGTCGTCGGCTTCAATTTCAAGTCCGCATTCACTGCCTTTTACCAAAAAGACTTCAAGGTTGTCAGAAATTTCTAAAGCATTAAAGGGTTCAATCTTTTTTTGCTCAACGGTAACAATTTTGGACCCTTTTACTTTTTCCTTTTTTTGGGAATATACACCCAAAGTAGCCACAAGGGCAATTATGATATAGATACGATTCATGAATTATTTTTTTTCAAAGGTAACAATTCTCACGATTTCGATTTTAATTTTAATGTCCATTCAAAATCCATGACAGAAACTACATCGCCATGTTGATCTACTCCGATAGACTGTAACCATATCGTTTGTCCTTCCCCCGATTTAACCACTTTGTTGAGCATTGCAGTGATATCGGTGCCTTGTTGGCAAGTAAAAGTAATTTTCCCTGTAGCCTTTTTTGTGTATGTCGCTTTGTTGTTGAGTACTAACATGGATACGGGCATTTTTTTACGTTGAATTTCAGCCATAACCAAAGCTCCTGTAGTCAACTCGGCCGCCATCGCTTGGACGGCAAAATACATGGATTGAAACGGATTTTGATTGATCCATCGGTGAGTAACCGTGGCTTCACAAGTGGTTTCAGAAATGGTTTTAACCCGAACACCGCACCAAAATGCTGCCGGTAACCGCCATGCTAAAAACACATTTAATTTACGAGGAGAAAGTTGCATAAAGCCTTTATTTTCGGTAAATATACACATACCTTTTGTAAAAGTATGGTCTTGTTAAATGTTAATATATTGTTAAATCTTAGTACTTTGTAAAGCATAATACTTGTCTTTGGTTGTATCTTTGTTTAAGAAAATAATAGCTTATAGAAAGTATTGTAGAGTTTCAATCATCAAAATCAAGAGTTATGAATGCTAATGAACGAAATATAGGAGCCATCTTACATCTAAGTGCGCTTGGACAATATTTATTTCCTTTTGGGAATTTCATAATACCAGCTTTTATATGGTCGGCCAAAAAAGAGGCTTCCTCAGTGCTGGAAGAGCAAGGACGTAGCGTGTTGAATTTTCAACTGAGTGTTTTTGTTTACACCCTAGTATTGATTGGGTTAGGACTTATACTTACTATTGGTGCCTTTACAAATGGGATGATTGCTTTTCAATGGGATGACCACTCGTTTGCCATTCGTAATTTTGAAGAATTGCAGTTTTCGACAGGACTAATCGTCGGAATTTCCGCATTTGTATTATTCACATTGTTAAAAATCACGGAATTTGTTCTCGTCGTTTATGGAGCGCTAGAGGCTACTCGAGGAAGAATTTATCATTATCCTTTATCCATTCCGTTTTTGAGACAACGCCTTCAAAACGTCAGTGTCCAAACCAATGACAATGTTTCTGAACCTGCGGTTTCCACCTCCGAATAAAATCATCAATCAAAAAACGAACATCCACGTGGATAAAAAAAGAAAAATTTATGAACATAGAAAACACTAAAGCTCAAATGCGAAAAGGCGTTTTGGAGTTCTGCATCTTGTCGGTACTAAAAGACAAAGAGGCCTATACTTCCGAAATTCTGGATACGCTCAAGGCGGCACGATTACTCGTGGTCGAGGGGACCGTCTATCCCTTGCTGACTCGCTTGAAAAATGATGGCTTGCTCAATTATCGTTGGGAAGAATCGACATCGGGACCACCGCGTAAATATTACGAGTTGACCGAATTAGGAAAAACATTTTTAAACGAATTAAATGGCACGTGGACCGAACTCTCCGATGCCGTAACCATTATCACTAAACAAAACCAATAATCATGAACAAGACCGTAAATATCAACATAGGTGGTTTATTTTTCCACATTGATGAAGACGCTTACCAAAAACTTTCCCGCTACTTTGATGCGATAAAAAATTCGCTTACAGACGCTACCGGAAAAGATGAAATCATGAAAGATATCGAAATGCGTGTAGCTGAACTCTTTGCCGAACGCCAGCTTTCCGATAAACATGTAATCAATAGTCATGATGTGGATGAAGTTGTCAGTGTTATGGGGCAACCCGAGGATTATCGTTTGGATAACGAAGGAGAGTCCAAAAAAGACATGGATTTTAAATATGCCTTACCGCCTCGTCGACGTAAATTATACCGCGATGAAGAACGTGGTGTAATTGGAGGAGTTTGTACGGGTTTGGGTCATTATTTTGGTATAGATTCGTTTTGGTTTAAACTAGCCTTTTTAATCCTTGGTTTTGGTACAGGGACAGGATTTTTGGCCTATTTAATTCTTTGGATTGCTATGCCTAAAGCCATTACCACTGCTGAAAAGTTGGAAATGACCGGAGAGCCCGTAACCATCTCCAATATTGAGAAAAAAGTGCGTGAAGAATTTGAACAAGTATCTCAACGAATTCAAAATGCAGATTATAACGAAATTGGAGAAAAAGTCAAATCTGGAGCCGAATCCTTCGGAAATCGATTGAGTACTTTTATTACAACAGTATTTGGTGTTTTTGCCAAAATAATTGGAGCCTTTGTATTGATTTTTGCCTCTTTGTCACTATTAGGGGTATTAATAGGCTCCGTCATTCTGATTTTCACCTCCCAGTTGCCCCAAAATGCAGCGATTAATAGGGTTGTTACGCCCATCGGATTGGAAACACCCTACTGGATTCAAGGGGTGTTATTCCTGTTTTGCTTTGGTATTCCGTTGCTTTTTTTGATGTTGTTGGGACTGAAACTTCTGATGAATCATGTTCGTTCTTTGAGCAATGTTGTAAAATATACTCTTCTTGCTGTGTGGATTGTTTCTTTGGGCGCATTGATTACCATTATCATCAATGAAGTTACACAAGCTGCTTTTGACGGTAAGGATATTGTGAAAGAGCAAATAATTTTACAACCTCAAGATACGCTTCAAATTCGATTTGTGAACAATGATTTTTATGCCAAAGACATGAATCCTACACACGATTATCGTTTAACGACCAACGAGCAGCAGAAAGAGGTGATTTACTCCAATCAAATTAGTTTTGAAGTATTACCCACCGATGCCCCAACTCCTTATGTGCGAATCGAAAAAGTAGCCGTGGGAAAAACAGCAGGTGAGGCCAATGCGCGCGCTCAAAAAATTGAATACGGTTTTAAAATTGAAGGGAGTCAATTGTTGTTGAATAATTATTGGACCACAGCGATTAACAACAAGTTTCGTCAGCAGGAAGTCACCGTTTACGTGTATTTGCCCAAAGGAGTGAAATTCAAAACCGACCGCTCGGTGCGTCATTACGATTACAGTGATAATTCCTACTTCAACATGCATCATTCTTCCGAAGATTATGTGTATCTTGTTGAAGAAAATCAAGTGAAATGTACCAATTGCCCTCCCGACGAAGATGAATACGATGACGTTATCGAAACCGAAACGATTGAAAAAGTGAATGATTCAGTCGATAAAGTAACGGTTAAGGTCAACGGAGTCGAAATCATTCGCGAAGAAAAGTCAGGAGAAAAAGGAAGTCTCATTATTAACAAAGATGGCGTTGTCATCAAAAAATCAAATTAAGTATGATACGAGTAGTAGTTTATTGTACCAAATTTTTAGTAGCTATCATTACTGCATTATTGCTCACGTCCTGTAATCCCATGTTGAATGGCGTAGATGGAAATGGAAATGTGACATCCGAAGTTCGAAACATTTCAGGTAAATTCACTGCGGTTCAGGCCTCAGCCGGCATTGAAGTCGAAATGAAGCAAGACAGTATCGCAAAAGTAGAGGTAGAGGCCGATTCTAATTTGTTGGAGTTTATCAAAACCGAATTGGAAGGAGAGACGCTAAAAGTGTATATCGACAAGAGTATTTCAGGAGCCAAAGAACTTAAGGTATACATCCACATGCCCGAACTAAAAAAAGTAACCTCGAGTAGCGGAGCCAATGTATTGCTGACAGGAACGTTTGTGGGAACCTCTTTGATAATGGATTCTAGTAGTGGAGCTCATTTGGAAGGTAAAGTTGAATACGATACGGTAACTGCCGAAACTTCAAGTGGTAGTTCAATGGACATTAAAGGAATTGCACTAAAGTTGAAAACGAGTTCGTCCAGTGGAAGCACGCTGAATGCCAAAGGATTGTTGGCCAATGACGTCAATGCCGATGCAAGCAGTGGAAGTGAATCTTCCGTAAATGCTAGAGTTTCGCTCGAGGCGAGTGCTTCCAGCGGGTCCAGTATAAAATACACAGGAATTGCCAAATCCGTGGATAAGAATGAATCTTCGGGGGGCAGTATTCAAAAAATTGATTAATTTGTTTTTTTGCGTGAAAGATCCTGGCTTCGGCTGGGATTTTTTTTACATGATTACATCCCTAAACAGACGTTAAACCTTTTGTAGGGAGACATTAGTTTCGTTTCAAATTGGATAATTTTGAAAAAAAAATAAGTATGCGCATTTTAATTACGGGAGGTTCAGGATTAATTGGTCATGCATTGACAAAACATTTGGTGCAAAAGGGCCATCATGTCCATTGGCTGACCACACAAAAATCACCCAAGAATGTGCCTGTAGGTGTGCAAACGTTTTATTGGAATCCCGCCGAAGGAAAAATTGACGATCAATGTTGGAATGGAGTTGACGCCCTCGTGCATTTAGCGGGTGCGACCATTGCCAAACGATGGACACCTCATTACAAAACGATTTTATTGGAAAGTCGTGTCGTATCGGCCAATGTATTGTATGCCAGTTTAAAAAAGTTACCACAACACCAAGTAAAGCACATACTATCTGCCTCGGGAACAGCCATTTATCCCGATGATTCCCAAGCGGTTTACACCGAACATTCCCAAATTCAATCCAATACTTTTCTAGGAACATTGGTGCAACGTTGGGAAACTGCAGTGGATCAATTTTCAAAACTCGACTTAACGGTAACCAAGGTGCGAACGGGCGTGGTATATGCTCGGGAGGGTGGTGCTTTACAGCCTATTGTGCAACCCATTCGATGGGGTATGGGTGCCATTTTTGGATCCGGTAAACAAATGCAATCCTGGATTCACCTTCACGATATTGTGCAATTGTATGCCTGGCTCCTCGAGAAGGGGCATGCAGGAGTTTTTAACGGTGTCGCTCCACATGCCGTAAGCAACAAAGAGCAAACCAAAATCATTGCGCGTTTACTAAAACGTCCCATTTGGTTACCTCCCGTACCGCGGTGGGTTATGCGACTCGTTTTGGGCGATATGCATGAATTGTTGTTTAATGATAAAAAAATTCTTCCCCAACGGGCCTTGGATTTGGGATTTACTTTCACCTATCCCAATGCTGAAAAGGCGTTTAACGATTTATTACCCTAGCTTTCTCTTCCAGAGCGTTTTTTTTGTTTATTATCGAATCTGCTGTCCTTCGTGGCATTCTTTATCCTTTGCTATATGCTTAGCAATTTCGAGAATGCAATGGAAATGCTCCTTCTTTTTTTAAAAAATAAATGACAATTTGACATTTTTAAGGAAATGGCAGTACTTTTGCACGGAGTTTTGCGAAGCAGTACATTCGAATGAAAATCAACAACCCATTTTAAAGAAAAGAATACCATGAATACTGAGACAAACGAGCATGAAGCTCCTGAGTTAGCCCCAGAAGTGCAACCCGAAGTATTGGAAACAGAGGGAAGTGCCTCAGCGGAAGAATTGTCAACAGAACAAAAGTTGGAGTTGCAATTGGCCCAAGAAAAAGATAAATTTTTGCGTTTGTTTGCAGAATTTGAGAATTATAAAAAACGTACCGCCAAAGAGCGATTAGAGTTGTTTAAAACAGCCAATCAAGAAGTTTTGGTTGCGATGTTACCTGTTTTAGATGATTTTGATCGTGCAATGGAGCAAATTCAAAAATCAGCCGATGAAGCCCTGGTTAAAGGCGTTGAGTTGATTCATGAAAAATTTAGAGCTACCTTAATTGCTAAAGGTCTTGAACAAGTTTCCCTTCAAGCGGGAGATGCCTTTGATGCGGATTTTGCAGAAGCGATTACTCAAATTCCTGCACCCTCAGAGGATTTGAAGGGGAAAATCGTAGATGTGATTGAAAAAGGGTATAAATTAGGCGATAAAATTATCCGTTTTCCAAAAGTGGTCATCGGACAATAATTGAAAATATGAGTAAAAAAGACTTTTACGAAATACTAGGCGTCGGTAAAAATGCCAGTGCGGAGGAGATAAAAAAAGCCTACCGTAAAAAAGCGATTGAATTTCACCCTGACAAAAACCCCGGCAACAAAGAAGCGGAAGAGAACTTCAAGTTAGCCGCAGAAGCTTATGAGGTTTTGAGTGATCCCGACAAAAAAGCACGTTATGATCAATATGGTCATGCCGCTTTTGATGGGGCAGGTGGCTTTGGTGGTGGTCATCACATGAATATGGATGACATCTTCAGTCAGTTTGGTGATATTTTTGGCGGTGCTTTTGGTGGGAGTTTTGGCGGTGGCTTCGGCGGCGGCGGTTCCCGCAGAATGAAAGGCAGTAATCTGCGGATTAAGGTTAAACTTACCCTCGAAGAAGTAGTCAACGGCGTTGAAAAGAAAGTAAAAGTTAAGCGTAAAATACAAGCGCCCGGCGTTCGTTACAAAACGTGTCCTACCTGTAATGGTGCAGGACAAGTATTAAAAGTTACTAATACCATTTTGGGGCGCATGCAAACCGCAACCACGTGTCATGAATGTGGCGGATCGGGGCAAACTATTGAAAGCAAACCCAACAATGCCGATGCCTACGGGATGATTATGGAAGACGAGACGGTTTCGATCAAAATACCTGCTGGTGTTGCCGATGGGATGCAATTGAAAGTGTCGGGCAAAGGAAACGAGGCTCCAGGAAATGGAATCCCAGGCGATTTGATTGTTGTGATTGAAGAGACGGAACATGAATGGCTTAAACGGGATGGTGAAAACCTTCATTATGATTTATACATCAGTTTTGCTGAAGCGGCACTAGGAGTATCCAAGGAGCTTGAAACGGTTAATGGAAAAGTCCGAATTAAATTGGAAGAAGGCATTCAATCCGGAAAAATTTTACGATTGAAAGGTAAAGGAATTCCTAGTTTAAACAGTTATGGGAATGGCGATTTACTAGTGCATGTTAATGTTTGGACACCCAAAACACTCTCCAAAGAACAACGCCAATTTTTTGAAAAAGCATTAACCGACGAAAACTTTATACCGCGCCCCGAAAAGAGCGAAAAATCTTTTTTTGAAAAAGTTAAAGATATGTTTTCGTAGTTAAAAAAATAATTTTACTTTTGAGCATTACTTGGAAACAAGTAATTTCTTTTTCATAGCAATTTTTCCCATCCTTGTGTCACCATAAGGGTGGGTTTTTTGTTTTTAGTTATGCCCCTTTCTGTTGGGAATTCCTTATTTTTACCCGAAGATTTAAAAACATATGCAATCCATTTTAACTGTTGATAAAGTTGTCAAACAATACGGTGACTACACGGCTTTGAATTCCGTTTCACTCACGGTGCCCCAAGGAAGTATTTATGGGTTGTTGGGACCCAATGGCGCCGGTAAAACATCTCTTATTCGCATCATCAATCAGATTACTTTGCCCGATAGCGGTTCGATTATATTGGATGGTGAACCCCTTCATCCAAAGCATGTTCATGAAATAGGGTATATGCCCGAAGAGCGTGGATTGTACAAATCGATGAAAGTCGGGGAGCAATGTCTGTATCTAGCGCAGCTCAAAGGAATGACGAAAAATGATGCTAAGACACAACTCAAATATTGGTTTGAAAAGTTTGAGATCAGTTCTTGGTGGGACAAAAAAATACAAGAATTGTCCAAAGGAATGGCGCAAAAAGTTCAATTTATTGTGACGGTATTGCATCAGCCGAAGCTTTTGATCTTAGACGAACCCTTTTCGGGTTTTGACCCTGTTAATGCCAATTTGATTAAAGATGAAATTATCGCCCTCAATCGACAGGGGACCTCTATTATTTTTTCAACCCATCGGATGGAATCGGTAGAAGAGATGTGCGATTATATTGCTTTGATTCATCGATCGAATAAGTTGATTGAAGGAAAGTTGTCGGAGGTTAAAAAACAATACAGAACCCATTCGTATGACGTTGGGATTTTGACCGATAATGTGGAAGGTGTTTGGTATGATTTGTCCCAAAAATTCACCCTGAAAACAACTGATTTCAAGTCGTTGAATCAGGAGTTAAAATTGGAAATTCAATTAGGCAATCATTCCGCCAATGAACTTTTACACACACTGATGCAACGTGGGCAAGTAACCCATTTTGCAGAGAAAATACCCACTGTGAATGACATTTTTATCCAAACTGTAACGGATTAATCGGTTATTATGAGCAAACTTGTATTGATAATTAAGCGGGAATTTACCGCCAAAGTGCGCAATAAATCTTTTATTGTGATGACTTTTTTGAGTCCGCTCCTTTTTGTTGGAATTGCTGTTTTTATCGGCTATTTGAGCACGTTGAAAGCCGATCAAAAAACCATTGCCATTCATGACAAAACGGGTCGTTTTTTTGCACAGTTTAAAAGCGACGAAGAGTATAAATATGTTGATTTTTCACAAACACCTGTACCTGTTCTGAAAGATAGCATCCAAGCCGAACATTATGAGGGTTTGTTATTGATTCCGAATGAAACTGAAAACAAGGACTTGGAAAAAACGATAGAATACATCTCCAATGATAGTCCGAGCGTCATGTTTATCGCCGATTTAGAGTCGGTTATTACCAAAAAAATGACCCAAGAAAATTTTAAAGCAGTCGGTTTAGATACACTGAAAATACAACAAGCCCAAGCTAAAGTCGCCATTAATTTGGTCAAAGCTTCGGGGGAACAAGCTTTGAAAGGGATTAACGAAATAAAGATTGGAATTGGAGGTGCTTTTGGTTATCTAATCATGATGTTTATCGTTATCTATGGAAATATGGTAATGCGGAGTGTTATTGAAGAAAAAACATCGCGTATTATTGAAGTAATTATTTCCTCAGTAAAACCGTTTCAGTTGATGATGGGCAAAATTATTGGTACGTCCATTGCGGGGATTCTTCAGTTTTTGATTTGGGCCATATTAGGTTTAACCGCAATGTTTGTACTGTCCGTTGTTTTTGATGTGCCCCTAGGAGCTACCGCTGGGCAAACGCAAAAGATAATGGCTACTTCGGGTCAAGATTTAAATAAAGTAGCCTTGTATTTGAATGAGTTATGGAAGTTGCCGGTGGGAACTATACTAATTTCCTTCATATTTTATTTTATCGGAGGGTATTTTCTATACAGTTCGTTTTATGCCGCAATTGGTGCCGCTGTTGATAACGAAACTGATTCACAGCAGTTTTTACTGCCCATAATTATGCCTTTAATTTTGGGTGTTTATATTGGATTTTTTACGGTTATGAATGATCCTCATGGAACGATAGCCACTACATTTTCTATGATACCTTTGACTTCACCCATTGTAATGATGATGCGAATTCCCTTTGGAGTGCCTTGGTGGCAGTTGATGGTTTCCCTATTGTTATTGTTTGGTACGTTTATTTTTGTTGTATGGTTTGCTTCCAAAATTTATCGTGTAGGAATTTTGATGTATGGCAAACGACCTACTTGGAAGGAATTATTGCGTTGGATTAATTATTAATGCTAAAAATGGCATGCCCTTTGTGACAACCTCAAAAATTAAAAAATACAACTTATGCCTAAAATATTAGTCATTGAAGATGAAGCATCCATCCGTCGCGTGCTTACACGAATTTTGACAGAAGAAAGTGATACCTATCAAGTGGAAGAAGCCGAAGATGGAGTACAAGGCCTAGATAAAATCAAAGTCACTGATTTCGATTTGGTTTTGTGCGATATAAAAATGCCTAAAATGGATGGAGAGGAACTACTAGAGGCGGTCAAAAAAATAAAACCAGAGATTCCTATTGTGATGATTTCGGGGCATGGCGATATGGAAACGGCCATCAACACGATGCGATTAGGGGCTTTTGATTACATCTCCAAACCCCCCGATCTGAATCGCTTACTGAATACTGTTCGTAATGCGCTGGATCGCAAGCAATTGGTTGTTGAGAATAAAATTCTAAAAAAGAAAGTTTCAAAAAACTATGAAATTATCGGGACTAGCACACCTATTGAGCACATCAAGGAAATGATTGAAAAGGTCGCCAAAACCGATGCACGCGTTTTAATTACGGGTCCGAATGGAACAGGTAAGGAATTAGTAGCCCATCAACTGCATCAAAAAAGCGATCGCTCGGAGGCACCTATTGTTGAAGTTAACTGTGCGGCGATTCCTTCTGAGTTGATTGAAAGTGAATTGTTTGGACATGTGAAAGGCGCATTTACTTCGGCGGTTAAAGATCGTGCGGGTAAGTTTGAAGCAGCCGATGGTGGCACCATTTTTTTGGATGAGATAGGCGACATGAGTTTGGCTGCACAGGCTAAGGTTTTACGCGCGTTACAAGAAAATTTAATCCAGCGTGTTGGAGCCGATAAGGATATCAAAGTCAATGTTCGTGTGATTGCAGCGACGAATAAGGATTTGAAAAAGGAAATTGAAGAAGGAAGATTTCGGGAGGATTTATACCATCGATTGGCAGTTATTTTAATAAAAGTCCCTGCATTAAATGATCGCCGCGATGATATCCCCTTGTTGATAGAACATTTTACAGCAAAAATTGCTGAGGAACAAGGAAATGCTCCCAAACAGTTTTCACACGCCGCTGTTCAATTGCTTCAAGAATATGATTGGACGGGTAATATTCGCGAATTACGCAATGTGGTGGAGCGTTTGATTATTTTGGGAGGCCAAGAGATTACGGAAAGTGATGTGAAATTATTTGCGAGTAAATAAAAAAAGGATTTATGCAGTTAAAAAAAATAAACCCATTACTTCAGCAAGCTTTAATTGAATCGGGATTAACATTGCCCAATGATCTGCAAGAGGGAACGTATGCGGCAATAAAAAGTGGTGCCGATGCAGTCATTCAAAGTGATGTTGGAAGTGGGAAGTCGACCACCATTGCTCTCCATGTTATTCAGCGCTTGAACAAACCTTTTGAATTGTCTCCAAGGGCCTTGATTATTTGTAATGATAAAGCCAAAGTGTTGGAGATGGTTGAGGTGTTCAATCGATTGAATAAGTACAATGATTTACGTATTTATCATGTTCATGATCGATCGGATTTGGATGAAGATAAAAATCAAATTTCTTTAGGTATCGATGTTTTAGTCGGTACCCCAAACCAATTGACAACCATGTTTGGTTCGGCTGGATTTGATGTAAACCAATTGAAAATGTTCATATTAGATGATGCTGAGGTTATCATAAAAAATCGATACGAGCCCAAGATTCTTCGATTATCTGAGAGTATTGAAAAAGTACAACGGATTTTCTTTTGCTCTCAAATTACAGAACGCCTCGAAATCATTGCCGAAAATATTATGATTGATCCTTTGTTTTTTGAAATGGAAGACCAAGACGAAGTTGACTTAGAGTAATAAATTAAGTTTGTTAATCCATCCCGACACCTTCGGGATTTTTTATTTTTGTTAAAATTAATATCGGATAATAAAAAAATAGGAATAAAACGATAAATTTGTCGTATGTGGGAGATTGATAGAAGTTATTATGATGAATTTGAAGAGACGTTCCAGCGTTTGTATGACAAAAAACAAATGTTAGATCGAGGGCGTCCATTGCCTCATAGCGCCTTACAAAAAATCAAAGAAGCCTTAACCATCGAATGGACCTACAATTCCAATAGTATCGAGGGGAATACCTTGAGTCTTCGCGAAACCCAGCTCGTTATTCAAGAAGGGATTACCATCAAGGGGAAGTCGTTACGAGAGCATTTTGAGGTCAAAAATCATGAAGTTGCTATTGCGTATTTGTATTCTATTGTGCATGATTCCTATCAGCTTCAGAGTCGTGATATTTTAACGTTACATGCTTATGTGCTACGTTCCATTGAAGAGGAGTTTGCAGGTCGTTTTCGTAATGGAGGGGTGCGTATTTCGGGCGCAAATTTTATCCCTCCCAATGCCCTTAAAGTCCCTACACTGGTAGATGAGTTAATTGCTTTTGTGCATCAAAACCCTAAGGGCTTAAACACCATTGAATTGGCTACAATTTTTCATCATAAATTTGTTTGGATTCATCCATTTTTTGATGGAAATGGCAGAACTGTTCGTTTGGTGATGAATTTATTGTTGATGCAAGAGGGTTTTCCACCGGCCATCATCTTAAAAAATGACCGCAAAAAATATTACGAAGCCCTTAATCAAGCTAATAAAGGTAATTATCAAAAGCTCATTTTGTTGATGTGTCAAGCTGTAGAACGCTCCTTAAATATTTATTTAAATACTTTTCCGGGTCAAGAACCTTACGAATCGATTGCCACAATAGTGAGTGAACCAGGCACACCATATGGGCAAGAGTACATCAGTTTATTGGCCCGTCAAGGCAAAATTGACGCCTACAAAGAAGGGCGAAATTGGTTTACCACTCGCAAAGCCATTGAAGATTACATTGAAAATAGACAACGAAGAAGGCAACTTTAAGGTTGTCTTTTTTCTTTTTATTCTACTCCCAAAAAGTCCTTAATTCCGCTATCTTTGCCGCTTTATTTTAAAGTTATTACACCTATGATTACCGTAAACGACATCGCTGTTGAATTTGGAGGGACAACCCTTTTTAGTGAAGTTACTTTTGCTATTAATGAGACCGATAAAATAGCCTTAATGGGCAAAAATGGTGCGGGAAAATCTACCTTATTAAAAATTGTAGCCGGTCAAAACAAACCTACTCGCGGTGCTGTTTCGGCCCCTAAAGAAGCGGTAATCGCATATTTACCTCAACACTTATTGACGCAAGATGATCTGACGGTTTTTGAAGAGACTTCTAAAGCTTTTGCGGAAATTTTTTCGATGAAAGCAGAAATCGATGCGCTGAATGAACAGCTTACGGTGCGAACGGATTATGAAAGTGACGATTATATGAAGTTGATTGAACGCGTTTCAGAATTAAGCGAAAAATTTTATTCTATTGAAGAAATCAATTATGAAGCCGAAGTTGAGAAAGTTTTGAAAGGGCTTGGTTTCGAACGGGATGATTTTCATCGGCCTACTTCTGAATTTTCGGGGGGATGGCGAATGCGCATTGAATTGGCCAAAATACTTTTGAAAAAACCCGATTTGATTTTGCTCGATGAGCCCACCAATCATTTGGATATGGATAGTATACAATGGTTGGAAGATTTTTTATTGAATCAAGCTAAAGCTGTAATGGTGATTTCCCACGACCGTGCGTTTGTGGACAACATCACCAACCGTACAATTGAAGTTACAATGGGACGTATTTATGATTATCGTGCGAAGTATTCCCATTATTTAGAGTTGCGAAAAGAACGTCGGGTACATCAACAGAAAGCCTACGAGGAGCAGCAAAAAATGATTGCTGAAACCACTGAATTTATCGAGCGATTCAAAGGAACTTATTCCAAAACTTTGCAAGTACAATCTCGGGTAAAAATGTTGGAAAAACTCGAGTTAGTCGAGGTTGATGAGGTCGACACATCAGCTCTTCGTTTAAAATTTCCGCCTTCACCACGTAGTGGACAATATCCCGTTGTTGTGGAGCATTTGTCCAAAAAATATGATGATCATGTGGTGTTTAAAGATGCCAATATGGTTATAGAACGGGGACAAAAAGTAGCTTTTGTTGGGAAAAATGGGGAAGGGAAATCGACAATGATTAAAGCGATTATGAATGAAATCGATTTTGAAGGAAAATTAGAAATCGGTCACAATGTACAGGTGGGGTATTTTGCTCAAAATCAAGCTGCTTTGTTGGATGGTGAATTGACGGTTTTTGAAACGATTGATCGAATAGCTGTGGGTGAGATTCGTACCAAAATCAAAGATCTTCTTGGGGCCTTTATGTTTGGAGGTGATGATGTCCACAAAAAGGTAAAGGTTTTATCGGGAGGTGAGCGAACCCGTTTGGCGATGATTAAATTATTGCTCGAACCCGTAAACGTCTTGATTTTGGATGAGCCTACGAATCATTTGGACATGAAAACAAAAGATATTATTAAAGCTGCCCTTAAAGACTTTGACGGAACATTAATTCTTGTGTCGCACGACCGGGATTTCCTAGATGGCTTGGTTACTAAGGTTTTTGAGTTTGGAAACAAGCGAGTACAAGAGCATTTTGAGGATATTAAAGGATTCTTGGAATACAAGAAAATGGAAAATTTAAAAGAGATTGAAAAATAAATCAAAGGCCGGAAGCACTCAACTCCCGGCCTTTTCGCTAACCAAAATTAACCTTAACTAATTATGCTGAAATGTGTTTACCAAACGAATCAGTTCATAGCGATAGCCTTCCTTATCTTGTCCAATAGCTGTATTGGCTAAGTTTTCTATATCTGTAATCGATTTGTTTTGAATCAATTTAGAGTCTCGTAAATACAAGCCAAACCAAGCCACAGCCGCAGCAAAACGAAAATCGGGTGATGTATTATGAGAGCTGACCTCAAAATTTTGTATCACACGGGTCATTTCGGTACTACGTTCACCGTCGGGTTTTTTGTAACGAAACTTTACCGTTGCTAATTCGCTATTTAATTGGGCATTAGGGGTAACTTTTGGTGTGTATTTTAAATCATCGGTGGCTACAAAGAGATTGGATTCTACGCCTGTGGGAATGATTTCATAAAAGGCCGTAACCGTATGACCACTTCCCAATTCGCCTGCATCAATAGCATCATTTTTAAAATCTTCGGGACGTAATTTCCGATTTTCATACCCAATCAAACGGTAGGCTTTGACCAAGGATGGATTAAATTCGATTTGAATCTTGACATCCTTCGCAATGGCAAACATTGTTCCTTTAAA
>NZ_JAIXWA010000024.1 GCF_027482425.1 Flavobacterium sp.
AATCCCAATTCCTCCTTGATTTCGCGGCAAGCGGCGGTTTCGGCCCGTTCTCCTGGATCAATAAATCCGCCCGGTAAATCGAGGGAACCGGCATCGGGATCTTCTTGACGAACCGTAAACAACACCTGATCTTTATAGCGTAACACAACAGCTACAGCCGCGGCTACGTTGTGATAATATACAAAACCACAATGATTGCAAGCGATACGATACGCCTTCGTTTCGGTGATCTTGGTTGACGCACAACGGGGACAAAATTGAAAAAGCATGGTTGGGCATTTGTTCAAATGTAAAAAAAACTGGGGTAAATTGGTTACCTTGCTCCAAATTTGAATCATGAGTTACGTTTTTACCCACGACCAAAACTTTGCCCAGCAAACCTATACCCAAGCGGATTTACAACATACCGAATTTGAGCAATGCACCTTTACCGATTGTGACTTTACTGGCTGTTTCTTTCAAAACGTGACCTTTGTCGATTGTACTTTTATTCGGTGTAATTTCAAAGGAACAAAGCTGAATCATACCGCTTTGCGTGGCGTGTGGTTTACCGATTGCAACCTTACTTCAGTAAATTTTGCCATGACGGATCAAGTGATTTACGAATTTCACTTCAAAGATTGCTTGCTCGATTACAGTCAGTTTTACAAACTCAAACTTCGCCAAATTCAGTTTATTCATTGCAGTATGATTGCGACTGATTTTATGGAAACCGACTTATCGGGGGCGTTGTTTGACTCTTGCAATTTGCGCCGTGCGGTTTTTAGCAACACCAATTTAGAAAAAACCGATTTCTACACGAGTTACGAATACCGTATTGATCCCGAAAAGAATAAAATGAAGAAAGCCATTTTTAGTACCCAAGGGCTCCACGGCTTATTGGAAAAATACGCCTTAGTTATAAAACCATAAATCGAAATTATTTCTTTTTGACCTGCACCATTTCCATTTTGGTTGCATCGTAGGTCCAAGTCAACATCGATGTTTTATTTTTTTGGGTAACCGTTCCATCGGGGTTGAGAATTAATTCATACCCTTCACGACGCACCTTCATTTGGGTTTCACTGGCATTTCTATTGCGGTCTAAATACACTTTCTCCGTAATGTTGTTGGTGATTTGTGTATTGAAAAAAACTTGCTTCTTAGTTTTCCATTCGTAAATGGCATGTGTGACAGTAGTAATTTCTTCCGTTTTATCTGGAGTAGTCACTGTCTTTTTTTCGGTCCAAGATACAGCATACAACTTTGTTCCTGAGGCCGTTAAAGGAATAATTTTACAATCGGTAGGCTTCATAGTGGTTGCATTGGCTTGCACCACAACCGTTTCTTTAACTTTAGTGCCCTCCATTTGGACCAACTGTAAATTTCCTGTCTTCAGCTCCAATACAAGATTTTCGACTTTGGCTAATACAGGCGTGGCAGCAGGCACTTTTTTCTTTTGGGCGTTTACCAATGTGATGAAACACAACATGCAGAAGAACACGATTTTTTTCATGGTGAAAAGGATTTTTGTGTTTCGAATGTACAAAATATTTTGACGTAAAAAAAACAGACGAACTCCGCTTGGGAATCCGTCTGCTTTTATAGGGAAAAAAAAGGGTTAGTCTTTGCTTGACTTCACTGCCAAGTTGTAGATGACCAAACCGAAACCGATTTTGTTGATGGCATCCGCAATATTGTAGGCCACATCTACATTTCCTTTGCCCAACATCGAGGTGTACCAACCTTCGGTACCCAACATGTAACCCAACGGATAGATTGCCCAACCTACCAACACAAACCAGCATAAAATTTTATGAGCTTCTAATACAGAACCTCCTGCGGATTTGGCCAACTTGGACGCTTCGCCCAACCAAATTTCATACACGATAATGAAGTAAGCAAGACCTGATACTAAGCCCCACATGGCTGCATTTCCTGGATCTACGGCTTCTCCAAAGTACCCAGTGACTAACATCACCAAAGAGTAACCAATCATTTTCCATAATAAGGACGTCTTGGCTCCAGCTACTTTTAGAATCAAATAAAATTCCAAACACATCAACGGCACAGTTAATACCCAGTCCACATAGCGGAAAAAGGTTGGCGATTCTCCAAAAGCACTCCAATAATCACGCATGTAAAAATAGTGTACCGCCGCAATGAAGGTAATTAACCCAGAAACCAACACTGAGGTACGCCATTTTTTGTCAAACTGACTTAAGGATAAGAAGAAAAAGGCCGAAGCCGCCATCATGGCCATACATCCAATAAAAAATGTAAATCCGATGTAATCGGTGGGCATCATTTTGGCTACCCAACCGGTCAATAAACTGAAGTTTGTCATAATCTGTTGTTTTAGTTGTTACTATTTTAATTTGTTTAAATAAAATTACAAAACATTAAACGTAAAAAGTTATTTTGTTTATTATTTTTATTACATTTATTAAACAATTTTAACAAACTAAGCATGGAAACCTCCCTTCACCTTCGGATTTTACTGACATTTTTCATGTTATGGTTGGCTAATTTTATTTCTGTTGAAAATCAGCAGCTATTTGGTTTTGTAGGAATTGCCTTACTAGGGATTGTCCACGGAGCCAATGATTTAACCATAGGTCAGCAAATAAATGAGGGGATTTCTAAAACTTGGGATCTCAAATTATTGATGCAGTATATCGCCATTGTGTTGTTGGGCATGATTGTATTTACGCTACTTCCCACCATAGGTTTACTCCTATTTATACTCATTAGCGGGTATCACTTTGGCAATCAGCATTGGACGATGGAAGTGCCCTCATCGTTAAAGGGAATTTGGATTTTGTTTCAAGGTAGTTATGGCTTGTTGGTGTTAGGAATTCTTTTTTGTTTTCATGAAAAAGAAGTACATGCAATTATTCAAACCATCACACGACAAATCGATACTGATTTAAGTATACAAAAAATTACCCTTTTATTCGGCGTAATGGTATTGCTTTTGGGTGCCCTATTGGCAAAACAAAGTGACGTATTTCGGATAAGTATTGGACGTAATCTATTTTACCTTGGGGTGTTTACAATTATCTTTTATCATGCGGGATTGATTTGGGGGTTTAGCATGTACTTTGTCTTATGGCATAGTGTGCCCTCGATTCAGGAGCAAATTCGGTTTTTGTATGGAAAAGAAAATGTGCGCGCTTGGTGGCATTATTTTAAATCAAGTGCGTTGTATTGGAGTTTGGCGGTAGGAACGATGGTTATTGCGTATTGGGCCATTGCGAATGATACCGTGTTTAAAGCCTTATTCTTTTCATTGATGGCAGCAATTACGTTTCCCCATACCATAATTATAGCGCAAATGAAAAGGACGATGCAAAAAAAAAGTCGGACCTAACATCCGACTTTTAATAAATGTCCGTTGCTCACGGATTATTTTACTTCTTCAAAGTCCACATCTTGCGTTTGATCGCCAGTAGCATCTTGCTGGGGCTGTGCTTCGTGGGTTTGTCCTTCGGCTTGCGCTTTGTACAATTCTTCCGAAGCATTTTTCCAGGCTTCATTGATTTTATCTAAAGCAGCCTGAATCGTGTCTACGTCTTTGGTTTCGTAAGCCTTTTTCAAATCCTCTAAAGCTGCAGTGATGGCCGTTTTGTTGCCTTCTGACAATTTATCACCAAATTCGGTCAATTGCTTTTCGGTTTGGAAAATCATGCTATCGGCTTCGTTCAACTTGTCGGCTTTTTCTTTGGCCATACGATCGGACTCGGCATTCATCTCGGCTTCTTTCTTCATGCGTTCGATTTCTTCGGGGGTCAAACCTGAAGAGGCCTCGATACGAATATCATGTGATTTGCCTGTACCTTTATCGGTAGCCGAAACTTTGATGATTCCATTGGCGTCAATGTCGAAGGTTACTTCAATTTGAGGCACACCGCGTGGCGCAGGTGGAATACCCTCTAAGTGGAAACGTCCAATTGTTTTGTTATCAGCAGCCATGGTGCGCTCGCCTTGCAACACGTGAATTTCAACACTGGGTTGGTTGTCCGCAGCCGTGGAAAACACTTGTGATTTTTTGGTAGGAATGGTCGTGTTGGCCTCAATCAATTTGGTCATCACATTCCCCATGGTTTCGATTCCTAAGGACAAAGGCGTAACGTCTAACAAAAGAACATCTTTTACATCACCGGTCAACACGCCCCCTTGAATGGCCGCACCGATGGCTACTACTTCGTCAGGGTTGACTCCTTTGGACGGTTTTTTACCGAAGAATTTTTCAACTTGCTCTTGAATCACGGGGATACGGGTTGAACCTCCCACCAGAATCACTTCATCAATATCGGAAGTAGACAAACCAGCATCTTTCAAGGCTTTGGCTACGGGTTCCATCGAACGTTTTACCAAACTATCGGCCAATTGTTCGAACTTCGCACGGGTTAACGTTTTCACCATGTGCTTAGGCCCGCTGGCTGTTGCTGTAATATAAGGTAAGTTGATTTCAGTTTGTGTCGAAGAAGACAACTCGATTTTGGCTTTCTCGGCCGCTTCTTTCAACCGCTGTAAGGCCATAGGGTCTTTGCGTAAATCAACGCTTTCTTCACTCATAAACTCATTGGCCATCCAGTCGATAATTACTTGGTCGAAGTCGTCTCCTCCTAAGTGGGTATCCCCATTGGTAGACAATACTTCAAATACCCCGTCGCCCAATTCGAGAATCGAGATATCGAAAGTTCCACCTCCTAAGTCGTACACCGCAATTTTTTGGTCTTTTCCTGCTTTATCCAAGCCGTACGCTAGAGCCGCTGCTGTGGGTTCGTTGATGATACGCATAACTTTCAACCCGGCAATTTCCCCTGCTTCTTTGGTCGCTTGACGCTGCGCATCGTTAAAGTAGGCAGGAACGGTAATTACCGCTTCGGTTACCGCTTGTCCAAGGTAATCCTCAGCGGTTTTTTTCATTTTTTGTAGCGTCATGGCCGACAATTCTTGTGGGGTATATAAACGCCCGTCGATATCGACACGCGGGGTGTCGTTGTCGCCTTTGACTACTTTGTATGCTACGGTAGAAGCCTCTTTGGCACTTTCCGTGTATTTATTTCCCATAAAGCGCTTGATGGACGCAATGGTCTTGGTCGGGTTGGTAACCGCCTGACGTTTGGCAGGGTCACCTACTTTGATTTCGCCGCCTTCCACAAATGCAATGACTGAAGGTGTGGTGCGTTTCCCTTCTGCGTTAGCGATTACTACGGGTTCTCCCCCTTCCATAACGGCTACACATGAATTGGTTGTACCTAAATCGATACCAATAATTTTTCCCATGATGTTAATCTCCTTTATTTAATTCTGTTGAATGACCTCTCTAGGAGTAGGCCGTGCAATGGCACGACTGGGATATGACAACTTTTGTGCCAATGCGATTTGAGGTATTTTTTGTCAGGAACAGAGTGACAAGATGGCAGGGAGCTGTCGCAGTCGCTTTTGCAGTCGCAGTCGCAGTCTCTTCACAACCGAGATTTCTTTTAAATTGGCTCAGCCCCGAAGGGTCGGGATCAGCAGCTCAGAAGCTCAGAAGCTAAAAAAACCATGTTATGGGATTTCTTCTCCGTCGAAATGACAAACTGGGCGTATAATAAAGTTTTTTGCGGTGCTAAAACGCTTTCAATGTAACAATTTAGTAACAACTCTCTTTTAAAATAGAGATTCTCCCAACCGAGTAGCTGTCATTTCGACGATAGGAGAAATCGCACTAGGGGTGGCAGGAATTTAACCGCCAAAAAGGATCGGGATCAGTCGCAGTAGCAGTGTTCAGCCCCGAAGGTTCGGGATCAGTAAGCAGTTACAGTGGGCAGTATTCAGTACTCCGTTGGGATCTCAGCAGCTCAGTGGCTTTTTTTGCCCCTAAGGCATTACGAATTATAAAGCATTAAAAAGGATTAACTTGTTCTAAAAACTTAAATCCTTACGATATAGAACACAAAGGCCCCAAAATGTGACAGTAATTGCTACTATGAGTTACAGCCATTACTTTCAACCTCCTACATTATCGAAGCAATTTGGGAATCGTATACAAGTCTTTTCTTTAGCAATAAAAAAAACCTGCTGTAGCGCACGAAATGATATGCGGCAAATCATAGTATTGCCTGATGTGCATCATCTTTTTTCCCAAGGTAAAAAATCAATTTTGTCTTGTGGAACCCTGATTGATTATGCTATCGGTCAACTTTCCTCCACCTTTTAACCCATGTTGTCTTCCCTTAAAAAACGCGGTATACTTTTGGAAAAAACCACCCACGGTTTTGAAAATCTCGGTGTGCTTAATCCTGCCGTACTTCGCAATCGAGAAGGCATTCACTTGTGGTATCGAGCAATAAATAAAACCCATGGTTCTGTAATTGGTTATGCCCGTTTTGACGTACAAGGCCAACTCCTCCAGCGTGATGAAATTCCCTCCATATATCCCCAAGTTTCATACGAGTGTCATGGGGTGGAAGATCCGCGCATTGTGATGATAGAAGGGCTTTTTTACCTCACCTACACCGCCTTTGATGGACTCAACGCCCGCGGAGCTCTGGCTACTTCAAACGATATGATTCATTGGGAAAAACAGGGTTTAATCGTTGCCGACATTCGTTTTGCCGATTTTATCCTTCTGGCTGAATCCAACCGCCCGTTGAATGAAAAATACCACCGTTACAACCAACCGCCCCAAGGTTTGCTCGATACCCAAGACTGGAAGTTGTGGGATAAAAACGTAATCCTTTTTCCCCGCCGGATTCACGGAAAACTTTATTTGTTACACCGCATCAAACCCGATATTCAATTAGTAATCATTCAAGAGTTCAGTGACCTCACAACGGCCTTTTGGGAAAACTACTTTTTGCATTTTACCGAAGGGATCCTCCTCAGCCCCAGATACGAGCATGAGGTAAGCTATGTTGGAGGCGGCTGCCCACCTATTGAAACCGATTTAGGATGGCTATTGATTTACCATGGAGTACACGATACAATTGACGGTTATGTATACAGTGCATGTGCCGCTCTGCTAGACCTAGAAAACCCCAAAATTGAACGGTGCCGACTGCCCTACCCACTTTTTGGCCCCGAATATGAATATGAAGTTCACGGAATTATCAACAACATTTGCTTTCCCAGTGGCGCTGTAGTCGTTGACGAATTGCTCTACATTTTTTATGGAGCCGCCGACAAACGTATTGCTTGGGTGACCCTCTCGTTACCCGCCTTACTGGAAGAATTGCAACGTAACCCTTTTGAACCCCATGCGACTTAAAATGCAACACCCTCAGCGACTCCTCTTACCGCAGTATACGCAACGTATTCCTGCTCAACAGCCAGTACCGGTTTCTGCAGTCCAACACGATTTGGTCATGATTACCACTTACCCCCCGCGGGCTTGTGGTTTGGCTACCTTTGCCTCCGATTTGATTGAGGCCATACAAACGCAGTACGAACAGGCATTTACGGTCAAAATTTGTGCACTAGATGTTCCTGAAGCTGTGTATCCAGCTTCTGTGTTTCATGTATTGCAACCCGAAAGCAAGGCGTCTTACCATGCGCTCCTTTCCAAAATGAAACTACTGCATCAGCAAGAATGGGTTGTTGTACAACATGAATTTGGACTCTATCGCGCCCACGAATACAAACTTTTGGACGCTTTAAACCAAATGGAGAAAAAAATCATGGTAGTACTTCATACGGTCTTGAGTCAACCCGATGAAGCTACTCTGTTGTTTATGAAACGACTCGGTTTCTTGGCGCATACCTTGGTCGTGATGACAAACCACTCCAAAAAACTATTGATCCAGCGCTACGGGATTCAGGCTTCCAAAATTATTGTCATTCCTCACGGCACTCATTTGGTAGACCATTTGCCGAAGGCCGACCTCAAAAAACGGATGGGTTGGGAACAACGGACTTTGCTTACCACTTTTGGCTTGCTTAGCTCGGGCAAAAATATTGAGACGACACTGCAAGCTCTTCCCTTGGTTATCGAGCGGTTTCCAGAGGTCTTGTTCTTGATTGTAGGGCAAACCCATCCCGGAGTTGTTGCGCAAGAAGGCGAACGGTATCGAACCTTTTTGGAAGACCGTATTGCCGCTTTGGGATTGCAATACCACACCCATTTTATCAACGAGTATGTGGCATTACCAAAGCTACTGGACCTTTTGCAAATGACGGATATCTATTTGTTTACGTCCAAAAATCAGGAGCAAGCTGTAAGTGGCACCTTTGCCTACGCCTTAAGTTGTGGCTGCCCGATAATCACTACCCCCATTCCGCATGCAAAAGAACTTGTTCAAAAGGGGAGCGGTCTCCTTTTTGATTTTGAACAACCCGTTCAGCTGGCACGGCAACTCATCGCTTTACTTGCCCAACCCGAATGGCAAGAAGAACTTCGAGGAAACGGTTTGCATCAAATGGAACCTACCGCTTGGGAAAATACAGCCATGCACTATGTAAACTATCTGAAACAGCAAAGTACGACTCAAATACCGCTCACCCTTCGTCTTCCCAACATAACCCTCAAACATGTTTGGGCGATGACCACGGGCAAAGGGATTTTACAATTTGCCCGACTTAATCAACCCGATACGAGCTCAGGATATACGCTTGACGACAATGCCCGTGCACTCATAGTTACCGTGCAAAACTACCAAATCACGCGAAATCCGGCCTTACTGACCGCGATGGAACGTTACCTTCAATTTATGCTTTTTTGCCTCCAACCCGATGGTCGTTTTCTAAACTATGTTTCCTATGCCCACCTATTTACCGCCCAAAACAAAACCGATAATTTGGAAGACTCTTTTGGACGGGCACTTTGGGCATTGGGGTATTGCGCTGCATTTGCACCTACCGATCAAGCATCGCTCCAACAACCCATTCAGGACTTGTTACAAGCGACCCGGGCTCCTCGTTTGACCCTTACCTCCCCTCGGGCGATGGCGTTTACCCTGAAAGGACTCTACTTTGTACACGAGTCGGGAAACGCCGATTACAGCACCGAAATCGAAATCCTTGGCGATCGCTTGCAGGGGATGTACGGGCAAACTGCTTCCGACACCTGGCCGTGGTATGAGCCCTACCTCACCTACGGCAATAGTGTGTTGCCCGAAGCGCTTCTTATGGCGTGGAAAGTAACCCACCGTATTGATTTTAAAACCACAGCAGTCTTATCCTTTTCTTTTTTATTAAGCATCCTATTTCGTGATTCCTATTTGAGGGTCATCTCCAACAATGGATGGTTCCATCGAGGGCAAGCGTGGGATCGATTACCTCCAGGGGGCGAACAACCGATTGATGCGGCCTATACCGTACTGGCATTGGATACGTTTCAACGGCTGCTCCAACAACCCGAATATACACAACAAATGCAAACGGCCTACCGTTGGTTTCTTGGACTAAATCATCGGGGAGAAATGCTCTATAACCCCAAAACAGGGGGCTGTTACGATGGCTTGGAAGCCGATCATGTTAACCTGAATCAGGGCGCCGAATCAACTTTGAGTCATCTTATGGCCCGGCAAGCCTTGGAACTTCACCTACGTAAATACACCAAACAACTTCAAAATCAAATTCACACATGAGTACCGACGAATCATTACAATTTACGGTTCAACAAGCCTTGCGCTGGGAACCTCAAATGCAGGATGCTCAATTAGGAGTAACGGCTCACCAGGGCATTATAACGCTTATGGGAATACTGCCCAATTACTTTCTAAAGGTAGAAGCTGAACGCATTGTCAAAAACATTGATGGCGTACGCGCTATTGTTGAAAAAATAGCCGTGGTTTTTCCTAAAGAACAAACCCTCTCCGATGAAAAATTGGCCGAGAACATCTTGCGGTTGTATCGATCCAGTTTTACCATTCCCGATGAACGCATTCGCTTTAAGGTGGAAAACGGATGGGTAACGCTCGAAGGAACGCTGCATTGGAACTACCAGAAAAAAGCTGCAGAAGCTGCCTTAAGCAGTATCAAAGGCATACGGGGCATTTCTAATTTGCTGCATACCCAATCTGATTACGAAAATGAACTCCTACAGGAAAGCATTGTCAAAGCCCTTCACCACAGCGCTGTGCTCTCGGATGCCGTGATAGCAGTGAACCTCGATCACCGCAAAGTTACCCTTACCGGAAGTGTAAATAATCTTTATGAAAAAGAAGAAGCCGAGCGCCTGGCTTGGAATGCTCCGGGGATTGCATCGGTATCCAATGAACTTGAAATCCGTCCCTTAGTAAAAGTTTTTAGTGATGAATGCGAATAACGACCTCCAGCAAAAAGTTCAATTCGCCCTCTTTTGGGAGCCGCATCTTACGGGGGCAGCAATTGGGGTAACCGCTCATGACGGGATTGTCACCCTAAGTGGAACGGTAGCACGATATGAAATGAAAGCAGACATTGAACAAACAGTCAAAAAAGTTCGTGGGGTTCGAGCCGTAGTGATGCACATCAACGTACAAGAGCATCCTGAAGCTACCAACGAGGAACGATTGGCTGAGGAAGCATTGCGAGCATTGGAATTGCATACTTCTATTCCGCCCAAACACATCAAAATCGTGGTAGCCAACGGGTGGATCTACCTTGTGGGTTCGGTCGATTGGCACTACCAAAAACAAGCCGCCGAAAAAGCGGTATCCCGAATTATGGGCGTAAAAGGCGTGGTCAATTCATTGCTTATCCATTCCGATCGAACGGATATGTTGGAAAAAAAAGCATTGTGTGATGCTTTTGACCGCAGTAGTATTCTTCGTGGAAAAAACATTATCGTTGGGGTTCACCAAAATGAAGTTACCCTCACGGGGATTGTAGATTCCTTGGTTCAAAAAGAAGAAGCCGAACGGATTGCTTGGAATGCTCCCGGCATCTGGCGCATACATAATCAACTCGAAATTATCCATACCTAACGGTTGGAATTTCATTAAAACCAAAAGCTATGGGAAAAATTCTTGTCACCACTGACTTTTCTGGGCATTCGCGGAAAGGCATTCGTTTTGCATTTCAATATGCCCAACAAACCCAGTCAAAAGTGGTGTTGTTGCACGTACTAAACCTTTTTGACCCTGAAATTGCGATCGACTCGCGAACCGCCACCCCACAACTGCGTTGGGAGGAAGCCTTACAACTCAAAACCAATCAACTCAAGAAGTACATTCATGTTGTTTTTCCGTCGGGTATTCCAAAAGTGGACTATGAAATTGTATGTCTCAAACTCGAACGAAGTTTGGCTGCAACGGTCATTCATTACACCAAAGCACATGCCATCGAAATGGTTTTTTGTAGCGAAAATGGAGCCTCTATATACAAAACATTATTGGGCAGTCTCCCCGAAGCTTTGCTACACCATTGTCCCGTTCCTTTGTGTATTGTACCCAATCGGTACCGAACGACACCGATCCAGTCGCTTTGTTATCTTACCGACATGGCACATATCGATGATGAAATGACGCAGATTACAACACTTCAACGCCGCTTGGAAGCTCGGGTGGAGGTTTTGTTTTTTGCTTATGAACTCGAACTAAAAGCGCGGTTTACCCAATTGCATGAAACAGCAAAAAGTTATGAAAGCGACACGGTACGGTTTCAATACATTCAGCTGATTCCGCAAACGCCATTCAAAGAACTGTTGCATCGGTTGTTGCATCCCTTAAAACCCTCGCTGGTAGTATTGTTTCGTACCCCCAACCGTTCCTTATTGAGTCGGATGCTTTTTCCTTCCAAAACTTCGGCCTTGGTATTGGAAAATCATCTCCCGCTTTTGGTCATTCCAAAACTCTAATTGTACACTATGGCTTTCCGTCCTTATGAAAACGAACTCGTCGGCTTGGGACAGTTTACGCTCTTTTTCGGCCGTTTTTTTAGCGAATTAAGTTTCAAAACAATATCCGGTCGCGAACTGCTCAAACAATGTTATGAGTTGGGCTACCGCTCCCTCCCCTTGGTGACCACAACGGGATTGATCATGGGATGGGTGCTCACCATACAGTCCCGTCCTGCCATGGCTAAATTTGGTGCTGAGTCGTGGATTCCAGGTATGGTAGGACTCTCATTGGTACGAGAAATTGCCCCGGTCATTACGGCATTGATTTGTGCAGGACGGATGGCTTCGGGCATTGGTGCCGAATTAGGTTCGATGCGTGTCACCGAACAAATCGATGCGATGGAAGTGAGTGCTATTCGCCCCTTTCGGTATTTGGTTATTACACGCACTTTGGCCACTACTTTAATGCTCCCTATCCTCGTGCTGTATGCGGATGCTATTGGCCTTTTGGGAGGGTATTTGGGAATCTCGAGGCATTTAGACCTAACGCTTGGACATTACTTACGGCAGGTTTTTGACTCTTTGGCTTTCAGTGATTTGATTCCTGCCGTGATCAAAACCTATTGTTTTGGCTTCTTTATTGGATTGGTAGGATGTTTCAAAGGATTTCATGCCCAAGGCGGTACCGAGAGTGTGGGACGCGCCGCCAATCAAGCGGTGGTCACGGCCTCACTGAGTATTTTTTTGGTCGATTTAATTGCTGTACAAATTACTGATTTACTATGATGCCTCCTCTTATTGCATTGGAACATGTGTACAAAGCCTATGGCCCCAAAGCGGTGCTAGTCAACCTGAACTTGGTTGTTTATGCAGGGGAACATGTAGTCGTATTAGGCCGCTCAGGATCGGGAAAATCGGTCGCCATTAAATGCATTGCTGGACTTACCAAAATCGATCAAGGGGTGGTGCGGTTGATGGGGCATGACATCACCCACAGCGATGAAAATGCGTTGAGTCCGTTGCGCCAAAAAATGGGCTTCCTATTCCAAAGTGCGGCCCTTTACGACTCGATGACCGTGGGGGACAACTTGGCTTTTACACTCCTTCATAACCAACCGGGACTGGCCCCAGAGGTTCTTGAAAAAAAAGTACGCGCCACCTTACAAAACGTAGGATTAGAGTCGGCTATTGACTTGATGCCAGGTGCACTTTCGGGAGGAATGCGGAAGCGGATCGGACTTGCGCGCGCCTTGATCATTGACCCTGAAGTATTGCTGTATGACGAGCCTACGGCCGGACTCGATCCGATTACTGCCAAAGAAATAACCGACTTGATGTTGCGCATCAAAGCCGACTATCATCCTACAGCAGTAATCATTACGCATGATCTCGCCTGTGCAGCCCATACGGCCGATCGGATAGTGGTGTTGCATGAAGGACAGATAATCCAATCGGGGACTTATGAAGCCTTAGCGCAAAGTGATCATCCGATGGTTCATGCTTTTTTTAATCCGTAAGCTATGGATAGAAACCCCACATACTATTGGAAAGTAGGCCTCTTCAGCTTGGTGGGGTTGTTGCTTTTGGTCATTGCCGTATACACGTTGGGCTTTAACCAAAATCTATTCCGATCGAGTTTTGTGGTCTATGCCCGTTTTCAAACCGTAAGTGGTCTTCGGCAAGGGAGTACCATACGTATGGCTGGGATTGGCATTGGCACAGTGACCCGCATTGCATTTGAACCCGAAGGAACGGTATTAGTCAAATTGGCTATCGACAAAGATGTTCAATCCTATTTGTACCGCGACGCTTTGGCTACAATTGGCAGCAACGGTTTAGTGGGCGATAAAGTACTGGAACTCACAGCAGGGACAAGTACATCGGGGCCTTTACGGCACAACGATACTTTGCAATCGATAGCACCAATTGAGGTGGAAGCTATTTTGGAAAGTGTATTGCACAGCGCTAAAAATGCAGAACGTATTACCGATGAATGGCAAACATTTAGCCACCGTTTGAATCGCGAAGACGGACTGGTTTCACGATTGATACGCAGTCGAACATTTGCTGATAAAATCGAACGGGTTGTCACTCAATTGGAACAGAGTACTGGAGCTTTGGCACAATTTACACCACAGCTTAACAACCCCCAAGGATGGGTTCATCGGGCGTTGAGCGATCCCACGTGGAGCAATCATTGGAACGAGAGTTTACAAGAGCTTCATACCACGAGCACAGCGTTACGGCAATTTTCGACCCGGTTGAATGAATCGGATGGATTATTACAGCAATTGATGCAAAATGATACGTTGCGGGATTCATTTTCGCAAACCGTTTACCATATAGAACAAACCGCCCAAGGGTTGCACACCCTCACTCAAACGTTAAACCAACCCGATTCGGTGCTCTCTAAACTCATCAATGACCCACGCCTAGGCCAATCGGTCGACAGCACATTGATCCAATTGGAGCAAAGTCTACGGGAATTTCGAACCCTCGAAGCCGCTGCACGCGAATCGTTTTTACTACGGGGGTATTTTAAAAAAAAGCAATAACCTAATCCCTATTGAACATGAAAAATGAACGAACCTTGGCCATTTGGATGGATTATTCCAAAGCCTTTCTCATTGAATTTACCGACAAAGCACGGGAAATCGACATTTTGGAGGTCCAACCCGTAAAAAACACCTACGGCAATGGATTACACAGCTACCATGAAAACCAAAAGCGGAAAGAAAATCGGCATGCCTTTTTCAAAAAAATAACCCAGAAAGCTAAAGACTACAGTCGGGTAATTTTATTTGGTCCGTCGAGTGCCAAAGTGGAGCTCGCACACCAATGGCATAAAGAAGGCTTGTTTACCGATCAAGGGCTTGAAGTAATCACGACAGGACGTCTAACTGAAACGCAGCGCTGTCATTGGGTGAACAAACACTTTACACCGCCAGTTGTTACTCCATAAAACAACCCTAAAACCAAAAAGTCCGATACTAATATTACGTATCGGACTTTTTTTGTGGACAAATCCAAAAGTTTACCCATGCCAGACGGGTTTGGATTCGTGGATTTCTAGGAGTACAAAATAGATGGAACCGCCTAATACTAAAGCCACAATTGGACTGAAGAACACAAAATCATAAGGATTCAGATACCGCATTACGGCATAGGCAATCGCTAAGGTAAGTCCAACAATCCACATTCGTTTGGTATACGAAATAAAGGCAGGCAACAAGGTAACGGACATCCAAAAGTAGACGCCATAGGCTTGGAAAAAACTGTCTCCATTTTGAATAAAACGCATTTCATCGCCTTCGAGTGTGACGGCCACTTCGTAAAAAATATAATCCCAAGTAGTAAATAACGAGACAATCACGCCCAGGTATACAAAGAAAAGCAAGAGACGTCGAATGGCCCATACCGTTTCCATACGTTGTATGGCATAGGGAATCCAAACGGGCCAAATGATTTGCGATATAATCAACAAAAAGAGGGTGAAAAATCCTTTTAGGTAATCGTACTCTGGATTATCAACTGCCAGAGCTACGAGGGCGGTGCAAAACTGTTCCATGGCCAGAATGAGGGGAATCATGGCAAAGGGAAAATAACGCGGGTGGTTGACCCGTTGTACAGAAGCAAAGGCCATAAGTGCCAAGATTACTCCTGAAATAATCGGAAAAAGTACATTGTAATACATATAAAATAAGGATTGGTTAAGTCATTCTAAAGTAAACGATTCCCGCAGTTTAGGGGATGATTAAAATCAGAAAAAACTCTTGATATCCGACACGTTGTATTTTGTGGAAGCATCCCATTTTTGTACATATTTGTAAAAAAAATAACGTTAAATAAAAATAAGAGCATTTAAATTACCTATCTTACACTCGAATATTTTAACAATTGTTAAACCAAATCACCGCTTATGGCCAATTACCGCATCTTAGTTATCATGGAACAGCACGATGAGGACCACTATCTTCTTGACTTACTAACTATGGCTGGCTACGACGTTTTATTGGCTCACGACGGGAAAACGGGTATTACTATGGCACAAACCGAACAACCCGACGCTATTCTTTGCGAGGTGTTCATGCCTGAAATGGATGGGTTTAGTGTTTTGATAGTCTTGTCCAAACAAATAGAAACTGCATCAATACCGTTTGTTTTTTTTGCCCATACCTACCACAAAGCCGATATACGCAAAGGGATGGAGTTGGGTGCCGACGACTATTTATCGCGACCGTTTAGCGATGTACAATTGTTAAATGCGTTGGCGGTACGGTTACAGAAGCGGGAAAATCAACTGGAGTATTTCAAAAAAACCTACCAAATTGACCAAAACAAACCCTTATATCAGCAAGGGAAATTAGCCTTAGAATTGCTAAAGGACCATTCGATACAGCGAAAAATTAAAAAGAAGCAGATTCTATTTTACGAGGGCGACAAGGTCATCGGGATTTATTATGTGCGCAAAGGAGCCATTAAAATCACCAAAATTGCCCAAGACGGACGAGAACTAACGGTACGTATCCACTCAACGGGCGATTATATAGGATTACACAATTTATACAACGAACATACGCATACGGATAATGCCGAGGCGATGTCAGACTGCGAAATTAGCATCCTACCCATTCAGGAGTTTGAGAAGTTGATCGAGCATCATCCTGAGATGGCGGGTAAGTTTATCCACTTGTTATCGCAGGAATCAAGTAAAACCGAGGAGCATTTGATTCGTATTGCCTACGACTCGGTACGAAAGCGCATTGCCAATTCGTTGATTAGTTACTTCAAGACCTACTGCCCTAATGGAGAAAGTATTCACCTAAGTCGAAACGAGTTGGCCAATATTTCGGGCACTACGCCTGAAACTGTAAGCCGCACCCTCACCGACTTTGAGCAGGAAGGGCTTATTCGGAAAGACCAAAACCGTATTGTCATTGTACAAGCGGATAAGTTGCATTATTTGAAAAATTAGGTTTCAGGTTGCATTCTAAGAGCGTGGGGTTTAAAAAGTATAGTCGTAAGTCGAAAGTCGTAAGTCATTTTAGCAGTCAGCGATCAGTGTTCAGCCATTAGCTTCCTCACTTCCCAATGTAAGTCTTTGACCTTGCTTCTTTCTTCTCAACTGCATATTAATAGTCATTAGAAATTAGTCGTTGGACGTTAGTCAAGGAGGACGTGTTAGAACGCTCATTTATAATTTAAAATACAACATTCAAAATAGCCAAAGAGGTCTTTTTTCTTGCTTCTTTCTTCTTGCTTCTTTTTTAACCGCAAAGACGCCAAGATTCCGCAAAGTTCAAAAGTACGCGGCCTGTGGCCGACTTAAGTTTCCTTAATTATTGAGCGGTATGGTGTGCGTCAAAACCTTAATTTCTTAATGATATAAATCTTTAAAGCACCAAGTTTAATCGGTAGTGGGCAGTTTGCAATGCGATATCTGTGGTGTATGGCCGCTATAGCTGTACGGTAAAGCCCCGTGCCACCGGATATTCTGTTGCGCAAAGGTTGTACGGGAAAAATACCCGCCCGCGAGGGGAAAAATACTTTGAAGAATTAGGAAAAACCCTAAGGAGGAATCCAAATGCTTTATGCACCTTTGTCTCGGTTAGTTAAAATACGACACGCGTACCCTTGCGTGAATCGCTTTTATTGGCCTTGCGTTAATTGAAATCCCCTATCGGCTTGACTGGTTGGGGATTTTTTGGTAAGTTTGGGGGAATAAGAATAGATATAAAATGGCCGATAAAAAAGTAAAAGCAGATATTAACTCCATTTTAATTTTTTCCGATTTTAGCGTTCGGGGGTTGTGGTAGTATGAAGAAGTATGCTCCTTGAGATTAATAGCATTGTTTTTAACATTTGTTTTGCTAATTCTGATGATTTTGTATCTTAGTCGTAATATTCGTACACGCAATGACCTCCATTACCTTCATCGACAGCGAAATACATCCTAAAAGCCATACCCTACAAGCCGTTGGGGCGGTAAATACCGTG
This sequence comes from Flavobacterium sp., assembly GCF_027482425.1. Lineage (GTDB taxonomy): Bacteria > Bacteroidota > Bacteroidia > Flavobacteriales > Flavobacteriaceae > Flavobacterium. The sequence goes on from NZ_JAIXWA010000024.1 coordinate 17,732, forward strand.
AAGGGACATTATCATGGCACTTCGTTAACTGAATTTACTTCTTTTTTAATGGGTTCGTCTTTTGTGTGTGGACATAATATTGTACATCATGATGTAAAGTATCTGGAAAAAGGAATTGCTCAAGCGGGTGTAGCACCCACGCATTACATTGACACCTTATATTGGTCGCCTCTTTTATTCCCAAAAAATCCATACCACAAACTCGTTAAGGATGATAAGTTACAAATTGATCATTTAAACAATCCAGTTAATGATGCTCAAAAGGCAAAAGATTTGTTTTATGCTGAGGTGGCTGCTTTTAAAGCACTCCCTTCAGCATTGCAAGCAATCTATTTTACCTTGCTACATGAAATTCCAGAGTTTGAAGGATTTTTTCGGTATTTGGATTTTAATATTGCTTTGCCTTCCTTAAAAGAAAGCATACGAGACTATTTTAGGGGATTAATTTGTGATGAGGCGCCACTAGCCCAATTTATTGAAAAGTTCCCTGTTGCCTTGGCATACAGCCTTGCCTTATTGGATGTTATTTCTACGGATGAAAAAGTGTATTCGCTTACACCACCATGGGTGCTTAAAAACTATCCTGAAGTAGAACACGTGTTATGGTTGCTACGCAATACCCCATGTCTCGCTGGCTGTGCGTATTGCAATGAGGCATTGGATGTGTATAAAGGTTTGCATCGTTGGTTTCACTTTGAAGGCTTTCGCACCTATGGGGGTGAACCTCTACAAGAAAATGCCGTCAAAGCAGCAGTGGCGAATCGTTCCTTATTGGCTATTTTTCCCACGGGAGGAGGTAAATCCATTACGTTTCAATTGCCTGCATTAATGAGTGGTGCTACTACAACAGGACTTACCGTTGTGATATCACCGCTCCAATCATTAATGAAAGATCAAGTAGATAATTTGGAACGGCAAGGAATAACCCAAGCCGTAACAATCAATGGTTTACTGGATCCTATAGAACGTGAAAAATCTTTTGAACGTGTATCCGATGGTAGTGCAAGCCTACTCTATATTTCGCCTGAATCTTTACGGTCTAAGACCATTGAGAAACTATTACTGGATCGTAAAATCAGTCGTTTTGTAATTGATGAAGCCCATTGTTTTTCGGCATGGGGACAAGACTTCCGGGTTGATTATTTGTATATCGGTGATTTTATCAAACAACTGCTATCAGTAAAAAAATTGATTGAACCGATACCTGTCTCCTGTTTTACGGCTACAGCCAAGCAAAAGGTGATTGAAGATATTCGTCAGTATTTTAAGGAAAAACTCGATTTGGAGTTGGAATTATTTACTTCTTCAGCTTCGCGTACAAATTTACATTATGCAGTGTATGCCAAAGAAAATGAGGAAGAAAAGTACAAACGTTTACGGGAATTAATACAGGAGAAAAACTGTCCGACAATCGTCTATGCTTCCCGGACCAAAAGGGTAATGGCTATCGCAGATCGGTTGGCAAATGATAACATAGCCGCTTTACCTTTTCATGGGAAAATGGAGAATACCCAAAAAGCACACAATCAAGATTCGTTTATTCAAGGAACCACTCAAGTCATGGTGGCTACTTCTGCATTTGGGATGGGTGTGGATAAAAAAGATGTGGGATTGGTTATCCACTATGATATTTCTGAGTCGTTGGAAAACTATGTTCAAGAAGCGGGTCGTGCAGGTAGAGATGAATCATTGGATGCCGAATGTTTTGTGTTATTCAATGAAGAAGATTTGAGCAAACATTTCATTTTGTTGAATCAGACGAAATTATCTATAAAAGAGATTCAACAGATTTGGCGTGCTGTAAAAGAGCTTACTCGATTTCGTTCTTCCGTTTCCAATTCGGCTTTAGAAATTGCACGTAAAGCCGGTTGGGATGACAGTGTACAAGAAATTGAAACACGGGTAAAAACTGCCATTGCAGCACTAGAAGATGCGGGGTATTTGAAGCGAGGACAAAATATGCCCCGTGTATATGCCAATAGTATTTTATCGAAAACAGTTCAAGAGGCAATTGACAAGATTGAAATGGCTACTCGTTTTACAGAGAAACAAAAAATACAAGCCATACGAATAATCAAAAAACTTATATCAAGCAAGAGTCGGAAACAAAACATAGACGAAGCTGCTGAATCGCGAATTGACTTTATCAGTGACCATTTGGGCATCGTCAAAGAAGAAGTGATTCAAGTTATCAATTTACTCAAAGAAGAGGGAATATTAGCCGATACTAAAGATTTAAATGCATATATAAAAAGCACAGACCGAAAGAATACCTCATTAACTTTGGTAGAACGATTTGCGAAACTGGAACTTTTTCTAGTTGAACAGTTAGAGACCATACAAACCCATTTACAACTGAAAGAAATCAACGAAAAAGCGGAACTTGCAGGTTGTGTCGGGGTAAATCCCTCAAAAATAAAGACCCTATTGAATTTATGGGTCATCAAACATTGGATTGAGCGCAGTTATTTGGATGTTACAAAAAACCATTTTAACGTTCGTTGCTTACAGGAACCTAATCAAATTAAAGAGGCTCTAAAAAAACGACATCTTCTAGCTCAGTTCATTGTCAAACATCTCTATGATAATCTACTTATTGATTCCTCTGATACTTCGCGAAAAGAGGAGTTTATGGTTTCTTTTTCAGTCATGGAATTGAAAACAGCCTATGAAGAAAGTCAGGACTTGTTTAAAATTGACATTGAAGCTTCAGCTATTGAAGATGCCTTATTTTACTTATCGCGTATTGAAGCGATTAAAATTGAAGGTGGATTTATGGTCATTCACAATAAACTGACTCTGGAACGATTGGTTTTAGAGAATACTAAACAGTACACCAAAGATGATTATAAAAAGTTGAATCAATTTTATGAAAATAAGATTCAACAAATTCATATTGTGGGTGAATATGCCCGTAAGATGATTGATAATTATCAAGCTGCCTTACAATTTGTGGATGATTATTTTCAATTGAATTATCCTTCCTTTCTTCGTAAATACTTTCCAGGAAGTCGTGTCGATGAGTTGAAGCTTAAAATGACACCTTCAAAATTCAAGCAATTGTTTGGTGACTTATCTCCCACGCAATTGAAAATTATCAACGATAACGAAAGTAAAAACATTGTGGTCACTGCAGGTCCGGGTAGTGGAAAGACTCGAATTTTAGTGCACAAACTTGCTTCACTGTTGTTGATGGAGGATGTCAAACATGAGCAACTTCTAATGCTTACCTTTTCTCGTGCGGCAGCAACAGAATTTAAAAAGCGTTTACAAGCTTTAATAGGCAATGCCGCTCATTTTATTGAAATCAAAACCTTTCACTCCTATTGTTTTGATTTGTTGGGTAAAGTGGGAACTCTAGAAAAATCGCAATCCATTATTGAGCGAACGGTTAATGCCATTCGCAACAATGAGGTAGAACGCAATCGAATTACTAAAACAGTATTAGTTATCGATGAAGCGCAAGATATGAATCGTCATGAATTTGAATTGATTCAGGTTCTTATGGAACAAAATGATGAAATGCGGGTTATTGCCGTTGGAGATGATGATCAAAATATTTATGAATTTCGCGGGTCAGATTCTACTCATTTTGCTTCATTGATTTCCCGTTATCAGGCTATTCAATTCGACTTGTTGGAAAATTATCGAAGTAAAAAGAATTTAGTTGATTTTTCAAATGCATTTGTTAAACGACTCAAACATCGATTAAAGCAGGAGCCTATATTAGCACATCAAAAGGACATAGGAAAACTTGAATTGATCACCTACCAAAGTCCGCATTTAATTCAACCCCTTGTCGAACATTTATGTCAAACCGATTTAGTGGGTACTACTGCTGTTTTGACGAAAACCAATGAAGAAGCCTTACAGGTATTCAGCTTATTGAAACGGCATCGTGTTCCTACAAAACTGATTCAAACTAGTTCTAGTTTTCGCTTATATGATTTAGAAGAAGTTCGCTACTTTATCAATGCCCTCAACATAGATAAAGACACGTTCGCATTTACTGATTCCATTTGGAATGACGCTAAAGAGCAGTTAAAAATACAATTTGCAAATAGTCGTCATTTAGAACATTGTTTAGCTCTTATTGAAGAATTTGAAAAGACCGTTTACAAAGTAAAATATAAAACGGATTTCTTGACCTTTATTGAAGAATCGCAATTAGAGGATTTTATACATTTTGGAATGGATGATGTTGTAGTGTCCACGATTCACAAATCAAAGGGAAGAGAATTTGATACTGTGTTTTTACTTTTAGAACAACATCCCCAGTTTGATATGTCGCAAGATAGCCGATTGAGGGAATTGTATGTTGGATTGACTCGGGCTAAAACAAACTTGTACATTCACACCAATGAATCGTATTTCCCGCCAATACCTGTTGAAGGTATGCAATACAAAACAGATACAACATCTTATGCGTCTACGTCAAAAATTATTGTTCAAATGACCCATAAAGATATTCATCTGGATTATTTTATTGATCGACAAGACCGTGTAGCGCAATGCATGTCGGGTAAAGCTTTACAGGTAACCCCTGAAGGATGTGTTTTGGGTGACCAACGAATGGTTGTAAAGTTTTCTTCAGAATTTAAAAAAACGATTGAAAAGTATCAATTACGTGGCTATATCATGAAAGGAGCGGCTGTACAACATATTGTCTTTTGGCGAAAAGAAGAACATCCTGAGGAAATCAAAATTGTATTGCCCGTTGTATATTTTGAAAAAACATAAACACTAATATTACCCATGTGCACCCCCACCACTCTACGAATTAGTTTCAGATTTAAAGTTTATTCCGCTACGCTTCATCAGTCGGCTAAAGCCTTGTATCAAGTTTCAGGTTGTTCGTAATGAATTGACGTGTCTTGTATCAAATAGCAGAAGCTAGTCAAAGACTGCTTAAAGGCATGGGAGGAGTTAGCCATTAGACTGATTCATAATTGGCGGCTAGTCCCTAAACTTCGTAGGTGATCATTGATTAGACATTGAACGTACACACAGCTATTCGCATAAGCTGATAAACCATTAAACTGCCATAGTAGACAGGCAAGCCCTCAACTGACAACCATCAAACCTCAACTTTCTTACCAATTTTTTACTACTTTTACCCTAAACAAACCAAACTACTCCTATGGAAGAATGCATTTCCGTTTTTGATATGCTCAAAATCGGTGTGGGACCCTCGAGTTCTCACACTTTGGGCCCCTGGCGTGCAGCCGAACGCTTTTTACATGAACTCCGCGACCGAAATCTTTTGGCCCAAGTGCAGGAAGTGACCGTCGATTTGTATGGCTCGCTATCGCTCACGGGAAAAGGACATGCCACCGATTTAGCCGTCATGCTCGGGTTGAGTGGGCAAGATCCCGAGTACATTCCCGTCGATCAAATTGATTCCATCATACAAACGATTCGCGACACGCACCAATTACAGTTGGCCAACGCTTATGCGATTCCTTTTCAGCCTGATACACACATTCATTTCCACAAAAACTTTTTACCGTTTCATGCCAACGGACTGCAATTTACGGCCGTGACTCCGCAAGGGAACGTGACGGAAACCTACTACTCCATTGGCGGTGGATTTGTCGTGAAAGAAGAACGCACCAATGCCAAGAAAAAAAGTGCTATTAAATGTACCTTCCCTTTTCCGGTACAAACCGCTGCCGATCTCTTGCAGTATTGCCTAAGCGAAGGAAAGTCGATTTCGGAATTGGTGTATGAAAATGAAAAATCGATGCGCTCAGAGGAAGAAATTCACCGTGAATTGATGCGCATTTGGCATACCATGCTCGAATGTATGTATATCGGATGCCATACCGAGGGCACGTTGCCCGGAGGCCTCAATGTACGGCGACGCGCCTATGATATGCATCAAAATCTGATCGGCACACTCCCCTATCACTCGCCTCAAGAATGGCTGGAAGTAATCCGAAAAACGGAAGTGAAGTTTCGCCAAATTCTAAAATGGGTAAGCTGTTTTGCCTTAGCGGTCAATGAAGTGAATGCCGCTTTGGGTCGTGTGGTTACCGCACCCACCAACGGCAGCGCGGGCGTGATTCCCGCGGTACTCATGTACTATATGGTGATTGAAAACCACCAGGCTAGTGAGAAAGAAATCAAACAGTTTTTATTGGTAGCGGGCGAAATTGGATCAATTTTCAAAAAAGGATCGACCATCTCGGCAGCCATGGGCGGATGTCAGGCTGAAATTGGGGTGTCGTCGGCGATGGCGGCAGGCGCTTTGTGTGAACTGATGGGCGGAACTCCCGAACAAGTGCAAATGGCGGCCGAAATTGCCATGGAACATCACTTAGGAATGACCTGCGACCCTATCGGGGGGTTGGTGCAAATACCCTGCATCGAACGCAATACGATGGGGGCCATCAAAGCGATTAATGCCGCCGAATTGGCCCTGGAAACCGATGCCAAAAACGCTAAAGTACCCTTGGACAAAGTCATCCACACCATGTGGGAAACCGCCAAGGACATGAACCATAAATACAAGGAAACTTCAGAAGGCGGCTTGGCCATCGCGGTGAGCCTTTCCGATTGTTAAAACATAAAAGCGACTCCCGTAGTCCACAACCATTGGGTCGATTGCCCATTCAATAAGGGTTCGGTAGCACTGAGGTGACGCACTTCAGTACGGAGTTTGCAGTAGGTATTCACGTGGTAATCTACATTGCCCGATACCCCCCAGGTCGTTAAGGGCAAAGCTTCGCGGATGAGCGCTTGTTCTGGGTCGGTGTAATACTCTACCCTTGCCGCCATTTGCCAATGTGTATTGGGCATATACCGCACCATCACAATGGGCGCCGACCAGTGACGATACCCTTCGGGCGCTTTTTGCCAACCCAAATCCCAGCCTACAATCGTTTGCCATTGGGCCGACCATTGCGCTTCCCAGTAGAGATTGTGAAACCAACGCATGCCCGTGTAGGGTCCAACGGCTTCTTCGCCGGCAAAGGTGCTCCAATTGAGCGTATGCTGTGCTTTGGGTTTAAACGTTAACTGTGTCCCTACACCCGGTGCCGTGGTACGATCGGGTTTACGAATGCGTTGCCAGCCATTGGTGAGCCAAACGCCCAGCATCCAACGTGTATTGGGTTGGTAGCGATAGGCCAAACCAGTCATAAAATAGGGGGAATTATCAGCCAACAGTGAACGGGTTAGCGTATAATTGGCAAAGGTCGTCGCCGATTCAAATCCGATATAACTCGGCATTATGCCTACTTCCAACCGGTGCTTTTGTGCAGAATCGAGCACGATGCCTACATAGGCTTCATTGAGCAGTTTTATCGATTCTTGTGCATAATTATCTTCGACATACGTCCCCGCTTGCAGCGCTACTACGGCATAGGTGTTGCGGTAACTCACTTTCCCGCGGAGCAATGCCAAGTTTATCGCCCACTCGTTATGACGGTTGTAGCTGTATTGAAACGGAAGTTTCTGCTCCTGTTGGGGTTCACGCCAGGCATACGCATAATACGTGTCTACCAAACCACTCCATTCGAAGCGCAACGAATCCGTTTGCCCCCAGGTGAATACGGGCCATAAAACCCACAAAAAAACCTTTAGGAACGTCGTCGGGTATCGATAATGTTGATGATTTTCCATGTGCCTTGCTCTTGAAATAAGGTAAATACATTAACACCTTCATGGCTTAATTTACCGTTGATATAAAATTGATATGGGGTCCACGCCACAGCCATGGCACCGTCGATTTGAATGCTGTAACTTAGAATACGTTCCTCTATGGCTAAGGCGGCGGGCAAAGTGGCAATGGATTGAAAAAAACGAGCCGGTTGATCTTCCGAAAGTTGAGCCCCTTTGGTTTGGGTCGAGGTAATCGATTGCAATCGCAGTGCGGGGGTGCACACCGCTCTCATTTTGAGGGAATCTCGTTGGTGAAAGCCTTCAAAAAATTGCTGTATGGTTTGCTTCACAGCCGCTTCTTGAGCGAAAGCTGTAAGGCTAAAAAATAAACACCAACATACAAAGATTATTCTCATAAGGTGAATAGGGTTTTCTATAGGGTAAAAATACCGTATTTATGTTAAAAACAAATCGATTTTAGTATTTTTACAACCTTCAACTCTTAAAACCATCCACCCATGTCGGTAGCCAAAAAAGATTACAAAAAAATAACCACCAAATCCTTGGTCGATATGAAGGCGCAAGGCGAAAAAATATCCATGCTCACGGCCTATGATTATACCATGGCCAAAATCGTGGACTCTGCGGGGGTCGATGTCATCTTAGTGGGCGATTCGGCGAGTAATGTGATGGCGGGCCATGAAACGACGTTACCCATTACGTTGGATCAAATGATTTATCATGCTTCGTCGGTGGTACGTGCGGTAGACCGCGCATTGGTGGTGGTAGATTTGCCTTTTGGAACGTATCAATCAGACCCTAAAGAAGCCTTGCGATCGTCCATTCGTATTATGAAAGAAAGTGGCGGCCATGCAGTGAAATTGGAGGGCGGCTCGGAAATCAAAGATTCGATCAAGAAAATATTGAATGCGGGTATTCCGGTGATGGGCCACTTAGGACTCACGCCGCAATCGATTTATAAATTTGGAACGTATACGGTACGTGCTAAGGAGGAATCAGAAGCCGAAAAGTTATTGGAAGATGCCAAACTCTTGGAGCGCTTGGGTTGTTTTGCCCTTGTATTGGAAAAAATACCTGCCGCATTGGCCGAAAAAGTAGCATCGCAATTGCATATTCCTGTCATCGGAATTGGGGCGGGAAGTGGCGTTGACGGCCAAGTGTTAGTGCTTCACGATATGATTGGTATGACCCATGAATTCAGCCCCCGATTTTTACGCCGGTATATGAATCTGTATGAAGACATGTCGCAAGCCATTGGACAATATGTCACCGATGTAAAAACGAAGGACTTTCCCAATGCGAATGAGCAATATTAATTCTGTTGTTAAGAATTTAGAATTATAAATTTTGAATTTGACATTGATATTGATATTGACATTTACATTTACATTTACATTCAAACTAAAATCCACCCTACCAAACACGCACTAACTCTTTTTTTATGAAAATTGTAAGTACACCCGAAAACCTACAGGTGTTGTATGAAGACAACCATTTGATTGTGGTCAACAAACGGGTGGGCGATTTGGTGCAAGGCGATAAAACGGGCGATACCCCGTTGCCTGATTTGGTCAAAGCGTATCTTAAAAAAAAGTATAACAAGCCTGGCGATGTTTTTTTGGGCGTAGTACATCGGCTAGATCGCCCCACTACGGGTTTGGTAGTTTTTGCGCGAACGTCAAAAGCCTTGGAACGTATGAATGCGTTGTTTAGCCAACGGGAAACCCAAAAAACCTATTGGGCCGTAGTGCAGCAACCGCCACCGCAACGGGAAGCTACTTTAGTACATTACCTGAAACGGAATCCGCAAAACAACACTTCTAAAGCCTATTTGAAAGCAGTTCCCGACAGTAAATTGGCCCAATTATCGTATACCACCTTACGCGTTTTAGATCGGTATACCGTTTTGGAAATTGCACTTCATACGGGACGACATCACCAAATTCGGGCGCAACTGGCTGCTATCGGTTGCCCCATCAAAGGCGATTTAAAATACGGCTTCCCTAGGAGCAATCCCGATGGAGGGATTCATCTTCATGCCCGTCAGTTGCAGTTTATTCACCCTGTTTCGAAAGAACCGATAACGATTATTGCCCCTCCACCCGAGGATGTGTTGTGGGATTTACTCCGCTAAAATTCCATTATTTTCATTGGTTAAAAATGAGTATCTTTAACCCAAATCGCCTACCTATGAAAAAAAATCTAATCCCTTTTATGGTTCTCGTCGGTCTCTCTAGTTCGGCACAAGAACAGTACACGGGCATTGGCTTGTCCAGCCGTGTTGGTGTACTCAATGCACAATTCAATCCAGCCGAACTTCAAAACCAATCCAATAAATTTGACATTCACCTCATTGGTTTCAATGCTCGGGTGAGTAATAATAAATTGGGGGTTGACGATATTATCAACAATGACAACCTAGAAAATATCCTTTTTCGCGGTACCGATCCCGTAAACCTTCGTGCCAATGTGCAAGCTATGGGATTGGGCATGAGTGTGAAGTTCAAGCGTTGGACTTTAGGTATCAATAGTACCCTTCACGGTAATTTGGATATTATTGATGTCGACCCACGCTTGGGAGATGCCTTTGTCAATGCGGGTATCAATGCGTTGATTGGAGGTTCGGCTACAGTTTCGAACAATTACAACCAACGGGTGAACGGAACAACTTGGGGCGAACTTGGCGCGACTGCGGCTTTTAGTTTGGTGAACAAAGCCAAGCACAAACTCAATGTTGGAATTACCGGAAAACTCTTGTTTCCAGGGTCGTATGCCAACTTGGGAATGGATCGTTTTAACGGAACCATTTCGCGTGTGGGAGGCATTGCGTTTTTAACCAATACCCAGGCCTCGGTAAACATTGCGTATTCGGGAACCCTAGCCAACAGTTTCACCCAATTTGAGAATTATCGTGAGTCGGCTTTCGGGGGACTGAATGGCGTGGGTGCTGATATTGGTATCAACTACCAATGGCGCGATACTCCGCCTGAAAATCCGAAGAAAAATCAAAACCGATACAAACTCAATTTGGGATTGGCCATTCGCAATTTAGGTGCGATGACGTTTAATGAAAACAATAACCAATCAACCAATTACACCCTTTCGATACAAGGGACTCAAAGTTTGAATTTAAATCAATTCGAGAACGTTGAAAGTTTGCGTGATATGGAGACCCTTTTATTAAACAGCGGTTATTTGACGCGAACGGATGGGACACGTGATTTTCGGGTGCAACTCCCCACGACGCTCTCTTTGTATGGGGATGTCAAAATTATCCCGAAGTTGTTTGTTTCGGCCTATCTATTGCAACGTATAAATGACATAGAGGTCAACGATCAAATTGCTACCCAAAATACATTTATTGTAACTCCTCATGTAGATTTGGGCTTCTTCGAAATTTTTGTCCCCTTCACCCAAAATGAAATTTCAGGCTTCAACACAGGCTTGGCTATCCGTGCGGGCGGCTTCTTTGTAGGGTCGAGTTCGGGTGTTACGGCCTTGATGACCAATGCCAAGCAAGCTGACTTTTATATGGGATGGCGTATTGGAATCTTTTAAACAATGAACTTAGCTACCGACATTCGTTATCGAAAAGAAAAGTTAAAAGCCCTTCGTGCCGCTATCATAGCGCAGGAGGAAGCGCTTATTGAGGCCTTGTACCGCGATTTCCGAAAACCGGCCTTTGAAACTGTAATTACTGAAACCCAGTATGTGATTGCGGATATCACCTATACTTTAAACCATTTGAGCCGATGGGCAAAACCGCAGTGGGTTTGGCCTTCTTTATTAACTTTCCCAAATACCGACCGAATTTATCGGCAACCTTTTGGCAACGTGTTAATTATCGCGCCTTGGAATTATCCATTTCAACTCGCCTTGTCGCCCTTAGTAGCAGCCATTGCTGCGGGCAATCGTGTGGTGCTAAAGCCTTCCGAACTTACGCCGCATACTTCGACTTGTATTCAATCGATTATCGCGTCGGTATTTAGCCCTGATGAAGTTCGGGTAGAAGATGGCGATGCAACGGTTGCCCAGCGTCTTTTGGCGCAACGGTGGGATTATATCTTTTTTACGGGAAGTGTGGCCGTGGGAAAAATAGTAGCGGCGGCGGCAGCGCAAAACCTCACTCCTGTAACTTTGGAATTGGGAGGAAAGAGTCCGTGTATCGTAGCGGCGGACGCGGATTTGAAAGGAGCGGCACGACGTATTGTGTGGGGAAAATTTATCAATGCGGGACAAACATGCATTGCCCCCGATTATATTTTGGCCGATGCGCGAATCATTGATCGATTGCAAGAAGCGTTGCAGCAGGCTATCCAAGATGCCTATGGAGACAACCCTCAACTTTCGCCCGACTATGCTCGAATTATCAGTGATCGGCATTGGCAACGGTTGGCAGCGATGCTTTCAGACGGTACGGTGGTTTTTGGAGGAACCCATGATGTGAAGGATCGGTACCTTGCTCCTACCCTCATTCGAAATCCTAAAGATTCGAGTGCATTGATGCAGGAAGAAATTTTTGGTCCAATACTTCCCTTGCTTTCCTTTTCGAGCGAAAAGGAAGTATATGATATGATTGGACAATTTGAAAAACCTTTGGCATTGTATGTATTTTCTAATTCTACCGCTTGGGCCCAAAGGCAAATTGAAACCTTTTCTTTTGGCGGGGGTTGCATTAACGATACCGTGTTGCATTTTAACAATAAACGTATGCCTTTTGGGGGTGTGGGTCACAGTGGCATGGGGAGTTATCACGGGCGCTGGGGATTTGAGACATTTAGCCATCGTAAAGCGGTCACTCAAAAACCTTTTTGGGGTGAAGTTCCAATGCGGTTTGCGCCCTACAGTGGGAAGCTGAAAATTGTAAAAAAAATCATGCGATATTTTTGAAATATTTGTATCTTGTTAGTGCCTAGACCCTAATGTCACTGCACGCATTTATGCTATTGACCCAATTTCTATTAGCACTTCAATCTCCGTTACAAACGGCGCATAAAATTCATATTGTCAAACCCTATCATTTGGAAAAATGGTTTGTGGTTTTAGTGGTGTTATTTTTGTTTTTTTATTTGACCTACGCTGTTTTTCAGCGTAAACAAAAGAAGAATAGTTTTATTCACAACTACTCCGATTTTGCTCCCAAAGAAGAAATCTACAACATGTTATTGCTCATCTTGGGGATTTCATTACCATTGATAGAGTTAGTATTAGAGCTGTTCTCGGTGCGCAGTCAAAGTTTGTTATTAGTAAAAACTATAATAGGTTTTATTCTTTTAGGCATTTATTGGATCAATACGCGAACTACTTGGCTCAAGCGTTTTTTTGTCCCATTATTCATCACGGTATATATCATTGATTTTATTGGCAATCTCGTTAGCTTGATGTTTATTAGCTACGAATTAATGCTTTACTGTTCACTTTTGCTGAATTTTTTCTTGAGTTACTATGTTTTCAAAAACTTGGTACAGTATTGGACCTTTGTAACCTTGTTTTCATTGTTCCTTTTTAGTGTATTTTTACAAAACATTCTTCCAGCGAAAGATGTTATTATTCTTGTTGCGTGTTGCTTGTTAATCATTGCCATTCATGCTTCGATACATTTAGCAACGGTAAATACACGGAATAAATTTTTATTTGCCAATGAAATTTTAAACAAAGGAAACATTCTTACTATCGCTACCAACCGCCAAGGAGCGTTATTCTACTGTAGTGAGCAAGTGCGTAATTTTTTGGGGTATGAACCCGAAGAGGTTTTGGGATTGCGTTTTTGGGAATTGACAGAAGATCCTGAATTTATTGGTGAAGCGTACCATGATAACTATATCGACGGCCGCCTACACGTTCGAAAACTGAAAGCCAAAAACGGGGAGTATCGTTATATACAGTGGAAGGATAAAAAGTTTTCCGACGATTTAACCATTGGAATCGGTCAAGATGTTACAGAGCAACAGAATATCCAAAATCAGTATGAAAATCTGATTGAAAATGCGAATGATTTGATTTATGAAATTAATCATTTGGGGTATTTCACCTTTATCAACAAACATGGATTAACGCTGTCCGGATATAGTCAGGAAGCGTTTTATCAAAAACCTTTTTTGGATTTTGTCCACAAAGACCATCGTAAACGAATTAAGGACTTTTACGCTCTTAAAGGTGTTAAAAACAATGCCTTTCCCACTTTAGTTGTTCCTGTTATTAATCGTAAAGGAGAAACCATTTGGCTCTCCCAAAACGTTACCTTCAAACGTAATGAAGCGGGGAATGTTATTGGTTATACGGTTATTGCTCGTGACATAACGATGCAACGTCAAATGGAGATCGAAAACATTCGGCGGGAGAAAAAAATCAAACGATACAATGATGCTATCAAAGATTTAACGTTAAAAAACCAACCGGACGGTGATAATTTTGGCCATTTTTTGGAAGTAGTATTGCGAATTATTGCCAAAAAAATCGACATTAATCGCGTAGGTTTTTGGTTGTATCAAACGGACCAAATCTTCTGTGAAAAAGCGTATATCAAAAATAAAAATGAGTTCGAGTCAGGTGCAATCGTTCCCAAAAAAGAGTTTCCTAAATACTTTGAAGCCATTGAAAATGAGTCCCAAATTGTTGCCGTTGATGTACTTGAAAACCCTCTAACACAAGAGTTTGTAGGTACCTATTTTCTAGATTACAACACCCAATCGATGTTGGACACCCCCATTTATATCAATGGGAAACTCCACAGTGTATTGTGCTTGGAATCGGATACGAAGAAAAAAGAATGGGATACTGAAGATATTGTTTTTGCTCGGTCCATAAGTGATTTTTTAGCGGCTGCCATCGAAACGCACCAACGCTTGGAAGCAGAAGCAAAATTGGAATATAAAAATCAAATTTTGACTGAAATCACCAATTTCACTACACGTTTCATTGCGATAAAAAACAAGTACGAAATGTTTAATGAGGTATTGAATTCATTAGGAAAAGTAATAGATGTAAGTAGAATTTCTTATTTTGAATTTGATTATGAAAACTATTCTTTTAGTCAGCGAAATCGTTGGAACAACCAATTAAAGACATTAATTGATATTAATCCTCATTTACAAAATTTACCTTATGAAAAATTTACGGTGATTTTTGACACACTTAATGATAAAAATGTCTATTACAGTAAAGTAAAAAATATAAAGGATACTGAAATTCGTAACTTCCTTGAACAAATTAATTCAAAATCTATTTTACTATTACCTGTAAGGGTTAATGAAAAGTTAGAAGGATTTATCATTTTAGATGATACTGAAAAAGAGCGTATTTGGATGGAGGAAGAAGTTACTATTTTAGGTACTCTAGCACGAATTGTTTCTTCCTCCCTTGAACGCAATGTCAATGAGGGGATTATTCGAGAAAACGAAGAACGTTTTCGATTGTTGGCCAACAATATCCCAGGCACCGTTTACCTCTGTCATTCGGATGAAGAATACAGTTATTTGTATTTGAATGATGAAATTGAAAAACTAACCGGAAAGGGCAAACACCAATTGACGAACCATAAAAACTGCTTTGGTGACATAATCCACCCCGATGATCGCCAACGTGTTATGCAGGCGTATGAAAGAGCCTTCACGGATTTGAATAAAATTCGACACACTTACCGTATTTTACATGATAAAGGCAATTACAAATGGGTTGAAGAATTTGGAGGTGTGATTCAAAACGATTATGGAGAAAAATACATTGAAGGTATTTTAATTGACATTACCCGACAAAAAGAAGCTGAAGAAGCCATCAAAGCCAAAGAATATGCTGAAGCGGCCAACCTTGCGAAATCGGAGTTTTTGGCCAATATGAGTCATGAAATACGGACCCCATTGAATGGAATTATTGGATTCACCGATTTGCTTAAAAACACCAATCTCGAGGCGATCCAACGGAGTTATATGAATACGATTAACGAATCGGCCTTATCACTCATGGATATTATCAACGATATCTTGGATTTCTCCAAAATAGAATCGGGGAAACTAGAGCTAGACGTTCGTCGTTACGATCTCAAAGAACTGCTCAATCAAGTGGTTGAATTGGTGAAATACGACACCAAACGAAAAAACCTACAGTTTGATTTGGTGGTAAAAAAAGAGGTGCCCCAATACATTTGGGCCGATAGCGTTCGACTCAAACAGATTTTAATTAACCTCTTGGGTAATGCTGTGAAATTTACCGAAAAAGGTTCCGTAAAATTAATCATCACTAATTTAGAAATGATTGGGGAATCGCAAAGTCGATTGCGGTTTAGTGTAACCGATACGGGAATCGGAATCAGTAAGGAATTTCAAGAGCAAATTTTTGAAGCGTTTTCACAAGGCGATAATTCGACCACGCGAAAATTTGGAGGAACAGGCCTCGGACTAACCATTTCGAATCAGCTCTTGGCCTTGATGCATAGCCAATTGAAACTCAAAAGTGAGGTAGGAAAAGGTTCGGAATTCTTTTTTGATGTCATCCTCAAAGCCACCAATCACAAGATTATCGACAATGTTGAAAACATTGAAGTTAGCGTAGAAAAAGAAGATTTTAGTGATTTTGGACATGAAAACTTTAAGATTCTTATTGTAGAAGACAACAAAATAAATATGCTATTGGCCAAGACATTGGTCAAACAAATTATTCCCAATGGCACGCTTTATGAAGCCACAAACGGTCAAGAAGGTGTGGATAAATACAACATTTTACATCCCGACATTATCCTCATGGATGTTCAAATGCCTGTGAAAAATGGGCACGAAGCCACCCAAGAGATTCGAAAAACGAAGAAAGGAAAACATGTGCCTATTGTCGCTTTGACGGCGGGTACCGTGATGGGGGAAAAAGAAAAATGCCTCGAAATGGGAATGGACGATTATACGTCCAAACCTATCGTAAAAGAGGTGTTGGAACAGCTTTTACATAAATGGTTAAAAAATAAAGGGTGATTTATCGAAAAAACACACCCTGCCCTATGCTAATAGGGACTTGTAGCAATGTAAGCTGCAAGTCCTTATCAGAGACTATGAATCATTCGTCATAATAGGATTGCTTTTATAACTATTAAGATGTTTACGGGATAGACGTTTTGTATTCAATTATATTGTCACTTATTATGCCATTGACTATTCAAGTTATAGTTATTTCATCTTTTACTTGATTTCAATTCCCATTATATTTTATTTTTTTTTTAAAAACCATATCAACTTTTATGTAGTGCATTTACATTTAATGTTAAAATTTGTTCCCTTTTTTTATATTTTCTAATGGATTATCTTCAACAAAACAGACTTCCAAAACGTTACTTTTTTGAAATCTATTGGTATGAAAATGAAAATATATAGATGATAATTTTATACTGTTTTTCATTAGAAGTAGGGTCTTTTTTGGTGAATATATTGTAAAGTATAGTAAATAAGATAATGAATTGAAAGCGATGGCCAAAAGTGAAGCCTATCGCACCTTAGTTGCGCAAAAGATTGCTCCAAGTGAGAAAGCTTCAGGGGTAATGGGCAATCTCTATTCGGGTTCTATTTTCTTGGGCATGCTCTCGGGATTGAATCTGGCGGCGACACAAACCAAAGAACTCGCATTACAAAAGGTTGGATTCATTGCCTACGGAAGCGGTTCGAAGGCTAAAGTCTTTAAAGGGCAGACACAACCCGGTTAGCGGGAGGCGATTCAAGCCGTTCGTTTGTTTGAAACCCTTGAGCAACGGAAAGCCATCAACTTTTATACCTACGAAAAATTACACAAAAAGGAAATAGCAGAACCTGTAGGCACACCTCAAGGCTTTGTCTTGGAAAAAATCGAAAAGGAGAATCCTGTTTTAGTAGGGGCGCGGTATTACGGGTTTCGTTAACGTCCCAACAAAAACTGAATGGGAATGGCCAATCGCTTTTGCCAAGCTTGTTCGCTGTGGTCTTCGCCTTCAAATTTTCGGGTGATCCAATGCGATTCATGCCAACCTTTGGCGCGCATTACCGCATCGACTTGTTGTTGAATGGGTTCATAGAGTGCATCTAACGTGGCGGTTCCGAAGTCAAAATAGATTTTTCGGGAATTGGCCTTGGGTAAATGCTTTTGCAAATACGCAATAAATTGGGCTGGAATTGGATTGTTTTCCATTGAGAAAACGCCAGGCCAATGCGTCGACAAACAGGCAGCTCCCCCGAACACCTTTGGATACTCACAGAGCGCATATATGGAAATCAACCCTCCCATGCTACTGCCCGCAATAAACGTATGAGCAGCATCAGTATATACCGAATAATGGCGATCGATATAAGGCTTGAGTTCTTTAACCAAAAACTTCAAATACTTATCCGATTGCACAGTGTATTTTTGAAAGACCGAATTCCCATTGGGACGGTTCACCTGATACAGCGAATCTTGTTGCCGAGTGGTTAACTGTTCAAACGGTTTTTGGGGAAAATAATCGGCATGACGCGTTACTCCCCCATTCCATACCCCTACCACAATACAATCCTGAATTTTTCCGGTTAGGGCAAGTTCACTCAATATGTTATCCACCTCCCAAGCCTGCTTGTTCCAAGTGGTATTGGGATCATATAGCATTTGCCCGTCGTGCATGTAGAGCACACTGTACTTTTTGGTTTCTGAATACCCTTCAGGCAACCACACATCGACATGGCGTGCGGTTACATACTTGGACGGAAAATCGGCCAAGCGCTCTAGGGTTCCTGACACTACCTTAGGTACTTCTTGGGCTTGCAGCGACATCATGGCCAACCCGATAAAAAATAAATATTTCATAGTCGTTTCGTTTACCCCAACCATCCGTCGCGATCCAAACTGCGGTATTGAATAGCTTCTGCAATATGCGCTGCTTCTACCTTGGGATGGGCTTCCAAATCAGCAATGGTACGGGCTACTTTTAAAATTCGATCATACGCACGGGCCGACAAATTAAGTCGTTCCATAGCGCTTTTGAGCAAAGTTAGTGAGGATGCATCCAATTCACAATAGATTCGAATCAATTGCGTGCTCATTTGTGCATTGTAATGAATATTGGGGTACTCAGCAAACCGTTGGGTTTGTAGGTCACGCGCTGCGATCACCCGCTGACGGATGACGGTACTACACTCAGCGCGACGGGTATCGGCCAACTTGTCAAACGGCACTGGGGTAACTTCAATGTGGATGTCAATGCGGTCGAGTAAAGGACCCGAAATTTTACTCAAATAACGTTGCATTTCTGCTGGTGAAGTGGTTATGGGCGCATCGGGATCGTTAAAAAATCCTCCGGGACTCGGATTCATACTGGCAACCAACATGAATGAGGATGGATACGTAATGGTGAACTTCGCCCTTGAAATGGTAACCTCACGGTCTTCAAGCGGTTGCCGCATCACTTCGAGCACTTCCCGTTTAAACTCGGGCAGCTCATCCAAAAAAAGAACGCCGTTGTGCGCTAGGGAGATTTCCCCGGGTTGCGGGTAACTCCCCCCTCCTACCAAGGAAACACTTGATGCCGTATGATGCGGATTCCGGAAGGGACGTTGGCTTATGAGTCCGACCTCTTTAATTTTCCCTGCCACACTATGAATTTTGGTCGTTTCAAGGGCTTCGCGTAGGGTCATAGGAGGTAAAATACTCGGCAATCGTTTGGCCAACATGGTTTTTCCCGCGCCCGGAGGACCGATGAGAATAATGTTATGCCCTCCTGCTGCAGCAATTTCCATACACCGTTTGATCGATTCTTGTCCTTTGACATCGGCAAAATCAAATTCAGGAAATTCCATCGCTTGAAAAAATGTATCCCGCGTGTTGACCGTAACGGGGTCTAACGTGGAGGTTCCCGAAAAAAAATCGATGACTTGCAAAACATTTTCGATTCCATAGACCTCCAAATCATCGACAATGGCCGCTTCTTGGGCGTTTTGAAGTGGGAGAAGTATTCCTTTAAACCCTTCTTCTCGGGCTTTGATGGCAATAGGGAGTGCCCCACGTATAGGTTGCAATCCCCCGTCGAGCGACAACTCCCCCATGATGATATACTGATCTAAACAATCCGTTTGCAATTGACCGCTAGCGACTAAAATTCCCATAGCCAACGTTAGGTCGTACGCCGAACCCTCTTTGCGTAAATCGGCAGGCGCCATATTGATGGTGATTTTTTTACCGGGCAATTCGTACCCGTTATTCTTCAACGCAGCGGCAATACGGTAACTGCTTTCTTTAATGGCATTGTCGGGGAGACCCACCAAATGGTACCCGATTCCTTTGTCAACATTAACTTCTACAGTGATGGTGGTGGCTTCTACGCCAAAGACGGCGCTGCCAAAAACTTTTACTAACATGGCATGTAATTTAAATTAGGCTAATACTATACCTACGAAGGTACTTATTTTTTCTTGAAATAAAACATCTGCTGCCTTTTTGGTCGTTATTTCAATAACTAGAAAGCTAAAATGTAAAACAAATTTAACTTTATGTAAATTTTATTTGTCTATATGTAAAACATACTTTACATTTGAATTGTATTTTTTAATTACTGTACTATGAAAACAAATTTTTTATTTCCTAATTCATGGAAAATGGTGGGATGGTTGCTTTTTATTCCAGGGATTGTATTGGTACTCGTAGGGTCGTTTTTGAATATGAGCATTGACGATATATTGCAAACTAAAGTGTTGGCGGTATATAGCGATCCTTTTCTAGGGACCTCGGGTTGGTTAAAATGGATAGAAAATGGTATTGCTGACGAACTTTTAACTGTAATGGTGATTGGCGGTGGAGTTTTGGTAGGATTTTCAAAGATGAAAAATGAGGATGAGATGATGGCCAACCTTCGCTATGAAAGTTTGGTTTGGGCAACCTACCTCAACTATGGGATCATTTTGTTTACGACGCTTTTTGTTTTTGGGATTGCCTACATGAATGTGTTGATTCATAACTTATTTACCTTGTTATTCTTTTTTATCTTGCGGTTTCATTACCGTATTTATAAAGTATCTAAATCGGCTGACTATGAAGAATAACTTAAAAATATTGCGCGCCATTAAAAACATATCGCAAGAGGAATTGGCAAAACACATTGAGGTCAGTCGACAAACAATTAATGCTATGGAAAAAGGAAAATACGTCCCTTCTACGATGTTGGCACTCAAATTGAGTCGCTTTTTCGAAAAACCTGTGGAAGAAATTTTTGAATTGGAAGAAGAAGACTAAAAAAATCCCAAGGAGTACTTGGGATTTTCTATTTACTTGAAGTTTTTAATTCCGTCTTCTAACCATTTTTGATACTCCTGAATATCGGGGGTGTATCCTACAGGAGCATTCAAATCTTTGCCTTCAGGCGATTGAATGACATACAAGGGTTGGGCATTGTTTTGGTAACGGGTAATTTGAAAATCACTCCATTTATTTCCAATAGTAATAATCTCTTTTCCGGTGGTTTTCGAGATGTATTGTTGCGCTTTGGGCAACTCAATCTTACGGTCACAAATCAATGAAATGAGGACCACTTTATCCTTCAAAGTGGGTAATATCTTGTTGGAAGACCACACAAAATCTTCCATTTTACGACAGTTCACACAGGCATCACCCGTAAAATCGACGAGTACAGGTTTGTTTACCTTTTTAGCATAGGCCAATCCCTTTTCATAATCATCAAAAGCTATTATTCCATGGGGGCCTACATGCGCTCCAGTAGGGACAGCTTCAGTTGTTGCATGTCCACCTCCGCCCAATCCGTTGGGACTTTCACTGTAATGCATTGGGGGTGGAAAACCGGAGATGAGTTTTAAAGGCGCCCCCCACAATCCTGGAACTAAATACAAGGTAAAAATGGAAACCAACAAAGCCATAAATAGTCGTCCTACCGATAAATGGGTGACAGGACTGTCGTGGGGTAAGGTTAGTTTTCCAAATAAATACACTGCCCAAGCGCCAAAAATAATAATCCATACCGCTAAAAACAACTCACGTTCGAAGTAATGTTTTTGCAATACTAAATCGGCATTGGATAAAAATTTAAAGGCCAAAGCCAATTCCAAAAATCCGAGGGATACTTTCACGGTATTTAACCAGCCGCCTGATTTTGGTAATGAATTCATCCACCCTGGGAATAAGGCAAATAACATAAACGGTAATGCTAATGCAGAGGAGAATCCCAGCATACCAATGAGTGGAGCTAACCCACCTTTGGAAGCTGCTTGCACAAGTAAGGTTCCCACGATAGGACCCGTACATGAAAACGAAACGATAGCCAAAGCGAGCGCCATAAATAAAATTCCAATCAATCCCCCACGATCCGCTTGACGGTCAACTTTATTGGCCCACGAATTGGGGAGTACAATCTCAAAAGCACCCAAAAATGAAGCGGCAAAGAAGAGTAATAACGCAAAGAATATAAGATTAAACCATACATTGGTTGACAGAGCATTTAGAGCATCGGCCCCAAAAATAGCGGTCACCAGGGAACCGAGTAGGATATATATCAAAATAATGGACACTCCATAAATAATCGCGTTCTTTTTCCCTTGGGCTTTATTTTTGCTTTGTTTGGTAAAAAAACTCACGGTCATCGGAATCATTGGAAATACGCAAGGCGTAAGTAAAGCCGCAAATCCACCTAAAAAGGACAAAAAGAAAATCGACCAAATACTTTTATCTTCGATTGCTCCTTTGGCCGCTTTGACCGTTGCTTCCGCTTTTTCAATGGGAGCATTGGAGGTTGTTTTAGTGGTATCGCTCGCAGCAACTTCTGTATCTTCGGGAACCGTTGGGACTGGAATAGCCGCAGCTTTGATTTCAGGGAGTTCAAAAGCGAAAAGCTTGTTGTCGTTAATACACTGCTCTTTACAAACTTGATAGTCGAGATTAAGCTGTATTGTTTTCAGATTTGGATTGGTCACTTTTACCTTTTGCGTCACTACCACTTTATGTTCGAATAAATATTCGTCAACGCCAAAAATATCGCTATACACTTTTTTGTACGGACTTTCTTTGGCTTTCCCGATTAATTCATAATTGCCTTTGGCGTTTTTGAAGGTAAGCACCATGGGCAACGATCCGCCATCGGGTGTAAATTGGGAATACACATGCCACCCCTCTTCTATGGTACCTGTGGCAATTAAATTAAATTCGGTTTCAGAAAGTTTTTCGGTTTTTGACGTCCATTTGACAGGCGTTTTAATCTGACCCAAAGCGGTGACGCTAGTCAGAAGTGCAAGCATAGCTAGGCAAAAATTTCTCATTCGGAAAAGGTAATTTTTAGTATCATTTGTGTTTGTTCCGTCACTTTAAAGCGGTCGTCGGCACGTTGGCCAATCACCCACACTATTTTGTTTCCAGAGCACAACAACCACTGCCGTTCTTTATCGGTTAGGCTGAACTTTTCATCCTTAAAAAACTTGCTCAGTTTTTTCGTACCATGCAATCCAAAAGGGTGAAAAAGGTCTCCTTCTTGCCATTTGCGAAGCGTTAACGGATACTCCAGCAAATCAGCGTCCACAAATATAGATGAAGGCGATGCATTTTGAATGTCACTTACATTACAAAACGTCAATTTTAGGGGAAAATTAAGATGCAACTGGGTTCGGTCAATGGTATACACCGCTAAACGTGGTTCATGCCGAGCCGCCAAAACCAAGTGGGTTCGGTTTTTAAAAAGGATAAAATCAGGCGCCAATACCTGCTTCCCTGTTTCGGCAAAGGGCAATTGATATATGTCTTCCCACGCTGTAAACCCATAACTTTTTAGCCAATAATACAAGAGCGCTCTGAAAGAGGGTACATTATTGAGTGGACGAATGGCCAAATGAAATTCGTTTCCATGCTGGGTAAGATGCTGTTCCAAAAAATTAGCCACGGCCCAATCGGCTAAAGTCTTCGTTTCTTGTAGATAAGCCAAGGTTTTTTGAAAATTTTCCAACAAAGCTGGATTCATCCCCTTCAAAACAGGCACGACTTCATGCCGGAGGGCGTTTCGTTGGTAGTAGGAATTCCCGTTGCTTGAATCTTCACGCCATGAAATAAGGTACGCTGCGGCATAATTCTCAATCGTTGTTCGGGAAAACGGCAAAAGAGGACGCACTATGGTTCCGTTTTGAGCGGGAATCCCTGTAAGTCCGTCCCAACCCGTGCCCCGTGTGAGATTAATCAAAAAGGTTTCCAACACATCATCCGCTTGGTGGGCAGTCAACACATAATCATATCCTTCCCGCACCCGCAAGGTTTCAAACCAATCATAGCGTAACTGACGGGCGGTCATTTGAATAGACAAGCCTTTTTCTTCTGCAAAAACGGCCGTGTTAAATCGGTTAACAAAAAAGGGAATGCGGTTTTCACGGCAATATTCTCGAACAAAAATTTCATCGGCATCGCTTTCTTCGCCACGTAAACCAAAATTACAATGCGCTACGCCAACGGTCCAATCCAATTGGCGGCACAAAGCGAGCAATACCATACTGTCAATCCCACCGCTCACAGCGATAAGACAACGGTGGTGTTGCAAAAAAGGGAAATTTTGGTTGATATGGTCTTGAAACGCGTTTAACATACCCAAAGATACAGATTTATTTGCCGCCCAATACGTCTTGCATCGCTTTTGCTTTCAACAAACATTCGGCATATTCATCCTTGGCATTCGCTTGAGCTGTAACCGCACTACCGACGGAAACGGAAACATAGCCTTTTTGGGCATTGTAGGCAATACTGCGAATAACCACATTAAAGTCGAAATCCCCCTCTGGAGTAAAATACCCCACTGCCCCACTATAAATACCACGCTTTGTCGCTTCAACTTTTTCAATGATTTGCATGGCTGCAATTTTGGGCGCTCCCGTCATACTTCCCATGGGAAAAGTGGTTTGTAAAAGTGAAACGGGAGGACAATCCTCGGCCACAGTGCTGCGAATGGTAGAAATCATTTGGTGGACTTGCTTGAAGGTATATACTTCACACAAGGCTTCAACGGTTACACTTTCTTTTTCGGCCGTTCGTGACAAGTCGTTACGGACCAAATCAACAATCATAATATTCTCAGATCGCTCTTTTTCGTTACGTTGCAAATCGAACTTCAATTGGGTATCTTCCTCTGGGGTCTTTCCGCGTCGCGCTGTCCCTTTGATGGGTTGCGAAATAACCGTAGTTCCCGATTTTCGTAAGTAGCGTTCGGGAGAAGCTGAAAGTAAATAGCGGGAATCTTGTTTTAAAAAAACAGCAAACGGGGGTTCGGAGCGCGCATTCAATTGAAAAAATACCTCTTGAGGATTGAGTTTCACACCTTCTTGAAAAAATTCCATACAAAAATTGACCTCATAAATCACCCCTTGTTGGATGTAATGCAAGAGTTCTTGAAATTTTTCATGATACGCTTGTTCGGAGATTCGAGCGCGTAAAGGAATTGAAGGCGCCTTTGAACGAGATAACGTCTGTACTTCAATAGCGGCGAGATCGGACTCCAATTCTTCCGCCCAACCGTTTAAATAGGCACCAAAAAGCTGACCTTGATAGGAATAGATTATTTTTTTAGGTTGGAAAAAAAACAAATCGGGAAACGCCAAGCCATCGTAATTGTGGGAATGCAAGTCTTCGGTATCGTTTTTTAAATCATAACTCAAATACCCAAACAACCAATCGCGGGTTTGGGACTGATAGGCTTGCAATTCGGCAAACGCTTGATGGGTATCGGTTTGTCGAACGGTAAATGCATCCCACGCTACGATCCAATCGAACTTGCTGTACAAATGCGTTTGTTCATTGGACTCGAGAAAAACTACTTCGCGGGCTTCTTGCGTATATTGAAGTAACTTTTTTTTCCACAAAGGGGTGACTTCAATGGATATGGGAAAGGTCGATCGCATACGGTCAAAAGTAATGCATTTTCATTCGGAATAAAAACGTGTTTTGGCTTTGGCACGATTTTTATAGTTTACGATTAAAACCACATTAAAAAAAACCTATTTCTTTTAATCTAACTCATTTTATGCAATAAAAATACACTTAATCACTTATTGTATCACTTTAAATTTTATTGTATGAAAAAAAGGGCTTTTTTCCTGTTGAGTGCAGGAATGTTAATTACAAGTGTGGGGTGTCAAAAGCAGGAAGCTGATCACGCCTCAGCCATGAATGCTGCCGATTCGGTCGCCGTGGCTTCCAAGGGAATGACTAGTGAAGTCGCCAAACCCCTAATTGGTTCCAAAAAAAAGTTTGTCCGTAGCGGCGATGCGCGAGTTAAAGTAAACAACGTGGTAAAATCGACCCATCGAATTGAACAAGTCGTAAGTAGCGCGGGTGGATTTATTACCCAAAGCGATTTGGAGTCGGTTGTGGATCGTCAAGAAGAAACCCAAGTAAGTGCTGATAGTGTTTGGGTAACCACACAATACCATACCCAAAGTACGCTCACCTTGCGTATTCCTGAGCGGGAATTACATTCGGTACTGCAACACATTGCCCAAGAAATTGTGTATTTGGATTACCGAAAACTCGGCGCTGAGGACGTGACGTTACAACTTTTGAATCAAACACTTGAGCAGCAGCGGCATCAAAAAAGTGCGGAACGTTTGGAGCAAAAAATCGATGACAATAAAGGCCGTTTAAATCCCATTATTACTGACGAAAAGGAACGCAGCGACAAGCAAGCCCAAGCCAATGGAAAATTCATCGAGAAATTGGCCTTATCTGACAAAGTGAATTATGCCTCGCTTACCTTAGCCTTATATCAAGAACCGGCGGTGCTCAACGAACGAAAAGCACTCTTCAGTGTTCCAGAGCGGTTGCGTCCTTCCCTTGGGTTTCAATTGTGGGAAAATGCCAAAATGGGATGGTCAGCTTTGGAACAGGTGATTTCCTTTCTGATTCTCTTTTGGCCTTTGGGCGTCTTGGGAACTATAGGATATATAGGATATCGGCGTTGGGGGCGAAAGTAAAAACCAAACCATCGGAGGAATCCGGTGGTTTTTTGTTTTATATAATTTTGTAGATTTGGTACATTAAATGTTTGCATCATGAAAGTAACCACACTGGTTATCCGCATCCTTTTGGGTGGACTAATGGTTTTTGCTTCCATTGCCTATTTTTTTAACCTTGGCAATTCTGAACCCCCTGTGGGAAAAATGGCTGTATTCATGCAAGGTTTGAATGCTTCGCAGTACATACTTCCGTTGGTAAAAGGGATTGAATTGATAGCAGGCTTGGCCCTAATGAGTGGCTTTTTTCCTCGAATTACTCCGCTAGTTTTACTTCCAATAAGCCTCAATATCGCCATGATTCACTTGTTTTTAGATCCCAAAAATTTAGCTATTGCTTTCTTTGTTTTAGGAGCTAATTTATATTTAATCTTACAACAGTGGAACAATTATAAATCGCTTTTAAAAATTCGATAATGTTCAAATGGAGTTTGATTTTCTGGATAAGTGGATTTAGTTTGTTTGGGCAAACGGAAACCAATTTGGTTTTTGATGTTCATTATGGGGATGCGGTACAAGAATGGGTAGCGTTTCCCTCTTTAAAAAAACAAGGCCAATTTGTGGCAGGCTATCTTTATGTTTTACCCCAAGAAGGCATTGTATTCCACTATTATTCGAGTTTTCATTTGGGTACTTCTAACGAAATTGTCCCTGATGGCATTGATACACAAGAGTTGAATCGTATTCGATTGGGACGGGCATACAACTTTAAAATGGCCCGATTACTGGAGGAACACCGACAAAAATTACAATTGCCGCTCCAACCCCAAGGTTTTTCATACCATTATATAGTTGATGAAATTCAGCGTCGCTATTTGACCGGGAAGATCCTCAATTCGGACCGAGAATTTGATCGGGCGCAGGTATTTTTAGAGAACGTCTATGAAAAGAATCCCCATTATAGTGGTGTCGAATTGGAATTAGCCTATTGTTACAACGGCATTCGTAGGTACGATTTAACCATTACGTTATTGACCAAAGCCTTAGAAAATGATGCATCGCAACCGTTATTTTACAAAGAACTTGCCTTTGCCTTTTTGAATTCAGGCATGGTTACGATGGCGGAAAAAACCTACCAGCAATGTTTGGAAAAAACGCACGATAAAGGATTAAAAAGCGAAATTGGTTCCAGTATGGCCTATTATTTTTACCTTCAAAAAAAGGAGGAAAAGTTTAAAGAATGGCAGCAAGTTGTCGATCAAAATGCTGACCCAGAATCGCAATACCAATTATTCATGCAACAATTGGAAAGAAATTGGAACAATCGCCCATCGCATGAGATAAAAAAAATGTAAAATGGTATATTGCTAAAAATCAAATCATAAAAATGTAAATTTAAGAAGTGTTTTAAGATATTTTTCTACAAAAATAAAATGCAAAACGTTAAATGATTGTAATTTATCTGATTTCTATTTTTTTGTAAGTTTTTTTTTCTTAATTTTAAGAAAAGTAAAAAGCTATGCATGGAGTCGTAAATCAAGCGATCGAAGGATTAATTACCCAACGCTTTGGTGCTGAAGCTTGGGATGAGATTCGTATTGCTTCACAATGTGAAGACACTACCTTTTACAATAACCACAATTATTCGGATACAGTAACCTATGCTCTTGTTGTCAATGCTTCCAAAATTTTGGATATGGATGTGCATACCTTACTCTTTGAATTTGGAAAGTATTGGGTGCTAACTATTGCCGCTGAAAAATATGGAGCTCTTTTGCATTCAGCAGGAAGTGGTTTGCAAGAATTTTTAATCAATTTACCCAATTTTCATAGTCGTGTAATGTTGTATTATCCCGAAATCACACCCCCAGAGTTTAAGGTAATGGAGCGGTCTGATACTACTTTGGAGTTACACTATTTCTCGAAACGACCTGGATTACATCCCTTTGTTTCTGGAATACTAGTAGGATTGAGCGACTTTTTTGAAACCCCTATGCAAATTGAATTAATTGATACTACATTTGAAGATGAGTATCATAAAAGTATTTTTTCGCTTCATTTCTGAGTACGATTCCCCAAAACCTACCCAAAATGCAAACCCTAAAAAAACTATTTCCATTCTACCTTCGTCTCGACAAAAAACTCAATATTGTCGAATACGGACGGAGTATGGAAAAATTTTTGGATCAAAAAGTCCGTTTTGAAGACAACTTCAAATTCATAAGACCCAACTTTGGAATTACATACACTTTTGAATCTATCGTTGAATTCATGAATCAAGTGTTCATCTTGGAATTGCATAATCATCCCAAAAAAATTCGCTTTAAAGGACAGTTCATCATTCACAATGAACATGAAGATGAACTTTGGTTTTGTGGTTCGCCTTGGCTACTTTCTATTGAAGAAATGCAAAACCATGATTTATTTGTGACCGATTTTGCACAACATGATTCGGCTATTGATACGATTTTAATGCTCAATCAAAACTTGCTTAACTTACAAGATAACAGCAAGATGATTGCAGACTTAAAACAGAAAAATGAACGTTTGCAACAAGTCAACGAGCGGCTCGACGCAATTATTTATGCGATTACCCATGATTTCAGAGCCCCGCTGTTGGCCAGTATTGGTTTGCTACAATTGCCTGAGACAATGGTATTGGAAGAGCTACCAGAGATTTTAAACACCTTAAAAAGGTTGGATCGTACCATAATTCATCTAAATGAACTGTCTAAAAATGAAAAAGTAGCTTTAAAATTCACTCTTATTGATTGGGAGGAACTGATCCATGAAAGTCATCATAACTATACTGTTATTTATGATACCAAAATCCCTATTCAACTTTCAATTTCCGAAACTACACCCTTCTTTTCAGATACGTTTCGTATTCGGACAATTGTCAACAATTTAATTTCCAACGCCATAAAATACTCTCGAACTTCTTTGAGTGAGGCGTCTTATATTAAAATAAACATTCATACCGCTCCCAGCTCTTGTATTTTTACCATTGAAGATAATGGAGAAGGTATCGACGATAAAAATTTGGAAAACATTTTTAAACTCTTTTATCGTGCTTCCGTTAAATCACAAGGGAACGGTATTGGACTTTATATTATTAAAGAAATGGTACACTATTTAAAAGGAACTATTGCAGTAAAATCGATCAAAAATGAAGGCACCACGTTTACACTAAAATTCCCTAATCAAAAAACTTAATAATCGCATGAACACGCATTTTTACATCATTGACGACGACGAGCTTTTTTTAAAATTAGGAAAAATATACCTAGAAATGGGGAGCTGTACCTCGTCGGTAACCCTATTTAATGATGCGACCGAAGCGCTGAAAGTCATTGAAAATATTTCGGAAGTTATTACCGATCGATATGTGTTTTTTTTGGACTTGAATATGCCTATTCTCAATGGATTTGGCTTTTTGGATGCTTTGGAGAAAAACCCAAAACAGCTGCACAAAAATATACAGATCTATGTACTAACTTCATCTGTTAACTATGAAGATATGGAACGTATTAAACAATACAAAACGGTTTCTGAATACCTAAATAAACCCATGACACGAGAAATGGTGCAACATATTTGCACTTCCTAGTAACACAAACCATAAAAAACCCCGATGTAAAATGCCATCGGGGTTTGTTATTTTTAAAGTATGCTGTTATACATGCAAAGCGCGATTGTCGGTAGCAGCTAAAGCGGCTTCTTTGATGGCTTCAGCAAAAGTAGGATGAGCATGCGACATACGCGTTAGATCCTCGGCTGAAGCACGGAATTCCATCGCTACAACTGCTTCTGCGATCAAATCGGCACATCGGGCACCA
Organism: Flavobacterium sp.; assembly: GCF_027482425.1. Taxonomy (GTDB): domain Bacteria; phylum Bacteroidota; class Bacteroidia; order Flavobacteriales; family Flavobacteriaceae; genus Flavobacterium. The sequence continues at coordinate 48,090 of NZ_JAIXWA010000024.1, forward strand.
ATCATGTGCATCCCTAAAATTTCATCGGTTTTGGCATCGGCTAAAACTTTTACAAATCCGTCCAAATCGGCACTGGCACGCGCACGACCCAAGGCTTTAAACGGGAAACTACCTGCTTTGTATGCGATACCTTCGGCTTTCAATTGCTCTTCAGTTTTCCCTACACCAGCTACTTCAGGCCAAGTATACACTACACCGGGAATCAAGTTATAATCGATATGGGGACGTTGGCCAGCAATAAATTCGGCTACCATCACGCCTTCTTCTTCCGCTTTGTGCGCCAACATGGCTCCTCGAACGACATCGCCAATAGCATAAATATTGGAGGCTGTCGTTTGCAAATGATCGTTTACTTCCACTTGACCGCGTTCTGTAATTTTTACTCCTGCAGCTTCCGCATTCAATCCGTCAGTATATGGACGACGTCCGACCGCTACCAAACAGTAATCGCCTTCCAATACCAGTTCGTTTCCTTTGGCATCATCAGCTTTAACCGTTACTGCTGTTCCTTTACGGGTCACTTCTTTCACTTTATGGGAAGTGTAAAACTTCATGCCTTGTTTTTTCAACACTTTGGTCAATTCTTTAGAAAGTGCTCCATCCATCCCCGGAATGATACGATCCAAGTACTCTACTACAGACACTTGAGCGCCCAAACGCAAATACACTTGTCCCAATTCAATGCCAATAACGCCACCACCAATAATTACCAAATGCTTGGGTACTTCAGTCATTTTTAAGGCTTCCGTTGAAGTAATAACACGTTCTTTATCCACCGTAATAAAGGGCAATGAAGAAGGTTTAGAACCCGTAGCAATAATGGTATACTTCGACTCTACAACCTCGTTCGAACCATCATTCTTCGCCACATTGATATGGGTGGCATCCACAAACGAACCTACCCCTTCAAATACGGTAATTTTATTTTTATCCATCAAGAACTTAATCCCGCCACAGGTTTGATCCACTACTTGTTGCTTGCGCTCAATCATTTTGGCCAAATTGACCTTCACTTTCCCAGACACTTCAATACCGTGATCGGCAAAATGTTTCAACTCTTCATAATGATGCGAAGAAGCCAACAAAGCTTTGGAGGGAATACATCCCACGTTTAAACAGGTACCTCCCAAAGTGGGATATTTTTCAATAATTGCGGTTTTAAATCCCAATTGGGCGCAACGAATGGCTGCAACATAACCGCCGGGACCTGATCCAATAATCGTGACATCAAACTGACTCATAGAACTGATTTTTGTTGTGTTTTACAAATTGTAAGGCAAAATTACGAATGTTTTTTGGGTTCCCCTCTACAGAATGAGAAGAAAAAAAGTGTTTCTCTTTCTTTCCTTCTTTTCATTTTCAGTTATAATGTAAAGGCGGTTGAATTTTTGATTTCCCCAATCATGAAGGAACTGTGTGTACTGCCAATATGCTGCAAGCGTGTCAGTTTGGTTACCATAAAATCGCGATAGGCCTCCATATCCTTCACAGCGATTTTTAGAATATAATCGTAATCGCCACTCACATGAAAGCACTCCAAAACCTCAGGGAGTTGCACTACTTCGGCTTCAAAGCGAAATAAATAATCTTTGGTATGTTGGATTAACTTGATATGACAAAAAACGATAAACGATTGCTCAATTTTTTTTCGATCCAATAAAGCTACATACCCTTTGATAAGTCCTTCGCGTTCCATCTTTCGAATGCGTTCATAAACGGCGGTGACCGACATTTGCAGTTTTACTGCCATTTCTTTGTTGGTCATTCGGGCATCATTTTGCAAAAACCCAACGATTTTTTTGTCGATTGCGTCCATCGGATAAATTTTCAGGAAATAAGTTAGAATTGTGTAAAATTAAAAATATTAATCTAATAATTTTTCTAATTATAGTTTCATTTTCTATAATTTAAAATATATATTGAAAATCTATAAGTATACATCGATATTTGAAAAACTAATTCATTACATCCTATGGAAAATCAACATCCCTTAGCCTTTCATCCGGCCGATTATATTCAAGACTTGCAATATTTTGGTGAATTTGGGGGCGTGAATCCCTCGATATCAGATTCTTCCACCTATACCTTTTTGTCGGCCAAAACCATGTTTGACACTTTTGAAGGCAATGCCGAAGGATGTTATTTATATTCGCGTCATTCCTCGCCCATGAATTTGTATTTGGGTCAGGCCCTTGCCGCTATGGAGGGAACCACGGGAGCCAACGTTACCGCATCGGGGATGGGAGCCATTACTTCGGTATTGTTGCAGCTTTGCGCTAGTGGGGACCATATTGTTTCGAGTCGCACGATTTATGGCGGCACCTATGCGTTTATGAAAAATGTATTGCCCAAATGGCACATTCAAACGCATTTTGTAGACATTACCAAATTGGATGTAGTTGAAGCGGCCATTACCCCTCATACCAAAGTGTTGTATTGTGAAACGGTGAGCAATCCCCTATTGGAGGTAGCTGACATACAAGGACTGGCGGATTTGGCCAAAAAACATGGCATACAACTCGTTGTCGACAACACCTTTTCTCCTTTGCAAGTCGCGCCAGCGCAATGGGGTGCCGATGTGGTGATTCACAGTTTAACCAAGTTTATCAATGGAAGTTCCGATACCGTAGGTGGTGTTATTTGCAGCTCGCAAGAATTCATCAATGATTTGCGCAATGTCAATGATGGGGCTTGTATGCTGTTGGGACCTACGATGGATAGCTTGCGTTCGGCTTCGATTTTGAAAAACCTGCGTACGTTGCACATTCGTATGAAACAGCACAGCCATAACGCGATGTTTTTAGCCACACAATTTGAAAAAGACGGATTGAAAGTGGTCTACCCCGGATTAAAAAGTCACCCCAGTCATGCCATTTTAACACGACAAATGAATCCCGAATACGGCTATGGCGGCATGATGACGTTGGATGTGGGAACGTTGGACCGTGCCAATGCCTTAATGGAATTGATGCAACACAACAATCTTGGGTACTTGGCGGTAAGTCTTGGGTTTTATAAAACTTTATTCAGTGCCCCAGGCACCTCTACGTCAAGCGAAATTCCGTTGGAAGAGCAAAAAGAAATGGGATTGACCGATGGCTTGATTCGTTTTTCGATAGGCCTGGATAATGACATAGAACGTACGTATCAAAAAATGACCGAGTGCATGCGGCAGTTGGGGATACTATAACCGATTTGGACTAACTATAAACAAAAAGGCATCGATTTAAGATGCCTTTTTTTGTGTCGTTATGATGCCTGATTCAACTTACTATTTTTATAACTAAAACCAAAATAAATCGATAATCCAATAAGGAGCCAAATCGAGAAGTACAACCAATTCCAAACACTCAATTCGGCCATCATGTACAAGCAACTCACCAAACCTAGTAACGGAATTAAGGACAAATTCTTTTGATAGGCCCAAGCACCCAAGGCCATGAGTACAATAATAAAAATCCACATGGGTATTTTGTGCGAAAACAAGGCCCAACCCGATTCGTATTTCAATGCGGTATCAATGGGCAATGCATCCACTAGCGAGTGGTAGGCTTTAGCATCTTCGGCAAACGATTGAAGTGTTTTTTCTAAATCGACTTCTTTGGTTTTTACTAATTTTAAATCATACAAATACTGAACCACTTGGGCCGCCTCAGCTTCTTTTAATGAAGTCACTATCGTCGTTGGACTGTTGAGTTGTTTTTTATTGGTTATAAAATCGACCACCCCTTGTTTATTGAAGTAAAAGGAGCCTATCAAGCCTAAAAATAACAAGACTGGAAAAATGTATTTGGCGTTGATGTAGGGGGTTTTAAACTTACCACGAGGTACATCGGGACGGTTTTGCAACACCAATACCCCGGCACAGACCAAAACAAAAGCAAACAAAGTACCAATACTACACAAATCGGTCACCAAAGTAAGATTTAAGAAAAGAGCAGGAATAGCCACTACAAATCCGGTCACAATCGTAGCATACGAGGGCGTTTTGTAGCGCGGATGCACACGTGAGAAGCGTTTTGGCAATAATCCGTCGCGACTCATGCTCATCCAAATACGAGGTTGCCCCATTTGAAAAAC
>NZ_JAIXWA010000018.1 GCF_027482425.1 Flavobacterium sp.
CGTTCCCTTCCTTTAGATCACGGAGTAATCCAGTCGTTTGTTTTTTATTTTGCTGCGAAGGATACAAACAAAAAAACAACTGCGAAGCGGTCGGTTTTGCATCGAGCAACGTTCCCTCCCTTTGGATCACGGAGTAATCCAGTCGTTTGTTTTTTATTTTGCAACGAAGGATACAAACAAAAAAACAACTGCGAAGCGATCGGTTTTCGAGTCACAGCCCCGAAGGGTCGGGACAGTCACAGTCTCAGTATTATCACCTTAACGGTCGGGTGCAGTGTGCCACAGGCGATGTAACTTCCATTTTTTGAGGCATTTTTATTTTCTACTCTAAAGACAATCAAAAAATAGGTGCCGCCTAATTATTTTACAGGTATATGATTATTTGTAAAAGTAACAGTTAAAGAGTCAGTCATTACATCACGCGTGATATAAATGAATTTGTATTTCACTATGGAGTCGGCATTTAATTTCAAAAAATGGTTTCTTTCAACATCAAAAACACTGGTTTTACAACTCTTTTTGATTTTAAAAATTTTTGCAAACGGACCACACTTTGACGATTGTAATGAATCTTCGGGTTCAAGTTCATGACAATTACGGACTACCACCGTTGCATTAAAATAGGCTCCACCGAAAAACAAAAGTGAAAAATTTTCATTTTCTGCTTTAAAGATTTTTAAATAGTGATAGTCTATTGTATTAAATTTTGGCACTTCAAGACGTGTCTCTGATTGTTTGCAACTGCACAAAATTATGATCAACAAACAAGGGAAAAATTTACACATTATAAAGCGATAGAAGTAAAAAAGAGGTCCTTTTTAACAAATTCAAATCATTTCAATTTAAGAATGACCAGGTATTATAAATACAACAACACCTTCTATTTTTTGGGCAGTGAATTTAAGTACTGGATGAGTTGTAGTAATGAGGCTTCCTCTTTAATTTTAAAATCGATTTGCTTAAAAAATGAAGCAAGATCAGGCGTAATATCCGCTAATACCCGTTCTAAATCTTTCTTTTTTTCGGGGACAGCAATCATATCCGTAGGCGTTTTGATAAAGAATCTTACTTTTTCAGGATAAAACTTCGCCGGTTTATCTTCGCGATAACTGGTAACCGCAGGTTCCCCTTCTTGAAAAGCTATGGTTTCACGAGCGAATAAAGTATAAGTTCCTGCATTTGGACTAACTCGACGTAAATACCCAAAACGTATTTTTCCATCAAAAGGATAAGCAAAAAATCCATATACCTTGTTGTCAATTACAATTTCACAACTGTCTTTTTTTTCAAGGTAGTAGAGTTTTCCCTCTTTTTTAAATTCCATTTCATCTTTAAAAGCATTGTATCGAATTTCAGGTTTTAGCTCTTTTGAATAACACGAGAGCGAAGCGGGTTTAAACTCTTTATCCCAATAGGGAGAACCTTCGTAAGTGGTTGGAATGGAATCATTGGCATTGAAAAATAACAATCCTTGATCGTTATTAAACGACACAAGATTAGTTTGTGCGGCTGCGGGTATCAGCCAAAAAAGCGACAAGATGATGCTCAAAGAAAAACGTTTCATAGGCATAGAATGTAATGGATTATATTTTGTTTAAATTTATTTACGTTTCCAAAAGCACTTCCAGAATTTGAATCGCGGCTTCACTGATTTTAGTGCCCGGACCGAAAACGGCTACGGCGCCTGCATCAAACAAGAATTGGTAATCCTGCGCTGGGATCACACCACCAACAATCACCATGATATCTTCACGGCCGTATTTTTTCAATTCTTCAATCACTTGAGGAACTAAAGTCTTATGTCCCGCCGCCAACGAAGAAACACCCAAAATGTGCACATCATTCTCCACGGCTTGTTTCGCCGCCTCTGCTGGCGTTTGAAACAACGGACCAATGTCTACATCAAAGCCCACATCGGCATAACCCGTTGCTACCACTTTAGCGCCACGATCATGTCCGTCTTGTCCCATTTTGGCAATCATTATACGCGGACGACGACCCTCTTTTTGCGCAAAAGCATTGGCTAACTCTTGGGCCTTGTTAAAACTTTCATCGTTTTTGATTTCTTTACTATACACGCCGCTAAAACTTCTAATTTGTGCTTTATACCGTCCGAAAACTGTTTCTAAAGCATCACTAATTTCACCTAAGGTCGCACGTAATCGGGCGGCTTCTACGGCTAAAGATAGTAAATTTTCCCCACCGTTTTTCGCCGATTCCGTAATACGCGTTAAGGCCGCTTGTACCGCTTGGGTATCGCGACTTGCTTTAATCTGTTCCAAGCGTTCGATCTGCTGACGGCGGACGGTTTGGTTGTCTACTTCCAAAATATGTAAGGGATCTTCTTTGTCCAATCGGAATTTGTTTACCCCTACAATCACATCTTGTCCACTGTCAATTCGTGCTTGTTTTCGGGCTGCTGCTTCTTCAATGCGTAATTTCGGAATACCTGCCTCAATGGCTTTGGTCATTCCACCCAAAGATTCCACTTCTTCAATCAACGCCCACGCTTTCTCGGCAATTTCAGCGGTTAATTTTTCGACATAATAACTGCCCGCCCACGGATCGACGGTTTTGCAAATCTTGGTTTCTTCTTGTAAATAAATTTGCGTGTTTCGTGCAATGCGTGCTGAGAAATCCGTAGGTAAGGCAATGGCTTCATCCAAAGCATTGGTATGCAAGGATTGGGTTCCTCCAAAAGCGGCCGCAGCGGCTTCAATGGCAGTTCGCGCCACATTATTAAACGGATCTTGCTCAGTTAAACTCCAACCTGAGGTTTGGCAATGCGTACGTAACGCTAAGGATTTATCGTCTTTCGGTTGGAACTGCTTCAGCAATTTGGCCCAAAGCATTCGACCCGCTCGCATTTTGGCAATTTCCATAAAATGGTTCATTCCAATGGCCCAAAAGAACGATAGACGCGGTGCAAATGAATCGATGTCCATGCCCGCTGCCATTCCTGTACGAATGTATTCCAATCCATCGGCTAGAGTGTAGGCCAACTCTATATCGGCGGTAGCGCCTGCCTCTTGCATGTGGTATCCCGATATGGAAATCGAGTTGAATTTCGGCATATTTTTGCTCGTATATTCAAATATATCCGCAATGATTTTCATCGAGGGCGAGGGCGGATAGATGTAAGTATTCCGCACCATGAACTCCTTTAAAATATCGTTTTGAATCGTTCCCGATAACAAATGTGGGGCTACGCCTTGTTCTTCGGCCGCTACGATATAAAAGGCCATGATGGGTAAAACAGCCCCGTTCATGGTCATAGAAACCGACATTTCATCCAAGGGGATTTGGTCGAATAAGATTTTCATGTCCTCAATAGAATCAATCGCCACACCCGCTTTTCCCACGTCGCCTACTACGCGTTCGTGATCGGAGTCATAACCGCGGTGGGTCGCCAAGTCGAAAGCTACTGAAAGTCCTTTTTGTCCGGCGGCTAAATTTCGGCGGTAAAAGGCATTACTTTCTTCGGCTGTTGAAAATCCTGCATACTGCCGAATCGTCCAGGGGCGTCGCACATACATGGTGGCATAGGGACCGCGTAGATTGGGTGCAAAACCCGCTCCGAAGTCTAAATGATCTAGCCCTTCTATATCCGTTTCAGTATAACTTGATTTGACTGTAATTCCCTCCGCTGTTGTGAAATGATTCGTTGCGTCAACGGGTGTTTCTGCGGTTTTTGAAGGGAGCGTCAGGTGTTGTATATTTTTTCGCATGGTTATTCTTCTGAGGCTAATCGTTCTTGTTCCATTTTTTCGGCCCATCGTTTTTCGATAATCGGACTTATGAGAGTTTTCCGTGGATTTTGTTTCACAAACGGATACAATTCCAAATCGCCTTTCATGCGATCGTTCTTGTTGGGGTATTTGTTGGTACCTAATAAAACTTCTTTCCCAGTATCAAAGGCTTCCTGCTCTTTTTGGGCACTCTCATTGATTTTACGTTGAATCGTACCTTCCATCAATTGGGTGATAAAGCCACCATTGGCTTCAATATCTTTACATAATGCCAAGGCGTTTTCGGCCAATTGTTGCGTAACCGTTTCAATATAATAGGCCCCATCGGCGGGATTATGAACCTTATCAAAATAGCTTTCGTGTTTTAAAATCAATAGCTGATTTCGCGCAATACGGTCGCCAAATTCATTGTCTTTATGATACAACGCATCATAAGGCAAATGGGCTACAAAATCGGCTCCTCCCAACACAGCACTCATACATTCGGTGGTGGTGCGTAACATATTCACATTGTAATCATACAAGGTTTTATTGCGGCGACTTGGAGTAGCTAGAATTCGTACCTCTTGCTCATGGCCGTATTCTTTGGCCAAAGTGGTAAACAACAACCGTAAGGCCCGCAGTTTGGCAATTTCAAAAAAGTAATTATACCCCACAGCTACATTTACCGTAAAAGGCTGTTGGAGTTGGGGAATACGGTTGAAATATTCATTGGCATGGGCCAAGGTATACGCTAGTTGTTGCACTATATTGGCGCCTGCATTTTGATACAAACTGCTGTCAATCGAAAGAAAATGAATAGCGCTGTTTTGAGCGATATGATTTAGTTTTTCAAAATCCTTGTCGAGATTTTCAAACCAGTTGCCGTCTCGTCCAAGTTGCCCGATAGGGTCTATTTGAAGAATAAAATGAGCTTGGTTTTGGGTTGCAAATTGGTGCAACTGATTCACGAAATCGATTTCAAGAAATGGCAAATAAAAAAAATATGGGGTAGAGCCAAGGGGTAAACCTTGCATTAATTCGCTGAGGTCGATTGCCTTGTTTTCAAGGGTAAATCGAATGCATTCGGCGCCACGTTGTAGTGTGTCTTGAGCCCGTGCATTCGACTTGGCCACATCATGGACAAAGATATTTTGCGTGATTTTAAATTCGGTTTTGGGTCCTCCCGTGGGCAACGAAGATTCAAATTCGTCGCGATGGTAAAAAGGTTTCACTTTAATCCCTTCGGGGCTTTCCCAAACCAAGGTTTCGTTATAATCGGCACCTTTGAGTTCGTACTGGATTTGCTGTTTCCACTGTTTGGAGGAAACGGCTTCAAATTCTTGAAAGAGGTTGTTCTGACTCACGAATGCTGTTTTAGTATTATGTTTTCTAGAATGGCGCCGGCGGTATAGCCCCGATGGGAGCTGACTACCCTGCCGACAGGCATGTAGTGCGGATAGCGGGAATGACGTATCATGGATGTACTAAAGTTTTGCTCCTTCAATACTATCTTTGCGGCGTTCTTCCTCGATATCAATGATGTAGATATCTTCACTATCGCGTTTCATGTAATATTTTTCTCGGGCATAGCGTTCGATATGACCCGGGTAATTCATTTCTTTAATGCTTTTTTCGTCTTTGGTGATTTCCTCTTGGTAATAGGCTTTATTCTCCTCGAGTTCCTTAATTTCTTTGTTCAAAATGCGGTGATCGAAGTAGGCGTAATTGTCCAAAAACAACATCCAAACCACAAAGAATATCAAAACCAGCGTGTATCGGCTTCCCAAAAAGCGAAGGAAGGGGTAATTTGCAATAAGATTTTGATACCACTGTTTCATAGACGGTTATGCAATTCGTTGATTAATCACCGCGCGTACCACATCAATGGCCACGGTATTGTATTTGTCGTTCGGTATAATGATATCGGCGAAGGCTTTAGTAGGTTCGATAAACTGTTGGTGCATCGGTTTTAAGGTTGTTTGATAGCGATTGAGCACTTCTTCCATGTCGCGACCACGTTCGGCTATATCCCGTTTTAAGCGGCGAATCAAACGTTCATCGGAGTCGGCATGTACAAACACTTTTACGTCAAACATATCGCGAAGTTCAGGGCTGTTGAAAATCAAAATCCCCTCTACAATCATCACTTTGCGCGGGTGGGTGATTATGGTGTCGTCGGTACGGTTGTGCGTCACGAAGGAGTACACCGGTTGTTCGATGGTTTTTCCTGATTTTAAATCCTTTAAATGCTGGACCAACAATTCAAAATCAATCGCCCGCGGATGATCAAAGTTAATCATACTCCGCTCTTCATAACTCAAATGAGGATTGTGTTTGTAATACGAATCTTGGGAAATAATTCCGACCTCCGTTTGCGGAAGTTCATTCATGATTTGGTGTACTACCGTGGTTTTTCCGGAGCCTGTTCCTCCGGCAATTCCAATTATAAGCATGGGTGTTGTTTTCAGTGTTGAACCAGTAGACAAAAATAGCAATTTTAGTTCGATTGCCACCTACAAATTGGGGACAAATCTTGCAAATTTAGTATCGTTTTGAAGGCTTAAAATTGTTCAAATACGCCCAATCCAAACAAGGCAAAGTCATATTTTACGGAAGTATTATCGATGTTATCCTATGACGCTGACTACACCATGGCAATAATATACGAAATTGATTACTCTAGAATAGCAAAGAACGAACTTGTTAAGTATATTGCGAAACAGGCAGGAGATCAAAAATACAATGTGTATAAGGGTGTTTCCATAACGCATCAAGTTATTGCTAAGCTAAAATCAATTGTCAAGCATAAATAAAATCTATAATCTAATATAAGTAAAGAAAATTATTCATAAAATTATTTTCTAAACTTGAAAATTCACTTTTGATTAGATGTTATACTTAGAGGGTATTTATATCGATTTTTTTATGCTGTCGGAAATTACTTTTAAGTTTTTATTTATCCATTTAGGAACTTTCTGTGACTTGTCACAAAGCTGATAATCTGGTAATATATCATCTTTACCTGTCGGTTGTAAAGAAACGTTAAATTGAAAATAAAATTTATCGTTTTGGAAAACCGAAACTTTATATTCATATGACCCGACTTGAGTTTTACTAATGGAATGTCCATTTATGATTAATTTACTATTCATAATGTTTTAGTTTGTATTTATAATATAATTTACAAAATTAAATATGAATAAAAAAATTATTTTTGTATCAAAAGGTAATATTTAATAGTTTAGTTAAAAATAATATGACTAATAATTGTAATCTTAATAATATCTTTTAGCTGTTAAAAATTTTTGCTATAATAAACTTTAATATTATTTTCAAAATAAATATCAGGTAAATCTTTTGAAGATAAATCTGCATTTATTGGAAATTTTAAAGTTCTGACTGCTCTAACTTTAAATAAATACGTTTTGTCTATCTTAGGGATACCTTGTACTCCATCATCAAAATTTACTACGTATCTTCTCCCATTATCAAATTTAGTATAACTCCAATAACCCTTTTGTTCAAATCCACCAATATTATTTTTGTTTTGATAAAGAATATTAAGTTCCTTTTTTGTTGGTAATCGCCAGCCTTTTCCTAATAATTCGCATTTCTTTTTTGCTTCATCCCACATCATTTGTTTTGGAAAATCGAATTCCGCAATTTCCAAATCTCCAACAAACTTACTTTCCCCAATAATTTCTGAATTGGAAATCGGTTTACCATCTCGAACTGCCCGAACAGAACAAAATTGGAATTGACTGAGGTGTGACCTTACAACTTGCATACCTTCGTAGTCTTTTCCGCTATCAGACGAAAATATTTGTGCCTCCATGTATTGAGGATTAGAAAGATGTAGTGTTGAACTCCAATAGTCAAAACCCTCAAAATTGCCAATTTTCTCTTTGTTTTTGTATAAAATATTAAGTTCATCTTGAGTTGGTAAACGCCATCCTTTTCCTAAAGATTTACAAGCTTTTTTTGCATCATCATATCTCATTTCTTCTGTGAAATCATATTCAGCAATTTCTAATCCCCAAATAAATTTACTTTTACCAATAATTGCTGTTTTTGAACTAAAATTATTATTCTTTAATTTTTCGTTTTTGGAAAAATCAAACGAAGGTTTATTATTCATAATAGTAAGAGTATTGTCAGTTAGGTTTATTTGAACTGTACCTAACTTACTAATTGCCGATTGCCCTAACAATAATGGGGCATCCATATTTTTAACTATTGAAGCCTCAATATTGTAAAGTTTTAATCCTTGAATTTCAATTTCACGTAAGTTTATATTAATTCCTTCTGTAATATCTCCATTTGCGTCAGAATAATTAGAAACACCTGTAATATCGTTTTTAGTCAAATAACCATTTTTAAACATAAAATTAGCTTCAGTTAGCGAAATAGTTACATCCGATGCACCTGTATCAAACACAAAAGACATAGGAATACCATTGACTTTACAAGGAATAATAGAAACTCCACCCTCTCGTTCCATTTTAATCACAGTTTGAGCTTGTGTAGATATGTGTAAAAAGGTAGTAGTAAGTATTAATAAAAATTGTCTCATTTAATTTTATTTACAAATTTGAGTTTATTTTTGAAAAGTTAGTTTGTGTTTAATATTGTAAGCCTTCTTTTTTCAATTTCTGCCTTGACTGCATAATCATTGATGGATTATATTTGTACCTTTAATTAAGTATACAAATCTATAGTATTTTCTTACTTTTTTTAAGTAACAAATATAAAAAAACACTTATGAACATAGAACTTTTTTATATTCTTAAGGCTTTTCATTTAGATTATAATCAAACTGTCTGTTTTCATAAAATAATTTTAATTTAATCACTAAACCCCTCAAACACGCCCAACCCAAATAGTGCAAAGTCATATTTTACGGGATCGTGGGGGTCCAACGCGCGTAGGGCAGTGTCCAATTCTACCAGGGCTTTGGCATCATTTTGCTTCCGCGCAAGGAGTCCGAGTTTGCGCGCCACATTGCCCGAATGCACGTCTAGCGGACAAGATAAGGCGGCCATTGGGATGCTTTTCCAAATTCCCAAATCAACTCCTTTTTTGTCTTGGCGCACCATCCAACGTAAAAACATGTTGATGCGTTTGGCGGCAGATTTGTTCAGCGGATCGGAAATGTGTTTTTGGGTCCGTTCTTCATGCGCTATTTCAAAAAAATGCTTTTTGAAGGCACTGATAGCGGGCTGCATCGACTGTGAAGTATGGTGTTTTTGAAAGAGCGCTTCCATGCCGCCATGTTGGGAATACACATGCCTCAACCCACGAACAAACGTCTTCAAATCAGTAGCGTTGAATGTTCGATGCACAAATCCGTCCAAAAGTTCCAAATCCGATTCCCGATGCGTCATCACAAAATCGTAGGGTGCATTTCCCATACGTTCGATGATACTTTGGGCCGATTTGATAATCATTTTTCGGTTGCCCCAAGCGATGGTAGCGGCCAAAAAGCCTGCGATTTCAATATCTTCTTTTTGGGTGAATTGATGGGGAATTTGAATCGGATCGGAGGTAATAAAATCGGGGCGATTGTATAGTTCCACCTTTTCATTCAAAAAATTACGGAGTTCGTTGGGGGTCATCGGGAAGGTATTTGGAATAAAAACCGTCTTTTAGGTCGTTGGTTCGCTGTTGCGGAATCAAATGAAAATACGTTTTGAAATACTCGATTTGCTCTTTGTTGACGGTCGGTAAGGGACCGTTGTAAGTACCCCAGAAGAAGTCGTTATTTTTAGGGCTGTAGTAGTTCAAATTCCCTTCTTTGCGTTTTTCAAAGTACATTTGGTATTTGGAGTTGGGGTGGGGCAATAGTGTATATTCAGGTTTGAAATGGCTGAGTTCCAACATGAACTTATAGTTGGAAAAACGATTTAAGTTTACCGGAACCAACACCGCCCAAAGTACTGGAAGTAGACTCATAAAGAGCAGACTGTATATTGTTTTCCGTTGCGAAATAGCCAGGCTGAGCCAAAGACATGATAAAAACAAAATCCCGTTAAGGAAGAATCGGTATTGGGGTGAGGTGGCAAATAATACGCCCAACTGAATGACAAGCATTCCATATACTACGCGGTATCCTTTTTCTTTGATGATGAAAAATACAATGGGCGTAAGTACGAGCAAAAGCACTTCTATTTTATTGAATAATCCGTTCATTTTGGGGAGTTGGAGCCAACGTAAAAAAAGATCCCAACGCGAAAAGGCATCGTAGTTTTCGGTGGTGAGAAAGTAACCATACTTCTTCAATTCTTCATAATAAAAATGTTCGATTTCAGGAGGTAGGGAATAGTCAAAATACTGTCCAGAAAACAGCTGGGAAGGAAAAACGGGCACTCCACAAATGATTAAATTTTTGGCGACAAACAAGCCTAGGGTCAAACTACAAAGCATAGCCACTTTGGGGAAACAAACATGGAGCGTTTTAAAATGAACCACAAACCAATACAACGGCAACAAGGCCAACGTTAAGGCCGTATTTTTTGCCAAAAGGGTAAAAAGCACTAAAAAGGAAAGTTGTACAAAAGTTGCCTTTGTGGGTTGGTGAAACTCGGAAATAAAAAGGTAAAAAATAAGGAAACTGAGCACGTAAACCACCACATCGGGGGAAGGCGCACTGATAAATTGAAAGAGGAGGAGGGCGGTAATTGGAAACAAGCCCACCACTAGATCCACTCGTTTTTTACGCTCAAAATAGGTTGATAATTGCTCGATGGAGAAGGCAAACCCATACCAAAGCAAAAGGCCACTTAGGTCATTGAATCGGTCGCAAAGGAAGGGAAAATTGAATGTACTTTGGGCAATATGCCATCCGCTTAACTGTCCCAAAAAGAAGTGCAGGTTGATCAAGCCTTTGACCATGCCGTATTCATTGAGCCATTTGATGTTTTGAATGTAATAGGATTCATTGTCAATCACATAGGGAGCCGAAGCGCATTGGGCCAAAAGAAGTAAACTCACTAGTAAGAAGTACCATTTTAGGGGCCATGACCAGGCTTGAAAACGAAGATACGATTCAAAAACCGCTCTTTTCCATAACGGGTAATACCGCCAACCGAGAATTACATTGAGTCCCAATAAAACTGTATGAAATTCCCAATGAATGCGTCCAAAAAACGCCCAGACACCAGCAAAAAAAGTAACCAATCCCAACCCCAAAATGGTTTTTACCAACGGAATTTTGGCTTGTGTTTTAAGCCACTGATTTCCCGCGGTTCCCCATATCAAAAGGGTAAACGCGATATAGAACCAAGAAATCAGGATTAAAAGCATAGGCTAACTCATTTTTCCGTCGACCATCACCAACTTACGGTCGGCTTGGTTGGCTAATTCCTCGTTGTGTGTCACAATGACGAAGGTTTGTCCCAACTCGTCGCGCAATTTGAAAAACAATTGGTGCAAATTTTCGGCTGAAGCCGTGTCTAAATTCCCCGAAGGTTCGTCGGCAAAAATTACAGCGGGTTGGTTAATGAGAGCGCGGGCCACCGCTACCCGTTGTTGTTCTCCACCCGAGAGTTCAGAGGGTTTATGGTGTAAACGTTCGCCCAAACCTAAGTATTCTAGATGTTTTTTGGCGGCCGTTTCTGCTTCGGCTTTTGATTTACCAGCAATAAAGGCAGGAATACACACATTTTCAAGTGCGGTAAATTCGGGTAAGAGTTGGTGAAATTGAAAAATAAATCCCAACTTTTGGTTTCGAAAGGCGGAGAGTTTTTTATCGCGCAAGGCCAACACATTGACTCCATCAATAGTAAGGGAGGCCGCTCCTTTATCGGGGTGATCGAGGGTGCCTAATAGTTGTAGCAAAGTCGTTTTACCCGCACCAGAAGCCCCTACAATAGAGACAATTTCTCCTTTTTCAATCGTTAAATCGACTCCTTTGAGCACGTGTAGTTGATCGTAATGTTTGTGGATATTTTGGGCCGCTATCATCGATTCCATTTTTTACAAAGAAACGAAGAAAAATGGGAAAACAACAAAGAGATTTTAGTAAACCCATTCACTTGACAGCTATTAAAAATTCGTTAAAGTCCACTTTTTGTTTAATAATAATGTACATTTGTTAAACAAAATTTGAAACCCATGAACACCGTCACTGAAAAAGAATTGTATGAAATCCTTGGTGATGATCACCAAATGACCGCTGCCGACACCCCTTTACGTCCGGATGCTTTCGTCAAAACGGATGCGGAGAAGATGACGGTAATTGAACACCATTTTGAGCAAATTATGGAAGCCCTCGGGTTGGACCTCACCGACGACAGTTTGCGTGGAACGCCCCACCGGGTAGCCAAAATGTATGTGCAAGAAATTTTTTCAGGATTACACCCTGATAACAAACCCAAAATCTCAGTATTTGATAACTCGTACCATTATGATAAAATGTTGGTCGAAGCCAATATCAACTTTAACTCCACTTGTGAGCACCACTTTTTACCTATTATCGGTAAGGCGCACATTGGGTATGTGTCCAATGGTAAAGTTATTGGATTGTCAAAGTTGAACCGTATTGTCGATTACTTTGCCCGCCGTCCGCAGGTACAAGAACGCATGGTAATGCAGGTATTCAATGAATTAAAGACAGTTTTAGATACCGATGACGTTATGGTAGTTATGGAAGCCAAGCATTTATGCGTTTCCAGTCGCGGTATTAAAGATGAAACGAGTTTTACATCAACCTTGCAATACGGCGGAATTTTCGAGAAAAAAGAATATCGGGATGATTTCTTCCGCTTGTTGGGAGAGAAAAATAGTTAACATCGAAGGGGCGTAAACGTCCCTTATTTTTTTTCAAAAAAATCGACAAGAAATCCCAACTTCATACCCCGCAACATTTTCTTCTCAAAGGTCCAAAAGAATTTAAACTGCCCAAAAAGAAAGCCATAACCCACCAACAACACTTGATATACAGGGAAAATCCCCACGATGTAAATAACATAATACAACCAAACGGGAACCGTTTCACGCGTAATACCTACCCATGCCAATAAGGGTTTTGCCAAATAGGCTGCCGTTGAACCCGTGAGCGCAAAGACGAGTAATATAACTGCGTATTGCCAGTTGGAAGTAATGTGGTATCGTTCTTTAAAGCTCGCCATAGGGGGACAAAGGTATCAAATTAGGGACGGACATCAAAGAAGCCAAATCGTTGGTTGTGTTGCAACTGAAAGTAAACGAAAAAATTGTAAATCAGGTAGTTGACTTCATAGCCGTAACGCACAGTCGGATCGTAATCGATACGCATATCGTATTGTAACGCGTTATAACGGCTTGTTTGATTCACACGACTGTTCCACTCTTGCACCCATAATCGATTGCGACTCTCCAAAAAAGTCTCCGAGTAATACCCACGGGGTCGCGCATAAGAGTCCAACCACCCATAAAATCCAGGTTCAATGATAATCACTTCATACTCTAGGGAATCATTGGCAATCCGCAAGGTATCGCCCGATGGAGTGTTTTGTGCCACCGCAGTCGTATTGGACTTTTGGGGAGTACTCGCGCAACTCCATAAGATGAAGAGAAAAATGATAAATACACCGCCGATTTTCATGATTTAAAGGTACACAATTGCGCGTAATTTGTTTCAAGAATTTACGTGCTTTTAACAAAAAAAAGCACCTCTAAGGGTGCTTTCATTCTTATTTTTTGCCTAACAAGCCAATGATTTGTTCAGCCAATTCCGTTCCGATACGGTCTTGGGCTTCCAAGGTGGCCGCACCAATGTGGGGCGTTAAGGAGATTTTTGGGTGCATTAATATTTGAATCTCCGGCTGGGGCTCTTTTTCAAAAACGTCCAATCCAGCAAACGCAATTTTCCCAGCGTCAAGCGATTCGATCAATGCTACTTCATTAATCACACCTCCTCGGGCACAATTGACAATTCCTGCACCGTCTTTCATCAAAGCAAATTCTTCCTTGTCAATAATATATTTTTCTTGGGCCGGGACATGTAAGGTAATGAAGTCTGAATGCTTGAGAACATCGGCTAAAGGTTCGGTGAGGATATCTACATCGATAAATTGTCCCGTGTAAAATTCCACCCGAATCGCAGCTTTATCGATAAAACTATCGGCGGCAATCACACGCATCCCCAAGCCCAAAGCCATTTTAGCCACCGCTTGCCCTATGCGTCCAAAACCGATAATACCCAACGATTTCCCACGCAACTCGGTTCCGTTGGCATAGGCTCTTTTTAACCCGTCAAAGTTGGAGTCGCCTTCCAACGGCATATTTCGGTTAGCATCATATAAAAATCGAACCCCCGTAAACAAATGCGCAAATACCAGTTCGGCTACACTTTCAGAAGATGAAGCAGGGGTATTGATCACCTGAATTCCTTTGCTACGTGCATAATCCACATCGATATTATCCATCCCAACACCTCCACGACCAATGATTTTGAGTCCGGGGCAGGCATCGATGATATCTTTACGAATCTTGGTGGCGCTCCGTACCAAGACGACTTCAATTCCTTTTTCATTGACAAAATTGGCCACTTGTTCTTGTGCCACTTTTGTTGTGATTACTTCATAACCGCCTTTTTCTAAGGCTGCAATTCCACTTTTGGAAATGCCATCGTTTGCTAAAACTTTCATTTGTGTCGTATTTTTTTTTGGGAGCTGATCAGGCTGTTCGCTGTATCTTTTATTCCGCTGGCGCTTCATAAAAGGATGCCTCCCGAAAATTCGGGACCATCCTGGCTAGTCCGACTTAAATCGAATGCTCCAATTCTTGCATTGTGTTTACTAAAATTTGTACACTTTCCAACGGTAAAGCGTTATACATCGAGGCGCGATACCCACCAACGGAGCGGTGACCGTTCAATCCCGAAATACCGGCCGCTTTCCAGAGGGCATCAAACTTTTCAGTGTGCGCCGCATCCTTCAACAAAAAAGTGGCGTTCATGGTGCTGCGGTCTTCGACGACGGCTGTACCTTCAAACAACGGATTTCGGTCGATTTCGTGGTATAATAAAGATGCTTTGGCCTCATTTATTTTCTCAATAGCTGCCACACCGCCTAGTTTTTTTAACCACTGTAAGGTAAGCAACGAAGCATACACGGGAAAAACAGCGGGGGTATTGTACATACTTTCCGCTTTAATTTGTTTTTGGTAGTCCATCATACTGGGTAACGTTCGCCCGGTCTTTCCCAACAATGCTTCTTTGATTACGACTAGCGTTGTTCCCGCCGGTCCCATGTTTTTTTGGGCTCCTGCATAAATCAAGGCAAACTGTGAAAAGTCCAACGAACGCGAAAAAATATCCGAACTCATGTCGCAAATCATCGGAATATCAGTTTTCGGGAAGGATTTCATTTGGGTGCCAAAAATCGTATTGTTACTCGTACAGTGGAAGTAATTGGCATCCGCTGGAATAGCGTAATCTTTTGGGATATAATTGAAATTAGCGTCTTTGGAAGTTCCCACGATTACCGTTTCTCCAAAAAGTTGCGCTTCTTTGATGGCATTCGCGGCCCAGGTTCCCGTTTCTAAGTACGCAGCTTTTCCATCGACTTTCATAAAATTGTAGGGAACGCGTAAAAATTCCATACTTGCGCCGCCTTGTAAAAATAAAACTTGGTAGCCTTTTCCTTCCAATCCAAGTAATTCCAAAACCAAAGCGCGGGCTTCTTCCATCACGGCAATAAAATCTTTACTGCGGTGCGAAATTTCTAAAATTGACAATCCCGATTGATTAAAATCTAAAATCGCTTGCGCCGATTGCTCAAAAACTTCTTGGGGGAGAATGCAGGGGCCTGCGCTATAATTGTGTTTTTTCATGATTAACTATGCAATTAATTCTAGTTATATTGTTGTGTGGGTGCAAATTTCAACATTACGCGAGAGATATCCGATTGTGAACGAATGGAATCCAATTCGACTTATCAACTAAAACGTTTTAGTTGATAAATGACTCTCCTTTGTTTTTTATGAATTTTGATATAAAATTCTCACCGTTCTTAAAAAAGCTTGGAAGAAATATAGGCACGGGACAAGTGTTTCAAGAGCAATTGACTTTGGCTTCATAAACTACTATTTTAACGTAAATGTCGTGTTTTTATATCGTTTGTAAAAAAGCCAAGGTGTCTACATGATCGGCATAATCCCATAATTCGGGACGTTGGGTTTTACCAAAGGGGATGCTATCGGTTACAATTCCTTTGGAGACGATGCATTGTAATTGGTCTTTTTCGCGTTCCAAACGTTCCTGAACTACGGATAAATCACTGTAATATTCGTAAAAAATAGAAGAAATCGGTGAAGCATATCCCGAATCTTCTTTCAGCGTTAAAAAACCATTGTCCAAAATCGAAAACAAGCTCATTAAAAATACCGCTTTGTTGTAATCGTAATTGTTGGCGTATTTGTCATACTGAATACAATCTTTGTAGGTGTACATCGCCGCAAAAAAAGGGTCAAACGAGTAGCCTTCGGGAACAAATAATTTCGAAACATTACGGCAGCCCAGTCCAAAGTAGCGAAAGATATCCTCCCCCAACTGCATTAAGTCTTCTTTGGTTTCAGTTCCATCTAAAACAGCAACTGAGTTTCGATTTTTACGAATAATAGACGGTTTATCTTTGAAATAATACTCAAAATAGCGCGCTGTATTGTTGCTTCCTGTAGCGATCACAGCCTCAAATCCTTCGAGTTTCCCTTCAGTAAAAGTGATATAATCCGCTATGCGAGGCTCACAAGCAATCAAATAGTCCACCAAAAAAGGAACCATTATTTGATCATTGGACGATGTTTTTACGAGTGCTTTGTGACCCGAAACCAACACACTCAACACATCATGAAACCCTACCAACGGAATATTTCCCGCCAACACCAAGCCCACAGTTTTGGGTTGGGTGGTACTAAAATCATACGGCTGTAGCCAAGTGGTTAGGTTGTTTTCGGTGAGTGCCTGAGCCCATGATTGTAAGGCATAGCGCATTTGTTCGGGGGTAAACCATCCGTTGTAATGTTGTGCGGATTCGATTTGCCCTATCATGCGGTCAAAAAACAATTCGTTGTGCAAAACCGCTGGATTTTTTGTGGGAGTCGTGGCGCCAAATTGGTGCAAAAAATGGCCTAACTGAACCAACGCTGATTTTTTATCGAATTGTAACATGGGTTGCTTGTGTATGAAGGGTATTGATTGTAAATTTGCACAAAACTAATAAAATTCGCTATGGCAATCAAAATAACTGACGAGTGCATCAATTGTGGTGCTTGCGAGCCGGAATGTCCGAATACTGCGATTTATGAAGGTGCGGATAATTGGAGGTACAAAGACGGTACGAAATTGCGCGGAACAGCTGTCCTTCCCGATGGAACTTCCATTGATGCAGATGCGCCTCAACGTCCTATTTCGGATGATTTGTATTACATTGTGCCCGGAAAATGTACCGAATGCAAAGGGTTTCATGAAGAGCCTCAGTGCGCTGCCGTGTGTCCCGTGGACTGTTGTGTTCCCGATGAGGATCATGTGGAAAGTGAAGAAACCTTATTGAACCGTCAATCGTTTTTACACAACGAGTAGGTTCAATCTGCTTGTAAGAAAATATCAAACACCTGGTGCTTTCAGGTGTTTTTTTTATGTCTTTTTACTAAAAAATTTGCATGTTTTAAGGTGTTTTTCTTAAATTTGAGAACAAACCCTTCTAGCGATGCGTACGTTTCTACTGTTTTGGTTCGGATGTCTCCTGACGATCGCTCATGCCCAACAAGGGGATATTCATTTGGTGTTTAAAGATGCCGAAACCCAAGTCCCTATTGAAGATGTTACGGTTACAGTTTTACGCACAAAACAAAATTATATCAGCAATCCAGATGGCCGCGTTTCCTTTGTTCTCACTGGGGTTTCTAGCATTCAAATCGCCCATTCGAGTTATGAAAGTCAAAGTGTTCGCTCAACGGCTTTAAAATTAAAAGAAAATGTAATTTTTCTTAAAAGTGCGGTCAATACTTTAGATGAGATTGTCATCACCAAGCAGCATCCTCAAAAAATCCTCAAAGGATTAATCGAAAATTCAGTCGAAAAACTGACGACTCCGTGTCGCTTAAAAGTCTATTCCCGCGAATTTTTTAAGCGGAATGGCAACTATATGTTTTACAACGATGGGTTGCTGCATTTTCAAATTTCAGGGAAAAATAAAGATTTTAAAAACGACATTCTCGTAGAGCAAAACCGTTCTATCGGGTTGGTGGATGCCGATGTTTCGCAAGATTTATTGGGCTATGATTTGAACAATATCATGGGGAATTATTATAATTTTAAATACCTCGAACCCTTGCTGGAGGCCCGAGCACGAAAGGATTACGATTTTTTAATTAAATCCTACACCAAAAATGATAATTATTATTTAATGGTCATCAATCCCCTTGATCCCGTAAAAGGATTTAAAGACGATTACACCATTTTATACGATAAGAAAAAGAAAATTATTCTTGAAGTTAGTTCCTCCGTCACGCCCAACGCCGTGGCTAATGCCCCCGAAAAGCGCAATGTGGGCGCCCGTAATCTCTACAAGTCCAATTACAAAAACATTTATCGGTATGCAGGCGATGGCGAGTATTACTTGTTGAGTTCTCGCGAAGAAATTGGTTTTGAACGGGTGGATAAGAAGGAAGTTCGCACCGAAATAGAAGTCCGAAATTACTTCATCACCACGGGATTTAGTCGCAATGAATTTTCTTTTAAGGAGAGCGAAATATTTAAAGACAAAGTTCTTTTTAACCTGAAAGATAAAATTCTCACCGATTACTGGAATGTTTCGGGATTGGTTCCCACTCCTGAAGAGGAAGCCATTATCAAAAATATCTCCGACGAACCTTAGATTTTTACTGTTTTTTGAATGGGTTTAATGCGCTATATTTGCCCCACAAAAATAAAAATCAATGAAAGCAGGTATCGTGGGATTGCCCAATGTAGGGAAATCAACTCTTTTTAATTGTTTATCCAATGCCAAAGCGCAAAGTGCCAACTTTCCGTTTTGTACCATTGAGCCTAATATTGGGGTAGTCAATGTGCCCGATCCGCGTTTGGAAAAATTGGAAGAGTTGGTCAATCCTGAACGGGTATTGCCCGCCACAGTTGAAATAGTAGATATTGCCGGATTGGTGAAAGGCGCCAGTAAAGGAGAAGGTTTAGGAAACCAGTTTTTAGCCAATATACGGGAATGTAATGCGATTATTCACGTGCTCCGTTGTTTTGATAACGACAATATTGTGCACGTAGACGGTAATGTGAATCCGATTCGCGATAAAGAAACCATCGATATTGAGTTACAGTTAAAAGACTTAGAAACAGTCGAAAAGCGCTTAGAAAAAGTCAATCGAACTGCCAAAGCGGGCATCAAAGAAGCCGTTTTGGAACAGTCGTTATTAAACCAAATCCGGGATTTGTTGTTGCAAGGAAAATCGGCGCGAACGGTGGTAGCCCAAAACCAAGACGAGGCTGATTTGTTGGAAGCTTTTCAATTAATTACTACCAAACCGGTGCTTTACGTTTGTAATGTTGATGAAAATTCAGCTGTAAATGGGAATGCTTATGTTGATAAGGTGCGTGAATTGGTCAAATCTGAAAATGCAGCAGTACTTGTATTAGCTGTAGCTACCGAAGCGGATATTACAGAATTGGAGACTTATGAGGAACGCCAAATGTTCTTAGAAGACATGGGCTTAGACGAACCAGGGGTTTCCAAATTGATTCGGGCGGCCTATCGTTTGTTGAATTTACAAACGTATTTCACAGCAGGGGTAAAAGAAGTGCGTGCCTGGACCATCCATGTAGGCGATACTGCTCCGAAAGCGGCGGGTGTCATCCACACCGATTTTGAGAAAGGATTTATCCGCGCGGAGGTTATTGCTTACGATGATTATGTACAATTCGGTTCAGAAGCTAAAGTAAAAGAAGCGGGAAAACTTCGCGTGGAGGGAAAAGAATATATCGTGAAAGACGGCGATGTAATGCATTTCCGTTTCAATGTTTAAATTATCGATAAAACTTTTATATCAAGCACGGATTTTTCCGTGCTTTTTTTATTTTATTTAACAATTTTTATAAATTTAACAAGTCTATACAAAACAACACTCTTTTAATATGAAATTACAACAATTGCTTGTTCATGCCAATACAGTTGAAGATGTCTATTGTGACGAGCACTTTGATACTCAAGAAACATGCCTAGTCTTAGCTTTTGGTCAAACCACCCTACTTGAAAAGTATCCTCTATTTCAACGCTTGCGCGTAATTTATCCCAAGGCTACGATTCTTATTTGTTCTTCCTCTGGTCAAATTTCCAACAATGTTCGCATAGAGGAAGCTATTGTGGTAACAGCAATTCAATTCGATAATGCAAGGTTTAAAGCTCTGGAATTTGAAAACCAGGAAGATAATTCGATACAAGAAATGGGTAAAATTTTTAGCTCCGAGTTATTAACTCCTGACCTTAAAGCAGTTCTTTTACTCTCTGAAGGGACATATGTGAACGGCTCTGAATTAATTCAGGAATTAATTACGCAGTCTGCAGGGAAAATTCCTTTTTTTGGAGGATTAGCTGGGGATGAGTATCGTTTTGAAAAAACAATGGTAGGACTCAATGCTGATGCACAACCCGGAAAAATAGTGGCAGTTGGGTTTTATGGGGAAGGGTTGAAATTTGGATTTGCCAGTGAAGGAGGATGGGCTGATTTTGGGCCAGAACGTGAAGTTACCCATTCTAAGAAAAATGTTTTGTATCGTATTGGGGATCGAAACGCTCTTGAATTGTATAAGGACTACCTGGGTAAATACGCTGAGGAGCTCCCTGGTTCAGCCCTTTATTTTCCTTTATCAATGAAAGAAAATCCCGATTCTGAGCCAGTCGTTCGAACCATATTGGCCATTGATGAACATGAAAAATCCATGACATTTGCAGGTAATATTCCGTTGGGTTCTCGAGTGCGATTCATGCGGGGTAATATAGATAAATTGATCGATGCAGCAGCCAATGCGGCTTTGCATCTTCGAACGCAACTTCCGTATCGTCCGCAATTAGCTTTTTTGGTGAGTTGTGTGGGACGTCGAATCGTTTTGGCGGAACGCGTAGATGAAGAGTTAGAATTCATCAAGCAAACATTCGGTAATGATACGGTATTATTTGGATTTTATTCGTACGGTGAAATTTCTCCAGATAAAAATGATTTAGGGTGTGAATTGCACAACCAAACCATGACAATTGCAACCCTTTTTGAAGCCTAATTGCTATGGATAGAAATGATTTACATCGCCATTTGAATCGGCAAATAGACAAGTATTTAGCCATAAATGATTTTCAATATATTCCTCAATTGGAGGCTTTTATTGAGGTGATTAATCAAACCTATTTTAATTATGAAAAGGATGCTGAATTGTTTGAACAGTCAACCCTATTAAACGATAGAGAATACTTTGAAGTGACCAAAAAGCTTCAAATTGAATTGCAGAAAAAACAATTGTTTGAATCGCAATTGGTAGCCTTAATACAACAATTGAATGACGATTCTAAACCTTTGGAAGGTGAAACTAGTTTGTTGCAACTGATTCAAATTCTAAATCGTGAAATCGAACAAAAAAGGATTTATCAAGAGCAATTAAATCAAGCTAAAATAGAAGCCGAAAATGCAAATGAGGCTAAGTCAGAGTTTCTATCTATAATGAGTCATGAAATTCGAACACCCCTTAATGCGATTATCGGACTTGTATACATCATGGAAAAAGAAGATACACTGCAAGGGTATCGCGAAAATATTGAAGTACTCAAACTTTCAGCTCAAAATCTGTTCTTACTGATTAATGATATTTTAGATTTCAATAAAATTGAAGCAGGAAAAATCGATTTGGAAAAAATTCCTTTTGATTTCAAAAGTTTAATCCAACAAATTGCACGGGCATTGCAAGCGCGTGCGAACGAAAATCTCAATAAAATTCGATTAGAAATCGACGAAAATTTTGTATCCAATGTGGTGAGTGATCCGCTACGGATGAATCAAATTATTACCAATTTAGTGTCCAACGCCATCAAATTTACGCATCAAGGGACCATTACCATTCGGGTGAACCAATTGGAGGTTGCTAGCGGAATTTCTACATTTAAGGTAGAAGTTATAGACACAGGAATTGGTATCGATAAAAAAGAATTTACTTCAATTTTTGAAAAATTTTCCCAAGCTGAAACACGCACTTCCAGACAATTTGGAGGAACAGGCCTAGGTCTTATCATCACGAAACGGTTATTGCATTTGTTTGACGCTGATATCGCTTTTGAAAGTGAACTTGGAGTTGGGACTAATTTTTATTTTGCTCTAAGCTTACCTATTGATTATCAAGCAAATACTTCTGATTTACATGACGATGATCAAACCGAAGTAATGTTAAATGGCTTACAGGTTCTTTTGGTGGAAGACAACAAGATCAATGTGAAAATCGCAGAAAAAATTATGAGCCATTGGGGAGTGCAAGTGGATGTAGCTGAAAATGGATTGATGGGTGTTCAAATGCATGAAACGGGCAATTATGATGTGGTATTGATGGATTTATCCATGCCCGTTATGGATGGCTATGAAGCGACACGAATTATACGAGAAACCGATACGAAAACCCCTATTATAGCTTTAACCGCTTCAGCATCTTTCGGGTATCTCGAACGCGCCATTCAAGTAGGAATTAACGAATATATCATCAAGCCTTTCAATCCAAAAGAACTGAATTTGAAGTTGAAAAAGTTTAGTAAAAAACTCAGTTAGTTGCTATAAATTTGTATTTAAAAGGCAAAATCCTGTCAAAAACATTATTAATAACTTTCCATTTTTTGCCTTCCAAAACCGCTTCGGAAGCCTTATATTAGCTGAAATTCGTTACAATTTGGAATATGGCTGAACAGGTGCAATATAATGAGGATAACATACGCTCACTCGATTGGAAGGAGCATATTCGGATGCGTCCGGGTATGTATATCGGAAAATTAGGAGATGGTTCTTCGCCTGATGATGGTATTTATATTTTACTCAAAGAAGTCATCGACAACTGTATCGATGAATTTGTGATGGGTACAGGGAAAACCATCGAGGTAACCATTAAAGATAAATTGGTAACCGTTCGCGATTACGGTCGGGGTATTCCATTAGGAAAAGTGGTGGATGTAGTGTCCAAAATGAATACCGGTGGAAAATACGATTCCAAAGCCTTCAAAAAATCGGTCGGTTTGAATGGAGTCGGTACCAAAGCAGTGAATGCGTTGTCCAACTTTTTCCGTGTTGAATCGGTGCGGGATAACCAACAAAAAGCCGCGGAATTTTCTGCGGGGAATCTAACGGTGGAAGAGGATATCCAAGAATCAACCAAGCGCCGGGGAACCAAAGTGTCGTTCATAGCCGACGATACTATTTTCAAAAATTACAAATACCGCAACGAGTACGTGGTGCGGATGTTGAAAAACTACTGCTACCTCAATACGGGGCTAACCATTTATTTCAATGGCGATAAATACTATTCGGATTACGGACTTAAAGATTTATTACAAGAAACCATCACCGAGGAAGATTCGGTTTATCCGATTATTCACTTGGTAGGCGATGATATTGAATTGGCCTTAACCCACAGTAAAACGCAGTATTCTGAAGAATACCATTCCTTTGTAAACGGACAAAATACCACGCAAGGCGGTACCCACTTGAATGCGTTTCGCGAATCCGTGGTGAAAACGATACGGGATTTTTACAATAAAAACTTCGAAGCCTCCGACATTCGTAAGTCCATTGTCGCAGCTATTTCCGTCAAGGTGGAAGAACCCGTGTTCGAGTCCCAAACCAAAACGAAATTAGGATCGACCGACATCGGACCCAACGGCCCCTCGATTCGAACCTTTATCAACGATTTTATATCGACTAAACTGGACAATTATTTGCATAAAAATCCAGAAGCGGCTGAGGCCTTATTGAAAAAGATATTGCAAGCCGAACGCGAACGAAAAGAGTTGTCGGGCATTCGGAAATTGGCGCGCGATCGTGCCAAAAAAGCGAGTTTACACAACAAAAAACTCCGCGATTGCCGTATTCATCTTACCGATACCAAAAACGAGCGCTGTCTAGAAAGTACGTTGTTCATCACCGAGGGGGACTCGGCTTCGGGATCGATTACCAAAAGCCGGGACGTGAATACGCAAGCCGTGTTTAGTTTGCGCGGGAAGCCCTTGAACTCCTATGGTATGTCCAAAAAGATTGTCTACGAAAACGAGGAATTCAACTTGCTCCAAGCGGCTTTAGATATTGAAGAAGATTACGACAGCTTGCGCTACAACAACATTGTCATTGCCACCGATGCCGATGTCGACGGGATGCACATTCGCTTGTTGTTGATTACGTTTTTCTTGCAGTTTTTTCCCGAATTAATCAAAGAAGGCCATTTGTTCATTTTGCAAACGCCCTTGTTTCGGGTACGTAACAAAAAAGAAACCATCTATTGTTATAGTGACGAAGAACGTGTTGCCGCTATTGAAAAACTGAAACCTAAACCCGAAATCACCCGATTCAAAGGATTGGGTGAAATTTCCCCCGATGAGTTCAAGTATTTTATTGGAGAAGATATCCGACTTGATCCGGTGATGTTGGATAAAGCCACATCAATTGAAACCTTGTTGGAGTTTTATATGGGTAAAAACACGCCCGACCGCCAAGATTTCATTATCAATAACTTGAAAGTGGAATTTGATGTGTTGGAGAATTAAGCTACTGAGCTACTAAGTTTCTGAGTAGCTGAGCGAGAGGTTGTTAATTGAAAGTAAAATTAATTATAAGCACGAAGTCAAAGTAGTTATTGAGGTATTGGACCTAGGTTCAAGCTCAGTGACTTAGTGACTTAGCGACTTAGAAGCTAAATATGAAAGACGAAGAAGAGGATATTGTTCCCCATGAAGAAGAATCGCCAGACGATTCGGGAAACGATGCGCCGCAAGAGCAAACCGAAGAGGGCTTTGACGATGTGATTCGTCCCGCTACGGGGAGTCATTTTTACGAAAACGACGAAAATCCTGAGGATACCATCACCAAAGTAACAGGGATGTACAAGGATTGGTTCTTGGATTACGCCTCGTATGTAATCCTGGAACGCGCTGTGCCTGCCATTGAAGATGGTTTCAAACCCGTGCAACGACGTATTATGCACTCCATGAAAGAGTTGGACGATGGGCGCTACAACAAAGTGGCGAATATCGTGGGACATACCATGCAGTACCATCCCCACGGTGATGCGAGTATCGGGGATGCCATTGTGCAAATCGGTCAAAAAGACTTGCTCATCGATATGCAAGGTAACTGGGGAAACATTCTCACCGGAGATGGTGCCGCAGCTTCCCGTTATATCGAGGCACGTATTTCCAAATTGGGGCAAGACATCTTGTATTCCCCCAAGGTGACCCACTGGCAACTGAGTTACGACGGTCGTAAAAATGAACCGATTCACTTGCCCGTAAAGTTTCCATTGTTATTAGCACAAGGAGCAGAAGGAATTGCCGTAGGGTTGTCGACCAAGATTTTACCACACAATTTCAACGAACTTATCGATGCCTCCATCAAGGTGTTGAAAGGAAAGTCGTTTACTATTTATCCCGATTTCCCCACGGCAGGAATTGCCGATATGTCCAATTATAATGACGGGATGCGCGGCGGCCGTGTTCGGGTTCGTGCCAAAATCTCCCAATTGGACAAACAAACGTTGGTGATTACCCAAATTCCGTTTTCAACGAATACATCAACCTTGATTGACAGTATTTTGAAAGCCAATGAGAAAGGGAAAATTAAAGTTAAAAAAATTGAAGACAACACCGCAGCCGAAGTCGAAATTTTGATTCACCTTCCGCCCGGCGTATCACCCGATAAAACCATTGATGCCTTGTATGCGTTTACCGCGTGTGAAACGTCTATTGCGCCATTGGGTTGTGTAATTGTGGATAACAATCCGGTATTCATGGGCGTTTCGGAAATGTTGCGCATTTCTACAGAACGCACCAAGAACTTGCTCAAACGCGAGTTGGAAATCCAGTTGGACGAACTTGAAAACAAATGGCATTTGTCTACCTTGGAGAAGATTTTCATTCGAGAAGAAATGTACATCGATTTCAAACTGTACTCCGATCGTGAAAACTTATACCAGTACTTATACCAGCGTTTTGAGCCGTTTAAAAAGGATTTCGTGCGCGATATTCACGACGACGATTTGCAGAAACTGACCCAGATTCCGATGATTCGTATCACGCGATTTGACTCAGATAAAGCCGATGATGCGATTGCCAAATTGGAGGCCGAAATGGAGCAAGTGAAACACGACTTGGAGCATTTAACCGAGTATGCTATTGCCTTTTTCCAAAACATCAAAGATAAATACGGTAAAGGTCGGGAGCGCCAAACAGAAATTCGCAATTTCGATACCATTGAAGCAACAAAAGTGGTGTTGCGCAATACCAAATTGTACGTGAATCGCGAAGAAGGGTTCATTGGAACGAGTTTGAAACGCGATGAATACGTTGCCGATTGCTCAGATATCGATGATGTTATTGTCTTTTTGCGCGATGGGAAAATGATGATTGCCAAAGTGGACGATAAAAAGTTCATCGGCAAAGACATCATTCATGTGGCGGTATTTGACAAAAACGACAAGCGTACCATCTACAATATGATTTACCGCGATGGGAAAAATGGTGCTTCGTTCATCAAACGCTTTAACGTAAGCGGCGTGACCCGCGATAAGTTGTATGACTTAACCCAAGAAAAAGCGGGCAGTATGGTCTTGTATTTCTCGGCGAATCCCAATGGAGAAGCAGAAACCGTGACTATTTTGTTACGCCAAGTGGGCAGTGTGAAAAAATTGAAATGGGATGTCGACTTTGCCGATATCATGATTAAAGGTCGGGCCTCCCGCGGAAATACCGTGAGCAAATACCCGATTAAGAAAATTGAATTAAAGGAGAAAGGGATTTCGACACTCCGTCCGCGTAAAGTTTGGTTTGACGATACGGTACAGCGCTTGAATGTGGATGGAAGGGGCGAACTTTTGGGCGAATTCAAACCCAACGATCGTTTGTTGATCATCAACCAAAGTGGAAAGCTGAAAACGATTATCCCCGAGTTAACGACCCATTTTGACGAAGACATGATTGTGTTGGAAAAATGGAATCCGAAGAAACCAATTTCGTGTATTTATTATGATGGCGAAAAAGAACGCTATTTTGTAAAACGCTTTTTGGTGGAGAATGAAAACAAAGAGGAAATCTTTATTTCAGAACATGAGAAATCGCAATTGGAAATTGTTTCCACCGATTGGCGTCCTGTGGCTGAGGTGATTTATGCCAAAGTGAAAGGCGTGCAAAAGGAAAATCAGGTGGTCGATTTGGAGCAATTCATTGCTGTAAAAGGAATCAAAGCACTCGGAAACCAATTGACGGCTGATAAACTGAAACAAATCAATTTATTAGATCCGTTGCCCTATGAAGAACCTGAAGAAGAGCCCGAAGTGATTGCCTCAACGGAAGGAGAAGAAGGCGAAAATCCCGATATTCCTACCGAATTGGATGACGACGGTCAAATTACGTTGGCCTTAGAATAACAAAGGAAAACCTGCTGTAATGAGCAGGTTTTTTTTTGCATCAAATAGGATAAGCGCACCCAACCCGCGTTAGGGATGGGAGCAAGGTACCCTGCCGTAGCCGAAGGCAGGCCGGTACCGCGTACAGCCCGGCGGGAACCGCAACGCCCAAAAAAAGCACCCCGAAAGGTGCTTCTGTATTTAATTGGTGATATCGGTATCTTTCAGTTTTTCGTCTTGGATGGTATTGTTGCGTAATTGCACGGGTTTCTTTCTCGATTTTTTCATTTTCATGTTCAAAAACTCTACAAAGAGCGAGAAGAAAATCGCGAAGTACAAATACCCTTTTGGGATGCTGTGAACTTCATTCTGGCCAAAGAAGGTGAAATGCGCGAGGTGCGACCCTTCGGCGAGCAACATGACACCAATTAAGATAAGGAACGACAAACCGAGAATTTGAATCGTAGGATGCTCGTTGACGAACTTCGATACGGGTCCGGCGAAAACCATCATAATAATAATCGAAATCACTACCGAAAGAATCATAATAAGGATGGCAGCTTCACCAAACCCTTTTGGTGCGGGATCGCTACTCACTAAACCGACAGCCGTGAGAATACTGTCAAACGAGAATACAATGTTTAAAAGGGCAATTTGAAGAATGGCACCCGACAAGGAAGTGGAGGATTTGCCACTTTCGCTATCCTCTTCGCCTTCGAGTTTGTGGTGAATTTCGGTCACCGATTTGTACAATAGAAAGAGTCCCCCTGCAAAAATGATCAAACTTTGTCCCGTTATTTGTCCCGAAAGGAAGCCCCAATCGAAATCAAAAATAGTGGCTTTCAAACTCATAACCCAAGTAATACCGAAAAGCAGCACGATACGAAAGGCCATCGCCAAAATTAATCCGATGCGGCGGGCTTTGGGTTGGTCTTCGGCTTTGAGTTTTCCGGAAACAATGGATAAAAAGACAATGTTGTCGATTCCGAGAATAATCTCCAGAAACGTAAGTGTCAATAACGCAATGAGCGCATTGGACGAAAATAAAATCTCCATATAAGGTTAGGTTTAGGTTTTCAGTCGGTTGTACGGAAATCAGTCGCGTTTTGTTACGGTTCCGAGTTGTTTATTGACATCGCCCACGAAAGAATATTCCATAATATATTGATTGTCTTTGGTTTCGACAATTCTCATGCTGATGGCTTTTTTCTCTTCGCGGTTCCGTGGATTTTTTTTCTGAATAATGAGTTCGCAATCGTTCACCCAGCGGACATTGGCGGTATCCGTGCGCCCTTGATAGGTTTCAATTTGTTCGTCGGCCGTGCGCACAAAGCGGGTGGTGTCTTGCTTCCCGTTGATGGTTTGTACAAACTCGAAGGTACCGGTTTTAAAATCAGTACAATTGCATTCCGGCATTTTTTGACAGGCCGAAATGGTGAGGAGGAGTAAAAGAATACAAGTAATTTTTTTCATAATTTTTTGTAGCAGTTCCTGCTGTACGCTGTATCTCACTTCGTAAACTCCGTGAGGATGCCGCTTCCACTTGCCTGCCGGCAGGTAGGTCAGGGCTAGGGGTTAAGGGTTCAATGAATGTTTTGTGAGCCGTATGGGAATTATCATTTTGAAAAACAATGTTTACAACTGCTAGGCCCTTATCGGGGATTCCCATCAAAAAGCGCTTTCATCATCGTTTGTAATCCTTTGAAGGCTAAAAAAACCGAGGTAATGCAAATGCCACACCCGAGGGCTAACACCACATAATGCCAATTCGTGTGTTTGTTCATAAACGCATTGTACATTACACTGGGACCGATGAACATGAGTGGCAATGCACCGAAGAGGTATTTGATGCCTGTGGCTAAGAGGGTTTTGTTGGTGCTCATTTTAAAATAATTATGAGTTATGAATTATGAGTTATGAGTTTTGGAACCCAATATTTATCATTTAAAATTTTCAACAGCCTTACGCACGCTGCCGTGGGTCAACAGCAAGTGGTTGGCGGTTTCATAGTCGACCCCAGTTTCATCCATGATCATGCGGGTGCCGCGGTCTACGAGTTTGGCGTTGCTCAATTGCATGTCGACCATTTTGTTCCCTTTAACGCGGCCCAATTGAATCATGGTTGCCGTAGAGAGCATGTTGAGCACCAACTTTTGCGCAGTTCCGGCTTTCATACGACTGCTGCCGGTTACAAATTCGGGTCCGACCACCACTTCCACTGGGAATTGCGCTACCAAGGCCAGTGGACTCCCAGCATTGCAGGTGATGCTTCCCGTGACAACATTATTTTTATGACATGCTTCCAAGCCCGAAATCACGTAGGGTGTAGTGCCCGAAGCTGCGATACCCACCACGACATCTCCCGCTGCAATTCCCGCTGCTTTCAAATCGAGCCACGCTTGCGTTGTGCTGTCTTCGGCGTTTTCTACGGCGCGTCGAATAGCTTGATCGCCCCCTGCTATGATGCCGTTAACCAATTCGTGGGGTACGCCAAAAGTAGGAGGGCATTCAGACGCATCGACAATACCCAAACGGCCAGACGTTCCTGCGCCAATATAAAATAATCGTCCGCCATCTTTTAAAGCGTTGACCGTAGCGTTTACGAGCGCTTCGATTTGTGGCAAGGCTTTTTCAACAGCAAGCGGAACCGTTTTGTCTTCGTAATTGATGTGGGTTAGTAATTCGTGAACCGACATCTGTTCCAAATGCTCATATCTTGAGGACTGTTCGGTGGTTTTTGTAAAAGTCATAACTATTTACAGGTGTAGTAAGTAATGATTTTTTGCACGTCGTATACATTCACCGATTTGTTGAATTGTTTGACGATACTGGCATTGGCTTCGCTAGATACCCAAATTTTCAATTCAGCGTCCAAATCAAACGTACCGGCACTTTCTACACTAAAACGGGTGATGCTTTTGTAAGGTATTGATTTGTATTCAATTTTACTTCCGGTAATTCCTTGTTTTTCCACAAGAAGAATGCGTTTGTTGGTAAATAAAAACGTATCGCGGATAAGTTTGAATCCGATTTCAATCGTTTCTCCTTCGATCATTAACTTTCCGTATTCGTTTTGCAAGCTTTCCAGACTTACTTGTCCAGCGTTGCCCATCAAGGCTGAAAATAATCCCATAATATTTGTGATTTTCGACGGAATAAAGGTACACATTCTAAGCAAAAACCCACGATGACCTTTCGCTAAAGTTTTATCAAAAAATTACAACAGCGACGCCATGATTACCCCAAAAATGATGACTGTTATTTTGACCACATTAAATTTGTGTCCTTCACTGCTTTCAAAAATGATAGTGGAAGAGATATGAAAGAGAATGCCAATAACAACAGCGGTAATTTCCTGGTAATACAATTTCAGAAAGGGGGCAGAATCAGCCAAAACGGTTCCCAAGGGCGTCATCAAGGCAAAACTGACCATGAATAACAATAAAAGTTTTTTGGACATGCCTGCTTTGAGAAAAAACAAGGTCAATATCATCGCAATTGGGAAATGATGCACAGCGATTCCAAAAGCCAAATGATGGTGGTGTCCAACGGGGAATCCCTCGAGTAGTGCGTGTAAACACAAACTAATGAATAGGGACCAAGGCATGTGTTGGATTTTCTCGTGACCATGCACATGACCGTGTTCGGCTCCTTTGGAAAAAAATTCAAGTATAATCTGAAATACTATTCCAACCATGATGAACAAACCAACATGAGTTCGGGTGTCCTTCGTGTAGATTTCAGGCAATAAGTTGATGACCGTAAGTGAAAGTAAAAACGATCCACTAAACGCCAAGAGTAGTTTTAAATTCTTTTTCCCTTGCGGTTGCCACCAAAGTGCCGTACCAAAACCAAGTAGCACAGAAAGTAAGGGAAGGATGTAGTTCATGGTTGTTATTGGGTTTCAGGTTTAAAGTTTCAGGTTAGTTTAAGAGTTTAAGAGTTTAAAAGGTTTAAATAGTGTAATTGGTGTGAAATGGTTGATTGTTTCTAACACATTCTTTTCTCTTGTTTCTTTTTTGCTTCTTTTCATTACTTAAATACCATAATGAGTCGTTCACTTGTTTTTTTATAATATTTCTTCAATTTATAGTCGCCAAAAATATCCAAAAGATAAATACCGGCTCGTTCCATCATCGATTGAAAGTCTTCCAACGACAGCATGCGAACCTTCTCGTAATAACAAAAATCCTGTCCTTGGTCTTCAAAACGAATTTCTTTGATGATGTATTTCGCATCGGTGTAGCGTTTGATGTGAAAAGTAATGCTATCGACCGTTTTGGTTTCCTCGGGCACCAAATCATGTAACACATAATCCACGTTCATAAAATCAATCACCCCAAAGCCATATTCACTCAAACTATCATGGATGGCTTGCAAGGTTTTAAAATTATCCTCATCCTCCTCAAAATAGCCAAAACTGGTAAACAAATTAAATACGGCATCAAATTGAGCGGGAAAGGGTTGACGCATGTCGTGGACTTCAAAACGCAAATTTTTGTTTGCATTTTTGGAAGCTTCTTGAATACTATTGGGCGATAAATCCACGCCGGTAACATCATAGCCCAACTGACTTAAATAAATAGAATGTCTCCCGCGACCACAGGCTAAGTCCAAAACTTTCGCTTTTTCAGGCAAGTTGAGGTACTGTGTCAAATTATCCATAAAGAGTTGTGCTTCCCGATAATTCCGCTCTTTGTACAAAATATGGTAATACGGGGTATCAAACCAAGAGGCGTACCATTGCTCGGCAGATAGGGCCGTGGTTGAGGAGTTCAATTCAGACATTTATTCGCTTCAAATCAATTTCAACGTGCAAATTTAGTGTATTTTTGCGCATTACTATCCATTAAATTGGATTTTTGGCGGGAGGTTTCGAAGGTGTTTCCTTCATTTTTCACCTGCTGATCTGTTATTCCTTGTTTATGGAAAATTTTCAAATGATTGCCAAAACCCTCTTTGGGTTTGAAGAGATTTTAGCCAAAGAATTACGCGACCTCGGGGCCCAAGACGTGCAAATGGGTACCCGAGCCGTTCGATTTGTTGGAGATAAAGGATTTATGTACAAAGCCAATTTGGCCTTGCGAACCGCGTTGAAGATTTTAAAGCCCATTCATCAATTTCGTGCCTTCAATGACAATGCCTTATACCAAGGAATTCAAACCATCGACTGGAGTCAGTATTTGAATCCGCACCAAACTTTTGTGGTCGATGTCACGTTGCATTCGGAAAATTTTAAGCACTCTCAATTTGTAGCCTTAAAAACCAAAGATGCCATCGTGGATCAGTTTCGCCAAAACCACGGAATACGTCCCAGTATCGACAAAGACCATCCCGATTTACGTATTAAT
The DNA here is from genome assembly GCF_027482425.1 of Flavobacterium sp. GTDB lineage: Bacteria > Bacteroidota > Bacteroidia > Flavobacteriales > Flavobacteriaceae > Flavobacterium. The sequence goes on from NZ_JAIXWA010000018.1 coordinate 32,700, forward strand.
GTGCATATTGATCGCGAACAAGTTTCAGTGGCGTTGGATACTTCAGGTGCTTCATTGCACCATCGCGGGTATCGAAAAATCACCAATATTGCCCCAATTAACGAAGTGTTAGCCGCGGGCATGTTGTTGTTATCGGGCTGGAAAGGGCAATCGGATTTTATGGACCCTATGTGCGGCTCAGGAACCTTATTGATTGAAGCTGCGATGATTGCTTGTAATATCCCTGCCAATATCAATCGGAAAGAATTTGCTTTTGAAAAATGGGCCGATTGGGACAACGATTTGTTTGATACGATTATCGACAGTTTGATGAAAAAAACGCGTGATTTTCCTTATACTCTAAAAGGGTTAGATAAAGCGCCAAGTGCCGTAGCCAAATCCCGTGAGAATATTCAGAATGCTAATTTGGAGGACTATATTACGGTAACGCAAGCCAATTTTTTTGAGACTGAAAAAGAAACACAAGGGCCGTTGCAACTCGTTTTCAATCCACCGTATGGGGAACGTTTAGAAATTGATTTAGAACGTTTCTACAGAGAATTGGGTGATACTTTGAAGCAAAGTTATCCAGGTACTGAAGCTTGGTTTATCACGGCCAATTTAGAAGCATTGAAATTTGTGGGACTCAAAACCTCGAAAAAAATTAAATTATTCAACGGAAGTTTGGAATCGCGTTTGGTCAAATATGAATTGTATGCAGGCAGTCGCAAAGCTAAATTTCAAAATCAATAAATGATGTCAAAAAAAACAAAAGCTTTAGGGTATAATTTTGTGGTATTTGCCCTAATATTTATCGGTGCACGGTATTTGGTATCGACCTATTTTTGGTACCAAGGCATTTGGATTTCGGTCGCAGCCTTTGTGATTACTTTATTGTTGTCGCCCAAATTTCAGGCCATAAAAACGGCACAAGGTGAACAAATCTTTATGAGTTGGTTGTTTTTAAAAGGGGTGAAGAAGGTGGGTTGATTTACCGTTTCTTTTTGGCTTCACGCGCTAATTTAGCTTCCATTTTTTTAGCTTTTGCCGCTTCCTTGGCTTTGCGTTCCTTTTCAAGTGTCGCAGCATCTTTCACAGTGACTTTAAATAATGGGACTAAGTACGAAACGGTGTAGTTGAATCCAACGCCAAAGCGACCTTCATAAGTGCGATTAAACCCAGGAATGTACAAATTAGCAAAGGTTTCGGGCGTTTTTTCCGAAATCAAATAATTAAGTCGAAAACTAAATCCCATATAAAAATTAGAGAAGATTTCGGCTTTCACTCCAGCCACCACTTCGGCCCAATGCGCTGTGAGTCCTGAAAATTCGGTATTGGGCGTAATCAACGGCGATGGGAATGTGCTGTTGGGGTAATAAATCGAGTAGGAGTTTAGCGTTTGACTAAACGAACTGAATCCATAGCGTAAACCGGTATACACTTGATTGTTCATGCCCGTCCAGTTTTCGTAACTGTTGTAATCAAAGCCTACGCGAATAAAACTTCCGTTGGTGGTAAAGTTAAAATGATCTTCTTGAACGGTTTTTTTTTCATTTCCTAGTTCCACAGCAAGGTAATGCTTCCGTGTTAATCGAAAATCCCCCGTGAGTTCCACCCCTCGATAATTATCATCATAAAACGAACGCGATAGTTTAAATAAGTCCACACCCACACGTAACCCGTATTTGTCTTTTTTAGGAACAACGCTGTCTTTTTTTACGGGGATACTGTCTTTGGTAGCGGGAGTTGTGGTTTGTCCCCAAGCCATCATTCCCCCAAATAAAAGACTAAAAGTAAAGCTTAAGATGGACTTCATTTTCATTGGTAAGATTCGATTGAACTAGGGTGGGATTACTTATCCATAAACCGTCTGCTGGGGTGTTGTCTTCAATAACTACACCATTGGTGGCATTGAGTTGAAAATTCAATTTGTACCCACAAGCCCGTGAGACATAAAAGGTGCTTCGGGAGTAATTGAAGGTAAACCGATCGGTGTTATCGTTGGTGGTGTCGCTATCTCCGCCGTTTTGAATAAATTCATAGGTGGCCGTATCCAATCCAGGGTTTAAAGGTACTTGTATTTTGCTGACATTGTTGAATGTGATGTCATCCGACATACCCTGTGCTTTGATGCGCAAATTGGTGACGTTTTTTAATGTTTCGGTATTGGTGATGTCATAAAATTCAATCACCAACCGCGGGGTTGTAGGGGTGGTATCACTACAAATATCGTCTTTCTCACAACCGGAGAAGACAAATAGGAATCCCAAAAGTAAAAGTACAGTGTAGCGCATTATCTGAGTTATCGTAATTCCAAAAGTACAACATTTTCCACATGATGCGTTTGTGGAAACATATCCACAGGGCGCACACGGGTAACTTTATATTTTTCGTCCATTAAGGCTAAATCGCGGGCTTGAGTGGCCGAATTGCAACTGACATAAACAACGCGTTTGGGGGCAATTCGTAAAATTTGCTCCACAACATCTTTATGCATACCGTCGCGCGGTGGGTCGGTGATAATTACATCGGGAGTACCGTGTTGTGCAATGAAATCGGCGTTGAAGACATTTTTCATATCCCCAACAAAAAAATTACAGTTGGTAATGCCATTACGTTTAGCATTCTCTTTGGCATCGGCTATCGCTTCAGGAACGGCTTCTACCCCAATGACTTTTTTGGCTTCTTTGGACACAAATTGTGCAATGGTTCCTGTTCCAGTATACAAATCATACACCAATTCTTGTCCTGTCAATCCCGCAAAATCGCGCGTGACCTTATACAATTCATAGGCTTGCGTCGAATTGGTTTGGTAAAATGACTTAGCGTTGATGCTAAAATGCAATCCCTCCATTTCCTCCAAAATATAGTCACGGCCTTTGTAGAGGATGATATTTTGGTCGTATAAAGTATCATTGGCTTTTTGGTTGATGACGTATTGTAAAGACGTAATTTCAGGAAAGGTGTCTGCTAGATAATACATTACCAATTCGCGTTCTTCCTTATTATCGTTAAAAAATTGAACGACAACCATAATTTCGCTGGTTGATGCGGTGCGTATCATCAACGTGCGCAACAGTCCACTATGATTTCGAGCGTCAAAAAAGGAAAGTCTATTCGCATTGGCAAAGGCTTTGAGTCCGTTGCGAATCGCATTCGATGGGTCGGCTTGCAACCAACATTTTTCAATATCTAGTATTTTATCCCACATCTTTGGAATGTGGAAACCCAGTGCATTTTGGTTGTCAAAGGTGGTGTCTGACTGGATTTCAGCTTCGGTAAGCCATCGGGCATTTGAAAACCCAAATTCCATTTTATTGCGGTAAAAGAATTGATCTTTTGAACCTAAAATGGGTTCAAAATCAGGTAATTCAACCTTTCCAATGCGTTTCAAATGGTTGAATACTTCATTGTGCTTATACACCAATTGCTGTTTGTAGCTCATATTTTGCCATTTGCAACCGCCACAAACCCCAAAATGCGCACATACAGGCTCGATACGATGCTCTGAATACTGATGGAAGCGAATCGCTTTTCCCTCGTAATAGGCTTTGCGTTTACGAAAAGTTTGCACATCTACGATATCGCCGGGCACCACATTAGGGATAAAAATAACTTTTCCATCCGGTGCTTTGGCCACCGATACTCCTTTGGCACCTGCATCCAATATCGCTATATTTTCAAAAATGACGCGGTCTTGTTTACGTTTTCCCATTGCGCAAAAATAGGGGATTGCTTGGGAAACGAAATATTTTTTGAAGAATTAATTGGTATGAAAATTCAAAAATCACATCAAAGTTTACATCCCTACGTGTTTTTGGTTGCTAATGTTAAATATCATTTTAGAAGCATTACATTTGAACTATAAACAATGTAAGCTATGAAAAAACATACTGAGATTGAAAGTATTATCGAATTGGATGAAACCGATGATCAACGCACCCTTGGGCAACGCATTGCCGACAAAGTAGCCGATTTCGGGGGGAGTTGGGTCTTTATATTGACTTTTTTCTTTTTTCTCATCCTTTGGATTTTGGCCAATGTGTTTTGGTTTCATAATCAAGGATTTGATCCGTATCCGTTTATATTATTGAATTTAATTTTATCATGTATCGCAGCTTTACAAGCGCCCATTATCATGATGAGTCAAAATCGACAAGAGGAGAAAGACCGTGAACGGGCTAAAAAAGATTTTATCATCAATCTGAAAGCAGAGCATGAGATCCGTGTGTTGCAACAAAAAATGGATCAAATCTTAAAGCATCAACACGAGGAATTAATGGCTTTACAACGCCAGCAAATCGAGTTGTTAGAGCAATTGACTCAGAATAATAACGAAGATTTATAATTAATTTATAGATTTAATTAAATTGTTTTAAAGAAATGATTTACATATAAATAAATTTAAATTATAAAGTCAGTTTATACTTCAATTTAAGACGTTCGAAATCGATTGCTAAATTTAAAATAGGGCTATGAAGTTGAATGAAGAATCCGTAGTTTTGTAGCTTTAAATGGATGATTTCTCTCCGAAAGTAGGAATACTCAAGTTATTTTTTAAAAAACAATCAGGTATGATTAGTGAAAAATTACGGTCTCAAGAAGCCATCGAACTGGAAGATCAGTACGGAGCACACAATTACCATCCGCTTCCCGTTGTTTTGAGTCGCGGCGAAGGCGTATACGTTTGGGATGCCGAAGGAAAACAATATTATGATTTTCTATCCGCCTATTCTGCTGTCAATCAAGGCCATTGCCATCCTAAAATTGTAGGCGCCATGGTGAGTCAGGCACAAACGCTTACCCTGACATCGCGCGCTTTTTATAATGATAAATTGGGAGTGTATGAGCAGTTTATCACGCATTACTTTGGTTTTGACAAGGTTTTACCCATGAATACGGGAGCTGAAGCAGTAGAAACCGCATTAAAGATTTGCCGTAAATGGGCTTACGAGCGTAAAGGTATTGCTGAAAACGAGGCGCAAATTATTGTTTGTGACGGAAATTTCCACGGACGTACCACCACTATTATTTCCTTTTCAAATGATACGAATGCGCGGGCAAATTTCGGCCCCTATACCGCTGGATTTATAAAGATTCCTTACAACGATACAAACGCATTAGAACGCGCTTTAGCCGCTTCGCCGAATGTAGCTGGTTTTTTGGTTGAACCCATACAAGGGGAGGCGGGCGTGTTTGTTCCCGACGAGGACTTTTTAGCACGCGCGCGTGCCCTATGTACCAAGTACAATGTACTTCTTTTGGCGGATGAGGTTCAAACCGGAATTGCGCGCACGGGTTCATTGCTGGCAGTTTGCGGAAATTGTTCTTGTGAGAAGCATTGTGAACGCCAAGCGACTTATGTGCGCCCCGATGTTTTAATTCTCGGGAAGGCTTTATCGGGAGGTGCTTATCCCGTTTCGGCGGTCTTGGCGGATAATGCAGTGATGGATGTGATTCGTCCTGGACAGCACGGTTCGACTTTTGGCGGAAATCCCGTAGCTGCGGCTACTGCGATTGCAGCGTTGGAGGTAGTAAGTGAAGAAGATTTAGCGCAAAATGCCCGTCGATTGGGACGAATTTTCCGTGAAAAATTGGGTGAGTATGTGACGCAAAGTAAAATTGTTCGCTTGGTGCGTGGCAAAGGCCTGTTGAACGCTATTGTAATCAATGACACGGAAGAAAGTGAAACCGCTTGGAATATTTGCGTGAAGTTGGCCGAAAATGGTTTACTTGCCAAACCAACCCATGGAAATATTATTCGTTTTGCTCCGCCATTGGTAATGACAGAGGAGCAATTAATGGCTTGTGTGGCGATTATAACCAAAACGTTGGCTTTGTTTGAACCTGAATCGGAATAACAAATGGCGTTTAATCATGTCCTTGAATAAAAGAAAGAGGCTGTCCAAGATTCAGACAGCCTCTTTTGTATTTAACGTTTTCCTAAAAGCTCTTCGACGCGTCGGCGAACCATTTCTTCGTCCTGCATATTTTCCACGCCAATCTTCATGATAATCCAAATGAAGAAAATGAGTGTTAACACCCCTAAAATCAAACCGATAAGCGATAAAGTTTTACCGATCGTGTGTACGTTTTGGTTGCTGTATTCGCCCGGATTTTCTTGTAGTCTTCTAGAGTCGCTGCGACTCATGAGGTAGCCCACAAGTCCAAAGACAATTCCAAATATTCCATAGCAACAGAATGTTAGAAAAGAGAGAATCCCCAGGATGAGCACGGCGGTAGCATTTGGCAATTTTTGTTTTTCCATAGTGTTTGTTTTTAAGGTTAAAAAAAGAAATCTTTCATTTTAATTAAATAGGCACCCAGAATCACGATTACGTTGAGTAATGCAACTACCAGCACCTGACGTCCGTTTTTTTGTGTGGGTTTCAATCCAAAACGCGCTGTAATACCAATTAGTAAGAGTAGGGTGTATACCGGAGGATAAAATGCAAAGGCGCCATAAAAATCGCCTTGTACAAGAAGGTGTAAGGCACGTTGTAAACCGCATCCCATACAATCAAAACCAAAAGTTTGTTTAAACATACACGGCAGCATGTAGTCTTCCATACCTTAACTTTTTTACAATTTTACAAAAAAAAGAGACATAAAAACAGGGAGCTGTAGGCAGGTTCGTTATTTTTGAAAACTAAACATAATTCTTATGGATAAATGGTTGATTCCACTTTTATTGGTGGCGGCAGGGGTAGCCTTGTACGAACAAAGTAAGGCGGCCCCCAATTATTACTTGATGGCTTTTGCGGGACTCGTATTTGTTTTTTGCATGGTCAAATTATCAGCAAAAATACCTTCCAAAAAAGAGCACGATGAAACAGAATAAGTTTGAAGTAGGGGATACCGTTGCGGTTTTAGACGATGCTATTCGCGGGGTTGTCATTGCGGTGCAAAACGATCAAATTACCCTCAAAACAACCGATGATTTTGTGATGACATTTTTTGTCAACGAATTGGTTAAAGAGCACGATTCCAATATTTTAAATTCATTTAACAGAAGTGATGCATTACATAAGATAAAAATAGACAAAACGCCTTCGAACGCTTCAAAAAAAGTCATTTTTAAGTCGGAAAATCGCGACCGAGGCACTCCTGAATTTGATTTGCACATTGAAAAATTAGTCAAAAAAGTAGCGGGTTTATCGCATTACGATATTCTCACATTGCAACTCGAAACGGCGCAGCGGCATATTGAATTTGCGTTAAAAAATCGCATCCCAAAAATCGTATTGATTCATGGTGTGGGGGAAGGTGTTTTAAAAACCGAGTTGGAATTTTTAATGCGCAAGTATCCGCAAGTTTCTTTCCAAGAGGCGAGCTATCAAAAATATGGGATGGGTGCGACGGAAATCTATTTTCAACAAAATGTAAAATAGCCTACTTTTGTCGGGCAAATGAACAACATGAAACGAGTTTATCTGGATAATGCTGCCACTACTCCTTTACGTCCTGAGGTAATCGATTGTATGGTGGACGTCATGCAAACGGAATACGGGAATGCCTCCTCGACCCATAGTTATGGAAGGAGTGCCAAGTCGATTATTGAATCGGCACGAAAATCCATTGCGCAATGGATGGGATGTGAGGCGCGGGAACTGATTTTTACAGCCAATGCTACGGAGGCGACCAATTTGATATTAACAAGTGCGGTTCGTGATTTGGGTATCAAACGTTTTATTACGTCACGAATGGAGCATCATGCTACCTTGTATACCGTCGAAAAATTGGCTGAAGATTATGGTGTTGTAGTCGATTATCTTCCTGCAAATACTGACGGGACGGTAGCAATCGATGGCTTAGCCCTCTTGTTGCAACAGGAAATTCCGACGTTGGTTACCTTGATGCATGTCAATAATGAAACAGGAGCTGTTTTGAATATAACTCAGGTTGGGGAACTTTGTCGGTCACATAAAGCCCTTTTTCATTGTGATACTGTCCAATCGGTAGGAAAAACAATGTTGCATTTTCATGATTTACCCCTAGATTTTGCGGTGGCGAGTGCGCACAAGTTCCACGGGCCGAAAGGTGTTGGATTTGCTTACATTTCAAAAAATGTGGTGTTAAAACCCTTGATTGTGGGTGGCGAACAAGAAAAAGGGTTGCGGGCTGGAACAGAGGCAGTACATCAAATTGCAGGGATGGCCAAAGCGTTGGAATTGGATATGGCCGATTTAGCTCATGATCAAGGCTATATTGAGGCATTGAAATTTTACTGCTGGGAACAGTTGCAATTGGCGTTTCCGGGCATTAAAGTCAATGGAGAAAATACGTTTTACAATATTTTGAATGTTACTTTGCCTATGCCCGAAGAAAAAGCGGCGATGTTATTGTTCAATTTAGATATCAAAGGGATTGCGGTTTCGCGCGGCAGTGCTTGTCAAAGTGGGAGTTCAAAACCCTCACACGTATTGGAGCAGTTTGTTGCTGCCGAAGATTTGAAGCGACCTGCTCTGCGAATTTCGTTCAGTCGATACAACACGAAAGAAGATATAGATGCCTTACTTGATGCTTTGAAGGGGGTGTAAAAAGACCAAATAATTTATGTTTCCGTTTTTTTATAGGCAATTTTAAAGTAAAAAATCACACTGATTAAAAAGGGAAGTTGCATTACGACCATTTTCCATTCATTGGCAATTATTCCCACAAAAGCTAAGAATAGCACTAAAATACTAAGTAAACTTACGGTTACAGTATTTATTTTTCGATTCCATCGGCGATTAAAAGCATGCATAAGCAACAGGGCTTGGCCAAGCAGGCCGGTAAGAATTAAAGGATGGGTGAGACTGTCCCAAAGTGATTTCCCTTCACTAAAAATAAGATATTCCAATTGGGGAATGCACCGTATTTCGTTTTTCCAAACCAACCCGCAACATTGAAAACAAAGAAATAGTCCAATGTTACTGTAATGAATCGATGTGCTAATGGGACGCGTTGTGAAATAGGCCATAACTTTAAATAAAAAAACTATTTGTCTAGCAAGCTAAACAAATAGTTTGGTAGTTTTTTATCGAAGCGATTCATTGTTATTTATAAAATAAAAAATGCGGTGAATCGCACAAAAGATTACATATGAATTACTTCACCGTAGGCGTCGGCTACTGCTTCCATTACCGCTTCGCTCATGGTGGGGTGTGGGTGAACGGCTTTTAAGATTTCATGGCCAGTGGTTTCTAATTTACGAGCCACTACAGCTTCGGCGATCATATCGGTTACCCCAGCGCCAATCATGTGGCAGCCCAACCATTCTCCGTATTTGGCATCGAAAATCACTTTCACAAAACCATCGGGTGTTCCCGCTGCTTTGGCTTTTCCAGAGGCGGTGAACGGGAATTTCCCCACTTTGATTTCGTAGCCTTTTTCTTTGGCCGCTTTTTCGGTCAACCCAACAGAGGCAATTTCAGGAGTCGCATAGGTACAGCCTGGAATATTGCCATAATCTAGGGGTTCAACATGAAGTCCAGCGATTTTTTCAACACATATAATCCCTTCTGCAGAGGCTACGTGCGCCAACGCTTGTCCGGGCGTTACATCGCCAATCGCATAGTATCCAGGAACATTGGTTTGGTAATAGCTGTTGACTAAAATTTTATCGCGATCGGTGGCGATACCGGTTTCTTCGAGGCCAATATTTTCAATGTTAGTTTTGATACCAACGGCAGAAAGTACGATATCGGCTTCCAAGACTTCTTCTCCTTTGGCTGTTTTGACAAATGCTTTTACGCCTTTGCCTGATGTGTCTACACGTTCCACCGAAGCATTGGTCATGATATTTACGCCTGATTTTTTCAAGGAACGCTCAAATTGTTTGGAAATATCTTCATCTTCTACAGGAACGATGTTGGGCATAAATTCAACAATGGTCACTTCGGTACCCATCGTATTGTAAAAATGCGCAAATTCAACGCCAATAGCCCCTGAACCTACCACAATCATTTTTTTAGGTTGCTCAGGAAGTGTCATCGCTTGACGGTACCCGATGATTTTTTTACCATCTTGAGGTAGGTTGGGCAGCTCCCGTGAACGGGCTCCTGTAGCAATAATAATATGGTCGGCACTGTATTCAGTCACCTTACCATCGGCGGCCGTGACATCGACTTTTTTTCCGGGTTTGATTTTCCCAAAACCGTCAATGACATCGATTTTATTCTTTTTCATTAAAAATTGTACCCCTTTGCTCATGCCGTCGGCAACCGAACGCGAACGTGCAATCACCGCATTAAAATCTTTATCAAATTCTTTCACGGTTAATCCATAATCGGAGGCGTGTTTTAAATAGTCAAAAACCTGTGCTGATTTCAGCAAGGCTTTGGTGGGTATACATCCCCAATTCAAACAGATTCCACCTAGGTTTTCTTTTTCAATAAGTGCTACTTTAAAGCCCAATTGAGAAGCACGGATAGCCGTTACATATCCACCGGGTCCGCTTCCTAAAACAATAATATCGTATTTCATTGCAAAAAGGTATTTCTTAAATTAGTGTATTGACGGGTTGTCAATTCGATTGCGAATTTACGGATTTTTTTTTAGTCCTCTATGTCGTTAGTATGGTTTAGATTCAGGAAAATATCAGCTGGAATTTTCGCCCAGATGAACCTTTGAAAAGGCGAAGGCTTGCCACTCAAATTTAGATCAAAAAATTCAGCAGGGTACACTTCCTTTTTTTGAGGCAGCTTCCGATTCGTTATGGCTTCTTATAAAAAGGTTTCAATGGGATAGAATGGTTGATGAATTTGATTTGAAAAAACAAAGTGTATTCCAATTTAATTACAGAGGCGCCTCCGAAAATTGAGATTCGTAAAGTTTTCGGTAATAGCCATTTTCCAATTGCAAGAGTTCTTGGTGGTTACCCGTTTCAACGATTGCTCCTTTTTCCATCACAATAATGGTATCGGCGTTGACGATAGTGGCCAAACGGTGCGCAATCACTATGGCTGTTCGTCCTTTGGTGATGGTTTCGGTAGCGTGTTGAATGCGTTCCTCGGCGTGGGTATCGATAGAGGAGGTGGCTTCATCCAGAATTAAAATGCTCGGGTTACTGAGGTAAGCCCGCAAGAATGCAATGAGTTGGCGTTGTCCCGAAGAAAGCATGACTCCGCGTTCTTTTACGTCATGATTATAGCCTCCTGGGAGTGATTCAATAAAGTCGGCAATTCCGATTCGGGCGGCGGCGGCTTCGACATCTTTTCGGCTAATATTGGGATTGCCCAAGGTAATGTTGTTGTAAATCGTATCGGCAAAAAGAAAGACATCTTGTAAAACTATAGCAATTTGTCGACGAAGACTGGGGAGTGTAAACTTATGGATTGGGGTATCATCAATGGTGATGGTTCCCGAGTCGATTTCGTAAAAACGATTCAATAAATTGATGATAGTCGATTTTCCAGCTCCTGTGGATCCCACAATAGCAATAGTTTGTCCGGGTTGGATATGAATCGAAATCCCTTTTAAAACTTCTTCACCAGGGATATAACTGAATCGTACGTTTTGTAACTCAATTTTACCTTTAAATTGAGGCGCTTCAAGGGTTCCACCTTCCTGTTTATCTTCTTGAGCATCAAGGACATCAAAAACGCGATTTCCAGCAATCATACCCATTTGCATTTCGTTGAATTTATCGGCAATTTGACGCAAGGGATTGAAAAGCATTCCGATAAACATGGTATACGAAATCAGGTCGCCAAACGTGGTGAATTTGTCGCCATCTAAAATTCGAAATCCGCCATACAAAACTACTAGTGCAAGGCAGAGCGAGGAGATGATGTCGGCAATCGGGAAGAAAATGGAGTTGTACAAAATGGTTTTCATCCAGGCTTTATTGTGCTTCTGATTGATTTCTTTAAACTTTTGGTATTCAATAGTTTCACGGTTAAAAAGTTGGACAATTTTCATGCCTGTGACCCGTTCTTGCACAAAAGTATTCATGGCGGCTACTTGGTGGCGCACTTCTTCAAAGGCCACTTGCATTTTGCGTTGAAAAATGCGCGTAACATAGACCAAAAGAGGCATGGCAGCGACTACGATAAGGGTAAGCCTCCAGTTCATATAAAACATAAATCCAAGTACTACTACCATTTTCAGTAAATCACTGATAATCATAAAAAGGCCTTGGCTGAAAATACGTGCTATTTGTTCAATATCCGAAACTGTGCGGGTCACCAATTGCCCTACGGGTGCGGTATCAAAATATTTCATTCGAAAGCGAAGTAAATGGGAGAACAATTGTTGACGAATATCACGAATGATATTTTGTCCCAATAAATTGGCCCAGTAAACGAAGAAAAACTGGAAAACCCCCTCCAAGATCAGCACAATGCCCATCAGAATCACATACCATAACAGGCCATAGCTGTCCTTGGGTTCGATATACACATCTACTGTTTTTTTTAACAAAAAAGGGCGTAAAGCCGTAACTATCGATAGAAGAATAGCCGTAGCCACAACGCCCCGATACAACAATTTGTAAGGGGTAGTATAGGTGAGAATTCGCTGGAAAAGTTTGGAATCAAAGGCTTTTGCTTTCATAGGTTATCGTGCCCGAAAGGGGATGTAGGGGTAATGTACTTCGGTGAGGTAGAGTCCGTGGGCTGGGACCGAGAATCCCGCTTTACTACGGTTTTTACTCGCTAAAATTTGTTCAAGGTCGTCTAAACTCGTTTTTCCCGTTCCAATATCGATTAATGTTCCGACGATGGCGCGCACCATATTTCGTAGAAAACGATCGGCGCTGATGGTGAAAATCCAACGGTCACCTTGGGATGTCCATTCGGCATGAGTGAGTTTACAAAAAAATGTTTTGACATCGGTATGCAACGTCGAAAAGCACTCAAAATCAGTGTGTTTTAAAAGCAGTTTGCAGGCGTCATTCATTCGATTGATGTCTAAGGGATGCGGGAATAACCAACTATTTTGGCATTCAAAGGCATCTTTGCGACGGTGAATATGGTATTCATAGGTTCGTTGCGTCGCATCAAAGCGCGCATGTGCCTTAGGGGCCACCGTATAGAAGTCCCAAACTGCAATGTCTTTGGGAAGGTACGCGTTTAATTTTTTTATTAACTCAGCGAAAACAAAAGGAACTTCACTGTCAAAATGCGCAAACATTTGTCGGGCATGCACACCAGTATCGGTTCGTCCTGCGCCCGTTAGTTCAACAGACTCACGAAGCATTAACGATAATGCTTGGGTCAGTGTTTCTTGAACCGACGAGGCATTGGGTTGGTATTGCCAGCCGTGATAGGCAGCGCCTTTGTAAGCAAATTCGATGAAATATCTCAAAGCATTGTGGGGTTTTCACGGGCAAAGGTACAAAGATTTGCTTAGGGAATAGTGAATCATTTCTTAAGAAAACCATGTATCTTGCAAAGCCTTTTTTGGTTTGTTTTGATGCGAAAAATTTTAGTTTTATCCGACACCCACAGTCATATTGATGCCCGAATTATGCATCATGTGGAATGGGCAGATGAGGTGTGGCACGCAGGTGATATTGGCGATTTAGCAGTGACAGATGCGATAAAAAAGGTGCGTCCCTTACGCGCTGTGTATGGCAATATTGACGATCATCAAGCGCGTGCTGAATTTCCGTTGCATAACCGTTTTTTTTGTGAGCAAGTTTCCGTTTGGATTACACACATTGGGGGATATCCTGGGAAGTATCATCCAGCGATTCGAGAAGAATTAAAGGCGCAACCACCCCAAGTATTTATTTGTGGGCATTCCCATATTTTGAAAGTGCAATTTGACAAAACTCTAAATCTTTTGCATTTGAATCCCGGAGCGGCGGGTATTCACGGATTTCATCACGTTCGAACCCTATTACGAATGGTCATTGATGGGGTAAACATTAAAGATTTAGAAATTATTGAATTGGGTTTGCGTGCATTGCCTCGTGAGGTTTAGAATAAATAGCCTACGGAAAATTGTATGACGGCATTTTTGACATCTGCCTCGCGTTTGGGTTCGGTGAGTCCCGCGAGATACCGTCCCGAAACAAATAGTTCTTTAGTGATTTTAAAACTAAGTCCGCCGGCCAAAGCGAAATCAAACGTTTGGGCATCTCCTAGTGAAAAAGAATTGCGTTGATTGACTAATAGTGAAGCTTGCGGACCTATTTCTAAGCTTAAACCGTCTTTGGTGAGGTAGAATTTGGCTAATACAGGAACAGCAAGATAGCCTAATTCATTTTTTACTTGTGTTCCGAATCCGTTTAACTCTGCGCCTTGGGTAGAGTATAGGAGTTCGGATTGTAGCGAAAAATTCTCCATTATTTTTGCTTCGAGTACCATCCCTGCATGGTAACTGGTGAGTGTTGAGAAATCGATACCTTGTACGGATCCGCCATTGTAGTTGGCAAAATTAACACCAGCTTTCACGCCAAATTTTAATAATTGTGCGTTTCCAAATTGGACTGCAGTAACACTAAAGATTACAGTTAAGAGATACTTTTTCATGAAATATTTTTTTTGAATTACGAAAAACGCGTGACAAACATTGTGCCATTGCTCAATAAAGTGATTTAAGGGGTTTATTTATGGTGTTTTTCCCATTCTGATTGAAGGAGTTCGTGTAGTTGTGCGATATCAAAACGAACGCCATTGCCATTGATGGTAAAAGGGGTTCCAAATCCTTGTTGGTTTTTTCGGAGGATGCGTAAGGATATCCCAGAGACTTTGTTGAGGTATACTTCGGGGTCTTTGGTGTATATAAAAATGAAGTGATTATTGACTACTTTATGGTGGGTTATTTGGGTGATGGAATTCCATGTGATGAGTCCAACTTGGGTAAACGTGGTATTGTCCCAAATTCCGTTGTCGTTGATGATTAAAGCGGGACGTGTATCCAACAGTTTTTTAATACTTAACACACCCGTTAATCCAAAAAAGAGGATACTGGCCCATCCAAAAAAAGGCGCCCATGAATGAATGGAATGGGGTTTGGAAAGAATAAAAATGCCCATACTAACAAAACAAATTGCGCCGAGTAATGAAATCCAAAGTTTTGTTTTCTTTTGCGCGATATGTAAGGGGGGTGTCATCGAAAAGTTGTTTAAAATTATGTCAAAAATAAAAAATCCGTTCCTAAAGAAACGGATTTTAACGCACTAATAAACTAAGTTTACAGGTTTACCGAATACGGTCCACAGATTTTACGAGATCTTCATCCTTTTTGATGGCTTTATTAGCTAAAGCCAAAAGTACGATAGAAAAAATAGGAAGGAACATCCCAATACCCTTCTCTGAAACCGTTGGGGTTTCTCCGGATACGTTTAGTGAGCGGTAAATCAATAATCCTAATAAAATTAAATTTAATATGATGGACAGTCGGTTGAATACGAACTGTTGTTTTCGGTTTTTAAAGGAAATTATACTCATAGCAATAAGCGCGGTTGCTGCCCCAGAGATTGCTAAGTAAGAAACTTCCATCATGAAGAAGAAATCCTTGCCGTTGGCGTCTTTCCACAGCGGAAAAACATAACCCAGAAATCCTGAAGAAAGAATGGCTCCAGCCATGTAAAGTGTTTGAATGCGTTGAAACATTTCCCTTTCAAATTTGAGGCTCAAAAATAGTATTTCTTTTTTTAAAAAACTATTGTGCCCTGAATTTTTATTCGTATTATTGCAGGGTAATTCCGTAATTACTTCAATCCCACGGAATTTATTTCTCGATTAAAACTCCACTGTATTGTATTTAGAAAGACCCCTAATTTAATCGCTTTGTTATTATTGTATGTTTGACATTTCAACATTAAAAACCATGAAGCTTTCTGAGCTTCAGGATATTGCCAAATTGGCACAAACCATAAAATTTGCCGGTGTAAAAAAAGAAGCGCTCATTGAAATGATTATTGCGCATCAAGAAGCTGTCAATCGAGGGGAAACACCCCAACCCAGCGTATCAAAACGCGGAAGAAGACCCCGGATTTCGACACAAGAATCTGATACTACTGATTTGTTTTCCTCCAACGAGTTGCCTAAAGCAACCCCAAGGGATACGATAGTTGAAGATACAAATGAAGAACCAAAGCGTCGTGGACGGAAGCCAAAACAAGTTGAGTCAGTACCTTCTTTGGCTACTGAAACCACAATACCTCCTACGGAGGAAACACCAAAATCTTTTGTTAGAGAAGGTCGTGAAAACGCTCTAGATCGTCAACGAAAACCGTTTCAACGCAACATTGTTACGCCCAATATTACTGGAGCTCCTGTGGATTACGAACCTTTTATGCCGCCACAAATCACTACGGAATCCCTTCCTGCTGATTTTATAGAGCCTATCCGTGGAGCAAAACAAGAGGAGCGAAAACCAGCCGGAACACCTCCGCAAAAAAGTCGCCCTGAGTTTGTACCCCCAGGTCCAAATGTAGATATTCCACTATCGGAGCCTGCTTTTGTATCGAATACCAATAGTAATGGAAATCCCAATGGTAACGGGAATACGAATGGAAATGGAAATTCATCCTACGCCAATCAAAATAATAAATTTAAGAAAACCCAAAATGTTCGGGATGCCGATTATGAGTTTGACGGCATTATCGATTGTGAAGGTGTTTTAGAAATGATGCCCGACGGGTATGGTTTTTTACGCTCTTCAGATTACAATTATTTGGCTTCTCCTGACGATATTTATTTATCAACATCTCAGATTCGTTTGTTTGGTTTGAAAACCGGAGACACAGTCAAAGGGGTGGTTCGACCTCCTAAAGAAAGTGAGAAGTTTTTCCCTCTTGTTAAAGTTTTAAAAATAAACGGACATGACCCCCAAGTGGTGCGTGATCGGGTTTCTTTTGACCATTTGACGCCTGTTTTCCCTCAAGAAAAGTTTAAAATGGATGCCAAGCAAGCGTCGGTTTCTACACGTATAATTGATTTGTTCTCTCCGATTGGAAAAGGACAACGCGGGATGATTGTGGCGCAACCTAAAACAGGGAAGACCATGTTGTTGAAGGATATTGCCAATGCGATTGCCGCCAATCATCCTGAAGTATATCTTTTGGTATTGTTAATTGATGAACGTCCTGAGGAGGTAACCGACATGCAGCGAAGTGTGCGTGGAGAAGTAATTGCTTCGACTTTTGATCGTGAACCGCAAGAGCACGTAAAAATTGCCAATATCGTTTTGGAAAAAGCCAAACGATTGGTGGAATGTGGTCATGACGTAGTCATTTTATTGGATTCGATTACGCGATTGGCTCGCGCTTACAATACAGTGCAGCCGGCTTCCGGAAAAGTGTTGAGTGGTGGGGTAGATGCCAATGCGCTACAAAAACCAAAACGTTTCTTTGGTGCGGCGCGTAATGTTGAAAATGGTGGTTCGTTAAGTATTATTGCTACGGCATTAACGGAAACGGGATCAAAAATGGACGAGGTCATTTTTGAGGAATTTAAAGGAACGGGGAATATGGAACTTCAATTGGATCGCAAGATTGCTAACCGACGTATTTTCCCAGCGATTGACCTTACATCGTCGAGCACGCGTCGTGACGACTTGTTATTGGATGAGAAAACCTTACAGCGTATGTGGATTTTACGCAAGTTTTTGGCCGATATGAATCCGGTGGAAGCGATGGATACCATCAATGATAAAATCAAAAAAACACGCACGAATGATGAGTTTTTGATTTCGATGAATGATTAAAAAAGTGCAGGCTTTTAGAGGGTTTGTATTGAAATAGTAGTAAACCTAACAGGTTTTTAAAACCTGTTAGGTTTTATTTTTTTACCCAAGTTGTTTTTTGCACCGTGCCGCGATAGGGATTGAGGCATTGTTGAAGCTCGCCGGAGGAACGGAGGCAGCGACTGCCGAAAGCCCGACCGAAGGGGATCGCCCGGATCAGTGTTCAGTGATCAGTAAGCAGTTTTGTTAAAAAAAAAGAGCCGCAATGGGCGACTCTTCTACGTTTATTTTTGTGTAAATTATTCTTTAGCGGCAAGATAGCGTTCGGCATCCAACGCGGCCATACACCCTGTTCCCGCAGCCGTGATCGCTTGCCGGTACACGTGATCGGCGGCATCACCGGCTACAAAAACGCCCGGTACATTCGTTTTGGATGTGCCGGGAGTGTTAATGACATAGCCTGTTTCATCTAATGTAATGTAGTCCTTAAAAATTTCGGTATTGGGTTGATGGCCAATGGCTACAAAAAAACCAGTAGCCGGAATTTCGCGGGTTTCACCACTCGCGCGATTGACAACTTTTACGCCCGTGACAACTTGTCCATCACCTAAAACTTCAACTGTTTCAGTGTGCATGAGTATCTCAATATTTTCGGTTTTTCGCACGCGATCTTCCATGATTCGGGAAGCTCTAAACTTCTCACTGCGTACTAGCATCGTTACTTTCTTGCAAAGTTTGGATAAATAATGGGCTTCTTCACAAGCCGAGTCTCCAGCTCCCACAATAACGACTTCTTGATTTCGGTAAAAGAAACCATCGCATACGGCACAGGCAGAAACACCTCCTCCCATTTGAAGGTAATGTTGCTCAGAAGCTAATCCCAAATATTTGGCTGAGGCTCCTGTGGAAATAATGACCGTCTCACAATGAATTTCCTTGTTGTCATGAATCCAAACTTTATGAATGGGGCCGTTGAAATCAACTTTGGTAACCCATCCGTCACGAATATCAGCACCAAAGCGTTTAGCCTGCTCTTGCAGTTGTACCATCATTTCTGGGCCCGTAACGCCCTCAGGATAGCCCGGGAAATTCTCTACTTCGTTGGTGGTAGTTAACTGACCGCCAGGTTGTGTTCCTTGGTATAGCACAGGAAACATATTGGCGCGAGAGGCATAAATTGCAGCGGTGTAACCGGCTGGCCCCGAACCAATAATTAGGCATTTTACTTTTTCTATTGCGTCTGACATGATGTAATGTGTTTTTTAAGTGACACAAAGTTACTTTTTTCTCTTTTTGATTTACGTGAAAACTAAATTGTAATTAACAATTTTATCATAAGTTCAGGTTATACTAAATATAGTAGTGAAAATGAGTTCAGGATTAAAAAGCAGGATTATATATCCTGTAGTGGGTTAGTTGCTCAAGAAAAAGCGGACACGCCTTAGCAGGCTGCGTCCATATGTTTTCAAAAAAATAGTAATGTTTAAAAAAGCAGGATTGTATATCCTGTAGTGGGTTAGTTGCTCAAGAAAAAGTGGACACGCCTTAGCAGGCTGCGTCCATATGTTTTCAAAAAATAGTAATGTTTAAAAAAGCAGGATTGTATATCCTGTAGTGGGTTAGTTGCTCAAGAAAAAGTGGACACGCCTTA
>NZ_JAIXWA010000081.1 GCF_027482425.1 Flavobacterium sp.
ATTTTAAATTATAAATTAGGAAAGCTGCTCGGTTGAACGGGCGGCTTTTTTGTTATGATATATTTTAAATTAAAAATTTTAAATTAGATTATGTTCCTACAAAACAGAAGTTGTCAGGTTTGAATGGATAAAATCATTTATAATTTATAATTCATAATTCATAATTCATAATTCATAATTCATAATTCATAATTTCAATACGCGCGAGGGGTGGCAGTGGAAATCCTTGACGCAGCGGAGCGAAGGCAAGATTGCAACGAACGACCCGACCCCGAGGAGGATAATTTCATTAAGAAGAGGGAGGAGATTCCGAGGGGGCGCGCCCAAGTTAATGTGTCGATGGGGTAAACTGACTAACGGTCTACACGATTGTGGAGTAAAAAAAAGCGTCTCGGTGAGGAAACGCTTTTGGAATTTGAAAACAAAATTAGGCTTTTGTTTCGGCTTTTTTATCGGCTTTTTTGCTCGCGCAACAACCGCCTTTTTTCTCTGTTCCACAGGCTTTCTTTTCTTCTGTTGAACACGATTTTTCAGTCTTCGCTTTTTTCTTTTCTTTCTTTTCTTGCTCTTGGGCTTGGCCACTTACCGCAACCAGTAAGGCTGCAGCAGCAAAGAAGGAGATCATTTTCTTCATACTTTATTTATTTTAAATTCATTTCTAACTCAAAGATAGTGAATAAAGAGTGAAATTTGAACCCTACGCTCTTAATTCTTACTTAATTTTTGGGGCTTTCAAACTCGGGAAACAACAGCCCTATGAAAACGTACTCCGCTTATTACAGTCGTTTGGCCTCAATGGTTTGTATAAGTTGCTCTTTGGAAACCACCCCAGACTGCCGCCACAACAATTGTCCTTTTTGGTACAACAGTAAGGTGGGGACGCCCCGAACCTGTTGCATGGCCGCTAGTTCTTGGTTTTTATCGACATCTACTTTTACAATAGAAACCGAATCTCCTAGCGCATCTTTGACTTCTTTTAAAATGGGCATCAACATTTGACAGGGCCCGCACCAGGTAGCATAAAAGTCAATTAAAACGGGCTTTTCAGCGTTTATGAGTTCAGCAAAACTACTATTCATGTGATTCTTTTTTATAATTCACGGCACAATTCCCTTGTATTCCGCAACCCCAATTGAACACCGCTTGGAGTAAGAAAAAAAGTCCAATGGGTACAAAAATCCATTGGCGTGTTTCATACGCATTGGCAAATACAAATCCGGCAAAAGCCAATCGCACGATACGCATCACAGGCCAATAGGTGAAAAGTCGGTTTTTCATTACTTCAACGTTGAGGGACAAACATACGCTGTCGTTTTGATGCCTGTTTGGCGTACCGCAGCAAATCCGCCTTTGATATCGATGACGTTATGATACCCTCTTGCTTTCAAGATAGATGCCGCAATAACCGAACGGTAGCCTCCTGCGCAATGAATGTAGAAGGCATCGTGTTTTGGAAATTCAGCCCAATGTTCGTTGATAAAATCCAGGGGCGTTGACGGTACATTTTCAATATGTTCGGAAGCATATTCGCCCGGTTTACGCACATCAAAAACCGAAACTCCTTGCGGTAACAAGGTCTCCAACTGGGACGCCGTTACGGAGTTTAACGTATCGTATTCCTTACCCGCTTTTTTCCAGGTCTCAAAACCGCCGTTTAAGTAGCCTAGTGTTTGATCATAGCCTACTCGAGCCAAACGGGTAATGGTTTCTTTTTCTCGTCCTTCGGGGGTTACCAGCAGAATGGGTTGCTTGTAATCTTGAATCAAAGCGCCTACCCATGGGGCAAATTGTCCGTCAATACCAATAAATATCGAACCGGGAATATGGCCGTTGGAAAAATCATCTTGGTGACGTACATCCAAAATCAAAGCCTCGGTTTCTTGGGCGGCGGCTTCAAATGCGTTGGCATCCAAGGCTTGGGCATCGGCGATGATGTTTTCAACATTTTCATACCCTTCTTTATTCAATCGCACATTCATCGGAAAATACGCTGGAGGCGGTAATAAGCCATCGGTCACTTCTTTGATAAATTCTTCTTTGGTCATGTCGGCACGAAGGGCATAATTGGTTGTTTTTTGTTCCCCAATAGAACCGATTGTTTCTTTGCTTAAATTTTTTCCACAAGCACTGCCTGCGCCGTGTGCGGGGTATACGATAACATCATCGGCCAAAGGCATAATTTTGGTGCGAAGGCTATCGTACAAAATTCCCGCCAAATCTTCTTGGGTCATTTCGGCTGCTTTTTGCGCTAAATCGGGGCGGCCCACATCGCCCAAAAACAACGTATCGCCACTGAACAACGCATGGTCTTTTCCATTTTCGTCTTTCAACAAATAGCAGGTGCTTTCCATGGTATGTCCGGGCGTATGTAAAACGGTAAGCGTAATATTACCTATTTTAAAAACTTCACCATCGGTTGCGATATGCGCCTTAAAGGTAGGATTGGCATTGGGTCCGAACACAATAGGAGCACCTGTTTTTTCGGCCAAGGTAACGTGCCCACTCACGAAATCGGCATGGAAATGGGTTTCAAAAATATATTTGATGGTAGCCCCATCGTGGAACGCACGATCGATATACGATTGTACTTCCCGCAACGGATCAATGATGGCCACTTCGCCATTACTTTCGATATAGTAGGCGCCTTGAGCGAGGCATCCGGTGTATATTTGTTCGATTTTCATACAAGTAAACTAATTTGCTGTAAAACTACTAGGTTGGGTTGAGTTATGGTGTAAACCTTGTTACAAATTTAACAAAATAAGAAGCTACGTTATAGAAACGGAACTTTCAAAATAAAACACAAAAAACACTTTCTACCATAGGGTGATAGACCGCAGGCGCCATGGAACCTATATAGATTTGTGCTGACTTCATAACTATTACATTTAAATCAAAGGTAACTCGACTTTTTGAGTAAATAAATGATAAATATCAGTTGATTAGGATGTAAAGCCAATTTCTTTGATTAAAATGTAAATTCCCATACATAAAACGAAATAGCCAAAAATAGTTCTCATTTTTTCGCCCGAAATCACTTTTGATAACCGATTTCCAAGGACAACACCAAGTAGTGAACAGCCCGTAAAGGTGAGCATTAATGTAAAATCGATAGGTTGTTGGGATACATCACCTAAAAATCCGATCAACGATTGAAGCGCAACGATAAATAAAGAAGTTCCTATGGCTTTTTTAATAGGTGTATTGGCTAGAAATAGTAAAGCGGGAACGATAAGGAATCCACCGCCTGCGCCCACAAATCCGGCGACAAAACCAATGGCCAACCCCGCCAAACTTATCGTCAACGAATTTACGGATTGATGGGTTTGCGCTTCTTTCATCGGACGAATCATTTTCCAAGATGCCAATATCATAACAACCGCAAAAACGGTCATGATCAGTAAGCGTTTGGACAACGAAAAATGATCCGTTAGTTCCATTGTTTCTGGAATAGAAGGCACTATGATTTTTCGGGTTAAAAATACAGCTACCAATGTAGGCAGTCCGAAAGCGAGCACTTTTTTAAAATCGACTAATCCGTCTTTAGCCTTTTGAACACCACTGACTAAAGCTGAAATGCCCACCACAAATAAGGAATAGGCCGCCGCCAATACGGGTTGGATTCCCATTACATACACCAATATAGGTACCGATAAAATAGAACCACCACTCCCGATGAGTCCGAGAGATATTCCCACTAAAACGGCCAAACCGTATCCGATAAGTTGTTGAATTTCCATACGCAAATTTGACCCTTATTATTGGAGAGTAGCGTAACTTATGTTACCTTAAAGCAATTCAATAGTAGCCCGATGCAAACGAATACTTCCTTTTTTTTCAAGCGCTTTCAAAATACGAGAGACCACCACACGAGAGGTATGCAAATCATAGGCAATTTCTTGATGAGTGGATTGAATTTCTTTGGTTTGGGCAATTTTGGACTTTTCCCGCAAATAATTGACAATCCGTTCCTCCATATTCAAAAATGCCAAACTATCGATGGTAGAAAGCATTTCTTTCAGTCGGCTGTTGTAACTGTTAAACACAAAATTGCGCCACGATTTGTATTTCCCTAGCCATTCTTCCATATAGGCCACGGGAATCATCACCAATGAACCGTTTGTTTCGGCCACTGCACGAATTTCACTTTTGGAAGTTCCCAAACAACACGCCATCGTCATGGCACAGGTATCGCCTTTTTCGATAAAATAGAGCAACAGCTCTCCTTCATCAAAATCCTCGCGCAATATTTTGATAGCACCTTCCAACAAAAGTGGCATTTTTTGAATAGTATCTCCGAAGTCAATCAAGATGTCGCCTTCTTGAAAATTTCGCATTACAGCCACATGCGCAATTTCGTGCAATAATGTTTCTTCAAAAATATTACCGTAATGTTGTGCTAGTATATCGATCATTTCTTGAGATTATTTTCATAAAGCGACACCCACTGCACAGGGGTCATTTTTTGGCAAAGTTGACCAATTAGAGTATAGGGAATATCATCCATTTTTTTGAATCGAATGCAACTCTTGCCCATATCGAGTTTGGTTTTGCAATGGTTCGGATATTCGGACACAAACCAATGCAATAGACTTTCATCGGCATAAATGCCCATATGATACAAACTAATAGCATTTTTTTGAGAAGCCATAGCAAGAAAAGGCAAGGGTTGGTCTTTGGCACAATGATAGCCAGAGGGATAAATATCAAAAGGAACCACATAGGATAGCATTCCATACTGGATGGTTTCTTGAAATCCTGAGGGTAAATTTTCGACAATACATTGACGCAGGCGTTGCATCACTTCGAAACGATCGGACGGAAGTTGTTGAAGGTAGACTTCTGGGGTAGTAGCAGTTGATGACATGATTTCCTTTTGGTTGTTGACAACAAATATAACCGTTATTTTTCTTAGTTTTACCTCACCAAAAAAAACCAACCATGGCACATAAAAATCCGCTCCGCAAGGATAAAACTTGTCTGAATTGCAATTATGTGGTGGAACAACGATTTTGTCCCAATTGTGGGCAAGAAAATACCGATACGCGAAAAACGTTTTACCATCTTTTTGTGCATTTTTTTGAGGATTTAACCCATTATGAAAATGCGTTTTGGAAAACGATACGGAATTTAATTCTCAAGCCTGCTGCGCTCACCAAGGAATATTTATCTGGAAAAAGGCTTTCGTACTTAGCCCCCGTTCGGTTGTACATTTTCATCAGTTTTGTGACCTTTTTCATGTTCAACATCCTTGCCAATAAGGAAGAGCAATTGATAAATTATGAAAACAAAGCTGTCGTCCTCAAAGACTCGGTAAAACTCCCCGAAGAGGTTTGGTTGGAAGAAATCGCCAATGACCAAAAAGCGCCAAAAGCCGTTGTCGACAGTTTAAAGCAACTCATTCGTGAAAAGAAAGAGGGCAAAATACTCGAGAAAGACTTCATGAATTTTGGCTACCATTCGTTGGCTGAAATGGATTCCGTTCGTCAGAAAGATCCCAACGCAATTAATGATTTAGAGTATTGGATTAACAAAAAATCCTTTGAAGTCAAAAAACGCTACCCGGCTTCAATGCTCCCTGAAAAATTTATACAATCGGTGATTCAAAACATACCCAAAGCGTTGTTTTTGTACATGCCTATTTTTGCTTTGGTTTTGTGGATTTTTCACAATAAAAAACGCTGGTATTACTTTGATCATGGTATTTTTACCTTGCATTATTTTTCTTTTTTATTGCTCATCAACCTCATTGTATTGTTGATGGACAGTATACTCTCGGGAATTTCTTCCCATTTTCTGGTTGAGGGCATCAGTGGTTTTTTTGCGCTCATCGCCTATCTGTGGATGTTTTATTACTTTTTTCCAGCGCATCACCGATTTTATGGAGAAAGTCGTTTGCTATCGTTTTTGAAAAGTATGGCATTGCTGTTCATCAATATGATTTTGATTAGTTTCCTTTTAGTCTTCCTTTTTGTTTATTCCTTTGTTAACATCCATTAATTATGAAAAAAATAGTTGTCAGTGCCTGGGTATTTGGGCTACTTGTAGCGTGTGGCGGATCGTCGAATGCGCCAGAAAAATCAGTTGTTGCTACCCCAGTCAATTTGAGTCAATACATGAAGACCATCACCGAGGCGGAGTTAAAAACGCATTTAACCATTGTCGCTTCTGATGCCATGGAAGGCAGAGAAACAGGCAGTGAGGGTCAGAAAAAAGCGGGATTGTATTTAATTGAACAATACCGTAAAAATGGCATCCCTGCACCCAAAAACAGTAACGGTTATTACCAACCTGTACCGGCGGCCTATTTGAATGCCAAATACAATGAGAATTTAGGAGATTCTGAAAACATACTCGCTTTTATTGAAGGAAGCGAAAAACCAGAGGAAATTGTGGTCATCTCCGCCCATTACGATCATGTAGGCATCAAAAACGGAGAAGTCTACAACGGAGCGGATGATGACGGTTCAGGAACGGTAGCGTTGTTAGAAATTGCGCAAGCCTTTCAAAAAGCTAAAAAAGAAGGCCATGGTCCAAAACGTTCGATCTTATTTTTACACGTTACAGGGGAAGAGCATGGTTTGCATGGGTCGCGTTACTATACCGAAAATCCTTTGTTTGCTTTAAAAAATACGGTCGCCGATGTGAATATCGATATGATCGGACGTCGGGATGCCCTTCATACGGCCGATGGTCGCTATGTTTATGTGATTGGTTCTGACTATTTGTCGAGTGATTTGCATGCCGTATGTGAGCAAGTCAATACCCAATACACCAAATTACAATTGGATTATAAATACAATGATCGCAAAGACCCGAACCGATTCTATTACCGTTCCGACCATTACAATTTTGCCAAGAACAACATTCCTTCGGTGTTTTTATTTAGTGGAGTGCATGAAGATTATCATAAACCCACCGATGATGTTGAAAAAATTGAATTTGATTTGTTGGCCAAACGCGCCCAATATGCTTTTGCTATAGTGTGGGAAATTGCCAACCGAACCGAACGGTTGAAAGTGGATAAAAGTGAACCGGATTCAAAAAAATAACCAAAAGCCCAATCAAGGGCTTTTTTTATGACTATCGAAATCCGTTTTGGTAGACTTGCAATAACGAATCCGAAAAAAATAATCCCGTATACGAATCATACGTTTGTCGGTTGGACGTTTCCATGGTTTGAAAGGCATTGCGGTACAAGGTGAGTTGCTCAGGTGTTAAAAGCGCCCGGTATTCCAGTTCGTGTCGCACCAGAAGTTGCATAAATTTATTGGTCGCAGCCACATCACCCTGCGAAATCATCAGGATGTATTCTTTATACATTTCGTGGTATTGTTTGATAAACAACTCCTTAAACACCGGATTCTGTGCTTCCGTATAGTTCACGATGCCAAAAGTGAGTTTTCCTTTGGTTTGCCAAAACAGGGTCTCTCCTTTATCCTCGGGTTGCGCTACAAAATATTGAATAACGGCCAATTTCAATTTGAGCGTACGATCGATTTCATCGGGAAGTTTTGATTTCTCGGAATGCGTTGCCGTGGTCGTTGCTTTGGAAGTCTTTTTTTTCTTGGGTTGAACCTGTCCCAGCCCCCAAAAAGGCAGTAAAATAAGGAATATATATAGGGGATACTTCATGATTTCGTTTTCTCAAAAGTATAAAAAGAAACGAATAAAAACTAAAAAAGCCCTGAAAAATCAGGGCTTTAGGGTGAATGAGGGGTCTCGAACCCCCGACCTTCGGAACCACAATCCGACGCTCTAACCAACTGAGCTACAATCACCGTGTTTGGTGCAATCAAGCACTAGCCTCTTTTGCGGTTGCAAATATAGCGTAAAGATTTTCTCTTACAAAGATTTTTTAAAGAAAATTATTCGCTTTCGAAGTGTATTCCTCCGTTCTCAGCGGGCTTGCGGATAATACACTTGACGTCAAGGCAGTTAGAAATTAACCCTTCTAATTCGTTAACGGTTCTCCCCAAAGCAAACAGTTGGTGGTTGCTTATAGCAAGTCCAGCAGTGAATGTACCGCCACGTAGCGTTCTACCGTAAAACCTTCGGCATGATCAACGCCTACAATTCGGCCTAAATCTTGGGCACGGTACCGCACACTGTCTAAAAAGTTCTTAGTGGCAATAGGCGTCTCGGGTTCTTTGGAGTTGGGATCATAAAATTGGGACCCGTAGGCCAATATAGACGCCATTTTTTGGTCCATATAGCCTGTGATATCCACCACTACATCGGGGTCAATCGGCTTCCATTGGATATAATGATAAACCGCTTTGGGACGCCAAGCGTGTTGGAGGCTTCCCTCCCATTCGGTTTCAATCTTTCGTAATCCCGATAAAAAACAGGCATCGGAAACCAACTTACTTCCTTTACCATGATCAATATGTCGGTCGTCGATGGCATTACAAATCACGATTTCAGGTTGGTATTTGCGAAGCACCTGAATAATTTTGAACTGATGGGCTTCATCGTTGATAAAAAAACCATCGCGAAAGTCTAAGTTCTCGCGCACATGAATACCTAATATTTCGGAAGCTTTTGCGGACTCTTGGTTGCGAATTTCGACGGAACCTCGGGTACCCAATTCCCCGCGGGTAAGATCAACAACACCTACTTTCCGACCCAGTGCTGCTTCTTTGGCAAGGGTTCCACTACACCCCAATTCAACATCATCGGGATGGGCTCCAAAAGCAAGAATATCTAATTTCATGAGTTGATTTTTTACAAAAATAACGAATAATTATAAGGCGCGTTTTACCGTCATCGATTTGTTTACAGTTTCCATAAATTCCTGTGTTGGAATACTGCCTTTATTTATTCCGCAGCCTACATAGATAGCGACAACGTCCTTTTCCCATTGCATACAGCGTAAATTGACGTATAAATCGGAGTCGCCCTCTTGATAGGTGCTGAAGTTTTTATTCCATTCGCCCAAATAACCTGCATAGAGCGAGCGATTATAGCCTTCGAATTCCTGAATAAACGCAAGGGCTTCTTGTTTTGGAAAACCACAAACGGCCGGAGTTGGATGTAAGGCTTCTACTACCGCTGTCCATTCGCCTTTCAATACGCCTTGAATATCGGTTTTCAAATGTACCAAAGTTCCTGCTTCAACAGTATACGGTAAAGAAATGGTTAAATTATTGGTTAGCGATTGCAGTTGACTAGCGATGTAATCGGTAACGACCTTTTGCTCCTGAGTTTCTTTTTCACCCCAAACTAAGTCGGTGCGATTCGGTCCAAGTTGTGTGCCTGCCAACGCAACGGTATGCAGGGAATCGCCTTCTTTTTTTACCAACTGTTCAGGGGTTGCTCCTATCCAAATTCCCGTTTCTGGATGGTACCATAGGTAACGAAACGCGGTTGGGTATAAATGTAATAGCCGTTGAAAAACAGCAAACACATCGGTATGGGGTGCCGCGATACACTCCTTACGGGAGAGCACTACTTTTTGTATAGTTTGCTGTTGAATGGCTTCAAGGGCTTTGACAACTAATTGTTCAAAATGAACTTTGGCTTCGGGTGAAAAAGTAGATGACGTTACAGGCCAAGAATATTCCGTAGGGGAAAACGTAGCGGCATACAAATCGCAATCTGAATCTCGAAGCATGTATTTGTCTTTCCCATCAAATGATACCATGCAAAATCCTGATTCATAAGGACTAAATGAAATACTTTCTGCCGTACGCTGAAAAAGCCCCAATACCTTTTCTGTATTGGGTTTTACATAACACACAAAGGGTTTTTGCTGCAAGAGACTTTCGGAAACTTTGGTAGCAATCCAATCCATTAGCGTTTGGGTAAAATCATATTGGTCAGCTTACACAAAGAAACAAGAATATCGTTTTCATCGACGATACGAATTTCCCACAAGTGAATACTAGCCCCTTTGTGCACTATTTTGGCAGTTGCCGTCACGGTACCTTCCCGCTTGGCTTTCAAATGGTTGGCTGATATTTCGATGCCTCTAACTTCTTGTTTCTCCGGATTTACAAACATAATAGAAGCGGCACTCCCCACACTCTCCGCTAAGGCCACTGAAGCGCCACCGTGCAATAATCCCATCGGTTGATGCACCCGTGAGTTGACGGGCATGGTGGCCACTAAAAAATCTTCCCCAGCATCAACATACGCAATATCAAGCGTTTCCATCAAAGTGTTTTTACTCCATTCGTTACACAAACGAAGCATTTTTTCTTTATCGAATTGCATTTTTTAAAATTTGCGTTAAAAGTAGCCCATTTCCTTAAAATCAACAATGGTATTAACATAGAATAAACGTAGAAAAAAAACGTTATCCAACTAACGAATTTGAAAACAAATCAATCAAATATCTTATTTTTACCAAAATTCTCAATCCTTACCATGCGCAAACTACTTTTGCTTCTTGCTGTTTTTACCAGTCTTATGTTGACTTCTTGTCGGGATGACTTTGAATTTGAACCCAGTACGGTTCAGCTTCGTTTCAATCGGGATACGGTTTATTTGGATACAGTTTTTACCAACATCGGGTCGAGCACGTATCGCTTGAAAGTATACAACGATTCCGACAAAGACATATCGATTCCCACCATTCAGTTGGGCAAAGGGGCGAACTCCAATTACCGCATCATGGTCGATGGAATGACCGGAGAAGATGGCGACAATAGTGGGATTGGGGATGGAAAAATCTTCCGAAATGTAGAACTTTTGGCCAAAGACAGTATGTTTGTTTTTATTGAAGTCACCTCCGATGTCGCCGATGCTAATCCGAGTGATTTTCTGTACACCGATGCCATCGAATTTCGCCATGCCAACAGTGTGGTGCAGAAGGTAGAATTGGTGACCCTGATTCAAGATGCCATTTTTATCTACCCAGAACGCGATAGCCAAAATGTGTATGAAACGATATCTTTGGGATTGGATGAAAACGGACAATCTATTGAATTTATCGGTAGCAATTTGAGTGAAAATGATCCCGTCAACGGCGATGAATTGCATTGGACGAATCAAAAACCGTATGTGGTATATGGGTATGCTATGGTGCCGAATGGAAAAAATTTGGTCGTCGATGCGGGCGCTCGGGTTCATTTTCATGCCAATTCGGGATTGATTGTAAGTCAAAATGCTTCGCTTCATATTAACGGTACAGCCCCTCCAGGCAATGACCCTAGTAATTTGAGCAATGAAGTTGTTTTTGAAGGCGATCGTTTGGAGAATTTATACCGTGATGTTCCCGGACAGTGGGGCGCTATCATGATTTTGTCGAAGTTGAATACCAACAGCATCAATCATTTAACCCTTAAAAATGCTACCGTAGGTTTGTTGATTCAAAAACGTCTACCAGTAGGTGAAGACGATAGTCAACAACCCCGAGTTGGCCTTTCAAATACGCAAATTTACAATTGTGCCAATGTGGGAATCTTAGCGCGAGATGCCGTGGTGAATGGCCATAACGTAGTCATCAATAATTGCGGTCAAGCTTCGCTGGCAGCCACTTTGGGCGGATCCTATACTTTTGACCATTCGACATTCAACAACAATTGGAACAGTTCACGACAAGTAGCCGTATTGGTTAGCAATTACCTTGAAACTTCCGATACGGTGTATTTGAGCGATTTGAATGCGGCGAATTTCACCAATTGTATCATCTACGGTAGCAATCAAAATATGTTGCGCTTGGATAAATATAATGCTGGTACTTCAGGCGGCCCCGATGCAACGTTTGCCTACCAATTTACCCATACCTTAATTCGCTTGAATAACACCAACAACAATCCGTTGTATTTACCCACAAATACCACCAATTTCACCAATTGCTATCAAGCGACGAACAGTCAAACCTTCAATCCGCGTTTCAAAAATAGTTCACAAAACAAACTATGGCCCACCGAGGACTTATCGCCTACGATGCCCGCGATCACTACGCTATTCACACAAGATATTTTGGGCAAATCACGTACAACGCAAACCTGTATTGGGGCGTATCAATTTATTCCCAATCCTTAATATCATCCCTCCTTCGGGAGGTTTTTTTTTGTCAAAAACCTGTGAAAAACTATTTGGCACGCATTTGCTTCCCTTTGGTGTTTGCCGTACCTTTGCGAGACAACTTACAACAACACAACAATGATTCATTTTTTCGGCAACGAAACAGGAACTATTTACGCAGTTCAGTCCACTACTCCATTTTCTGAAGAGACCTTACAAAAATTAAACTGGTTATTTGGGGGCACCCACAAAATTGACTCTCTCGAAATCGAAGGTGCCTATATCGGTCCGCGGGCTTCGATGGTCACGCCTTGGAGTACCAATGCGGTTGAAATCACCCAAAACATGGGTATTCATGGCATTGTGCGTATCGAGGAATTTCATAAAGTAATGGCCGAAAACCTGCACTTTGACCCTATGCTGTTGCAACCTTATGCGCGTTTGGACCAATCGATTTTTAGCATTGCGGTGCAACCCGAACCCATTTTGGAGATTGAGGATATTGCAGCATACAATCAGCAAGAGGGTTTGGCGCTTAGTGATGAAGAAGTGGCCTATTTGAATCAATTATCGGAAAAATTAGGGCGAAAACTAACCGACTCCGAAGTCTTTGGTTTTTCCCAAGTCAATTCAGAACACTGTCGTCATAAAATTTTCAACGGCACCTTTGTCATTGATGGTGTTGAAAAAGAAACGTCCCTTTTTAAACTTATCAAAAAAACCTCGGCAGAACATCCGAATGCGATTGTTTCGGCCTACAAAGATAATGTCGCCTTCATCCAAGGCCCTGTGGTGAAACAGTTTGCGCCACAACGGGCGGATGTGGCTGATTTTTACACCAAAAAACCATTTACCTCGGTGCTTTCCCTCAAAGCCGAAACCCATAATTTCCCGACAACGGTCGAACCCTTTAACGGGGCAGCAACTGGCTCAGGTGGTGAAATTCGGGATCGTCTAGCGGGTGGTCAGGGGTCGCTTCCTCTCGCCGGAACAGCGGTGTACATGACAGCGTATTCCCGACTTACAGCCGATCGGACTTGGGAAAAAGGCATGGAAGAACGAAAATGGTTGTACCAAACGCCGATGGACATTTTGATCAAAGCTTCCAATGGGGCTTCTGATTTTGGAAACAAATTTGGACAACCTTTGATTACAGGATCGGTCCTTACTTTTGAACATGATGAAAAGGGTCGAAAATTAGGCTATGATAAAGTCATCATGCAAGCGGGAGGAATTGGGTATGGCAAAGCCGAACAGGCTCAAAAACACGAACCCCAATTGGGCGACCAAATTGTAATTCTTGGCGGTGATAATTACCGAATTGGAATGGGAGGTGCGGCCGTTTCATCGGCTGACACAGGCGCTTTTGGGTCGGGCATCGAATTGAATGCCATCCAACGTTCGAATCCAGAAATGCAAAAACGCGCAGCCAATGCCATTCGCGGTTTGGTAGAAAGCGATCATAATCCCATTGTTTCCATTCACGATCACGGTGCGGGAGGACATCTAAACTGTTTATCCGAATTGGTCGAAGCTACTGGAGGTCGTATTGATTTGGACCAACTGCCTGTGGGAGACCCTACCCTTTCGGCTAAAGAAATTATTGGTAACGAATCGCAAGAACGCATGGGCTTGGTGATTGGTGTGAAAGACCTTGATACGTTGCAACGCATTGCCGAACGGGAACGAGCGCCTCTTTTTTCCGTGGGTACCATTACCAACGATCATACGTTTACCATTGCGAGTGCTACTACGGGAGAAAAACCAATGGATTTGGCACTAAGCGATATGTTTGGCAGCTCCCCCAAAACCATCATGACCGATACCACAATTGCCCGTCAATATGATGATATTACCTATTCGATTGATCGTATTCACGACTATTTACACCAGGTGTTGCGACTTGAAGCGGTGGCCTGTAAAGACTGGTTGACCAATAAAGTTGACCGTTGTGTGGGCGGACGTGTGGCCAAGCAACAATGTGCGGGTCCTTTGCAATTGCCGCTCAATAATTTGGGCGTAATGGCCTTAGATTTTGAAGGAAAAGAGGGAATTGCCACCAGTATTGGTCATGCCCCTATTGCCGCCTTAATCGATCCCAAAGCGGGAAGTCGTAATGCCATTGGCGAGGCGTTGTCGAATATCGTTTTTGCTCCTTTGGAAAACGGCTTAAAAAGTGTTTCCTTGTCCGCCAACTGGATGTGGCCCTGCAAAAACGAAGGGGAAGATGCGCGCTTGTATGAAGCCGTGGAGGCCTGTTCCGACTTTGCCATTGCCTTGGGAATCAATATTCCAACCGGGAAAGATTCCCTTTCCATGAAACAAAAATATCCCGATGGCGATGTATTGGCGCCTGGGACCGTGATTATTTCGGCGGCGGGACATTGTTCAGACATTAAACAAGTGGTCGAGCCCGTAGCTAAGCGTCAGGCGGGATCATTATACTATATTCCGCTTTCGCAAGACCACTTCCATTTAGGCGGTAGTTCTTTTGCTCAAATTCACAACAAAATTGGAGCCGAAACACCTACGATTCAGGATGCAGCGTATTTCAAAACTGCCTTTGAAACGATACAACAATTGATTAAATCAGGGGCTATTGCAGCAGGCCATGATGTGGGAAGTGGCGGACTCATAACGACCTTACTTGAAATGTGTTTTGCAGACGTCAATTTGGGTGCCACATTGAGTTTGAACGCCTTTGCAGAGCAAGATGTGGTGAAGATTTTATTCGCTGAAAATAGTGGACTTGTACTGCAGGCGCAGCAGGATGCGGTTTTTGAAGCAGCTTTCGCCAAAGAAGGGTTAACCATTTATCCCTTGGGGCAGGTTGTTTCTGGTGAAACCTTAACCCTTGACACGTTGACATTTGATATTCCAGCCCTGCGAAAAGTTTGGTTTGAAACCTCCTATTTGTTAGACCAAAAACAAACGCAAAACAACAAAGCTCAGGAGCGTTTTACCCATATTTTTGAACAACCCTTACATTACCAATTTCCAAGTCATTTTACCGGAAAACTCCCTGCTCTTCCCACCTATCGTCCTAAAGCGGCCATCATACGGGAAAAAGGAAGCAATTCCGAACGCGAAATGGCACATGCGATGTATTTGGCCGGATTTGACGTAAAAGACATTCACATGACCGACCTGATTAGTGGCCGTGAAAATTTGGAAGACGTGCAATTTATCGGCGCAGTTGGTGGATTTTCAAATTCGGATGTTTTGGGCAGTGCCAAAGGGTGGGCAGGTGCCTTTTTGTACAATGAAAAAGCGAATACGGCGTTGAAAAACTTTTTTGCACGACCCGACACCCTATCGGTGGGGATTTGCAACGGGTGTCAGTTGTTTATGGAATTGGAACTGATTCATCCCGAGCATGCAAATCATGGCAAAATGCACCACAACGACAGCCGCAAGCACGAGAGTATTTTTACCTCCGTGACCATTCAAGAAAATAATTCGGTGATGTTGTCAACCTTGGCGGGCAGTACCCTAGGCGTTTGGGTTTCGCATGGTGAAGGAAAATTCCACTTGCCCGAAGCAGAGCACCACTACCCTATTGTAGCCAAATATGCCTACGAGGGGTATCCTGCCAACCCGAACGGTTCGGATTATAACACCGCGATGTTGTGTGATAAAACGGGACGTCATTTGGTGATGATGCCACACATTGAACGTTCGATTTTCCCTTGGAATTGGGCGTACTATGGTACCCATGAAACCCATGAAGTAAGTCCATGGCTTGAGGCCTTCGTAAATGCGCGTGTATGGATTGAAAAAAAACAAGGATAATTTACCCAAGGGAGGCCCTATTGAATTGGTAGGCTACAATTGATTATATTGCAACTCAAAACAACGTCTTATGTCCAAGCTACGCTATTGTATCGGTCTTTTTATCGTTTTCACCACGTTTTCTTCGGCACAAAGTGTTAGAGAAATTGAAACAGAGGCTGGAAAATTATTTATCACAACAACCAATGAATATCCCATTTTTGGTACCTATCATTTTAAAGAAGCCGAACCCATTGTAGAATTGCAACGCGGAGGCACGGGTATGTATCAATTGCACGATTCGCCCAAACGCCCGATAGAATGGGGATTGGAATGCTCGGAAAGCGGAACGTTAAAATCGGTCAAAGGGTTTGACAACCTCAAGTATTACTTATACTACCGTTACACCGATACCGAACCCGATGGCAGTACACCGGTTTGGAACCGTGTGGAACTGACCGTTCACCTCAACGCTGGAAAGATTTTTATCAATGGCGAGCGGATGAAATTATTTGCTGCCAAAGAGGAGAAGAAAAAGTAGTGCTTAGCCCCCCAGCCCCCAAGGGGGAGTAATTAGTGATTAGTGATTGGTGATTAGTGACTGGAAACTGATAACTGATAACTGATGACTTATGACTAGCCCCCCACCCAATGAGGGTGCTGTTAGTTTCAAGTTTCAGGTTGCGTCCAAAAATCGTGTATTTTCAAATTAATAGTCGTAAGTCAATGCATATTTCTTAGAAAGAACATTTTCAAATCTTCAAATTAACTCATTTTCAAATCGACAGATGGGCACATTTTAAATTGACTCATTGACACATTGCCACATTACTCCTTTCTTTGCGCTAGTCTGGGTTTGTAATTCTTTAAGTATTCGCCTTTCGGGGTGCCGTGATCAAACGAACTGAACTGCACCGGGAAAGCGGCTTTTTTTCGCGCTTCATCGGGCGTCCATCCCTCATATTCAATGCGATATAACGCCGAGTACATTTGCGCACGACCAATACCATGGTAGCAATGCAAAAGCACCGGATAATTGGTAGAATCATCCATGATGGCAAAAAACGTTTTCAAATTTTCCTCATTGGGCACCTGATCCGAGCCGTTGTTGAAGTACTTTACGCCTTTTATTTTGGCCACGGCATCGCGCTCGGCAATTAATTCTTGCGGTAATTCAGGATTATTGATCGTATCGCCTGTACCCGGAAAACGCAAATCGACGATGGATTTAATCCCATACGCTTCCACATAGTCTTTGATTTCATCGGGTGGAATTACCCCACTTTTATAGACCTTTCCCTCCGTGATGGCCATAAAATTATGGTTGATGTGACGGTCATACACGTATTTTCCGGTAGCAATTAATGCTACGGTAAGAAGAACAAGGACAATTTTAGTTCGTAAACGCATGACTTAGTTGGATTTTGAGGTTAGTTTTTTATCAATAATTCGTTCCATATAATCTTGTAAAAAGGCTTTACAGCGCATTTCCAGCTGGTTCATTTCGGCATTGCGTTGCTTGATTAAGTTGGTTTTTAGTGCATAATCATCCTTGTGGTAAAAACCAACGGCCTTCTCGCCATCAAAAGTACAAATATAATTGCCACTCATCATTTGATACAAATCCGAAGAATACCGCATCACAAATGGTGGCGCCTTGGGATCGCCCAAAAGACTTCGACCCCAGCTGCGAAAGGGTTTGTCGTAACCAATCATGTCCATAAGCGTGGGAAAAATATCAATTTGTTGCGCCCAATCGCGACTCACTCCCTTGTAGGTATGTCCTGGCGTGTAAAACAAAATGGGTACCGTATGCGCATACTGATCGTTATAGTACAAATCGTAGTGAATCAAATTATCGTGATCGGCTACCAATACAAAAATCGTATTTTGATACCAAGGCTGCTTTTGGGCTGCTTTAAAAAACTGTTTCAACGCATAATCCGTGTAGCCGATGGTTTGGTGAATGGGACTATCCCCTTTGGGAAACTTCCCTGTATATTTTTCGGGGACAACATACGGTTCATGCGAAGAAACCGAAAACAAGGTAGCCATAAACGGTTGCTTTTTGGCCGAAATCGTTCGGTTAAAATACTGGAAAAAGGGTTCGTCCCAAATGCCCCATACGCCATCGAAATCGGCATCATTACCGTACTCATTTTTACCGTAATAATGGTCAAAACCTAAAATGTTACTAAACCCTAAAAATCCCATGGAGCCGTTGGGCGCACCATGAAAAAAGGAGGTGTCATACCCTTCACTATTTAAAATGGAAACCAAGGATTCGATTTTTTGTTTGGGATACGGCGACGAGGTAAAGGCATCTTTAAACGAGGGAATGCCCGACAAGACCGACGACATCCCGTGAATTGACTTGTATCCATTGGCATAGCCGCGTGTGAAAATCAAACTGTGTTGGGCCAACGAATCCACAAACGGCGCATACCCACGGTAGCCAGGAATTTTTTCATGGGTATTGAAAGAACCAATATATTCTCTTCCAAAACTCTCCAAAATCAGTACGACAATATTGGGTCGGGTCTTGGGACGATTTTGGTACTGTTTGATGGGAACAAGCAACGAATCCACTACGGCTTTATCCACCAAATTGACCTTTTTGAACGTATTGGCATTCCATGTTCGAATAACGGCAAAAGGCGTATTCAACACAAAATCGGCTTGCGAGGCATCGGTTACAAAGCGATTGGCGTCAATCATATTGATGGGTCGTGTACTTTTACGGAAATCGCCCCGAATGCCCCCCACACACAACACACAGACCAATAGAAAGGTAACCGTTGAAGCGAAAAAGTATTTTAAAGTATACTTTTGATGATGAGGCTTAACCTTTTGTTTTTCATAGAGATAAAGCCATAAAAAAAGCAATCCAAAAAACCATGCAAAAACATGCCAATAGTTCCCCAAGAAGTTCCCCATCAACGCCGCTTTGTTACTTTCATGTTCCAAAATATCCAACGATGCGCGCGTACTACGGTTGAACGAATAGCGGTAATACACCAAATCCACAAAATTTAAGGCATAAAAAAGAGCATTGGTAGTGAAGTATACAATTTTCAGTCCTAGCTGATACGTCTTTCGCGTATTGATCCCCAAAGGAAGAATCGAAAATACGATAAATAAGGCATTGGCATAGAGTATGGCCGTGGTATCAAACGCCAAACCGTGGTAGGCCAAGGGGAACAATTCAAGCCATGACTCGACCCGAATTAAATTAGGATTGTAAGCATAAAATAAAAAACGAACCACCATGTAAAACAGGTAAGCTAGAAAAATCCTGTACGCCAATACTTTATATTCGTTATACCTTGGAAATCGTTGCATAGAAAGGGTTATCGAAATCGAGGCAAAACTACAAATTTGTATTTTAAGGTCGGTATAGATTAAAAATTTATTGTAAAAGCAGGCGATTTTAATTAATTTGCAAGAAAAATTGACTATGCAAACGATAAGCCGACTATTTGACTTTCCTTACTATCAGTTGTCCAAAAACAACAAAGCCGATTGTTTGGTAACCAAGTATGGGAATGAATGGGTAAAAACCTCTACGCAAGAGTATGTAGATCAAGCCAATACGATCTCAAGAGCGTTGTTGCGTTTGGGGGTGAAAAAAAATGACAAAATAGCCCTAATCTCCTCCACCAACCGAACCGAATGGAACGTGTGTGATATTGGTATTTTGCAAACTGGGGCGCAAACCGTGCCTATTTATCCGACGATTTCTGCAGAAGATTATGCCTACATTTTAAATCACTCTGAATCGCAATACTGTTTGGTTTCGGATGCTGTGGTTTTTGAAAAAATAAGTCAAATTCGCAGTCAGGTCCCGCATTTAAAAGAAGTGTATGCCTTTGACAACCTTTCGGATTGTACTTCTTGGAAAAGTTTGTTGGAGTTAGGAGCCGATGCTTCCAATCAATCCGAAGTAGAGCAACGCAAAAATGAAGTGCAACCCACCGACTTAGCAACGATAATTTACACTTCGGGAACAACCGGAAAACCCAAAGGAGTCATGTTGTCGCACCAAAATATTGTTTCCAATGTGATTGACAGTGCAGGACGTATTCCTTTTGAAGAAGGAAAAAGTCGTGCGTTAAGTTTCTTGCCGGTCTGCCACATTTTTGAACGCATGATATTGTACATTTATCAGTATTACTCCGTTTCCATCTATTTTGCTGAAAACATTGAAAAGCTTTCTGACAATATCAAAGAGGTAAAACCCAATGTTTTTTCGGTGGTTCCGCGTTTGTTGGAAAAAGTATATGATAAAATTTACCAAAAAGGAGCCGAATTAACCGGAATTAAAAAAGCCTTGTTCTTTTGGGCGCTAAATCTAGGGTTGCGTTACGAACCCTATGGCGCTAATGGGGCGTGGTATGAATTTCAACTCAAATTAGCGCGAAAACTCATTTTTAGTAAATGGAAAGAAGGCTTGGGGGGCAAATTAAACGTAATGGTATCAGGAAGTGTCGCTTTGCAACATCGGTTGATTCGTGTATTTGCTGCTGCTGGAATGCCAGTAATGGAGGGCTATGGTTTGACTGAGACGTCGCCTGTAATCTCGGTGAACGATCAAAAAAACTTTGGCTTTAAAGTCGGAAGTGTAGGTCGCGTTATTCCCAATGTAACGGTAAAAATTGCTGAAGATGGTGAGATCTTATGTAAAGGTCCCAATGTAATGATGGGCTATTACAAAGACCCCGTGTTGACAGGAGAAGTCTTGAAAGACGGTTTTTTCCATACGGGCGATATTGGAGAAATTGATACAATGGGCTTTTTACGCATTACCGATCGTAAAAAGGAAATGTTTAAAACCTCTGGGGGGAAATATATTGCGCCACAAATGATTGAAAATGCTATGAAACAATCATTTTTTATCGAACAAATCATGGTGATTGGCGATGGTGAAAAAATGCCAGCGGCGTTGATTCAACCGAGTTTTGACTTTATCCGAGAATGGGCCAAACGCCATAATGAAACGGTAGGCATGACACCAGAAGAAATTGCACAAAATCAACATGTTAAAGCCCGCATTCAGGATGAAGTGGATAAAATCAATGAACGTTTTGGGAATTGGGAACGCATCAAAAAATTTGAACTCACTCCTACCCTTTGGAGTATAGATGGGGGTGAATTAACGCCTACCTTAAAATTAAAACGCAAAGCCATCAAAGAGAAATACCAACACCTTTACGATGCTATTTATCGGGAGGAGTAATCGTAAAACGATCAAGCATAAACCAATGAAGCACCTATCTTGAAACCTCAAAGTAGGTGTTTTTTTTTACTCATTAGCCATTGTTTTTTACAGCTTTGGGAAAGGCTACTTGTCTCAAAACTGTTTCAGCCATAGGGACTAAAACATGTTTCTCTTCACACTTCCTAAGGGGATTCCACAAACGCACTTCCATCCCTCTTTTACTCATAATAGGAGAAAAATCTATCGCCTCATAGACTCTTTTTTCTTTTGCCTCATAATACTTATCCTTAAATTCTGAGCCGTAGTTACGCCCCAACGTCATTTGCGATGCCACAGATAAAGCATACACTTGAGGTCCATATTGATAGACAACTTCACCTTGTTGGGTGTAGTGAATTTTAGGAGACGTTTTCCAGGTAAAAGAGAACGAATCATTCGGTTGAAAAACACGTTGCACCACATAATAATCTCCTTCCGTTCTTATCGATTCATTGGTTTCAATATGAGACACCCAATTTGGTTTTCGAAGGTAAAATGTTAATGTTATAGGAGTTGAAGTAGTAACTCGATAAGTAAATGCAAAATTTTGTGGATATTGTGTTTGATTTTCTAAAATAACCTTTTGTCCTTGCGCCTCATACGCTAATTGAAAAGGTAGGGGCACATGAATGTATAGGTGTCCCAATTCATTTTGCATTCCGATATTTTGAATTACGTACGGTAAAAAGCGTCCTGCATTGGGCGTACAGCACACCGCCACCTCTTGATGCACCGCCGAATATTTGTAGCGCGTTTGCACTCGATCGGGTTCTGCTTCGCCATTACGTGTTCCGTCCATCACCCAAGAATTGTCCGTTTTCAAATAGGCTATCCCCTCATGGTTGGGGTGCCTTGCTCCTAATCCTGCGTTGAAAAAAAGCTGTTCCATGTGAGCCGCCCATTGTGCTTCGCCCGTTTTTTGCAACAATACCGCATAACTATCCAAAAGTTCTTGCAACGAACAGTACTCGTATCCTGTTTGCGTTGCATCGGCCAATCGACCCGCAATCCACTCATCGCCAATAGGACCTCCAGTTGCCGTAATTGACTTTTCCACTTGCGCTAAATAACGCGATAACAGAACGGAATAATCGGGTGATTCGGCAGTGAAAGCCGCTACGACTAGAGGCCGAATATGTTCGTACACATGTACTCCGTGACCTTGTAAAGTAAAATCTGATTTTTGTATTCGCTGGGGTTGAGCATCCGATTCCGACTGATAGCTTTGGGCGTAGGATTGATATAAAAACAAAGCATACTGTCGGTAGATGGGTAATTTCGTTTTTTGGTACAAGTAATCCAACACGTCGGTAAAGGTTAGCCCATGAGAAACGCCACCATTGAAGGCATTTCCTGTATTAAATGGGTTGGATTTCCCAATGGGATAATTTTGCATCACATTGGCCACTGCTCGTTCGATAGCTGTGAATACCTCTTTTTTTCCAGTTGCTTCATAATAGGCAATCAAGCCGCGGAGTAATGTGGTTTTTGCCCAAAATTCGCCATTTTCCGCTTGAAAATTATAACGGGTTTGTGCATCGTAAATACCTAAATAGCCATCAGCATCTTGTGAATCGAGAATTTGACGTATGTATCCTTCAACTTTTGGATAATGGGGCGTACTTTGGGTTAAAAAAACATGGCGAATATAGCCATCCCACCAATTGGATTGTGTTTCACTATTCCACCATTTGTATTGATCATCACCTGCCGCGTCGCCTGACTTTAAATTACCCAAGTCTTTGGCTTTTGTGTTTTTCCCTAAGCGCTGCGTTGTATATATAGAATCTTTAAATAGTGAGGGAACCAACTGATCTAATTGACCCACATAACTTTCCAAATCGCGTTGCATATACGTTAATACCCATCCTTGGGGTTGAATACGACCAAAGGGTATTGGCTGAAGGGCCTCCTGTTTAAAACTACTTTGGGCGAGGGCAACGGTTGCCCATAAAAAGAAGATTATTTTTCGCATGAAGCTGTCATTTTAAAGGTCAAATTTCCACCTTCAGTCAAAGAACGAAACGGGATAACCGGTGATAATAAAGGTAATCCGTTCCATTGATACGCTGAGGCTCCACAGGAAGATTTTGAAAAAGAGGGTGCCTGAACCGTCAATATTTTTTTTCCTATTTTTAAGGTCGCTTTTTTCACTTGAGGAGCACCTAAAACAACTTCTCCTGATGCGGGATTTACGGGATAAAAACCCATAAGAGTAAACAAATACCAAGCACTCATTTGACCACAGTCATCATTTCCAATCAGCCCATCCGGTTGGGTTTTATGAAATTCATTGATAATACGCTTCAAATAATGATGGCCTTGCAAAGGACGATCACTAAACGCGTACAAATAAGCAATATGGTGACTCGGTTCATTTCCATGAGCATACTGCCCGATCATTGCTTCCTGTCCAAGAAATTTATTTGGAGCCACTGCAGGAGTAGTAAAAAAAGTGTCCAAATGGGTAGTCAATGCAGTTTTTCCACCCAATAAAGCGACAACACCACTGAGATCATGTTGCGTGGGTGTCCAAAAGTATTGCCAAGCGTTGGCTTCTGTGTAATCGCCGGGATTATTCAACGGTGATGTTGCAGTGAGGGGATAAAAAGGGGTACGCCAGGCTCCGTACTGATTTTTACCTCTGAAAAGTCGGGTGTCAGGATCAAATAAACGACGGTAATACTGACTTCGTTGGTAAAACTGATTTGCGGTTGTTGTATCGCCTAAAAGTTGGGCAAAATGTGCCACACACCAATCATCATACCCACTTTCTAGGGTGCGCGAAACCGATTCGTCTGGAATCAAATCAAAAGGATAATATCCAAAACGGTTATAGACTTCCCAATCGGAATGGATGTGCGAACGGGTGGAAGTTTCTACCATAGCGCGCAACGCCCTTTGAGTATTCATTGTGGTGAAGCCATTGACGTAAGCGCTAACAATCATCGGAATGGCATGATTTCCAATCATGCAGTAATTATCTTGTCCCCAAACCGTCCAAATCGGTAAAAATCCTTTGGCTTCATGATGCACCAACATGGATTCGATGATATCGGGAATGATCTCTGGGGTAATGAGTTGCAACAACGGAAAAGCCGCTCGGTATACATCCCAATTGGATAAGGTGGAATAATACGCATGATTTACGGCCGTTCGAATAGTATCATCCACTGCACGATACTTCCCGTCAACATCAGCCATGTTCATGGGTTGTAATAAAAGGTGGTATAAAGCCGTGTAAGCCATCACTTTCTGCGATCGAGGGGCTTTTAGCGTCAACCGATTCAAATAATTCTCCCAAGTATTTCGATTGTTATTATACACCCGTTGAAAATCCCAATGAGGAATCTCCGCCGTCAAATTGGCCTTTGCTCCTTCTACATCAACCGAGGAAAGTGCCACTTTTATTTGCAATTCTTTGGAGGCATCGAGTTGAAAGTCGAAGGCATATAGAGGCGCCTGATCGGACTGATTGTGGGAAATGCTTCGCTTGTTTTGAAAGGGTTTACTAAAATGTATGGTAAAAAAATAAATTCGATTCACCCAATTTTGCGTTTGACAATACCCACTGATCACCGAGTCATTCTCAATCGTTACTGCACTAGAAATCACGAGCGGTTTTGTTGCCTTTTCATCAAAAACAAATCGAAGTCCGTGACGAAAATCAATGCGCACATGGGCCAAACGTGAAGGATAGCGGTAGCGATGAAAGGCCACCCGTTCAGAGCATGTCAAATCAACCTCAACCCCATCCTTTTTGCGTACATGATACCATCCAGGTTTTGCTTTTTCAGAAGATTTATCGTAAGCCCTTGCCTTGATTGAATCGGGTTGATGGATGGGTAAAATCAGAATATCGCCCAATTCATTAATGCCCGTCCCACTCAAACGCGTTTGTGAAAATCCGAGCAAAAGGGTATCTCGATATTGATAACCACTGGTATGAGACCAACCTCGATCGCGATTATCAGGTCCGGGTTGCACCATCCCAAAAGGCATGGAAGGACCAGGAAAAGTGTGTCCAGTACCCTCAGTACCTATAAAAACGTTGACAAAGGAAGTCGTCTTTTGTCCAAATAGTGAAGAACTTCCCAGAAACAATCCTAAAACGAATAAAAAAATTCTTATTTCCATAATGCATTCATTTCTTCAAGGGTTAAATGCTTGGTTTCGGGTACTTTTTTCCATACAAAAATGAAAGAAAGCAAACAGAGTAAAGCAAAAAAGTAAAAAGGAAAAGCGCCATTGAAATACGAATCAATCCAATCATTCTCTACCATAAGCGGGAAAAATTGAGTCACTAAAAAATTGGCAATCCACTGAATAAAAACGCTAATAGCCAAGGCTAAACTTCGAATGGAATTAGGGAAGATTTCAGCCAATAACACCCAAACAATGGGGCCCCAAGAAATACTAAAAGAGGCCATGAAAAGAAGTAAAAACGGAAGTACAAAGGTTTTTTCCCATTCAAAATAAATAAAAAGACCTACCGATAATAAGGCCAAAGTCATTCCAATCGATCCTAAATACAACAACGGTTTCCGACCTTTACGATCCACCCATCGAATCGCCAAAAGCGTAAAG
The DNA here is from genome assembly GCF_027482425.1 of Flavobacterium sp. Taxonomy (GTDB): domain Bacteria; phylum Bacteroidota; class Bacteroidia; order Flavobacteriales; family Flavobacteriaceae; genus Flavobacterium. Next base: position 25,592 of record NZ_JAIXWA010000081.1, read on the forward strand.
ATTAAGTTGATCACTCCCAATGTACTCGTTTCCAATAGAGAGGCATTCGTTGCACTACCCAAACGCTTAAAAATTTCTGGTGCATAATACAAAATGGCATTGATTCCCGTTAGCTGCTGCAATAGGGAGAGGCCAATTCCAACGCCTAAAGCCCTTTTATACTCGGGTTTTCGCAAACTCTTCCAAGCTTGTTGACGCTCAGACTGAAGAGATTGTTCGATGTCCTCCCGCTCTTTTTGCACGTCTTGATTTCCGTTGATGGCTTGTAAAACGGTCACAGCCCTCAGTGTTTTTCCTTGCATAAACAACCAGCGCGGACTTTCGGGAATAAAAAAGATAAAAATGAAAAATAACAACGAAGGAATCAATTCAGAACCAAACATCCAGCGCCAGCCTTGGGTTAAGTTCCAATGCGTATCGCCTTGTAAAGCAATACCATAATTTACAAAATACACCAAAACAATACCGATCACGATGGCCAATTGGTAATTGCCGACCAAGGCGCCTCGGCGTTGGGCTGGTGCAATTTCAGCGATATACATTGGCACCACCATAGAGGCCAACCCCACTCCTATCCCGCCTATAATTCTGTAAATAATAAATTCAGTAAACGTATCTGGTATTGCGGTACCAATCGAGTTGATAATAAATAAAAGGGCGGCTAGTAACATGGCTTTTTTACGGCCCCATGTTGAACTACAAAAATCAGAGATTAAAGCCCCTAATAAACACCCTAGTAAAGCACTTGAAATAGCCCAACCGGTCTCCATGGGTGTGAGATTAAAATACCGCGTAAGATCTCCAATGGCCCCAGAAATTACGGCAGTATCGTAGCCAAACAGTAAGCCCCCAAGCGCGGCGCTAAGGGTGATGAAAAGTATTTGTGTCGTATTTGTCGACTTCATGCGTTACAGATGTTGTTGTAAAAACTGTTTCATTTCCAGGTTAATGTCCCATTGCGAGGCCAAAGGTTTTTGGGTAAATGGTGCCGAAGGCATATAGGGATAGGGACCAAATTCGGGAGTTATAGTAAAAATCGTGGCATTTCGTTTTTGATGGTTCGCCACTATCGTTTTCCACCATTTCAAATATAAATTTCGATAGGACTCCCACTCGGGAGCAAAAGGATGGTTAACTTGTGGCCCTTGTTCAAATCCGATTCGAGCATGCAAATGTTTAACAAAAGGAATAAGACGATCCAAAAGAGCTTGTTGGTCCTGTAGCGTACTTTCGGAGACAACACAAAAATGGGAATAATCGGCCACCAAACCTAGAGCGGGAAAAACTTCTAAATAATCCAAAACCGTTTTAAGATGAAACGAAAAACGACCGCGATGAATTTCATGCCAAATGGGTATCCCTGTTTTCTTAGCAATTTGTTGTGTAGTTTCGATAATTTGGCAATTTTCAGAAAAACTGTAGTAATCTTTTCCCGTGTGTGAATTGATGGCATACGGTTTTAAAGAAGCTAACATTTCCAACCGATCTATCAACCGCGCGGTGTAATCGGCAATTCCCTTTTCGGAAGGCGACAATACATTTTGGGCGATCACCATAAAATGAGGATGTGATGTCGAACGGATGGTGGCGCAAGTATCTTGAAACTCGGCCATGAATTTTTCATCATTCGGAAAATTAATCTCTACACCATCATACCCATGAGTAATTACGCGGTTTAAAAACTCGGAAGCGGACAATTGTTCGCACCCCCAATAGGGACACAAATAGCGAATTTCCATGTTATTGGGCATATATAATTGGATTCAACGGCGTATTAATCACGGCATCCACTTGCGCCCCAGGACACCAAGTTTCCCAATCGTTGATTTGATTTCGGTTCTCGGGATTTTTAAGTACCATTTCGTGATCCATATAAATGATGGTCATTACCTTACGCATATCGGCTGTAGTATTGGCGCCTGCACGGTGAAAAATCCATCCTGAATGAAAACTCACTTCCCCCAAATCGAAAGGCTCGATCACATGTTCAAAATCGGTTATGCGCAGTTTTCGGTTTAGGAAATCCTCACTCTCGTCACTGATGGCCATTTCGCGCCCTTCCACGAGTATATGACTCCCCGCACTGAACTCTAGCGGTCCCATCTCTAAGGGGGTGGCTTGCAATGGAATCCAGGCGGTTACCGTTTTATCCGACGCCAAGGGCCAATAGTATTGATCGGCATGCCATGGGGTAATACCGCCGCCGCCTTCTTTAAATAATGCTTGATCGTGATACAATCGTACTCCAGTTACTTGCATCAAATCGGCAGCAATTTTTGCCAGCCGTTTGCTTAGCACCAAGGTTTTAATGACCTCATTTTCTTGCCATAAATTGAATAATTGCAAAAAAGCTTTTCCATAAGTGGTTCGGTCTTCCAAGGCCGTTTGCTCGGTAGTCATAGCCGCTACTTGAACTCCTATTTCACGATTGAAAAAGGCTACCGTTTCAGCATTTAAAACCGACTTGAGTTTGATAAACCGATGGGTTTCATAAAAATCCAATTGTTCTGGCGAGAGGGTCATGGGAGTGTCTAAAAAAGCGCTAATAGGATCCGGCACGGTATTCATGGGTCTGTTTTTTTGTTATAAACAAGGAGCAATAAACCTCCAACAACAACAAAAGTACCGCTCACTTGCGGATTTCTTTTTTCGTAAAAAATCAAAAACTAATACTATATTGAATTAAACAGCTATATTTACATCAACATTCATTCAATTTAAACCATGAAACCCATTTTTGAAAACATTCCTCACGAAAAAGGCGTTTCGAGTTTTCATGCTTATCGGATTGTGGTTCCGTATTTCGAATTCAAATGGCATTATCATCCCGAGTATGAACTAACCTATATAGTACGAGGTTCAGGATATCGATTGGTGGGAAATACATATGAAGATTTTCAAGCAGGCGATTTTGTATTGTTGGGGCGTCATGTGCCGCATACATGGTCGGGTAAATCGCTCGATGGAGGACCCGTAGAGGCCTTGGTAATTCAATTCTTAAAGGAACCGATGATTTCATTATTGACGTGTCAAGAAGGAGTGGCTTTACAAAACTTATTGAATGAAGCCGCGCATGGCATTCGGATTCCTGTTCGGGAAGCATGGATACAACAACTCAACCATTTGGTAACCTTAGAGGGATTAAACCGCATGCTTCTGGGGATGGCGCTCTTAGAAGAACTTGCCCAAGCACCCTATGAGAAAATAAGTCCGAATCCGCATTACCAATCGTTTTCACGCAAACAAGAACTGCGCATCAATACGGTATGCCGATATATAATGGCCCAATTTAGAGCCCCCATTACGGTGCAAAAGGTAGCTGATGTAAGTGGCATGAGTACGAGTAATTTCTGTAAGTTTTTTAAAAAAGCAACGGGAAAAACCTTTTCCGATTATGTGAATGAAATTAGAATTCAAGAAGCTTGCATGCTACTCAGAGAAACAGAGCATAAAATCAGTACCGTGGCTAGCGATTGTGGTTTTGAAACCTTAAGCTATTTTAATCGGGTCTTTTTAAAAAAGAAAAAATGCCGTCCGATGGAGTATCGGAAACGCTTTTTTATACGTTAATACTCCTATTCAGGGAGCGCTTGCTGATGAAGATAGCGAAACATCGTTATGTGATCATCGACTATTTCAAAGTATATCCAAATTTCTTTAAATGGTCTACCCGATAGAAACAAACGTTCCTGATCAATCACCCCTTTGCTATGAAAAATGCGGTTTACCACTTCACACGAAAAATCGGTTTGTTCAAATCGGTGGGAAAGAGCGGCCACTAAAGCGGTACGATTTTCAAATAAAAGATGCCCATCCTCATGGTAACCCCGAACGAATTCGGAAAAGGCACTTTCAAAAACGGAAATACTTTGAGCGTTCAATCCAATATAGTGGCGATCAATACAAGGCACACTTGGAATAGCGTTCGTATCTGTTCTTTTTTTATGGGGCATAACCTAAAAGTTAAAATTATTAATGGCTTGAAATACAAGAATATTCTTTTATCTGGGCACAACACCGCAGGTATCTCTTCTGTATCAATATACTGCATTTAAAGAACCATTACTTTGCTTGCGCCTTAGTTGTTGTGTCCATTCATAAAAAACAGCCTACTGATAAATGTTTTTTTATACGTAAAGAATTGCTTTTCAATACGCTACTAATTCATCACTTATAATTTATAATCACCAAATTATTCCCATTTAAAAACATTCACCCCAATCGCATAGCCATACACTTTTTTATCAGCATCGGTATAGAAGCGAATTTTATTACAAGCGCGACCCAAGTCGATTTTTGTCCAGGTTATCCCGCCATCTTTGGTTTCAAAACCTGAATTCATCGTACCGACAAAACCGTGATTCTCATCGATAAAACCAATGCCAAACTCTCGTGCCCCAGCCTCTTCTAATAGATTGATTTCTGTCCATGTTTCGCCCCCATCCGTAGTTTTGGCCACCCGTTGCTGCTTTACATTGGGGTCGGGATTATAGGATTGAATGGTAACATACCCCACTTTGGCCGAGGGAAATGATACTTTCCAAGTGGTTTCAAAAGGCCGGTTGGATTCATATACTTTCTTCCAAGTTTGTCCCCCATCGGTGGTTTTCAAAATCAAAGCATGCGACTGGGTAATATCTTCATTGGTTGCAGCACAAGCAAACCCTGTGTTTTTATCTAACATTTTGATGTCAAACAACATTTTACAATCGGCTTGCATGCTGCGGGAAGTCCACGTCGTTCCGTCATCGTGTGAAACCATGATATTGGCCGGACTCCCGACTCTTCCAACGGCATATATATGGGTTTTGTAATCGATCTTTCCGTGATTAATGTATTGCTCTTTGACCACATCAAATGCACATAAGCCCTTAACATAAGGCCCCTTGTAGGGGACAGGTTTCCAAGTTTTCCCACCGTCTTGCGTGCCGTAAAGCGGAATGGTATCGGTCACATTCGGAAAATAATCGGTGCCAACGGTGCCCACAAACCCTACTTTTTCATCCAAGAAAACGAGGGTACGGAAAAACGAGCCCTTTTGTTCAAGCTGTTTGGTCCACGTTTTACCACCATCTTGGGTGTTGTAAATGCGGCCAAAACCATTGACATACCAACCCGTATTGCGATCGACAAAGGTGATATCATCTTGTTTACCCGCATAGGGTTCGGTCGTCAATTTTTGCCAACTGTTGGTTTGCGCCTTACTCCACAAGGCGGTTAATATGAAAATCAGCGGGATAATAACACGTTGCATGGTAGGATGCTTTAAAGGTTAGGGTTGCACTAAACCCAAGGCCCATGCGACTGCTTTTTGGGTCACTTCGGGATTGAAGGCTTGAAATAATTCTTGAATCTTTCCTTGACTAAAAGTATCATAGGCTTGTTGCATGGTCCCAGAACGGGCAAAATAATGGTCGGTCAAGGGGAAAGAAAGTAAAGCGGCATTTCCTGGATGGTAATGGTTGACCGTTTGTACAATCTGTTCGTGATCGGGTAGTGAAAAGGCCTGAAAATCAGATTCCCCATACAGTACCAACACCTTCCCCGTAGTATTTTTCCAATTGTCCAAAAGCGGGTAATCCTGAATCTGTCGCCAGTACTCTTGATTGCGATCAAAAATACGGTCTTTGCCGTCGTATTGCCAATCCGACTCCAATATGGCTTTCTTCTCATGGTCTGTGGCAATCGCCTCTAAACTTTTTTTACGAATAAAATAGTCAAATGCAATATCGGCCTGGATACGGCAACGTTGTTCATATTCTATGGGCGGCGTTTTGGCCAATTTCAACTGCAACCGATTCATTTCCAACTGGTATTCAAACCAACTTTTGGCCGTGGTACCATACACCATAACCCCGCGAACATTTTCACCAGCACTTATGGCTGGAGCAATAATTCCTCCCATCGAGTGCCCAAAAATGAAGAGCTCCTCGGTATCGACATACGGCAAGGATTTCATTTTTTGGAAGCCGGCCTTAAAACTTTCCACTTCGTCATACAACGTAGTCGTACTGCAATCGGGGGTGTTTTGGCTATCGCCTAACCCACTTTTTTCAACGCGCACGACCACAAATCCGGCATTATGAAACGCTTGCACCACGCGTCCATACGGATGTTCGGGAGTCAAGCCATCCACCGAACTACAGGTATAACCCGGAATGAAAAGTACGGCAGGGAGTTTACCCGTTCCCTCGGGTTTATTGATAATGACACTTAGCTGTCCGCCCTTAAAAGGAACCCGATCATAAGTAACCGTTCCTTTTGCAACCGATTCCCGATCACGTCCGACCCAAGTGGTTTTTATTTCTTGCTGCGTACCCGCTCGTCGTATCGTAAACGTGACCGCTTGTTTTTCGGTGTATTGGGCTATTGTCGTTGCCATTTCGCTCGGGTGATTGAGCACTTTGCCGTTGATTTGTAACAAAACGTCTTCTGGTTGCAGTCCAGCGGCTTTGGCGGTACCTCCTACCACTTGATTGAGTGTAATCCCGCCTTGGGGATCGGCACTGAGTCGGGCACCCATCCACGGACGACGCGGTAACGGTTGGGCAGTAACCAGTGTAATTCCAAATACGATTAAACCCATGTGAATTCCTAACTTTCGCATATCAAATCTTTTTTTATTTTCTATCGTTACCCTAAGAACAACAACACCCCTAAGACAAAAACAAGAGATAATTCAGAAAGCAAAACCGTTTTTTGCCAAAGGGGCTTGTCGTTCCAAGTTTGTGTGGGAGCAAAAGGATCGAAGGCTAAACCCAACCCAAAGTAGATTAAGGCCTGTCCCCAATCGTTTCGCACTGTAAAAAAAACACCAATACATACAAACAAGAGGTGTAATCCACGTCCGAAGGTATTTTTCATCGCTTTTTTTATACAAAATTACCCGAAGAGGAGGTCACAAAAGGTGTCAAAAATTGCTTATTTCACCGCAGTGGGAGTCTGTCCAAATTTCTTTTTAAACGCTTTACAAAATGCTGATTTATCGGCAAACCCCGTTTGAAAGGCAACTTCGGCAACACCAAGTCCTTGTCGCATTAATGTAAGGGAATGTTGTAAGCGCAAATGCAACACGTATTGGTAGGGTGTGCGGCCAAATAATTTTTTAAAAAGGCGTATGAAATGATATTCTGATAAATGGGCCTCTTGGGCTATGGAAGCGAGTGCTATAGGTTCCAAAAAATGCCGCTCGATGTACAAACGCGCTTCGTGTACGAAATTAAACAACCGCTTACTGGTTTCTTGTTTGACCGATTTTAGACGCGAAAATTGCTTCCAAAGGTCCACTTGATCTTTGACCAAACATTCGCCCAAGGTATAAAACAACTCGTGGTGTAACACGGCTTCTTCGCGGGTTAAGGCTTCAAAATGGTGTTCAATCTGACGAATGGCATAGCCCAAATGCGTGTGCGCCGCAGTGTAGCGGTTGACCATTTGCTCTTGTTGTAAAATAAAAGCGGCCAACTCAGGTTGGGTTCCATATTCAAAATCCAAAATCTCTTGAATCACTTTGGGCTGGATATCCAAACAAATACCCAAAACGGGTTGAGCACTGTCGATAATAATATGTGAGGTTGAAGTGGCATTACCTACAATATATTCGCCCGATTCCACACGGTAGGTTCGGTTGTTGATTCGGTACTGTTCACAACCGCGTACCACATATTTGGCAGAAAATACTGTAAAATCAACGCTACTGTCGAAGGCTTGTACCCCCGAGACCCGAATTTCGCCATTATGCGCCGCTGAAAGTACCACTTTGTTCATAGGAGTGCTTTTCTACTTTAGTCCAACACCGCCGCATTTTGTTACAGCAAAACTGCAAAAAAACCGATGGGTTTTATGGTGAAAAACATGCTGAGGTGGCTCGTTCATTTTTTTACATAAATCAACATAACTCCCTAAAATTATGTCAATTAACAGTTGTTTTTCTCCGTCAGCACTCGTGTGAAGTACCGTTGTAAAGTATTGCCCAATTACCCATTCCAATCAGCACTCACCTATGAAAATTCCAACCCCAATATAGCACTGACGTAAGAAAATATCCCAAGCCCTAACGGGTCGTTTGGGGCAATCCCGTCGTCCCATTCATAATCCCTCGCAATATATCCCCACACCTATCCACCGTATTTTGATTATTCGGCCCAACCATCGTTTAGGGAACACGCTATTGATTACGCCTATCGTTGCCGAAAAGCAGCAACTTTTTCCTACAGCCACGGTGGATTTATTTGTTAAAGGAGGCATAGCGACTGAGGTGTTTCGAGAATATAAACAAGTAGATCGCATCTTGGCCTTGCCCAAAAACCATTTTAAGGCGTTGGGAACCTATCTTTGGATTTGATTCGGGCGGATGCGCTCGAATGACTTAGTGATTAATAGTGTTTCGCATTCGTCTTCGGGGCGCTTGGCGACAGCATGGGCGCGCGGAACGTATAAATAGTATGGCGACACCGACCCAACGAAAGTTTACAAGTCCTTCGTTATCTGTTAATTCCACACATGGCTCAAGGTTTACAAACTATAGTATTCCCCTATCACTTTGCGAATAGAGATAAACCCGATGGCATTCAAGTCCATGGTAGGCGGGTGACACCATTGTAACGCAGCTATCTCGTCAGAAGCTGAGATAACAACCTCTGGATTATCCAATTCATATTCGTAGAAAATATCGAGGGTTTTGTAGGGAATAGTTTTATACAAATAATTGTTGGCCGCGGTGGTAATATACTTGAG
>NZ_JAIXWA010000006.1 GCF_027482425.1 Flavobacterium sp.
CGTTTCAAGTTTCAAGTGGTTTAAAACCTGGAACTTCAAGCCTGAAACAAAAAAACTTTACCGCCGGTGTAGCTCAGGGGTAGAGTGCTTCCTTGGTAAGGAAGAGGTCACGGGTTCAAATCCCGTCATTGGCTCAAAATTGAATATTTGAACACTAATAAATATAACTAAGTTTAAAAATTAATTAAAATGGCAAAAGAAAATTTTAGTCGTACCAAGCCACACCTTAATATTGGTACGATTGGTCACGTTGACCACGGTAAAACTACATTGACTGCTGCAATCACTAAAGTATTAGCAGATGCTGGTTACTGTCAAGCAAAATCTTTCGACCAGATTGACAATGCTCCAGAGGAAAAAGAAAGAGGTATTACAATCAACACTTCTCACGTAGAATATGAAACTGCTAACCGTCACTACGCTCACGTTGACTGTCCAGGTCACGCGGATTACGTAAAGAACATGGTTACAGGTGCTGCTCAGATGGACGGTGCAATTTTGGTTGTAGCTGCTACTGATGGACCAATGCCACAAACGCGTGAGCACATCCTTTTAGGACGTCAAGTAGGTATTCCAAGAATCGTTGTGTTCATGAACAAAGTGGACATGGTTGATGATGCGGAATTATTAGAATTGGTTGAAATGGAAATCCGTGACTTGTTGTCTTTCTACGAGTATGATGGAGACAATGGTCCAGTAGTTCAAGGTTCTGCTTTAGGTGGATTGAACGGAGATCCAAACTGGGTTCCAAAAATTCTTGAATTGATGGAAGCTGTTGACTCTTGGATTGAAGAGCCAGTTCGTGACAACGCGAAGCCTTTCTTGATGCCTGTGGAAGACGTATTTACGATTACAGGTCGTGGTACTGTAGCTACAGGACGTATCGAAACAGGTGTTGCTAACACAGGTGATCCAGTGGAAATCATCGGTATGGGTGCTGACAAATTGACTTCTACTATCACAGGGGTTGAGATGTTCCGAAAAATCCTTGACCGTGGTGAGGCTGGTGACAACGTAGGTTTGTTGTTGCGTGGTATTGACAAAGCCGATATCCGTCGTGGTATGGTTATTTGTAAGCCAGGTTCTGTGAAGCCACACGCTAAATTCAAAGCTGAGGTGTATATCTTGAAAAAAGAAGAAGGTGGACGTCACACTCCATTCCACAATAACTATCGTCCACAGTTCTATGTACGTACAACTGACGTAACAGGTACTATTTCTTTACCTGCTGGTGTAGAGATGGTAATGCCTGGGGATAACTTGACAATCACTGTTGATTTGTTGAGCCCAATCGCTCTTAACGTAGGTTTACGTTTCGCTATCCGTGAGGGTGGTCGTACAGTAGGAGCAGGTCAGGTTACAGAAATCTTAGACTAATTCTAACGAATTAAAGGATATAGCCAGCAGAGTGTCTACGGATTACTCTGCTGGTTTTTAATGAAACGGGTGTAGTTCAAGGGTAGAATAGCGGTCTCCAAAACCGTTGATGGGGGTTCGAATCCCTCCACCCGTGCAAATAAGATATAATACGATGAAAGTATTTCAATATTTTTCGGAGTCTTTTGAGGAATTGAAAACCAATGTGACTTGGCCAGAATGGGCAGAAGTACAAAAGTTCACGGTTATTGTGGCGTTGTTCTCTGTAATTTTTGCTTTGGCTACGTGGGGCGTGGATGAGTTATGTTCTCGTGCCATTACTGGTTTTTTCAATTTAATTAAAGGATAATACACGTTAGTAAAATGGCTGATACGAGTGTGAAAAAGTGGTATGTAGTGCGTGCTGTAAGCGGACAGGAAAATAAAGTTAAAAACTATATTGAGACTGAGATTAACCGTTTGGGCATGGCGGATTATATTTCCCAAGTTTTGGTGCCTACTGAAAAGGTGGTTCAAATTCGTGATGGAAAAAAAATAGCTAAAGACCGTGTTTATTTTCCAGGATACGTGATGATCGAAGCCAATTTAACGGGTGAAATTCCACACATCATTAAATCGATTACCGGTGTGATTGGTTTCTTAGGAGAAGTCAAAGGAGGCGATCCTGTGCCACTTCGTCAATCAGAAGTGAATCGCATGCTTGGTAAAGTTGATGAATTGGCTATAAATGTGGATACCCAGTCGATCCCCTTCAAAACAGGAGAGACAGTTAAAGTAATCGATGGTCCTTTCAATGGGTTTAATGGAACAATTGAGAAGATCAATGAAGAAAAGCGTAAACTTGAAGTGATGGTGAAGATTTTCGGAAGAAAAACGCCATTGGAATTGAGTTTTATGCAAGTTGAAAAAGTATAATCACAATTAATTATAATCCTACATCTACGCTTCCAACTGTTAGATGTGCTAAATTTTGTAAAAAATGGCAAAAGAAATTAGTAAAGTAGTTAAACTACAAGTTAAGGGAGGTGCTGCGAATCCTTCGCCACCGGTTGGACCTGCTTTGGGAGCTGCTGGGGTTAACATCATGGAGTTTTGTAAGCAATTTAATGCGCGAACTCAAGATCAACCCGGCAAAGTGTTACCTGTACAAATTACAGTGTACAAAGACAAATCGTTTGATTTTGTCGTCAAACCTCCTCCAGCTGCGGTGCAATTAATGGATGCTGCTAAAATTAAATCGGGATCAGGGCAGCCTAACCGTAAGAAAGTAGCCAATGTCTCTTGGGATCAAATCAAAACGATTGCAGAAGACAAAATGCCTGATTTGAATTCGTTCACGATTGAATCAGCAATGAGTATGATTGCCGGTACTGCTCGTTCTATGGGTATTACCGTAACCGGGGATTCTCCGCTAAAAAAATAATGAGTTATGGCAAAATTGACGAAAAAACAAAAAGAAGCTGCCTCTAAAATCGAAAAGAATAAATTGTATTCTTTGAAAGATGCATCTGCTTTGTTGAAGCAGGTTTCTTATGCAAAATTTGATGAGTCGGTAGATATTGCTGTTCGTTTGGGCGTTGATCCTCGAAAAGCAAATCAGATGGTTCGTGGGGTAGTTACTTTACCACATGGGACAGGTAAAGATGTACGTGTGTTGGCTTTGGTTACTCCAGATAAAGAAGCTGAAGCAAAAGCAGCAGGTGCTGATTACGTAGGTTTAGACGAATTCCTTCAAAAAATTAAAGACGGTTGGACCGATGTGGATGTTATTATCACTATGCCAGCCGTTATGGGTAAATTAGGACCATTAGGGCGTATTTTAGGTCCTCGTGGTTTGATGCCTAACCCCAAAACAGGTACGGTAACTATGGAAGTAGGGAAAGCCGTTCAAGAAGTGAAAGCGGGTAAAATCGACTTCAAAGTAGACAAAACGGGTATCGTACATGCTGGAATCGGAAAAGTATCTTTTGAAGCAGACAAGATTGTCGATAACGCTCACGAAATTATTCAAACATTAATCAAATTAAAACCAACTGCAGCTAAAGGTACTTACATCAAGTCTATCCACTTGTCAAGTACAATGAGTCCTGCTATTGCTTTAGACCCTAAAGCAGTTTAATTGGGTAGTTAAAAAGTTTTATTATGACTAGAGAAGAAAAATCAATCGCGATAAAAGACTTAACTGCAAAATTAGCAGAGGCGAATATCCTTTACATTGCAGATACGTCAGGTTTAGATGCTGAAACAACATCTAACTTACGCAGAGCTTGTTTTAAAGCAGGAATCAAATTAGAAGTGGTTAAAAACACCTTGTTGGAGAAAGCGATGGAAGCTTCAGAAAACGAGTACGGTGAATTACCAACAATCCTTAAAGGAAACTCTTCTATCTTAATTGCTTCTGTAGCAAATCAACCTGCGAAAATCATCAAAGATTTCCGTAAAAAGTCGGATAAGCCTCTTTTAAAAGGTGCTTATATCAACCAAGAAATCTATATCGGTGATAACCAGTTGGATTCATTAGCAGCGTTAAAATCGAAAGAAGAAGTTATTGGAGAAATCATCGGATTACTTCAATCTCCTGCAAAACGCGTACTTTCTGCTTTGTTAAACAATGCAGAGCAAAAAGGCGAAGCTGCAGAATAATTGAACGCACTTAATAAATAAAATAAATTTAAAAACATTTTAAACGATAGAAAAAATGGCAGATTTGAAACAATTCGCAGAACAATTAGTTAACTTGACTGTTAAAGAAGTTAACGATTTAGCTACAATCTTAAAAGAGGAGTACGGTATCGAGCCTGCTGCTGCTGCAGTAGTCGTTGCTGCTGGTGGAGGTGCTGCTGATGCTGCTGAAGAGCAAACAGAATTCACCGTAGTATTGAAAGATGCTGGTGCTTCTAAGTTAGCTGTAGTTAAAGCAGTTAAAGAATTAACTGGATTGGGTCTTAAAGAAGCGAAAGATATCGTAGACGGAGCTCCATCTAACATTAAAGAAGCGGTTTCTAAAGCAGAAGCTGAAGGCTTGAAAAAAGCATTAGAAGAAGCTGGAGCTGTAGTTGAATTGAAATAATTCTATTACGGTTTAAGAATTAGGTTTAGGTCCTGAGTATGCACTCAGCGGCCTAAACCCTTTTTCGTATAATAAATTTATCTTTTTTTGATTGTGTTCATACACATTCAAATCCAAAAAAAACTATAGCCCTTACGAAGAAAGAAATAAACGGTTTTCTTGGTTTATTTTAAAAGATGTAACGGTTATTTTATTCAAGAAAAGTTACAAAATCAACGTGTTTTACACAAAAAAGTACTTTTTTTAAAAATCAAAATTTTGTCCATTGATGATAACTAATCAGACTGAAAGATTGAATTTTGCCTCGACGAAGAACATTCCACACTATCCCGATTTCTTGGATGTTCAAATTAAGTCGTTCAAAGATTTCTTCCAATTAGAAACGAAATCTGACGAAAGAGGTAACGAAGGGCTCTACAACACCTTCATGGAAAACTTTCCAATCACTGATACCAGAAATCAATTTGTGTTGGAATTCCTCGATTATTTCGTGGACCCACCGCGTTACACCATCCAGGAGTGTATTGAAAGAGGTCTAACCTACAGCGTGCCTCTAAAAGCACGTTTAAAATTATACTGTACCGATCCAGAACATGAAGATTTCGAAACGATCGTACAAGATGTGTATTTAGGAACTATTCCTTACATGACCCCTAGTGGTACTTTCGTAATTAACGGAGCTGAGCGTGTGGTTGTATCACAATTACACCGTTCACCTGGGGTATTCTTTGGACAATCGTTCCACGCCAACGGAACAAAATTATATTCTGCTCGTGTTATTCCTTTCAAAGGATCATGGATTGAGTTTGCTACCGATATCAACAACGTGATGTATGCATACATCGATCGTAAAAAGAAATTACCGGTAACAACCCTTTTCCGTGCGATTGGATTTGAACGCGATAAAGATATTTTAGAAATCTTTGACCTTGCTGAAGAAATTAAAGTATCGAAAACTGGATTGAAAAAATACGCAGGTCGTAAATTGGCTGCACGTGTTTTGAACACATGGCATGAAGACTTCGTAGATGAAGATACCGGTGAAGTAGTGTCTATTGAACGTAATGAAATTATCTTGGATCGTGATACGATTTTAGAAAAAGATAATATTGAAGAAATCATCGATGCCAATGTAAAATCGATCTTACTTCATAAAGAGGATAATAACCAAGCGGATTACGCCATTATCCACAATACGTTACAAAAAGACCCCACCAATTCTGAAAAAGAAGCCGTGGAGCATATCTACCGTCAGTTGCGTAATGCAGAACCGCCTGATGAAGAAACCGCTCGTGGTATTATCGATAAATTGTTCTTCTCGGATCAACGCTACAACTTAGGGGAAGTAGGCCGTTACCGTATGAACAAAAAATTAAACTTGGATATCCCTATGGAAAAGCAAGTGCTTACCAAAGAGGATATCATCACCATTGTGAAATATTTGATCGAATTGATCAACTCCAAAGCCGAGATTGATGATATCGACCACTTGTCCAACCGTCGTGTCCGTACGGTGGGTGAGCAACTTTCACAACAATTTGGTGTTGGTCTAGCGCGTATGGCGAGAACGATTCGTGAGCGTATGAATGTACGTGATAACGAGGTGTTTACGCCAATCGACTTGATTAATGCTAAAACCTTATCTTCTGTTATCAACTCGTTCTTTGGAACCAACCAGTTATCTCAGTTCATGGATCAAACCAATCCATTAGCCGAGATTACGCACAAACGTCGTTTATCGGCCTTAGGGCCTGGAGGACTTTCGAGAGAGCGCGCTGGTTTCGAGGTTCGTGACGTTCACTATACGCATTACGGTCGTTTATGTCCGATTGAAACCCCTGAAGGACCCAACATCGGTTTGATTTCTTCGTTAGGAGTTTTCGCCAAAGTGAACGGTATGGGATTCATTGAAACACCGTATCGTAAAGTTGAAAACGGTAAAGTTGATTTAGTTTCAGAGCCGATTTACCTAAGTGCCGAAGAGGAAGAAGGTAAATTGATTGCTCAGGCCAATATCGAAATGAACGATAATGGAATGATTACTGCTGAAAAAGTTATTGCTCGTGAAGAGGGTGACTTCCCTGTAGTAGAACCTACCGTTGTTCATTATACTGATGTGGCTCCTAACCAGATTGCCTCGATTTCAGCATCGTTGATTCCGTTCTTGGAACACGATGACGCGAACCGTGCGTTGATGGGATCCAACATGATGCGTCAGGCAGTACCACTTTTACGTCCTGAATCACCTATCGTTGGAACAGGATTAGAGCGTCAAGTGGCTTCCGATTCTCGTGTATTGATCAATGCAGAAGGAAACGGTGTAGTTGAGTATGTGGATGCAGACAAAATCACGATCAAATATGACCGTACGGAAGAAGAGCGCATGGTAAGCTTTGATACCGATGATAAAACCTATCAGTTGATTAAGTTTAGAAAAACCAACCAAAGTACCTGTATCAACTTAAAACCTATCGTTCGTAAAGGCGATCGCGTTGTAAAAGGACAAGTGCTTTGTGAAGGATACGCAACGCAAGCGGGAGAATTAGCTATCGGACGTAACTTGAAAGTAGCGTTTATGCCATGGAAAGGGTACAACTTTGAGGATGCGATTGTAATTTCTGAAAAAGTAGTACGCGACGATATCTTTACTTCTATCCACATCGATGACTATTCGTTGGAAGTTCGTGATACCAAATTAGGGAACGAAGAATTGACCAATGATATTCCAAACGTTTCAGAAGAAGCAACGAAAGATTTGGACGAAAACGGTATGATCCGTATCGGAGCCGAAGTGAAGCCTGGTGATATTTTGATTGGTAAGATTACCCCCAAAGGAGAATCGGATCCAACGCCAGAAGAAAAATTACTTCGCGCGATTTTCGGTGATAAAGCCGGAGATGTAAAAGATGCATCATTAAAAGCTTCCCCTTCTTTAAGTGGTGTGGTTTTAGATAAAAAATTATTTGCTCGTGCGGTGAAAGATAAACGTAAGCGTACGAAAGATAAAGACGATTTGACAGCATTAGAAATGGAATTCGAAGTGCGTTTCGTTGAATTGAAAGATAAATTGGTGGAGAAATTATTCGCTATCGTTGATGGGAAAACATCCCAAGGGGTAATGAATGATTTGGGTGAAGAAGTGTTGCCAAAAGGGAAGAAGTATACAAAGAAAATGCTTCAAGCTGTAGAAGATTTTGCCCACTTGACCAAAGGACAATGGGTGGCGGATGAAGACACAAACCGTTTGGTAAACGACTTAATCCACAACTATAAAATCAAATTAAACGACCTTCAAGGGGCGTTACGTCGTGAGAAATTTACCATTACAGTAGGTGACGAGTTACCAGCAGGTATCTTAAAGTTGGCTAAAGTATATATTGCGAAGAAACGTAAATTGAAAGTAGGAGATAAGATGGCAGGTCGCCACGGTAACAAAGGGATCGTAGCGCGTATCGTTCGCCAAGAAGATATGCCATTCTTAGAAGATGGAACACCTGTGGATATCGTATTGAATCCGCTAGGGGTACCTTCGCGTATGAACATCGGTCAGATTTATGAAACCGTATTAGGTTGGGCTGGATTAAAATTAGGGAAGAAATTTGCGACCCCAATTTTTGACGGTGCTACCTTAGACCAAATCAATGCATTAACAGATGAAGCGGGTATCCCACGTTTCGGTCATACGTATTTGTATGATGGAGGTACAGGAGAGCGTTTCCACCAACCGGCTACGGTAGGGGTAATCTATATGCTGAAATTAGGTCACATGGTGGATGACAAAATGCACGCACGTTCGATCGGTCCATACTCCTTGATTACGCAACAACCGTTAGGAGGTAAAGCTCAATTCGGTGGTCAGCGTTTTGGAGAGATGGAGGTTTGGGCACTTGAAGCCTACGGTGCATCAAGTACCTTACGTGAAATCTTGACGGTTAAATCGGATGACGTTATTGGTAGAGCTAAAACTTACGAAGCTATCGTTAAGGGTGAAGCGATGCCAGAACCAGGATTGCCTGAATCATTCAATGTATTAATGCATGAATTGAAAGGTCTTGGATTAGACATCAGATTAGAAGAATAATATCAGTACCGGAAGGCCGATGCTGAGTAGTATCGGCCCCGTTAACTGTAACTATTTTAAAAACGACTAAGATGAACAATAGAAATAAAGATAAAAATACCATTAAACGATTTGATAAAATCACAATCGGACTTGCGTCTCCAGAATCGATTTTGGCAGAATCAAGAGGTGAGGTTTTAAAGCCTGAAACCATCAATTACCGTACCCACAAACCTGAACGTGACGGGTTGTTCTGTGAGCGTATCTTCGGACCCGTAAAGGATTTCGAATGTGCTTGTGGAAAATACAAACGCATCCGTTACAAAGGCATCGTGTGTGACCGTTGTGGGGTGGAAGTGACCGAGAAAAAAGTACGTCGTGACCGTGTGGGTCATATCAACTTAGTAGTGCCTATCGCACACATTTGGTATTTCCGTTCGTTGCCCAACAAAATTGGTTATATCCTTGGATTACCTTCCAAAAAATTGGATATGATCATCTACTACGAGCGTTATGTGGTGATTCAAGCCGGTATCGCTAAAAATGTAGATGGCGAACCCTTACAAAAATTAGATTTCTTAACGGAAGAGGAGTATTTGAATATTTTGGATACCCTTCCAATGGAGAACCAATATTTAGACGATGCCGATCCAAATAAATTCATTGCCAAAATGGGTGCTGAATGTATTATGGACTTGTTAGCACGTACGGATTTGGATGCATTGTCCTACGAATTACGTCACTCTGCCAATAATGAAACATCGAAACAACGTAAAACAGAAGCGTTAAAACGTCTTCAAGTAGTGGAGTCCTTCCGTGATTCTAACTTGAACCGCGAGAACCGTCCAGAATGGATGATCTTGAAAGTAATTCCAGTTATTCCACCAGAATTACGTCCGTTGGTGCCACTAGATGGTGGTCGTTTTGCAACTTCCGATTTGAATGACTTGTACCGTCGTGTGATTATCCGTAACAACCGTTTAAAACGTTTGATGGAAATTAAAGCGCCTGAGGTCATCTTACGTAACGAAAAGCGTATGTTGCAAGAAGCGGTGGATTCTTTATTCGATAATACACGTAAAGCGTCTGCTGTTAAAACGGAGTCTAACCGTCCATTGAAATCCCTTTCAGATTCCTTGAAAGGGAAACAAGGTCGTTTCCGTCAAAACTTATTGGGGAAACGTGTGGATTATTCAGCACGTTCGGTAATTGTTGTTGGACCTGAATTGAAAATGTACGAATGTGGTTTGCCAAAAGATATGGCAGCTGAATTGTACAAACCATTCGTTATCCGCAAGTTGATTGAGCGTGGTATCGTGAAAACGGTTAAATCGGCAAAGAAAATCATCGATAAAAAAGAACCCGTAGTATGGGATATCCTTGAAAACGTAATCAAAGGTCACCCTGTATTACTGAACCGTGCTCCTACTTTGCACCGTTTGGGGATTCAAGCCTTTCAGCCGAAATTGATTGAAGGTAAAGCGATTCAGTTGCACCCGTTAACTTGTACGGCGTTTAATGCCGACTTTGACGGGGACCAGATGGCGGTTCACTTGCCATTAGGACCCGAAGCTATTTTGGAAGCTCAATTGTTAATGTTGGCTTCGCACAATATCTTGAACCCTGCTAATGGTGCGCCCATCACCGTTCCTTCTCAGGACATGGTACTTGGTTTATATTACATGACAAAAGAACGTTTGTCTACTCCTGAATTGCAAATTAAAGGAGAAGGATTGACATTTTATTCGGCTCAAGAAGTAAATATTGCCTTGAATGAAGGCCGTTTAGAACTAAATGCTCGCGTTAAAATCAGAACCAAAGATTTCAACGAAAATGGCGAATTAGTTTACAAAATCATCCAAACCACTGCGGGACGTGTATTATTCAACGAAGTAGTGCCTGAAGCGGCTGGATACATCAATGAAGTCTTAACGAAAAAATCGTTACGTGATATTATTGGTAAAATTTTAGCCACTACGAATGTACCTACTACGGCTGCATTCTTGGATGATATTAAAGATATGGGGTATAAATTCGCCTTCCAAGGTGGTTTATCCTTCTCATTAGGAGATATTAAAGTTCCAGAGAAAAAAGACGAATTGATTGCCGATGCACGCGAGCAAGTGGATGGTATTACTATGAACTATAACATGGGTCTTATCACCAACAACGAGCGTTACAATCAGGTAATCGACGTATGGACTTCAACCAATGCTTTATTGACCGAATTGGCAATGAAGAATATCCGTGAAGACCAACAAGGATTCAACTCGGTATACATGATGTTGGATTCTGGAGCACGTGGTTCGAAAGAGCAAATCCGTCAGTTAACCGGTATGCGTGGTTTGATGGCGAAGCCGAAAAAATCAACGGCAGGTGGAGGAGAGATTATCGAAAACCCGATTCTTTCCAACTTTAAAGAAGGTCTTTCGATTTTGGAATACTTCATCTCTACGCACGGTGCGCGTAAAGGTCTTGCCGATACGGCGTTGAAAACAGCGGATGCGGGTTACTTAACGCGTCGTCTACACGATGTATCGCAAGATGTAATTGTGAACTCTGTTGACTGTGGTACCTTGCGCGGCATTGAAGTTACTGCTTTGAAGAAAAACGAAGAAGTAGTGGAAACACTTGGTGAGCGTATCTTAGGACGTGTAACCTTGCAAGATGTAGTAAATCCGTTGACGTCACAAGTGATCATTGCCGCAGGTGAGGAAATCACTGAAGCAGTAGTTCGTGAAATCGAAGAATCACCAATCGAAAGAGTAGAGGTGCGTTCTCCATTAACGTGTGAGGCTACTAAAGGAATCTGTGCGAAATGTTACGGTAGAAACTTAGCCACCGGTAAAATGACCCAAAAAGGGGAAGCGGTTGGAGTTATTGCCGCACAGTCGATCGGGGAGCCTGGTACTCAGTTGACACTTCGTACGTTCCACGTCGGAGGGGTTGCAGGAGGTGTTTCTGAAGAATCATCTATTGTAGCACGTTTCGGTGGACGTCTTGAAATTGAAGACTTAAAAACTGTTAAAGGGGAAGATACCGAAGGTAATGAAGTAGATATCGTTATCTCACGTTCAACCGAATTAAAATTAGTCGAAGCTACAACAGGTATCGTATTAAATACACATAACATTCCGTATGGTTCGAGTATATTCGTGAAAGACGGCGATGTGGTTGAAAAAGGAACAACTTTGTGTAAATGGGATCCCTATAACGGGGTAATTGTTTCTGAATTTACGGGTAAAATTGCCTACGAAGATTTAGAACAAGGACAAACGTTCCAAGTTGAAATCGACGAACAAACTGGATTCCAAGAGAAAGTAATTTCAGAAGGGAGAAACAAGAAATTGATTCCAACCTTATTGATTTACGGAAAAGACGGCGAATTGATTCGTTCGTACAACTTACCCGTAGGGGCACACCTTATGGTAGAAGATGGCGAGAAAATTAAAGCGGGTAAAATCTTGGTAAAGATTCCACGTCGTTCTTCGAAAGCAGGCGATATCACAGGAGGTCTTCCACGTATTACCGAGTTGTTAGAGGCTCGTAATCCATCGAATCCAGCTGTGGTTTCTGAAATTGACGGGGTAGTATCTTTTGGTAAAATCAAACGCGGTAACCGTGAGATAATCATCGAATCAAAGTTTGGTGAAATCCGTAAATACTTAGTGAAATTATCAAGTCAGATTTTGGTACAAGAAAATGACTTCGTAAAAGCAGGTATGCCCTTGTCGGATGGTGCCATTACTCCTGAAGATATTTTACGTATTCAAGGACCTTCTGCGGTGCAACAATACTTGGTGAATGAAATCCAAGAAGTGTACCGTTTACAAGGGGTGAAAATCAATGACAAACACTTTGAAGTGGTGATTCGTCAAATGATGCGTAAAGTACAAATTGAAGATCCAGGAGATACTTTATTCTTGGAAGAGCAATTGGTACATACAAGTGATTTCATGATTGAAAACGACAAGTTATACGGAATGAAAGTGGTTGAAGATGCAGGCGATTCCGAAAATCTAAAACCTGGACAAATTGTGAGTCCACGTGATCTTCGCGATGAGAATTCTGTGTTGAAACGCAATGATAAAAACTTGGTAGTGGCTCGTGATGCGGTTATGGCTACCGCTACGCCTGTACTTCAAGGAATCACTCGTGCTTCGTTGCAAACCAAATCCTTCATATCGGCGGCTTCGTTCCAGGAGACCACCAAAGTATTGAATGAAGCGGCCGTAGCGGGTAAAGTAGATAACCTAGAAGGTTTGAAAGAAAACGTTATTGTAGGGCACCGAATTCCAGCAGGTACCGGTATGCGCGATTACGATCATATAATTGTAGGGTCGAAAGACGATTACAATGAGTTAATGGCCAACAAAGAAGAATACGTTTACTAGTCATGAGCGAAGAATTGCAACCCGGACAAATCAACATTGAGTTGGATGAAAAAACGGCAGAAGGGATTTACTCCAATTTAGCCATCATCAATCATTCACCCTCTGAGTTTGTATTGGATTTTGTGACCATCATGCCTGGTGTGCCTAAATCCAAAGTGAAGTCCAGAATTATTCTGACCCCACAACACGCCAAACGTTTCTTAAATGCCTTGGCCGAAAACATTCACCGTTTTGAAGCCGCTCATGGTGTGATCAAAGAGACCGATGTTCCTCCCGTCCCGTTGAATTTCGGGCCGACAGGACAAGCATAAAAAAATGTAAGAAACTCCGCTATCTTCAGCGGAGTTTTTTTTATGAAAAAAACTAAAATAACCGATTAAAACCCAATATATCCGATAAAAGAGTTAGCTGGGGAATGTTAACAAAAAGCTAACATAAAATGACAGTTTTCAGGGGTTTAGTTTTTAATTTTGGACAAAATCAACATCAAAAAATTATGTGTAAAAATCTACATTTAGGTCTTAAGTTTAAGATTCTGATTTGTTTTGTAACACTTTTATTTACAAAGCAATCAATTGCGCAGACATATTATCCAATGTCGTCTGGTAATTATTCAGAAACTTTTACAAACTGGATATCTCCAACAACGGGTACGAATTGGTCCTCAGTTGGAGTGCTTAGTACAGGAACAATACCTGTTGCTACAAGAACAACAGTAAGTTCTGCTACGTTTACTAGCGGAACTTCAGGTGGGGTTCAAAATGGTTCTACAAACATACAGTTTTTGTCAACAGGTGCAACATCCAACTCCAATGCTGTAGCATTGGATTTAAATTTAAATTTTTCAGGAAGAAATGCGGGTAATTTAAGTTTTAATGCAGCCACAGTCAACAATGGTACAGGTGACCGAATTGCCTCATTGAAAGTATATTATTCAATTGATGGTACAAATTGGGCTGAATTGACAGGTACAAATTTACCTTATGTGGCCACCAATAATGTTGCAGGAAGTGCAACAATCAATATTGCCTTGCCAGCTGTTTTAAACAATCAATCTGCCGTTAAGTTGCGGTTTTATAATTATAATGGTACTGCTGCTGGTACTTCAGGAAGTAGACCGAAAATAAGTATTGATAACGTTTCAGTTACTTCTACAAGTTCTGCTTCTATTACAACAACTGGTACACTTTCGGCATTAAGTACGGTATATGGAACTGCATCAAGTGAAACATCATTCACTGTGGCTGGATCTGGATTGTCAAATGATTTAAATATTGTTGCACCTAGTGGTTTTCAGGTCTCTACTACTTCAGGTTCTGGTTTTTCAACTTCATTATCGATAACTCCATCTTCAGGTAATGTAGCTTCGACTACGATTTATGTGCGCCTTGCTTCAGCGGCAACAGTCGCTGGTTCTCCATATTCAGGAAATATTGAATGTACTAGCACAGGGGCGACAACACAAAATGTTGCTACGATTTCTAGTACAGTATCAAAAGCGACACTAACGGTAACAGCCAACAATCAATCCGTCGCTTTTGGAACCCCTGTTGCGACAGTTATTGCAGCGGGCTCGTATACGGCTTCAGGATTTGTCAATGGTGAAAATGCATCGGTTATTTCGGGAACGGCATCGTATACGACTACCTATACAGACACAACCCCAGCGGGTACCCCAGGGGTAACGATTACACCTAATGTGAGTGGCTTGACTGCAACTAATTATACGTTTACGCCTGCCGATGGTACCATTACCATTACTTCGTCACCCGTGCCTTCGATTACCAGTGCTTTGACGGCTTCGGCTACCTATGGAACTTCATTTACCTATCAAATTACAGCCGATAACGCTCCAACGTCATTCAATGCGGTTGATTTGCCTGCTGGTTTAACTGTAAATACAACCACTGGAGAAATTAGTGGTACGCCCACAGCAGCTCCTGGCACCTATTCCATAGGATTAGTTGCTACAAACGCTGGAGGTGATGGCACGGCTACCTTAAGCTTATCGATTGCTGCAAAAGGGTTAACTATTGATGGTATTGCGGCCGTAGATCGTGAATACAATGGATTAACTTCGGTGGCCTTCACCGGCGGAACCTTAAACGGTGTTTTTGGTTCAGATTCAGTTTCGTTTACTGGAACGGCCTCGGTAACTACAAAAACTGCTGCAGCCAACAAACCCGTAACGTTTGCGCTTACTTTAAATGGGGCACAAGCAGGGAATTATTCGTTAACACAACCTACGGGAGTTACAGTATCGATTGCAACAAAGACATTGACTGTAAATGGCGCTACGGCTCAAAATAAAGTTTTTGATGGCAATATCAATGCGGTTATTACGGGAACTTTGAACGGCGTAATTGGTGGCGATACGGTAACGTTCAACGGAACAGGAACATTTGCTTCTTCGGCTGTTGGGAATAATATCGCTGTAACTTCTACGGCTACCCTTGGGGGTGTTGATGCTCCCAATTACACACTAACACAACCCACAGGATTAACGGCGAATATTACGCCTGCTGTGGTAGCGTTACTACAATGGAATACAACAGGTAATGTAGGAGATGAAAGAAGTGAGCCATCTGTTGCCAATAATGCTAATGTAAGTTCTTCAAGTTTATCATTGTCTGGAAGTGCTGTGAATGTTGGAAGTCCTGCGACTAATCAAAATCGTTTTGGGGGTAACAACTGGTCTCCTAACTCCAGTACAGGTGCAGCGACTACACTTTCACAGGCTGTTTCTTCCAATTACTACATTGAGTTTACGTTGACACCAGCCTCAGGATATATTGTAACTCCTACTTCCTTATCATTTATTTGGGATCGTTCAAACACAGGTCCTAATGGCTTAACGCTACGCTCCTCTGTTGATGGTTTTACCAACAACATTGGTTCTGTTTCAGGATTGGCAACATCCAATACTTCAAATTTTACCACACTTACAATTTCTGGAGTTTCAGATTTAACAGGAACAACTACTTTTAGATTGTATGGGACTGGTGCAACTGCTACAGGAGGAACAGGTGGTTTTGATACAGTCGCTGCTGCTGTTCAGCCCAACGTTGTACTTAATGGTTTCACTTCCTTGGCACCTGCACCTTCAATCACCACCACAGGTACCCCTGTTGCGCTAACTACCGAATATGGAACGGCATCTTCCGAAACATCTTTTACCGTTTCAGCTACATTCTTGCAAAGTGCCATCACGGTTACTGCTCCGGCTGGCTTTGAAGTGTCTGCTACTTCTGGTTCAGGATTTGGTGCTACGGCTACGATTGGTGCTGTTGGTAACATTACCAATGTGCCTGTGTATGTTCGTTTGGCCGCCAATGCTCCGGTTGCGGGTTCGCCTTACAGTGGAGACATTGTATTGACGAGTACTAATGCAACTCCTGTCAATGTGGCTACAACTTCAAGTACGGTTACAGCTAAGAATTTAACCATCACGGGTATTGCTATTGCCAACAAACTTTTTGATGGAAATACCGATGCTACAATCACAGGAACCCCTTCTTTGGTAGGTGTGGTTACTGGTGATGAAGCGAATGTTGTGTTGGGCGGAACTCCTGTCGCTACCTTCACATCCTCAGCCGTTGGAACCGATATTCCTGTTACGGTATCAGGGTATACCCTTTCAGGAAGCGCCTCTTCGAATTACAGTTTAACACAACCCGCCGGTTTGGTTGCTGATATTACCTCAGAGCCTACTCCTGTAATCACTAGTGCTTTAACCGCCAATGGTACTTATGGAACGGCTTTCAGTTATACAATTACCGCTTCGAATGCTCCAACTTCATTTAATGCCCTTAACTTGCCTTCGGGTTTAACTGTAGATACGGTAACGGGAGAAATTTCAGGAACCATAACTGCTGTTCCTGGAAATTATACCATTACCTTAGAAGCCATCAATGGTGGAGGTTCAGGTACGGCGTCATTAGTACTTACTATGGCTCCTAAAACGCTTACTGTTAATGGGCTTTCAGTAAATGATAAAGAATACAACGGAAATGTTATTGCTACCACTACAGGTGGAATTTTAAATGGAATTTTCAGCACAGACGTAGTTTCTTTTTCGGCTACGGCAACTTTCGCTAATAAAGTAGTGGGTGTTGCAAAACCTGTAGCCGTTGTACTTACTTTAAACGGGGCTGATGCGAGTAAATATGTTGTGACTCCTCTGACAGGATTAACGGCTTCTGTTACCGCTAAAAATCTTACGATTACTGGAGCTGCGGCTCAAAACAAACCTTTTGATGGTACCACTGCAGCGACCATAACAGGAACGCTTACAGGTGTTGTTTCTGGGGATAGTGTAACTTTAGTGGGGACAGGAGTATTTGCTTCTGCGGCACAAGGTACGGGTATTCCTGTGACATCTACAGCTACTTTGGCGGGAACTGATGCTGGAAATTATACCTTAACACAACCCACAGGTTTGAGTGCCAACATTACCCAACCTATATTGTATTTGAATCAGTTTACGGGTGCTGCTGCTTGTCCTACAAACGGAAATGTTCCCGTGGTTTCAAGTAATGCAACAGGTACTCCTTTGACCCGCAGTACAATTGCTTGTACTAACGCTGCAAACGTGTTTAATTCAAATACTTTGAATGCAACAGCTACTGTAAATTCAAACTCTTACATCGAGTTTTCTATTACCGCTAATTCAGGAAAAGTGTTAAATGTTCAAGCGTTGTCATTTTTTAGACAAGCCAGTAACACGGCTCCTAATCAAATAGAAGTACGCTACAGTACCGATGGTTTTGCGACCTTTACAACTTGGACTGGTGCGCCTTTAACTCCAACTTCTGGTAGCGTAGCAACTTGGAATTTCCCAGATTTTGAAACCGAGTCAGTAGTTTTCAGAATTTATCCCTACGGAACCCAACGTGCCGATTTAGGGGCAGGAGCTGCTTCTAGTACAGGTTCTTTCCGATTGGATGATGTTACCGTTATAGGAATAGCCACTGATCCAACGCCACCAACCGCCTCTGTGATCACTGGAACAACTTCAGTATGTGATGGTGATAGTGCAGTTATTGCTGTAAATATTACAGGTGGTAAAAGTCCTTATACTTTGGTTTATACTGATGGAACGACCAACTTTACCGAAACAAATTATGTTTCAGGAACGAACATCGTAGTTTCTCCAACAGCCACTACAACCTATACTTTAGTTTCTGTTACCGATGCCAATGCTTTAGTAGGCACAGGTAATTCAGGTGCTGCTACCATTACTATCCTCTCTAATCAGGCCTATTATTTGGATGCGGATAATGATGGGTTTGGAGCAGGTACGGTTGCATTCAACTCTTGTTTCCCTATTGCTGGATATGTAACGAATAACGCTGACTGTAATGATACAAACGCTTCAATTCGTCCTGGAGCTATTGATGTATGTTACGATGGTTTGGATAACGATTGTAATGGCAATATTGACAACGTTGGTTCACCTGGAGGATGTACGCCTATTGTGAGTACGATTCCAACAGCAACCTGTGGAACTGAAGTGGCTTACGGAGGTATTGTTTACTCAAGTTTAGTATCGGGTGCTCAAGGGTACCGTTTCC
>NZ_JAIXWA010000042.1 GCF_027482425.1 Flavobacterium sp.
CATAGACCAAGAGTTTCGTTTTCACTTTTTCGGCCAAACCGTGCAAATAGGCAATGCGCTCAATCCGAATCGGTTTGTCGGTTAAGGAGCGAAGTGAATCCTTGGGACTCACCTGAAACTTGACATTGGATAGGTTTCCTGCAATTTCAAACTCACTGGTATTCGATACTTGATAACTGACGCCACTATCATTGCGACTACTACTGAAATCCGCACCGCCCTTACTACCCTCGTTCAAAGCTACTTCCCCTACAGGAAATAGCAACACCGAGGTACCTGGAAATTGAACGGGCAAATCACATAACGTTAGTAAAGTACCGTCTTTTTTCGCTTTCGTTTTGGGAGTCGAACTTTTGGAATAAATTACTTTCGGCTGCGGTGGCGTTTCTTTACAGCCTACCAATACCAATAGCGATAAGGCAAATGTCAATCGTTTCATAAGCACTTTAATTTAGAGTCGGGCCGTCAATCGGAGATTGAATACACGCGTCGTCATAAAATTAGGAATTCCATATTGATTTTTGGTGTAAGCATCGCGGACCCAAGTATTGGTGATAGCATTTTGATTATTAAACATATTAAACACTTCAAATCCCAACGACAAATCTTGGAATTTTCGCAACCAATGGCTCGCAGGGCGTTGATCATTACGCTCGGTAAACACATAAAAGAATCCCACATCTGCACGGCGATAATCACGCAATCGTGTTTGATACGTATAGGCATCGGCGTAGGAAGGCGAACCTCCCGGTAAACCCGTATTGTAAACTATATTCATGTAAATTTTTACA
This sequence comes from Flavobacterium sp., assembly GCF_027482425.1. Taxonomy (GTDB): domain Bacteria; phylum Bacteroidota; class Bacteroidia; order Flavobacteriales; family Flavobacteriaceae; genus Flavobacterium. The sequence continues at coordinate 792 of NZ_JAIXWA010000042.1, forward strand.
TTCGGAATATTGGGCATATAGTCTTGAAACAAAATCCCAAACTTCAGCCGTTGATCCGTAGGACGCGCAATATAGCCGCGATTGTTTTGATTCTCCTCGGTTTTCATATACCCAAAGGTAAACCACGATTCGGTGCCTTTGACAAACTCACCGTTCAAACGAACATCCAATCCGTAAGCATACGCCACTGCATCGTTATTCGCTCGATACCGAATACGTACATTTTCCAACGTATAGGTATTGACATCATCCATGGCTTTGTAATACAACTCCGAAACCAATTTAAAAGGGCGCTTCCACATCGTAAACCCGTAATCATTGGCCAACACAAAATGCAAGGATTGTTGAGCTTTCACACGCGGTTGTACCACCCCACTCATATCGCGCAATTCCCTGTAAAAAGGTGGTTGGTAATAAAAACCTGTTGAAAAGCGGAACAACATGTCTTTGTTATCCAATTTATACGCGAGTTGTACACGGGGACTGAATACGGTTTGCGTCACGGTTTCTAGACCACGACCCGAAACGGTCCAATTGTGTGCACGAACCCCTGCAGTGGCATACAACATACCACGTCGAACGCGTGTTTGTGTGTTCCATTGCGCAAACGCCGAAAGACGGTTGATATCCACAAAATTAGTAGCCCGCACATTTTGAAAAGGAACCAAAGGACCTATATATGGGTTATAAGGCTGATCATTAGGAATATTAACCACTGGAGGATTAATCGAAAAACCAGCCGAGTCAATGACTTCCCATTCGACCAAACGGTCTCTAAAATTCTCATGGGTAAACTTAGCGCCCCAATCAAAGCGATGCTTACGATTTTCATTGTGCGATCCCTTGATTTCAAAGTTCATAATCAACGCATCGAGGTTATTTCGTGCATGATTCAACTGCGAACCAATGGCGCGGTTAAAAGTAACATTTCCAAAGGTTTCCGACCCAATGTTGGCATCCACTTCCCCCAAAAAATACGAGGCATCAATATCGAAATATTCCTGTTCTTGGGTATGAAAGGCCGAAGCGATAATTTTATACGTGGTATTTTCATTCGCTTGGTACACCGATTTGAAGGCACCAAATAAGGTTTGGTAACGGTCGTCTTCTTGCCCTTCATAAAAAATCTGCAACGCTATGGGTTCGTCCAAGGTTCCAAAATTCGTTTGGCGCGTCAAAGGTTGGTAATTATACCGATTGTAAGACGCATTTCCAAGGAAACTGTGGTTCCATTTGCCTCCGGGCATAAAATTGATATTGACCTGAGCGTCCATGAAACGGGGACGGAAATTGGTTTGTGTTTCCTGACTGTTCACGAGCAATGAATTGTCACGGTAGCGTAATCCTCCAATGGCACTCCATTTTTTATCTTTTGAAATCCCTTCTGCCGATAAGGCTCCGCCCAAAAAACTGGCTTCCATCGAAGCGCCAAACTTTACTGGTTTACGGTAGGTAATATCGAGCACCGAGGACATTTTATCTCCATATTTTGCTTCAAATCCTCCGGCAAAAAAATCAATTTTCTGGGTCAAATCACTGTTTACAAAACTTAATCCCTCTTGTTGACCCGAGCGAATCAAAAACGGACGATAGACTTCAATTTCATTGACATACACCAAATTCTCGTCGTAATTTCCACCCCGAACGCTGTATTGCGAACTCATATCGCTATTGGAACTTGCTCCTAAAATTTTCAATATATTTTCGACACCCGCATTCAGTCCCGGAATACGCCTAACGACTTGCGGATCTACGCTAATAATCCCGCGTGCTCTAGGACGAACGCCAGTAATAACAACCCCTTCGAGTTGTTCTTGCTCGCTATCCATCACCGGATTAAATTCGAGAATTTCTTGCGGCTTTACCTGAAAATTGGCGGTAATGGACTTAAAGGCAACGTGTTTAAAACGAACGGTAATCTTACGGTCGGCTGGAATTTCGAGAACATAAAATCCATAGGCATCCGAAGTTACAGAGTTCATCTCATAGGATATGTTGGCACCTTCAATGGGTTTGTTGTTTTCATCCAAAACCACACCCGTTATCTTTCCGGTTTGTGCCATGGAAACTGAGGACACTATTAATAACAATAGACCAATGAAATAGTTGGGTAATGACAAAATGAGTTATTTTTTTGGATTTCGGTTAAACGTGGATTCAAATATAGTTGAATTTCCAACATGGTCAACGACTTCGACTTTCAAATTATTGTCTCCCGCTTTCAAAAAGCGCTCTTCAAAAACATGAGTAATCCGTTTTAACTTCGGATCGTACTCAAACAATACCCATTCGCCATTGAGATACCCATTGACTTTGGCTACCCCTGATTGCTCATCGGAAATCGTTAGTTGCAACGCATTTAAACCAGACCAGTCTTTACTTTTGGGTGGTTTGAACCAAGCTATTTTTGGTGGTAATACATCCTGAATCAATTGAAATTTACCCAATGTTTTGGTACGCATCGTAAAAGTAGCCCCGTCGACTTGAGTGGGATTATACCCAAAACGATTCCCTTGAACCGTTGCGATGTAAGTTTTGGCTCGTAATGCGGCAGGAATTGATTCGTTTTTCCAGGTCAGCGTAAAATTTTGGTGTAAAGGAACGATGTCCTCATGCAATTGAACCTGATTGTTTTTTACATCAAATTGAAAATAAAAATCGTCGTAAAACGTCTTCGCCGGAAAATAAACCGAAACGTTATCTTTTTCAAATAAGGCATCGGTTTGACATTTGATGAAATAAGGCGTTTTGGGCGTTGGATCGACTATTTTTGCGGGAGCATTGGAATACGAAATGGGCAGGGTTATCACGGTTTGATTTCCATTAAAATCAGCCACTTCAATACGGGCTGTTGTGGCCAAATTGGGGTTTACTGTGAGGATTCCTCCCTCCTTAACATTGCGCAAATTGGACCAAGCGTAGGGATAGTTGTAAAACAATTTTTGAAAACGCTGTTTGGTTTTTTTGTAGCGTTCATAATCGATATAGGCATTGATATAACGGGCTTCATCAAAGGCCATTTGATCAAAAAGCACTTCAAAATTGGGCTGGCCGTTGTGATACAATCGGGTTTGGTAGGTGCCATTATTATTAAACGACACATCATCGCGATCGTAGGCGTTAATGGCAAAACCTAACACTCCTGAGGCCTGAACTTTTTGAGCCACATAAGTTCCATCGGCTTGCAATGAAAGACTCAATAAAACAGGCTGTTTTGATTCATTGACCACCGCATCGGGTCCGATGGGATACACCATCACATTGGCTACAGTAGGCGCTTTGGTATCCTTGATGGCTAACCCAAAAAACAAAGGGTTTATAATTTGCTCGGTTTGGGAATTGCGAATTTCAAAATGCAAATGCGGCCCATCAGAACCGCCTGTATTGCCCGACAGCGCAATAAGTTCTCCTTTTTTTACTGGCAGTTCTCCAGGCTTAAAGTAGGCTTCAACCGCAAAAGACTTCGTTTCGTATTGCAATGCTTGTATTTTGACCTCAAAAATACCGACGGCTTTTTGCAAATGACCGTAAACCGTAGTATATCCGTTGGGATGTGTAATGTATAATGCTTTACCATATCCATTAGTAGCAATTTTAATGCGAGAGATATAGCCCTCGGCGGCGGCATATACGGGTAACCCTTCGCGTTGTTGCGTTTTGAAATCAAAGCCGGCATGAAAATGATGCGGACGTAATTCCCCAAAATTGCCCGAAAGCTGTAAGGGTATCGCGAGTGGAGATTGAAAATAATCTTGTGGATACGGCTGAGCGATTAAGTAAGTAATTGAACTCCAAAAAAATAACAAACTGCGCATAGATAAAGGTATTTGTGCTAAAATAGCAAAAGGGATTGGGAGATAAAAACATTTGCTGTTAAGAATTTCCAAAATACTGAATCGCAAAAGTTTAGCAAAGGGCTTCAAAATAAATTGTATTTTTTATCGTTTTTATTGGTTAAATACCCCGATAGTTATAAATTTGTGGGATTAAGTAACGAAAGGCGTCACCCATGAGTGAAATCAAAGAAATCATTGATGCACTGGAAAAAAAAGTGCTGCGATTGTGTGCCAAGGTGGACGATTTAGAACAAAAAAACCGCGCATTGCAGCAGCAGTTGCAGGGTTCAACAGAAAGTTTAGCCCAAAAACAAGCAGTACATGCTCAGCTGATCAAGGATTTTGAAGCGCTCAAAATGACCAATTCGTTATTAGGCAGTGAAGAATATAAACGAGATACCAAGCTAAAAATCAATGCGCTAATTCGAGAAATCGACTATTGTATTGCCCAATTGGCTGATTAAATATGAACGATAAACTGAAAATCAAGTTATCGATAGCCGACCGTGTCTATCCGCTTACTGTTGACATGAGTCAAGAGGAAGGATTGCGCAGTGCAGCCAAAAAAATCGATGCAATGATTAAACAGTTTGAGGAAAACTATGCCGTTCGGGACAAACAAGATGTTTTGGCCATGTGTGCCTTGCAGTTTGCCTCACAATTGGAACAGCAAAAATCAGTCGAAACGGTAGTCGATACAGAGTCAATTGAACGATTAGCCCGTTTGAATAATGCTTTGGAAACGTATCTCAACCGCTAGAAACAACGTTCTTTTTAGATTAAAATACTGCCTACATTAGTTCATTTTTGGTAAACTCAACACTAACAAATTCAAATGAGCAAATCGTCGCTACTATAGCAAGCCCGCCCGACGGGAAGCCAGAACAGCGAGCTAGCTCAAAACTTGTCTTTACGAGTTTATACAAGCAACTAATGTGGGCTTTTTTTATATATAACCTTACAAAACCATGAGTATAGTAGAAGTAATAATCGGCCTAGTGGTCGGATTAGCAGGCGGCTTTGGTGTCGCCAAAATGTTGGAGCGCAGCAATGTCTCCGCTTTGATTAAGAATGCTAAAAAAGAAGCTGCATCGATTTTAAAAGATGCTAGTTTGGAAGCTGAAAACCTTAAAAAAGACAAATTACTACAGGCGAAAGAGAAGTTTTTGGAATTGAAAGCCGAACATGAAAAAGAGATTTTAGCCAAAGACAAAAAAATGGCTGAAGTTGAAAAACGCATTCGCGATAAAGAGTCGCAAGTATCCAGCGAATTGGCCAAAACCAAAAAGCTTAACGATGATTTTGAGACGAAAGCCAAAGAGTATGAGACCAAGATTGAAATCCTAGACAAAAAGCATCAAGAAGTCGAAAAGATGCACAAAAGTCAGGTGGAGCAATTGGAAGTTATTTCTGGATTATCGGCTGAAGATGCCAAAGAGCAATTGGTAGAAAGCTTGAAAGCTGAGGCCAAAACTAAAGCGATGGCCCACATTCAAGAAACCATTGAAGAAGCCAAATTAACAGCACAACAAGAAGCCAAAAAAGTAATCATTAGCACGATTCAACGTGTGGGTACTGAAGAAGCGGTGGAAAACTGTGTGTCGGTTTTCAATATTGAATCCGATGACGTTAAAGGACGCATCATTGGTCGTGAAGGGCGCAATATTCGTGCTTTGGAAGCGGCAACTGGTGTGGAAATCATTGTAGATGATACGCCAGAAGCCATTATCTTATCGTGTTTTGACCCTGTACGCCGTGAAATTGCACGTTTATCCTTGCATAAATTGGTAACCGACGGTCGTATTCACCCTGCCCGTATTGAAGAAGTAGTGGCGAAAACAACTAAACAAATTGAGGATGAAATCATCGAGGTCGGGAAACGTACTGTAATTGATTTAGGCATTCATGGATTACATCCAGAGTTAATTAAAATTGTGGGCCGCATGAAATACCGTTCTTCTTATGGTCAAAACTTATTGCAACACTCACGAGAAGTGGCGAAGTTGTGTGGAATCATGGCGGCTGAATTAGGATTGAACGTAAAACTGGCCAAACGCGCTGGTTTACTTCACGATATTGGTAAAGTACCGGATGCCGAAAGTGATTTGCCACACGCCTTGTTGGGAATGCAATGGGCTGAAAAATACGGGGAGAAAGAAGAGGTTTGCAACGCTATTGGAGCGCACCACGATGAAATCGAAATGAAATATTTGATTTCTCCAATTATCCAAGTCTGTGATGCGATTTCTGGTGCTCGTCCCGGCGCACGACGACAAGTATTGGATTCGTATATCCAACGTTTAAAAGACTTAGAAGCCATCGCTTTTGGATTCCAAGGTGTAAAAAATGCTTATGCTATTCAAGCCGGTCGTGAATTGCGTGTGATCGTTGAGAGTGAAAAAGTAAGCGACGATATGGCGGCAAAACTTTCATTTGAAATCTCACAGAAAATCCAAACAGAAATGACCTACCCTGGTCAAGTGAAGATTACGGTAATACGCGAAACACGGGCCGTAAATATTGCTAAATAAAAAAAGAATTGATAAAAAGAAAGGGAACCCTATTCAAAGGTTCCCTTTTTTATTTTTAACTAACCTGCACTGGTTAACATTTCTTCAAATTCTTTAGAAGTGATAGGTTTGAAATAGTAATCTTTAACTTCATCTCTATATTGTTTAGAGCGGTCAATATCGGTTGAATCATTGGAAGAACTAACTAAATACACAGTAATATCCTTGGACATATTGTTTTTCAGCTTACGAAACTCATCGAGGAACTGCCAACCATCATAAACTGGCATATTAATATCTAAAAGGATTAAATCAGGCTCTTTTTCTGTTTTCAATACATTTTTCAACCCGTCGATCGCCTCCAATCCATTAAAAAAGAACTTGGCTTCAGCTTCGATATTGTATTTATTAAACAATTTTTTAATGACAAAGTGATAAACTAAATCGTCATCAACGACAAAAATATTATTAAATTTCATTCGAAAAATTGATTTTGAAAGTGGTACCTACATTAACTTGACTCTCTACTTCGATGCTACCTCCCATGGACTCGATTTGATTTTTAGTAATAAACAATCCGATGCCACGTGCATTAGGATGCTGATGAAACGTTTTGTACATACCAAACAATTTCTCACCATATTTTTCTAGGTTTATACCTACACCATTATCTTGAATTAGCAACACTAATTTTCCTTCCTCTTTTTGAAGCGAATACCGAATTTCTGGCTGTCGATCTGGATGAGCATACTTTATAGCATTGGTGGTAAAATTTAAAAAGATACTCTCTAGATAGGCAGGATTAAATTGTACCGTTTCCTTACTATCTATCAAATTTACAATATTTACGTTATGGTCTTTAATTTCTTTACTTAAAAGTTCAAGTGTGTGATTTAAAAAAGCACTTAAATTCAAATTTTCTTTTTTATGAATAATTGTACTTTGTATATCGACCAATTCTTTCAAATGATCGATAGTTTCGGATAAGGCCTTTGATGTGGTCTTTAAAAATCCGAAACACTCCTCCTTTTGCAGGGTATCATCGGTTTCATCAATAATGTTAATCAACATCTTAAAATTGCCCGTGTGCGAGCGAAGGTTGTGCGAAACGATATGCGCAAAATTGAGTAATCGGTTGTTCTGCTTGGAAATAATCTCCATATGGGCTTGCAATGCTTGTTCTTCCTCCTTTTCAGAAGTAACATCGGTATGCACCCCAATTATCCGCAAAGGATTGCCTTGCGCATCGCGTTCTATCACTTTTCCTTTACTTCGAATCCAACGGTAAACGCCATGTTTTGTGAGTACACGTTTGGTATTCTCAAAATACGACGTTTGCCCATTACTATGGTTTACAATTTCTTGCTTGTATTGCGGATAATCATCGGGGTGAATGCGCTCATCCCATTTGGAATTGGTCACCAAATTATCGCTAGCATCAAAATCTAATATCGCAAGGGATTCTTTGGAAAAGTAAACTCGATCGGTGGCTACATTATAATCCCAAACTCCATTATTAGATGCTTCTAAGGCAAATTGATAGCGTGCTTCCGATTCGATAATTCGAAACTCCCGTTGCTTTATATCGGTGATATCGGTTAAGCTTCCTATGAATATCGCATCGCCGTTTTCATCAATATCAATAGTTGCTTTGGCTTTAAACCATAAAACCCCTCGGGAACGCAATACCACACGAAACTCATGATTCCAATTTTCACTTGTATCTTTGGCCGCTAAAATTGATTGTAAAAAAAGAGCCCAATCTTCTGGATGAATACGACTTTTTATCACCTCAAATGGATTGGAGGCAATTTCAAATCGATTGACCTCAAAAAAAGTAATGATGCTTTTATTAAGATACGTAAAGAAAAACTCTTGCTGAGCGGTTACTGAAATTTGAAATATTAAATCGGGGATCAGATTTAATATCCGCTTATGATAATTGTACTGTACAGCACTAAACCGATGGTTGGCGGCTAAGTTTGTGGTCATAGTTGTAGGTTTTGAGGCGTTTGGATTCATTCTTCTACTTGAGGAGTAAAAAAGTGAATCCAAATCTAATAAAATATTCGATATAATGCATTTTTTATCGATAAAATGCATATAACTGTCGGAAAACTACCTGTTTTGTAAGATTTATTTTACTTTAAATCTTTGCGCGGATGAAATTGATGCATAATTTGAGTTAAATGCCTACGATCCAAGTGAACATATACTTCGGTTGTGGTAATCGATTCATGACCTAACATCATTTGAATAGCGCGTAAATCAGCGCCATTTTCTAATAAATGAGTAGCAAAAGAATGACGAAAGGTGTGCGGGCTGATACTTTTTTGTAAATGAATGGCATGCGCTAAGTCTTTAATTATTGTAAAAATCATGGCTCGGGTTAGCGCTTTCCCTCTACGGTTCAGAAAGAGCGTGTCTTCAAATCCTTTCTGAATGGGAACATGTACACGAACCTCTCGACGATAGCGTTCGATGCATTCTAAAGTAAAAGAGGCCAAAGGAACAAAACGTTGCTTGTTGCCTTTACCAGTGACTTTTAAAAAACCTTCATTAGCAAATATATCGGAAATTTTAAGCGTTACTAATTCGGAAACGCGTAACCCACATCCGTACAACACTTCAAGCATGGTTCGGTTGCGTTCGCCTTCGGGTTTGGACAAATCGATTGCCATAATCAAACGATCAATTTCTACCGTACTCAACGTATCTGGAAGTTTACGACCCAAACGCGGGGCTTCGATTAATTCCATCGGACTGTCATTCCGCAAATTTTCAACGAGTAAGTAATTAAAAAAAGACTTGAGTCCACTGATTAAACGCGCTTGCGAACGCGCATTCAATTCTTTGGAACAGGCATAAACAAACGCCTGAATGTGTTGTGGGGTAATGGTCAAGGGAGAAACTTCAGGGTGGTGTTGTACCAAAAATGCACACAACCGCTCCAAATCAAAACGATAACTTGCCAAGGTGTTGGGTGACATCCCACGCTCTAGACGCAGGTAATCCTGATACGATTTAAGATAGGCTTTCCATTGCATGGCCTAAAGATACAAAACAAAAAAGCCACCCCGAAGGATGGCTTTATTTAATATCAGTTAGTTATTTTACAAATTAGAATTTGTAGATTAAACCAAATGATGGTGTGTCAAAAAAGTTTTGGAATACATTAGCTTCTAATTCTAATGTATTTGATTTTAAATCACCTTCCTTTTTGGAAGAATATTTGATTACATTAGCTAATCTAAAATCGATAGCTAAATTAGGAGTTACAAAATAGTTAATCCCTAAACCACCACCAATTTCGAAAGTGTTAATTTTTTCATTAGGAGAACCACCATTGTCGTCTGAACCAATTCCAAAACCAAAGTTAGTGTACGTTTTGAAACGCTCACCCATGTTTAAGAAATAGTAACGACCTCCAAGATTTAAACCAAAAGTATTCCTTTTTGTAGTTCCATTGTCAGTATTACCTAAAGAAACACCTGCAGTTAATGCAAAGTTGTCAGTTAAAAAGTAACCTACTTCTGGAGAAATTTCGTATTCTGAAGTTGTAACAGAAGTAGATCCGATGTCTTTTTTCTCACTTGAGTAAGATACTAAACCACCTACAAAGATGTTTCCTTCAGAAAAACCAAAACCTTTTGATTCTTTTTTGTCTTGAGCATTAGCAGCAGAAAAAGCAAGTACTGCAGCTAGAGAAAGAATAATTTTTTTCATGTTCTATTTTGTTTAAAATTATTGAAACAAATTTAAAACGATTCTTAGCGGAAAGTTTTTAACTTAAAAGTGTAGTTATTAACATAGTTGTTAACACTATTAACCGCTTAAAACATTCATATACAAATTATTAAACAAATTTTACATCTTTTTGACGAAATAAAAAAATCGAAAAAAATTGAAAAACACCTCTCAAAATGCAGATTTACCGTACATTTAGTTGGTAAAATTGATGTATAATCACTCTTTTTAAATCTATGAACAAACCATTACAAGTGATGATTATCAACGGCCCCAACCTGAACTTATTGGGCAAGAGAGAGCCTGAAGTATATGGAAATCAAGACTTTGATTCTTTTTTAGCTTCCCTTAAAGTACAATTCCCATCGGTTACCTTTCATTTTTTCCAAAGTAATATTGAAGGAGAACTTATTAATTGCATTCAAGAATGCGGCTTTACCTTTGACGCCATTATTCTCAATGCTGGCGCCTACACACACACCTCAATCGGTATTGGAGATGCGGTAAAAAGTGTAACAACTCCGGTCATTGAAGTACATATATCCAACACCTTCGCTCGCGAGAGCTTCCGGCATCAATCCTATATTGCGCCACATGCCGCAGGAGTTATCGTTGGGTTTGGGTTAAAAAGTTACACCTTAGCCGTACAAAGTTTATTGCAATAACCCTATGAAAAACATCTTTTTTACACTCGCTGTACTTTGGAGTACATTTTCGTTTAGTCAAATCAAGGGGAAAGTTTCCGACAATAAAGGACAACCCATTGCCTTTGCCAACATATACGTACAAGACACCTATATAGGTACAACTTCCAATGACAACGGTCATTATGAAATTTATCCCAAACAAAATGGTACTTATGTGATTTTGTTTCAATTTTTAGGATATAAAACCGAAAAGCGGATTGTTGAGTATTCTGGAAAGAGTGAAACCCTTGACGTGGTTTTGCAAACCGAAGACATTCAGCTTAACGAAGTGGTCATCGATGCCAAAGTGAATCCCGCCATTGCCATAATCAAACAAGCGATTGCCAACCGCAAAGCCAATGGTGCCAAAACAGGACAATACACCTGTGATTTCTATTCCAGAGGAATTTTTCGGGTGAAAAATCTTCCCAAAACTTTTATGGGTCAAAAAATTGATTTCTTGGATGAAGTCATTGACTCTACCCGCAGTGGTATTTTGTATCTTTCGGAAACGGTGTCTAAACTCACTTTTCAAAAGCCTGACAAATTGAAGGAAGTCATTGTCGCTTCAAAAGTGAGTGGTCAAGACAATGGCTTCAGCTTTAACAATGCGGCGCAAGCCAACTTTGATTTTTATGAAAATTACATTGAAATCAATGCCAATGCCATCTCCCCTATTGCTGACAATGCTTTCAATTATTACCGTTATACCTTTGAAGGATCGTTTGCCGATGAAAATAATCACCTTATTAATAAGATTAAAGTGACTCCGAAACGTATGAGTGAACCTGCTTTTGAAGGGTACATTTATATCGAAGACCAAGACTATGCCATTTATGCGATTGACCTCAGCATCAAAGGGAGCCAATCCCAAAATCCCGCATTGAACACTTTACATTTTAAACAAAGTTTTAGCTATAACAACAAAACCAAGGTGTGGACCAAAAACACACAAACCTTAGATTTTGACGCTGGGATGTTAGGGTTTAATTTCAACGGACGTTTTACCTATGTGTATTCCAATTTTGATTTCCCCAAACAAATGGAACGTCGCACGTTTACCGCTGAAGTATTGAAGTTTGAGGAAAATGCCAACAAAAAAGACGATATCTTTTGGAATAGTATTCGACCTGTTCCCTTAACTTCAGAGGAAAGTACAGATTATGTAAAAAAAGAAATGTTGCAAACCAAACGCAAGTCGCAACCTTATTTAGACTCTATCGATCGAAAACGAAATAAATTCAAATGGATGGATGTGTTGATGGGATACACTTATTCGAATTCATTCAAAGACCGCTCGTTTTCGTACGAAGGTCCGGCCTTCAATACCGCCTTCAATACGGTTCAAGGATGGAAAACCCAAATTGGTTTCAACTTTACACAACGGAATGAAGATAAACGTACCTTTTACCGCATAGGTACCCGTTTTGATTATGGATTTTCGGAAGATCGATTGCGAATTTCGGCTTCCTACACCCAAAAGTTAGACAACATACGAAACTCCTTTTTATTCATAAGCGGTGGCTCAACCGTTAATCAATTCAACCCCGCCAATCCGATAACCGATAATATCAACTCGATCAGCTCTTCGTTTTTTAAAAATAATTTCATGAAACTATATGAAAAAAATGCCCTATCGGTGGGATATAGCGGTGAAATTGTTAACGGTTTCCGATTGAATGCCAATGTGGAATACGCCGATCGAAAGCCGCTGTTCAATACAACTTTTCAAGCCTCCGTAAAATCGGATGACTTGTACACCTCAAACAATCCTTTATTGCCTTTTGATGAATTGACCCCAGCATTTACCCGTCATCAACTGATGAAAGCGTCGTTTACAGGACGTTTTAATTTTGGTCAAAAATATTGGACCCGACCCGATGGAAAATTCAATATTGGGAATGACGACTATCCTACTCTTTTTGTAACCTATGAAAAAGGATTTGTAGCGAGTGAAAAACAATACGAATTTGACTTTGTTTCGGCACGCATTTACCAAGAGTTAAGCTTGGGAAATAAAGGAGAATTCGTTTACAACCTTAAATCGGGTCAATTTTTCAATGCCGAAAACATTGCTTTTCCCGATTTTAAACATTTCAATGGAAATCAAACCCATGTGGCCGGCGGGGGACGCTATACCAATGTTTTTAATAATTTACCTTATTACAGTGCCAGTACCAATGATGCATTTATTGAATTGCATATGGAGCACAACGATCAAGGCTATTTGATGAATAAAATTCCTTTACTCCAAAAACTAAATACGCAATTGGTATTGGGCTACCACAATTTATCGGTGCCAAATCGCGCTCCTTATCATGAGTTTACGATTGGTTTGGATAATTTGGGATTTAAAAAATTCAAAATCCTTCGTATCGATTATGTACGTTCGTACCAAAGTGGCTTTGTGAGTGACGCAGTTATCTTTGGATTGAAATTCTTAAATATCGTAGAATAATTAAAAAACATCCCACGCAAAACGAAGTAAGGTAGCCACTACCACAAGCATAAACACGCGACGAATAAATCGATTCCCGCGGGCTACGGCAGTTTTGGCACCTACCCATCCGCCTAGCGCATTGGCTAAAGCCATAGGTAGTGCGATACTCCAAATAATTTTCCCTTTGGCGATAAAAAGTAGAATCGAACCCAAATTAGTCGCCAAGTTGACGATTTTTGCATGGGCGGAAGCGTGTAAAAAATCAAAACCGAGCAAAACGATGCAACCCAGCACCAAAAAACTTCCTGTACCTGGACCGATAAATCCGTCATAAAAACCCACTATCAACGCCAATAAAAGTCCAATGATTTGCATTTTCGACGGGGAAAGTGATGGCGCGCTGTGTTGCCCAAAATCTTTTTTCACCCAAGTATACCACGCAATCCCGATAAGCACAATTAATAACACTGGTTTCATAAAGGCATTATGAACGCGCGTTAGCAACCATGACCCTATACAAGAAGCCGAAAAGGCTACGATGGCCATTGGAATAAGTAACTTTAAGCGCAAGATCACTTGTTGGATATACTGTCGTGCTGCCATGAAGGTACCACTAAATGCCGGGACTTTGAGTGTCCCAACTACAGTAGCTACTGATTCATTGGGCAGCAAAATTAATCCCACAGGCGTTTGAATCAACCCACCACCGCCCACGACCGCATCGACAAATCCGGCGAAAAAAGCTGCAATACAAAGAATGATGATATAGGTTTCCATTCGTACAAAAATTCCAAATTCCAAACTGTAACTCGTAGTCTTGGAATTTGGAATTTCAAATATTGGAATTTCTGAATTTATACTCTTACTATATTGGCTCCCAAAGCGCGCAAACGTTCGTCGATACGTTCGTACCCACGGTCAATTTGCTCAATATTTTGAATCGTTGACGTTCCCTTGGCGGATAACGCCGCAATCAATAAGGAAATCCCTGCACGAATATCGGGAGAAGACATGGTTGTTGATTTCAATTGCGATTTGAAATTGTGTCCCATGACCACCGCACGGTGCGGATCGCACAACATAATTTTGGCCCCCATATCGATTAATTTATCGACAAAGAACAAACGGCTCTCAAACATTTTTTGATGGATAAGCACATCGCCGTTGGCTTGGGTAGCAACAACCAATACAATACTTAACAAGTCGGGAGTAAATCCAGGCCACGGTGCATCGGCAATAGTGAGAATCGAACCGTCGATATCGGTTTTGATTTCATAGCCATTTTCATGGGATGGAATGTAAATATCATCGCCTCGTCGCTCTAGGGTTATCCCTAATTTACGGAACACGTTGGGAATGACGCCTAAATTATCCCAACTCACGTTTTTGATGGTGATTTCACTGCGGGTCATGGCGGCAAGACCGATCCAACTTCCAATTTCAATCATATCGGGAAGGATTCGGTGTTCGCAACCTCCAAGGCTTTCCACCCCTTCAATAGTGAGCAGGTTGGAACCCACGCCGGTAATTTTAGCACCCATAGAATTGAGCATTTTACACAATTGCTGTAAATACGGTTCACAGGCTGCATTGTAAATGGTGGTCGTTCCTTCCGCGAGCACGGCGGCCATTACGATATTGGCGGTTCCTGTAACCGAGGCTTCGTCGAGTAACATATAGGTCCCTTTCAAGCGCTCTTGTGTTTCTACGCCATAAAAATGGTCTTCGCGCTCGTAACGGAATTTGGCTCCCAAGTTGATAAAGCCTTCAAAATGCGTATCTAAACGGCGACGTCCGATTTTATCGCCTCCGGGCTTGGGGATGTACCCTTTGCCAAAACGCGCTAACAAAGGACCAACAATCATAATGGAACCGCGCAACGATCCGCCCTCTTTTTTGAAGGCTTCGGTTTCGAGGTAGCCCACATTGACTTCATCGGCTTGAA
This sequence comes from Flavobacterium sp., assembly GCF_027482425.1. GTDB lineage: Bacteria > Bacteroidota > Bacteroidia > Flavobacteriales > Flavobacteriaceae > Flavobacterium. The sequence continues at coordinate 15,956 of NZ_JAIXWA010000042.1, forward strand.
AAGTGATGGAACCAGGACCGTTTTTTTGGATTTTTACCCCCAAATTTCCTAAGAGGGTAATTAACTTATTGACGTCAATAATATCGGGGATGTTATTGATGGTTACTTTTTCAGGGGTTAATAAAACGGCACATAAAATTTGTAATGCTTCGTTTTTTGCGCCTTGTGGCGTGACGTCTCCTTTCAAGCGGATGCCGCCTTCAATTTTGAATGTTCCCATGGTGTAGTAAAAAGCCTTATGGCCGTTTTCTATTAGTTTTTATTATTATTTTTTTTGATGAATTTTTTTCCGTTGTTCAAATTCTTTTTGAATCCACCTTTGTGTTTTTGCATTGGCTGTTGTGCCTTGTTGGACATTTTTTTGTTGGTGCGAATCAAATCGGTGGTCGTCGATAATTCTTCGGCACTATGCGATAAATTAATGCGCCCCCCCGAAAGCTCATACAAATGTTCAAAAATCACTTGATCTGTGACGGTATCTTTGTTCCAACTCAAATACGATTTTTTCATATGGTTAGCGATAACCATGATTAAAGCACTTTTGAGTTCGCCCTCTTCCCACGAATTGGCTACATCAATCATGGACGTGATGTTGTTGCCATAGAAGCGGTACTTTGGATTTTTCTGCGGATACGGCAGCGGATCGGGTTTGAGGTTTATAACTTCTCTTGTGGGAATCGGATAGGGTGAATCGACATCCAATTGAAAATCGGACATGATAAATATTTGATCCCACAATTTATGTTGAAAATCGGGCACATCGCGTAAATGCGGATTCAAGGTACCCATGACGTTAATTACATATCGCGCAGCGCGGTTTCGCTCGTCACGGTCTTGAATTGCGACTACGTGATCGATTAATTTTTGCAAATGACGGCCGTATTCGGGAATAAATAAAGGCGATCGTTCGGCGTTGTATTCGAGGTGTTGCACGGTATCGTGTGCATTTTCCTTGATGTATTTTGGTACCATACTAAAGGGATATAATGCCTTCAACGGTGGATACTTCTAAGTACTTGGCAATCACAGCGTCAGGAGATTCCATCACGACATTGACCGAAATACTGGTAAAATTACCGTTTTTAGACTGTTGGGTTTTAATGACGGCTCCGAGGTTGTCGAAGGCGTTCTCTACCGTATGAATTCTTTGGATATCGGTAGGGACAATAAATTTGTACAAATAAACACTCGGCCAAGATGAAGTGGTTTGCAATTCCTCTTTGAGGCGAATGTAAAAAGCTTCCGTTTTTTTATCCATCATCATTAAATAAGGGCAAATATACGCTATTTGAGGTTAGTTTTTCAATGCTTTTCTGGGGAATTATACCTCTATTTTTTGCCAAAAATTAGTTTTTTTATTTCATTTTTCCCACCGCGTGAGGGATGGAGGGATTGTTGAAGCTCGCCCGAGGCACGAGGGTAGCGACTCCCGACAGCCCGGTCCCGACCCTAAGCATACCAAAGAAAGGCAGTAAATTCCATTTCGGGACACGCCCAAAACAACCTTATATCCTAACGAAAAATTGACGATTTTCGTATGCAAATGCGATGACAATTCAATACTTTTACGGCTTATTTTTGCAAAAAATGAAACCTCAACTTATCGTAATTACGGGCGGTCCAGGGACCGGAAAAACAACCATAATTGAGCACATGATGGCTGATGGGCATTGTTGTTATCCTGAAATATCACGTCAAATTACCTTGGAGGCACGTGAACAGGGTATAGAACAATTGTTTTTGGAACAACCCTTACTATTTAGTGAATTGTTGCTTGTGGGCAGAAAAAAGCAATACTTCTCGGCCCAGGAGGAAGTCCAATCCTTTACTTTTTTGGACCGTGGCATTCCCGATATTCTGGCGTACATGCACTATATCGGCGACAGTTATCCTGTTTTTTTTGAGGAAGCTTGTACGGGACATCGGTACAATAAAATCTTTATTTTACCGCCTTGGGAAGCGATTTATGTGAGTGATGAGGCGCGGTATGAAAATTTTGAACAAGCGCAATTGATTTACCGTCATTTGCAAGAAACCTATCGCCATTTTGGATATAGTCCGATTGAAGTTCCCGTGGGCCCTGTAGCCGATCGGGTGGCATTTATCTTGAATGCGTTGTAATATTCCTGTATCTTTGTGTTACTCGTTTGCAAAATGACCCATGAGTAACCTACATGATATTCTAAAACAATATTGGAATTACGAGGCGTTTCGCGATCCGCAAGAGGCGATAATTGAATCGGTTTTGGCGGGGCGTGATACTTTTGCATTATTGCCAACGGGCGGAGGAAAATCGTTGTGTTATCAACTTCCAGCTTTGGTTCGTGAGGGGATTGTGTTGGTGATATCGCCTTTGGTGGCGTTGATGAAAGACCAGGTGCAACAGCTTCAAATGCGCAACATCAAAGCGATGGCGTTAACCGGGAGCATTCCTACAGAAGAACTCATTGATCTGCTGGACAATGCACAATTTGGGGGATACAAATTAGTATATCTATCGCCCGAGCGACTGCAAAATGAAATTGTACTTTCGCGGCTTAAAACCTTACCTATTCAGCTGATTGCGATTGATGAGGCGCATTGTGTTTCGCAGTGGGGACATGATTTCCGTCCCGCCTATTTAAAGATTGCGGAATTGCGGATTCATTTTCCTAAAGTGCCTTTTTTAGCGCTAACGGCAACGGCAACGGCACGGGTGCAAGCCGACATTATAGCGCAATTGGCTTTGGAGCAACCGAGTGTATTTTCGAAATCATTTGCCCGAGAGAATTTGGCCTATATGGTCTATGCGCCTGAAGACAAATTACAGTTTACCAAAAACGTATTGCAAAAATATCCGGGTTCATCTTTGGTCTATGTTTCCAACCGAAAATCATGTTTGCATACGGCTCAACAATTGGAGGCCATGGGTATATCGGCTACATTTTACCACGGGGGCTTATCGCCTGCCGAAAAAGAACGGCAAATGGGTTGGTGGATGGAGGAAAAAAAGCAGGTTATGGTCGCGACGAATGCTTTTGGGATGGGTATTGATAAAGCAAATGTTCGTACTGTTTTCCATTTTCACTTACCGCCCAATTTGGAGAATTATTACCAAGAAGCGGGACGCGCGGGGCGAAATGGATCGAAAGCCTATGCCATTTTGTTGGCCAATGCCTCCGATCGATTGCAGGCAGAGCAACAATTTTTGGGCGTATTACCCGACAAACCGTTTTTATCCCAAGTGTATCAAAAGTTGTGTGCCGATTTGCAAATTGCATACGGAGAAGGCATAGATGAAACGTTTGGATTTAATTTACATCGTTTTTGCGTCAAATACAATTTACCCGTGGCACGCACGTATCAAGCCTTACAATTTTTGGATCGGCAGGGCGTCTTGAGTCTTTCGCAAGAGTTTTCAGAGAAGTTAACCTTACAATTTATTGTCCCTTCCAAAGAAGTGATTCGCTACAGCAGTTTACATCCCGAACAGGAGCTTGTTTTAGTTACTCTTTTGCGCACCCACCCGGGCGTGTATGACCAAATGACGGCCATCAACTTATCGGTGGTGGCGCGAAAATCGGGGGTTACAGAAGCCAACGTATTGGCGGTATTGCAGCAACTTCAGCAACACGAATTGGCGACTGTGCATACAAAAACCAACGATGCGCAACTCACCTTTACGACCATTCGAGAAGATGCGCATACAATAAATCGCGTGAGTAAATATTTAATTGCGCAAAACGAATTGAAAGCGTCCCAATTGAAATCGGTGTTGGCCTATGCCGAAAACACGATCCAATGCAACCAACGGATTTTGTTGGCGTACTTTGGAGAAAAAGATACAGCCGATTGTGGACGCTGTTCGACCTGCATTGCACCCCGAAAAAAGACCATCGAATTGGGCGATCTACCTGAGGCCTTATTGCGATTGTTGCAACATCAACCGTATAGTTCAAGAGAATTACAAGAAATACTTTCACAACCGGAAGAGGCGCTTATCTTTGCACTTCAATCATTGTTGGAGGCGGAATGCATTCGTTTACTTCCCGACAACACCTATTCATTGCGTTAAAATGGAATCATTACGAATTGTATTTATGGGAACGCCCGAATTTGCGGTCGGGATTTTGGAAGCTATTGTACAACAAGGATTGCAGGTAGTCGGTGTAATTACTGCTGCCGACAAACCTGCGGGTCGCGGACAGCAGCTTAAATTTTCGGCGGTGAAAGAATATGCCTTAGCACAAGGACTGCCGTTGTTACAACCCATCAATTTAAAAGACCCCGATTTTATTGCGGCTTTGGAAGCTTGGAACGCTAATGTGCAAGTTGTGGTCGCGTTTCGCATGTTGCCGGAGGTTGTGTGGCGTTTGCCGAAGTTGGGCACCTTCAATTTACATGCGTCATTGTTGCCCCAATACCGTGGAGCAGCGCCGATCCATTGGGCTATTATCAATGGCGAAACCGAAACGGGGGTGACTACCTTTTTTATTGATGATAAAATAGATACCGGTGCTATAATCTTGTCGAAAAAAACAGTGATTGATACCGAGGATAATACAGGTAGTTTACATGACCGCTTGATGGAATTGGGAAAAGAAGTTGTGCTTGAAACTTTGGTGCGCATTGCACAAGGCGATGTGGCCACAGTTCCCCAAATTGAAACAGGTGAATTAAAGACCGCTTATAAGTTGAACAAAGAAAACTGCCAATTGGATTTTCATAGAAAAGGAAAAGACGTATACAACCAAATACGGGGTTTATCACCCTTCCCTACCGCTTGGTGTTATGTTGTGGATGGAGAAATGCGTTGGGCGGTTAAAATTTATGAAGCTACTTTTGTTGAAACCCAACATTCGGAAGTTGTTGGACATTGGAAAACGACTAAAAAGGAAATTGACATTGTAGTGCCTGATGGGTACATAAAAATTAAAGTCCTTCAATTTCCAGGCAAGAAAAAAATGAAAGCTCAAGAGGTATTGAATGGCATGCATTTTAGCCCCCAATGTCGCGTGGAATAATTGGGAGACCCTATAAATACTAGAATCGTACTGTTTTTCAGGTCGTTTATCAACAAATGAATTGAGTTATCAACAAATTCACCAAAAATACGTGTAATCAGTTGCATGCTGTGGATTTTCTATTAAATTTGTTTTGAATAACAATTAAGTTTAACCAACAATTAATAACTATTATTATGAACAAGTCAGAATTAATCGATGCAATTGCTGCTGATGCTGGAATTTCCAAAGCAGCTGCTAAATTAGCTTTAGAGTCATTTTTAGGAAATGTAGGGGCTACTTTGAAAAAAGGTGGAAGAGTTTCATTGGTAGGTTTCGGTTCTTGGTCTGTATCTAAAAGAGCAGCTCGTGAAGGAAGAAACCCTCAAACCGGTAAAACAATTAAAATTGCTGCTAAAAATGTAGTGAAGTTTAAAGCAGGTGCTGAATTAGAAGGTTCTGTAAACTAATTTCTGTTACCCAATATCATCAAAAATCACGGTTTCGGCCGTGATTTTTTTTATGAATAACTATTGACGTGCCAAATATTTTTGTACTTTTAGTTAAAATTGCATAATAATGTCAACCGAAAGCCTACAAAAAGGACAATTATTGATTGCAGAACCTTCCATAATTGGGGATCTTTCCTTCAATCGATCGGTTATTTTGTTGGCGGACCATAATCCAGAGGGCTCAGTAGGTTTTATACTTAATAAGCCACTTACCTATGCCTTACACGATTTAATTCCCGATATTACGTCTTCGTTCACGATTTACAATGGAGGCCCTGTTGAGCAGGACAATCTTTATTTCATTCACAATATTCCCGATTTGTTACCCAATAGTATTGAAATTTCTCAAGGAATTTATTGGGGAGGCGATTTTGAACGTACCAAAGAATTGCTCAACAATGGTACAATTCAAAAAGACAATATTCGCTTTTTCTTAGGGTATACCGGTTGGGGGGTGCAACAATTGGAGCAAGAACTCGAATCGCAGTCGTGGATTGTTTGTCCCAATAGTTACAAGCAAACTATTTTAAGTAAATCGTCCAATAATTTTTGGAAAGAAAAAATTTTGGAACTTGGAGGCGACTACGTCTTATGGTCCAATGCGCCTGAAAATCCAATTTTAAACTAACTGATTTAATTGCGCCGTCCATGCTTGAGCTTGGGTGGTGACAAACTCTTTTTTACGGTAATGGGTTATCGAACGGATGCCTTGAATAGCATTGGTATAGAATAATTCATCAGCATTTTGCAATTCAAAAGGAGATATTGGGGCTTCTTCCACTTCCCATTCGGATTGGGCAGTTACCATTTTGAGCATTTGTTTTCGTAAAATACCATTTAAGCAGCCTTCACTGAGAGGCGGAGTAATGAGTTTTTTCCCTTGGAGCATAAACAAATTACCGTTAAGTACCTCAGCCACCCGCTTTTGCTCATTAAGCACGATACAAGTATCTAAGTCGTTCTCTTGTGCATATACTGCTCCTACTATATTAAGTAAACGGTTGGTCGTTTTTAGCGTGGACATTAAGTGGTTGGGCACATAAAAATCTTTAAACAAATCGGCGTTACAGGGAGTTGTCTCGTGAATAAAATGAGTTGTAGCCAAAGGAGTACCTTCAATACAAAACGAAACGGAATTGGTTATTGGAGTGTAATATCCTCCTTCATTGCGATACACTGTGAGACGCACCCGAAAAGCACCTTGCGATGTCACCACACTTTTCAACTGCGATTCAAGATATTCCATCGTAAAGGTGCTGGGAATACGCATTCGTAAAATACGCATGGAAGCCATTAAACGAAAATAATGATCTTCCCAAAAGCAAACTGTTCCATCAACCACACGAATCGTTTCAAACAATGCATCACCGAACAAAAGTGCGCGATTGGAGGATGAAAAAACGGTTGTATGATCGACTAAAGTTCCGTTGAAATTAAACATAAAAAATCCCTCTTTTTTGGAGGGACAAATATAGGAAGTAAAAGACAATTACACCGAACCAATCACATGCTTCAAATCGGAAACTTGATTTTCCCACAATTGTTTGGATTCATCGACCTCATCCTCTTCGGCAAAATCGACTACCATTAAGGAAACGTCTTTGGTGATTTCATCTTCTAGGATACGTAGTTCAAAAAAATATTCAGTATCTTTCTTTTGGTCATCTACCCATTTGAAACGAACCTTCTCCCCTGTCTTTTTGGAGGCCAACCGGGCGTGTTCTTCGGTATCTTCCCAATGAAAAGTAAAAAACTCGCCTCTTGAATTTACGGTATCGGCAAACCATTCTTGCAATCCAGAAGGGGTTGAAATATACTGATAAAGTAACTGAGGTGAGGAATTTATGGGGAACTCAATCTCGTAGCGTACTTTTTGTGCCATAATCTATATTTTTTCGAAATATATAATTTATTTGAGAAATTTCACTTTAAAAAAAATATTTTTTTTTGAAAGGAATAATTTGCAGACATTCATATAAATTATATATTTGCACCCGCATTGACAAACGGGTTAATGCACGTCTTGGCGAGGTAGCTCAGTCGGTTAGAGCGCAGGATTCATAACCCTGAGGTCGGGAGTTCAAATCTCCCTCTCGCTACGAAAATAAACCCTTATCTATCAATAGTTAAGGGTTTTTTTATTGGAAGTCACTCTTTTTTGTGTTTTATGGAGTAAGGAAATGGAGTAAGGAATTTTATTGTTTGATACCTATTTTTATTGAAAAAAGGACATAAAAAAATCCCCAAACGGGGATTTTCTTTTATTGTCCAAACACTTTAATGTTCAACATTCCTTTTTGAATAGTATCTAATATTGTTGGGTCTAAATAATGTTCCTTTAACACACCATCAGTTGAATGAGAAGTTAAAATCCTTGTATCAGTTCCCATAACCTGATTAACCCAACTTATATAAGTTTTACGGAGGTGTTTTAGAGATATATTTTTTGTAACACCCGACTTGTTTTTATAAAAAGTAAAAGATTTACTTAATGTATTCATTATTGTTAATACACTTTCATTCCTTTCAGGACACAAAATAAAATCTTTTGAAGTTTTTTTCTCCTCATAACCTATTTCATTTAATAAATCAAAAAGGTCTGAATTGATTGGTATATACTTATTAAAATCACCATCTATATTTTGATTTCTTTCTACCTTCTTATTCTTAATCATAAAAAAATAAGTGTCACCCGAATAATATATATCTGACCATCGTAAATCAACCACTTCTTCTCTTCTTCCACCGGTTAAAAGAAACAACTTAAATCCAAGTTTCAAATAATCACGATACATATTCTTAACCTCTCCTTTACCACCTAATTTTAGTAAGGAATCTGAACTATCAATAGAATCAAGTATTCTTTCAAATTCATCTTTTGTTATCGTCTCATTTATCGTTGTTAAAACGGATTTAGAATTATAAACAGAAAATGGGTTTTTCATATCAACTTTTTCAATCTCAATTAAAAAATTAAAGAAACTTTTAAGTGATATCATACACTTGTTGAAGGTTCGTGCTGAATAATGACTCTCCATTGATTCATAAAATCTTGAGACATCTTTAACAGAAACATCTCTTACTCTCATAATTTCAAAGTTATGATGACTCTTCAAGACATTACAAAATAATTTAATGAATCTTAATGATTCTTTACGATGACCTTCCGAAACTTTCTTAATTAAATGTTTAAGTTCGTATTCACCACTTAAAAATTGATTGTATTTAAGAATCGCACCAATCATAGTGTATTCTTTATTATCATTATCAGTAGATAAATCTCTATAATCATTAGATTTTAACTCCTTAATAATATCTATTGATTCCTTAACAGCGTCTTCGTAGTTTTTTGAAATCAATGTTTTTATTTTGGTTGAGTTTTTTGTGCCGGGAATATGGACAACAACTCTATAAAGTAAATCATCATTGTGATTACATTTAGGATTGTATTTTTTACACTTATTACAATAAATTTTCAACCCTTTTAGGTGGTTTTTTGGTAAAGTTAATTTTTTCATATAGATAGTAATTCTTGTAATAATTTTTCATCTTTTGACCCTCTTGTTTTAACCTTATATATAGGTTTATAAACAACTTCCTCGCCTATTTGAATCAATACTAAATTGTATATTGACTCACTTCTTGTTACACATTTATACATTTCTTTCCAATGAGCCGGATAATTTCTTCTCAAGTTAAGAGCGTATTCTTTTTCCAATTCGGTGAAAATTTCAACTTCATACACATAATATGATTTTGATATCTTATTCATAAAGATGTTTTTGGACTTTAACCATTTTTTTACCGCCGGAATAGAGTTCATCATTAGGAGATTTGATACATCACCTAAAGAGATTAAATTGGTTGAATTATAATAACTACTCATAATAATTGTGTAAATTTTCTTTTTGTTGTAACGACTAAAAACATATATATTTTTACATCATTACTTTTTCGGTAAAAAAACCAATCGTTAAAAGATTGGTGTTAATCACGATACAAAGATATAAAATAATAATACAATATTATATATGTTTTTAGAATTATTTTTTATTTATCATTAAAAATAACTATTAAGTTTCAAATATTCAATGACTTTTGGTTTAACAATCAGTTTGAATTTATCAGTTTTAACATCATCTGTTATGTCTTTTTCAGAACCAATATAGAAAGGTATGTATCTTGGACACCCACTTCGTCCGGGATATGGAAACCCCCATTTTATATTCGCAACTATCGCCTTGTAATTAGATTTAGTTTTATTCTTGGACAAATAAAATTCAGGGTTTAGCCGTGCAAATATTTCATCTTTTTTACTTCTTATTAAATCAAATGCTTCGGTTAGTTCCATATATTCATTCAACATATTATAATCTACAGGAAGAGGCAATGACTTTTCGTTAAAGTAATCTTTAATAGTTTCTTTAGATGCGAGTAACACACTTTGAGATTCTATATCCAAACCTAATTGTTTTGTAGTTCCAATGAATATAGGATGATACTTTAACTTCTTAATTTTATTTTGAATTGGAAACTTCCATTTTACTTGTGCGATTACACTATCGTATGTATTTCTATTCTTTACTATATGTAATGTGAAATGTGGATTTTCAAGGTAATTATTCTTTTCAATATTTAATTTGTGATTATCAAAATTATCAATTACTTCTTTACAATTGTTATGAAAGGAATTGTATTCCTGAATAAAAGTTTCGTAATCCCATTCAAGTCGTTGAGAGTTTAATATTTGATTTAATCTTCTTCTGAAGTAGGTGGGTATTTGTATCATACAAGATTGTTTAGCATAACAAAATTAAGCACTATTACTTTAATTGCCAAATAATAATGAAAATAATACAAAACAACCCCCTACCTCCGGGGGTGTTTAGCTGAAGGAATCCCGAGTCCCCTCCTGCCGGGTATCAAATCCTGTATTAGGGGGATAATGCCTTAAACATTGCAAAACACAAAAAAAAATTTTTGGGGTAAAATTGATAAAAACTTGACTTTTACCTTATATGATAATACTTATTACTAAAGAGTATAATGAAAAAATTAGAATCATATTTGGGGTTTGACATCAATTTAGATGATGAAGGAAATGTAGTAATAAACGATATGTGTGAATATCCGCAATTATCAAAAAATTGTCAGACCTTCTATAATAAGTTAGAGTTAATTAAGATTGATGAAAGTAAAATAACTTTCCCTATCCAATTAAAAGAGTGGGTTGTTACAATTTCCTCCACCGACAAAAAAACAATAATGGAATACTTCAAAATAGACGGAATAAAAAAGGTAGTTGAAGAAAATAAATCCAAACTAATAGATAAGGTTACTTTCGTCAAGGGGGAAATATACTATCCTAAAAAATCCAAATACCCTAAACTTGCGGTGCATTTTTATCAAGTTGTGGAAAAACAGGGGTTCCTTGTTGAAAATCCGAATGATTTAATTTATTACTTTGAAATATTTTATGACAACCCAAAACAATTCACACCAAAAAGAATTGCCGAACTTGAGAAGTTTGTAAATACTCAAGAACTTTTCCAAATCCCTTTTCTCCCGGTAGAATTAGTAAGGTTTGACAAGGATAACAACATAGCACCTTTTCAAAATCACGAGTTAGCAAAAAGCGCTTCAGAACTACCATTTTAATAGGTTTTATTGAACCTAATCAGATATAATTGTCTGGGAAACACCTATAGCAAACTATCCACTTTTGGTCAAAAATGATGATATTACCTACTTGGGGATTATCCCCATTATAATAAACAATCAAAAATATATGAAGAAGAGACAACTGAAGATAAAGTCATTTGTTAATGAACTTAAAAATAACCATCATTGGTATTTCATTACAATAGTATTTGACAACACAACTTACTTTCGCAGATTAAACAACATAAATGAGTTTTATAAACGACTATCCAATTCAAAAGCAAGTTTAACAGGTCACCCGTCAAATAGATTGTGGTGGAAACGAATAGTTCCATCAGGAATATACGAGCCATTATTAACCGACGAAAACTTGGAGTTAAATTTTATTATGACAACGAAATCAAAATTAAATGAGTTAGAATTAAGATGCCGTGCAAAGAAAATATGTCCTTATGTTTCAATTAAAATTAGTTATCAAGAAAATGAGGAATTAGATAAACTATCATCAAACACTTATTTCTCCTATCGTCAAAACATTCAATTGTTCGGAGATATAAAAAGATTAGATAGTGCCAAATAATGTTCCGGAGACAACCCGTTGTCTAATAACAAGTTTTACTTTATTTATTTTTCTAAAATCAGAACATTCAACAAAAGGTAAAAACTTATTCAAACATTCTTTCAAGTCCTTACACAACCTATCATATAGATACATATTTATTGAAGATTTAAGATTTATTGACACTATTTCTTCAATCAAATGAAAATCTGAATTTAATTTCTTATTCATTAAGTGTTGAGCCGGGTTAAGATAAAACACAAAGTCATAATTGTATTCTTTTTTCATTAACTGGTTCAACAACTTATTTATTATCTTACAATATACATCTTGATGGTTCATTTTATAATATAATTAAAAGGTCAAACAATCATAAACATTATGTATTTCATCTTTTGTAATCCCCAAGTATCGTTTAGTAATTCCCATATTAGAATGTCCAAACAACTCCATCAATAAAACTAAACTTTCATTTGAGTAATTATTTACTTCAACAACCCTTCTTCCGAGTGTTTTTCTGAAAGTATGGGTTGATACATTTCCTTTTACTCTTATTCTATACTTAATGAATAACTCTTTAAGTTTAACATTAACATAGGACTTATCTATACATTTAGTCCCATACTTGTTCAAGAATATAAATTCATCCTTATTGGTCACACCCGAAACATCATAAACTCTTTGAACAATTTCTTTCAAAGTAGAATTAACCTTTATACTTCTTTCTTTTTTGGTCTTCTTTTCAGTAAATAAAAAAATGTCGTTATCAAGGATATGGGAATATTTTAATGTTAGAAGGTCAGAAATTCTTAATGCGGTAAATACACCGATTGAAACTAACAAACAAAATTTATATTCTTTATCCTTCTCCAACCTAATTATTAAGGATATAAAGTCATTCCACTCAATGAATGAAGTTGTTGTATTCTGACCATCTCTACTCATAGTAATATTTTTGACAAAAGTAATAAAAAAACTTATACTTTTATTGAAAATACCCGATAGTATAAGTTAAAATATCATTAAAAACATAACTACTTGATAATCAATACATTTTAACTTATACTTATAACAAAAGTATAAGTTAAGAATTACTTTAATATTATAATTTCATTTTCTTCACGGGAATTGGTATAAGCAAAAACTTCCTCTTTTCTGACTAATCTTTCTTTAACAAAACCATTTTGACCAAATCTATCAGCAAACCAAATTGCTCTTTCTTTGTCCAAAGTATATGAATATCCATTTTCCCAATGGGAATAACCTCTATAAACAATAAATTCATTTTCAAGAGAATTAAAGAACTTAAGGTCTTTTTTACTCATAAAGTAATGTGAGTTGGATTTGTCTTTTAATAAATCATCCCACAATTCTTTGTTTTGAAATATATTCTCACTTCCCGTCCATAAAGAGGATAATATTTTCCAATATTTTTTTGACAACTTCTTTATTTTATGTTGTTTAACCAAATCCGAAAAGAATGTTACCCGAAAAGGTTTTTCTATTAAAAACAAGTAACTTTCAAATTCCTTGTTATTTTCAAATTCCTTTAATCTTTCTTTTTTTCTCATCAATTGATTATTGTAATATGAATTTGGCATCATACCTATATCACCAATCACCAACGGATGTTGAATTGACTTCCTGTTAAATAATCCTCCATCAATTATTGACGCTTTTAATTCCGGTAATAATTCTTCACTATCCGAATATTCTTCCTGAACTTTAATAATACCCTCTCTTAATAATTTTTCAATAAGTGGGTGTCTCTCTAATAATAATTTCTCAATTTCTTCCATAATTTATAATTGTTTATTTGTTATGTGAAATTGATAGGTAAATAAAATTTAAGAGTCAAATCTGCATTGAAAGTATTTCAAAAAAAATCCCCACATATAGTGGGGAAAAATATTTCAAGTTGCATCCGGTTAATTACTAACTAATAAATTAACTATTTTCTAATCTGACTTAAATCAATATCTAATATTACTTCTACCTGACCACAAAACCAATTCCATCTATCTATAATAGATTGTTCGTTCCACTGCTTGTTATAGGTATTATCATTATAATGATTAACTATATTTTGTGTTATTCTGAATGCTGTTATTCCTTCACTATCTTCAGCATAATACCCCTTTCCATTATATGCAATAATTTTCTTCTCAAAACTATAATTGCTCGCATCTCTATTTTTTTTACCACTTAATAAAGTAAGGTTACCACCTGTGTTAATCCAATTACTTATTGTGTCATTGCCTTCAAATTTAGTATTCCATTCCACATTACTTTTGTATGCTCGTGGTAATATATGTTCAACTTGAATTTTTGTGTCAGACATTTCAAAGAAATTCAAACTACTATCATCTGTTTGCTGATATTCTATCATAAATAATAATGGTTTACACCAAGATTCATAATATATATCACCTTTCAAATTCTCCGTAGCTCTTCTTATGGTATCATTTTGAGATAAATTGAGTTCTAACTCACTTTTAATAAATTCCAATGTTCTATTTTCTTTCAACCACTTAATAATATTGAAGGATGTTTGTTTAATCTTGGTTAGGGTAAACCCAGCAATCCAATTAAGATAATAATATCTTCTAAATAATTTCACAAACTCATTATATTCAGAATAGTTCTCTGTTAATGCGGTTAACAATATAGTTCTCCAATACATCCCCCAACTTATATAAAAGAAAGAATAAGTAAGTTTATCTTCTCTTTCATATATTTCACGCTTATAATTTTCAACAAATAATTTTACATTATTTATTATTTGATTTGAATCCTTTTCGCTAAACTGAATTACAAGTTCGTCATATAACGATTTTTTCGGGTTTTGAGCAAGGG